>JAPLRR010000040.1 GCA_026399075.1 Methylococcales bacterium
GGTGGAAATGGTAATGCCGGGGGACAATATTTCCGTCAAGGTTAAATTGATTTCACCGATTGCTATGGAAGACGGCTTGCGTTTTGCAATCCGTGAAGGTGGTCGTACCGTCGGTGCGGGTGTTGTTGCATCAATCATTGAATAATACTTTAATTTAGTATATCATAGTAAGTTCTGTAAAGTTTTGTCTGAATAGGTCAGTAGTTCAATTGGTAGAATGGCGGTCTCCAAAACCGCTGGTTGGGGGTTCGAGCCCCTCCTGGCCTGCCACTCAGATAAAGCAAGTCGATATTTTCTATTATAATAATAACTAACACATGAATACTCAAGCAGAGCCAGCGGCATCAGTTGCTGATATTGTCAAGCAAGTTTTTTCTGTCGTTTTTGTCGTTGCGGGAGTGGGTGGATTTTATTATTTCTCCACAGATCATTCCTTTATTAAAGAAGTTGGGCTCCTATATAGGGTTTTAGGCTTGCTTGCTATTGTATTGATGGCTCTCGGCATGTTTTTAACTACAAATTTGGGTCGTTCAGTTTGGGCTTTTGTCCTCGAGTCGAAGCAAGAGGTTAGAAAAGTCGTTTGGCCTACGCGTGACGAAACTACTAGAACCACTTTGCTAGTGTTTGCAATGGTTTTTATCGTTGGGTTGATCCTTTGGTTTCTTGATATGTTCCTCTTTTGGGGTGTGCGTTTTTTGACTGGTCAGGGCGGGTAAGGAAATGGCGTTGCGCTGGTACGTTGTGCATGCCTACTCAAACTTTGAAAATAAAGTTAAGCAAGCATTAGAGGAAAGGATAAAGCGTGAGGGTCTTGAGCAATTTTTTGGCAAGATTCTGGTGCCAACTGAAGAAATTGTTGAAATGCGTATGGGGCAGCAGCGAAAAAGTGAAAGAAAATTTTTTCCTGGTTATGTGCTCGTACAGATGGAGTTGACAGATGAAACTTGGCACTTGGTAAAGGATGTTCCTAGGGTTTTAGGTTTTATTGGTGGCACATCTGATCGTCCGGCGCCAATATCTGAAAAGGAAGCGATGTCTATATTAAATCGCGTGGAAGAAGGGGTGAATAAGCCTAGGCCAAAAATCCTGTTTGAAGCGGGTGAGGTTATCCGGGTAATTGATGGCCCATTTAAAGATTTTAACGGCGTTGTTGAAGAAGTAAATTACGAAAAAAATAAATTAAAAATTTCAGTGCTCATATTTGGCCGATCAACATCAGTTGAGTTAGGCTTTGGGCAGGTTGAAAAGAGCTAATAGCATAAAACGCAAATTGCGTTTCTGTTGCATTACTGAATCTCTGTCTGAATAAGATAGGGATTTTTGTGTCTAGGGGGAGCTGAAAAGCGTTTGGACCCATATTGGAGTAAAAAATGGCAAAAAAAATAACCGCATACATAAAGTTGCAAGTTAAAGCGGGTGAAGCAAACCCGAGCCCACCTGTGGGCCCTGCATTGGGTCAACGTGGGGTCAATATTATGGAGTTTTGCAAGGCGTTCAATGCCAAAACACAGGATGTTGAAAAAGGCCTGCCCCTGCCTGTTGTAATAACAGTTTACAGTGACCGTAGTTTTACATTTATAACTAAAACGCCACCTGCTTCGATTCTTTTGAAAAAAGCGGTAGGCATTAAAAGTGGCAGCAGCAATCCGAATACTAAGAAAGTTGGTACAGTAACCTTGGCTCAGTTGGAAGAAATTGCAAAAACTAAAATGGAAGATTTGAATGCTGCAAATCTTGAGGCGGCAGTTAAAACAATTGCAGGCAGTGCGCGTAGCATGGGCCTGAATGTTGAGGGGTTATAATGGCAAAGCTATCAAAAAAAGCAAAACTTATTAAAAGCAAGGTTGATAGGGCTAAGCAGTACTCAGTTACTGAAGCTGTGGCGATTCTGAAAGAACTTACAACCACAAAATTTAATGAAGCTATAGATGTCAGTGTTAATTTGGGTGTAGACCCACGTAAATCTGACCAAAATGTCCGTGGTGCAACGGTATTACCTAACGGAACGGGTAAAACAGTACGGGTAGCCGTTTTTACCCAAGGCCCTAGTGCAGATGCCGCAACAGCAGCTGGCGCAGATATTGTTGGTATGGAAGATTTGGCGGAGTTGGTCAAAAAAGGTGAAATGAATTTTGACGTGGTTATTGCTTCACCAGATGCTATGCGGGTGGTTGGTCAATTAGGCCAAATTTTGGGTCCTAGGGGTTTAATGCCAAATCCGAAAGTGGGGACAGTTACAGCGGATGTTGCTACGGCAGTCAAAAATGCAAAGTCTGGTCAAGTTCGCTACCGTACCGATAAATCAGGTATTATCCATTGCACACTAGGTAAAGTGACCTTTGGGGCAGCAGAAATTCAAGGAAACTTAGAAGCCTTGTTGTCTGACTTAAGAAAAGCTAAGCCAACAGCAGCAAAAGGTGTTTATATCAAAAAAATAACATTGTCTTCCACAATGGGTCCAGGTTTGTGGCTAGATCCAAGCAGTATTTCAAGCTAAGAATTTTAGAACTTTGGGTTGCCGCTTAACCCGGTAACCGTCAAAGACCGCAGGTGTGAAAACTTAATACTGGCATAGCTAAAAGCTATGCTCCTGCGCAGGCGGGGATGGAACCTATAAAGGGGACAAGAGCCGTAAGGGGCATCCATCAGGATGTGTTTTATCAATCCTGGAATATCCAGAAAATACCGGAGCTAAGCTGTGGCACTAAATTTAGATGGCAAAAAAGCTGTCGTAGAAGAAGTTGCTCAATTCGCTGCAAAAGCGCATTCTGCTGTGGTGGCAGAATACCGTGGCTTAACCGTTACGGAATTGACAGAACTGCGAAAAACGGCTAGAGAAACAGGCGTTTATTTGCGTGTTGTGAAAAATACACTAGCAAGACGGGCTATTGCTGGGACAGAATTTGAATGTATGCAAGAGGCGCTAGTAGGCCCCTTGATTATTGCATTTTCAATGGAAGATCCTGGTTCAGCAGCACGTTTGATTAATGACTTTGCAAAAACGCACGACAAATTAATCACCAAGATTGTTGCTATTGGCGGTCAAGCATTTGATGGGTCTGAATTGGCTCGATTGGCAAGATTGCCAACGCGTAATCAAGGCATCAGTCTGTTGATGTCGGTTATGAAGGAACCTGTTGCAAAATTGGTTCGTACAATTGCCGCAGTCAAAGATAATATGCAAGAAGCCGCATAATTCATATCCAGTTAATACCAATTATTTTAGAGGAATACAAAATGGCGATTACACAAGCCGACATCATTGAAGCAGTTTCTAACATGACCGTTATGGAAATCGTTGATCTAATTTCAGCGATGGAAGAGAAGTTTGGTGTGACTGCGGCTGTTGCAGCGGCAGCACCAGCGGCAGCAGCAGCTGTTGTTGAAGAACAAACAGAATTTGATGTTATTTTGACTTCATTTGGCGACAATAAAGTGGCCGTTATTAAAACAGTGCGTGGTATCACTGGATTGGGCCTTAAAGAAGCCAAAGATGCAGTTGAGGGCGTACCAACTGTATTGAAAGAAGGCATTCCAAAAGCTGAAGCAGAAGACATTAAAAAGCAGCTTACTGAAGCGGGCGCTACTGTCGAAGTTAAATAACTAAGATTTTGACACCATTGAAGGGATGCCTAACGGCATCCCTACTTAAAGTATGGCTGGTGGCTTGTGCCACCGGCCTTTTACTGTTTGTAACAAATACACAGTAGAAATAATTCATGACGAAAAGGTTTGGAAGCGATATGTCCTACTCTTTTACCGAAAAAAAGCGTATTCGAAATAACTTTGGAAAAAGTACTGAAGTACTTGATGTTCCTTATCTCCTAGCAACTCAAATTAATTCATACGCTGGTTTTTTACAATCCGGTGTATCACCAGAAAGGCGTGCTGACATTGGTTTGCACGCCGCATTTTCCAGTGTGTTTCCAATTGAAAGCCACTCAGGCTATGCTGTATTGGAATATGTGAAGTATCGGTTGGGGGAGCCAACTTTTGACGTAAGGGAGTGTCAACAAAGGGGGGCGACTTACGCTGCACCCCTACGCGTATTGGTGCGCTTAGTTATCTATGATAAAGAAGCAGCAGCTAATGCCAAAGTTGTTAAGGATATTCGCGAACAAGAAGTGTACATGGGCGAATTGCCGCTGATGACAGATAACGGCACTTTTGTGATCAATGGCACGGAGCGCGTTATAGTTTCCCAGTTACATCGTTCTCCGGGTGTGTTTTTTGACCATGATAAAGGTAAGACACATTCATCTGGTAAGTTATTGTTTAACGCTAGGGTGATCCCTTATCGCGGATCTTGGTTAGATTTCGAATTTGACCACAAAGACTGCGTATATGTGCGTATCGACCGCCGACGAAAAATTCCTGCAACTATCTTGCTAAGAGGTTTAGGTTACGATAACGAGGAAATGATCAACATTTTCTTTGAGTTCAATAAATTTACCTTGACGGCCGACAAGTGCCTTTTTCATATTGTCCCTGAAAGAATGCGGGGTGAAATTGCGGCATTCGACATAAAAAACAACGATCAGGTTTTGGTGGAGGAAGGTCGTAGGATTACGGCAAAGCATATTCGTGAAATGAATAAAGCTGGCTTGACTCAAATCATTGCGCCAAAAGAATATCTGGTTGGAAAGATTTTGGGGCACAATCTGATAGACCAATCGACAGGTGAATTGGTGGCAAGCGTCAATGACGAATTGACAACTGCTTTGGTGGACCGCTGTATAGAGAGTGGCATCACTGAAATTAACACGCTGTTCGTTAATGATTTAGATAATGGTCCGTACATTAGCAATGCTATGAGGTTGGACACAACCACAAATGCACTGGAAGCATTGGTTGAAATTTACCGCATGATGCGGCCTGGCGAGCCACCAACGAAAGAATCGGCTGAGAATTTGTTTCAAAACTTATTTTTTACCAGCGAACGATATGACCTATCGACCGTGGGTAGAATGAAGTTTAATCGGCGGTTAGGTCGTAATGACAGTACAGGGCCAGGTACATTAACCAAAGATGACATCATAGATGTCCTTAAAGAACTGATTGCAATTCGTAATGGCAACGGAATCGTTGATGACATCGATCATTTGGGCAACAGACGGGTTCGTTCAGTTGGTGAAATGATAGAAAATCAATTTCGCGTTGGCTTAGTCAGGGTTGAGCGTGCAGTTAAGGAGCGACTGACTTTGGCTGATTCTGAAGGCTTAATGCCCCAAGAAATTATTAACGCAAAGCCTGTGTCTGCTGCTGTAAAGGAATTTTTTGGTTCCAGCCAGTTGTCCCAATTTATGGACCAAAACAATCCATTATCACAGGTGACGCATAAGCGCCGTGTTTCTGCATTAGGGCCAGGGGGCTTGGCACGTGAGCGGGCGGGATTTGAAGTTCGGGACGTACATGCAACCCATTATGGTCGGGTTTGCCCCATTGAAACACCTGAAGGCCCAAACATTGGTTTGATTAATTCGTTGTCAGTGTATGCACGCACTAACAATTATGGGTTTTTAGAAACGCCTTACAGAAAAGTAATTGACGGTATAGTGACGGATCAAGTTGACTATCTGTCAGCAATTGAAGAAGGCGAGTTTGTTATTGCCCAGGCCAGTGTGGCGGTTGATAAAAATGGAAAGCTGGTAGAAGGATTGGTGTCATGCCGACATAAAGACGAATTTGCTTTGGCAATGTCTGATACGGTTCAGTATATGGACGTATCCTCAAAACAAATCGTTTCTGTCGCGGCGTCAATTATTCCGTTCTTGGAACATGATGATGCTAACCGTGCATTAATGGGTTCGAATATGCAACGCCAAGCAGTTCCTACTTTGCGTGCTGAAAAACCATTGGTTGGTACAGGTATGGAAAGGACGGTTGCCAAGGATTCAGGTGTAACTGTCGTGGCTGCCCGTGGTGGTAGTATTGAGGCCGTGGATGCCGCAAGAATTGTGGTGCGGGTAAATGACACGGAAACCGAAACTGGTGCGCCAGGGGTTGATATTTACAACCTAACAAAATACACCCGCTCTAACCAAAATACTTGCATCAATCAAAAGCCATTGGTAAAACCGGGGGATATAGTTAATGCGGGGGATATTTTAGCTGACGGCCCGTCTACCGATATGGGCGAGCTAGCCTTGGGGCAAAATATGTTGGTCGCGTTTATGCCGTGGAACGGATATAACTTTGAAGACTCAATTTTGGTTTCAGAGCGTGTTGTTAAAGAAGACCGTTTTACTACAATACACATCGAAGAAAAAACCTGTGTAGCACGTGATACCAAACATAGCCCAGAAGAAATTACGGCGGATATTCCAAATGTCAGTGAAGAGGCTTTGTCCAAGCTTGATGAATCAGGCATAGTTTATGTTGGCGCCGAAGTAAAAGGCGGTGATATTCTGGTGGGTAAAGTCACTCCTAAAGGTGAGACGCAGTTGACACCAGAAGAAAAATTATTGCGGGCGATTTTTGGTGAAAAAGCGGCTGATGTGAAGGATACTTCGTTGCGTGTTCCTGGAAGTATAGAAGGTACCGTTATTGACGTACAAGTATTTACCCGGGACGGAGTAAAGAAAGATAAGCGTGCCCTTGATATTGAGCAAGAAGAAATTAAACGTTACAGAAAGGATCTTGATGACCAGCTAAAAATTCTTGAAGAAGATATTTTTGCCCGTGTTGCCAAATTGCTGATAGGTAAAGTTGCGCAGTCGGGGCCTGGTGGTCACAAAGCCGGCAATGAAATAAGCCAAGATTATTTGAATGGGCTAAAGCATTCCGAATGGTTAAAAATCAAAATGAAGGATGAAGATATAAATCTTCAATTGGAAACAGTTGTCGCGCAAATTGAGCAGCAACGGAAAGATTTTGATGAAAAGTTTGAAGTCAAGCGGAAGAAGATCACCATGGGTGATGATTTGGCGCCTGGTGTGCTTAAAATGGTCAAAGTGTATTTGGCAGTAAAAAGGCGCATACAGCCCGGTGACAAAATGGCGGGGCGTCATGGCAATAAAGGTGTTATTTCCATGATTAGGCCGATTGAAGATATGCCCTATACTGCCGATGGTAATCCAGTAGATATAGTATTAAATCCATTGGGCGTACCTTCCCGGATGAATGTTGGGCAGGTGCTTGAAACACATTTGGGTTGGGCGGCAAAAGGCTTAGGTATCAAGATTGGCAAAATGTTGGAAGCGCAGTATGAGCAGGAAAAAGCTAAAGTCACGGCAATAAGGGAATACCTGGATAAAATATATAACAGTAGCGGCCGCAAGGAAGACTTGGACTCATTTACAGACCAAGAAATTTTGGAGATGGCTGGCAATCTGGTGGCTGGAGTACCAATGGCTACCCCAGTATTTGATGGTGCCAGCGAGGAAGATATCCGGACAATGTTGAAGTTGGCCGATTTGCCAGAACATGGCCAGATTACGCTTTATGATGGCTTGACAGGTGAGCCTTTTGAGCGCGAAGTGACAGTTGGTTATATGTACATGTTAAAGTTGAACCACTTGGTGGATGATAAAATGCATGCGCGTTCAACAGGCCCATACAGTCTTGTTACACAACAGCCATTAGGTGGTAAAGCCCAATTTGGGGGGCAGCGTTTTGGGGAAATGGAAGTCTGGGCTTTAGAAGCTTATGGGGCAGCCTATACATTACAGGAAATGCTCACTGTCAAGTCAGATGACGTTACGGGGCGTACCCGCATGTATAAAAATATTGTTGATGGTGACCATAAGATGGAGGCAGGAATGCCAGAATCATTTAACGTATTAATTAAAGAAATCCGTTCACTAGCGGTCAACATAGAGCTGCAACGGGAATGATGTTCAGAGGGCGGGGAAAGAAATATTAACTCCTGCCTTCCGATTGCAGTCGAATATGCTGGACAACACAAACAGAAGCCAAAGGTTGAAAGCAGGGAATACCCCTAATTCGGCCTTCCGTCTTCTGACATCTGAATGAGGACAAACTCTTGAAAGATTTAATGAATTTCTTAAAGCGCCAAGGTCGTGCCGATGACTTTGACGGTATCAGTATTGGCTTGGCTTCCCCAGATATGATTCGATCATGGTCTTATGGTGAAGTAAAAAAACCAGAAACTATAAATTACCGTACGTTTAAACCGGAACGTGATGGCTTGTTTTGTGCCAAAATTTTTGGCCCGGTTAGTGATTATGAATGTCTCTGTGGCAAATATAAGCGGCTGAAGCACCGTGGTGTTATTTGTGAAAAATGCGGCGTGGAAGTCACTTTATCAAAAGTCCGCCGCGAAAGGATGGGGCATATTGATTTGGCTAGCCCTGTCGCACACATCTGGTTTTTAAAATCATTGCCATCAAGGATCGCATTGTTGTTGGATATGACACTTCGAGAAATTGAGCGTGTTTTATATTTTGAATCTTTTGTCATTCTTGATCCGGGCATGACCCCCTTGGATCAAGGGCAATTGTTGACCGATGATGAATATTTAGATGCCGTTGAGCTACATGGTGATGATTTTGTTGCCAAAATGGGGGCTGAGGCAATTTATGATTTACTAAAGGCGATCAACTTAAAGGAACAAGTTGAGACTTTACGCGAAGAAATTAATTCAACAAATTCAGAAACAAAGATAAAAAAATACTCAAAGCGCTTAAAAGTGATGGATGCGCTATTGAGTTCAAAAAATCGGCCAGAATGGATGATACTAAAGGTTCTTCCAGTATTGCCACCTGAATTACGCCCACTTGTCCCATTGGATGGTGGTCGTTTTGCAACATCTGATTTAAATGATTTATATCGTCGTGTCATAAACAGGAATAACCGGTTAAATCGTTTGTTGGATTTAAACGCGCCCGACATTATTGTCCGCAATGAAAAACGCATGTTGCAGGAATCAGTTGATGCCCTGCTTGATAACGGACGTCGTGGCCGTGCAATTACAGGAACAAACAGGCGGCCTTTGAAATCACTTGCCGATATGATTAAAGGCAAGCAGGGGCGTTTTAGACAAAACTTGCTAGGAAAGCGGGTAGATTATTCTGGTCGGTCAGTTATCGTGGTGGGGCCAACTTTAAGGTTGCATCAATGTGGATTGCCAAAAAAAATGGCGCTGGAATTATTTAAACCATTTATTTTTAGCAAACTACAATTCAGGGGGCTTGCCACAACCATAAAAGCTGCAAAAAAAATGGTTGAAAGGGAGGGTGCGGAAGTATGGGATATCCTTGAAGAAGTGATTCGTGAACATCCAATTTTATTGAACCGCGCACCTACGTTGCACCGCTTAGGAATCCAAGCATTTGAACCAACTTTGATTGAGGGTAAGGCGATACAGCTGCACCCCTTGGTTTGTAGCGCGTTCAACGCCGATTTTGACGGCGACCAGATGGCAGTACATATCCCTCTGTCCATAGAGGCACAGCTGGAAGCCAGGACTTTAATGATGGCGACCAATAATATTTTATCGCCAGCCAATGGCGAGCCGGTTATTAACCCGTCCCAAGACGTGGTGTTGGGTCTATATTACATTAGCCGTGAAAAAATAAATGCCAGGGGAGACGGCAGCATCTTTGTAAGCGTCGGTGAAATCCATAAAGCATTATTGGCCAAATCAGTGGAGCTGCAATCGAAAATTCAGCTCCGCATTACTGAAAAAGTAGTCAATGAGAACGGTGAGTCTATAGATAAAACCTACCGTGTAAAGACTACCGTTGGCCGTGCATTGATTTGGGAAGTTGTGCCAGATCGTATGCCTTATGAATTGGTTAATTGTGATATGACTAAAAAGAACATATCTCGGTTGATCAATTACAGCTATCGATATTTAGGGAATAAAGACACTGTCATATTGGCTGACCAATTGATGTATTTAGGTTTTAGGTACGCAACAATTTCGGGTGTGTCTTTCGGCATTGAAGATATGGCGATACCAGCTAAAAAGATTGATATTATTAAGGCCGCTGACATGGAAGTTAGTGAAATTCAAAGCCAATATGCATCAGGTTTGGTAACCGATGGCGAACGTTATAACAAAGTTGTGGATATTTGGTCGCACGCAAATGATCAAGTTGCCAAAGTTATGATGGATGGTTTGGGTGAAGAATCGGTCATTGATGCCGATGGCAATACGGTGAAACAAAAATCATTCAATTCAATTTTTATGATGGCTGAATCAGGGGCTAGGGGTTCAGCGGCCCAGATTCGTCAGTTAGCTGGTATGCGTGGTTTGATGGCAAAGCCAGATGGTTCAATTATCGAAACCCCAATTACAGCAAACTTTAGGGAAGGGTTGGACGTATTACAATACTTTATTTCAACGCATGGTGCGCGTAAAGGTCTGGCTGATACCGCATTAAAAACAGCAAACTCAGGGTATTTGACGCGCAGGTTGGTAGATGTTGCCCAAGATTTAGTAATAACAGGTAATGACTGTGGAACTTCTAACGGTCTTATTATGACCCCAATCATTGAAGGTGGTGATGTTGTTGAGCCATTGTCTGAACGGGTATTAGGTCGGGTTGCAGTAAATGACATTATGGACGCGGCAGGGGAAAATATAATAGTTCCTGCGAAGACACTATTGGATGAGCACTGGGTTTCTATACTCGAAGAACAAAGTATCGATCAAGTATTAGTAAGATCCATAATAACTTGTGAAAATAGGCACGGTGTTTGTGCAGCGTGTTATGGTCGCGATCTAGGGCGTGGACATCTTGTAAATATCGGTGAAGCGGTCGGCGTAATAGCCGCACAATCAATCGGAGAGCCTGGTACTCAGTTGACAATGCGTACTTTCCATATTGGGGGTGCTGCATCAAGATCAGCGGCAATAAGTAATGTACAGGTAAAATCAGCTGGTACAGTCCGCCTTAATAACCTCAAATCTGTGGTCAATCGCGAAGGCAATTTGGTTGCAGTTTCCCGGTCTGGGGAAGTGGGGGTTGTTGATGACTACGGTCGTGAGAGGGAGCGTTATAAAATTCCTTATGGTGCTGTGCTTTCGGTTCAGGAAGGGACTAAAATTAACTCAGGTGACATAATTGTCACTTGGGATCCACATACCCACCCTGTAATAACTGAAGTTGATGGGGTTGTGGAGTTAATCCATTTCGTTGATGGGGTCACCGTTCAGAAGCAATCAGATGAGGTTACGGGGTTAAGCTCACTGGTGGTCACTGATCCAAAGCAGCGTGGTTCAGCAGGTAAAGAATTACGGCCTATGGTTAAACTACTTGACGGTAATGGCGAGACAATCTATCTGCCTGGTACAGAGATTCCGGCCCAGTATTTTTTACCTGCTGGAGCTATTGCGGGTATTAAAGACGGAGGTGAGGTAAAGGTTGGTGATGTATTGGCTAGGATTCCTCAAGAATCCAGTAAAACCCGCGATATTACCGGTGGTCTTCCAAGGGTTGCGGATTTATTTGAAGCCCGTAAAACCAAAGATCCGGCCATACTTGCTGAAACGAGTGGCACCATATCATTCGGTAAGGAAACCAAAGGCAAGCAGCGGGTAATTATTACCGATGCAGCAGGTGAGCAAATTGAAACGTTGATACCTAAGTGGCGTCATATAACAGTATTTGAGGGTGAATACGTAGAAAAAGGGGAAACGATTGCAGAAGGTGAATTGACACCACATGATATTTTGCGGTTGAGGGGTATTGAGGAGTTGGCAAATTACTTGGTAAAGGAAATTCAAGATGTTTACCGTTTGCAAGGTGTGAAAATTAATGACAAGCATATTGAAGCGATAATACGGCAAATGCTAAGGAAAGTTGAAATTACAGCTTCTGGAGACACAAGCTTCGTTAAAGGGGAGCAGATTGAAAGGGCAGTGATGCGGGTTGAAAATGATAAGATGGAAAGTGAAGGAAAAATTCCAGCAAGTTACGAATCAATATTATTAGGTATCACAAAGGCATCATTGGCAACAGAATCATTTATATCGGCAGCCTCATTCCAAGAAACCACACGTGTATTGACTGATGCGGCTGTGCGTGGTCTTAGTGATGGGCTTCAAGGTTTAAAAGAAAATGTGATTGTAGGTAGATTGATTCCGGCAGGGACTGGCTTAGCATTCCATGAAAATAGAAAAAATAGATTTGCCTTGAATCAAGCAGTAGAGGCTGATGGTTTGATCGTTGATGATGCAGTTGATGTTGAAGAGGCGTTAAAACAAGCTCTGAATGTTTAGGGCAATAAGAAGTATTAAAAAAATCGACTTGACCTGTTGAGTAATAGCTAGTATTATGTTTTGCTCACATAAGCCGCCGTGCTTAGGTCAGGCCAAAAAGAAATTATTAGGTCAGGATTTCTGGCCTATTAAAATTTTATTATCTGACAGTTAAATTGTATATCGGAGTAAACAAAGATATGGCCACGATCAACCAATTAGTTCGTAAGCCGCGTGCTAAGAGAATAGAAAAGAGCAATGTCCCGGCATTGGAGGCATGCCCTCAACGTCGGGGAGTATGTACACGCGTATATACAACAACCCCAAAAAAACCAAACTCAGCCTTGCGTAAGGTTGCAAGGGTAAGGTTGACAAATGGGGCGGAAGTAAGTAGTTACATTGGTGGTGAGGGGCATAATCTTCAAGAGCATTCTGTGGTTTTGATTAGGGGTGGTCGTGTAAAGGATTTGCCGGGTGTGCGGTATCACGTTGTGCGTGGTAGTTTGGATGCTTCAGGCGTGAACAATAGAAAGTGTGGTCGCTCCAAATATGGAACTAAACGCCCTAAAAAGTAAAACTAAGTTGGTGAGATATGTCTAGAAGAAGAGTTGCTACAAAAAGAGAAATCATTCCTGATCCAAGGTTTGGAAGTATTATGCTTACCAAATTTATGAATATGATTATGGAAAGTGGAAAGAAGTCTGTTGCCGAAGGGATTGTTTATGGTGCGCTGGATGTAATAGAAGCAAAGGGGCATGCTGAGCCATTGGAGGTATTGTCTAAAGCATTGGAGAATGTTCAGCCTAGGGTTGAAGTAAAGTCCCGCCGTGTGGGTGGTGCAACATACCAAGTGCCTGTTGAGGTTCGGCCGTCTAGACGTCTCGCTTTGGCCATGCGCTGGTTAATTGATGCCTCCCGCAAAAGAAATGAAAGGAATATGTCTTCTAAGCTGGCTGGCGAGTTGATGGACGCTTTTGAAAGTAGAGGTTCGGCTGCAAAGAAGCGTGAGGATACACACAGAATGGCAGAAGCAAATAAAGCATTCTCGCACTATCGTTGGTGATCATTGAATAACGTTGAACTGTATAGTGCATTGTGCGTAAAACTCCAATAGATCGTTATCGTAATATTGGCATCATGGCTCATATTGATGCGGGTAAAACAACTACAACAGAACGTGTTTTGTACTATACGGGTGTGTCCCACAAAATAGGTGAGGTGCACGATGGTGCCGCTACAATGGATTGGATGGCGCAGGAGCAGGAAAGGGGAATAACAATAACTTCGGCAGCTACCACTTGCTTTTGGAGTGGCATGGAAAAGCAGTTTCAGCAACATCGTATCAATATTATTGATACGCCGGGTCACGTTGATTTTACAATTGAGGTGGAGCGGTCGTTGAGGGTGTTGGATGGCGCATGTGCGGTATTTTGTGCGGTAGGTGGGGTTGAGCCGCAGTCTGAGACGGTTTGGCGTCAAGCTGATAAGTACCAAGTGCCCCGATTGGTGTTCGTTAACAAAATGGATCGTTCTGGAGCAGATTTTTTACGTGTAATAGCGCAAATAAAAGTGCGGCTAGGAAGTACGGCAATACCTATGCAGTTACCTGTGGGTGCTGAAGAAAGTTTTTCGGGTATTGTTGACTTAATAAAAATGAAAGCCATTTATTGGAACGAAGCGAATTTAGGGATGACTTTTGAGGAAAAAGAAATACCTGAAGAAATGCAAGGGATTTGTGAGATTTGGCGTTCCAAATTGGTCGAAGCAGCAGCGGATGCCAATGAAAGCTTGATGGAAAAATACCTTATGGAAGGGGAGTTGACAAATGAAGAGATAAAACAAGGAATTCGTCTTCAAACGTTAGCCAACAAAATCGTCCCTGCATTTTGTGGATCCGCCTTTAAAAATAAAGGTGTGCAAGCAATGCTAGATGCGATCATTGAATACATGCCTGCGCCGACAGATGTTAAGGCAATAAAAGGTGTGCTTGAAGACGACGTTACTGAAGCGCAAAGAAATGCGTCTGATGATGAGCCATTTTCAGCGTTGGCTTTTAAAATTGCAACTGATCCATTCGTTGGGACATTAACTTTTTTTAGGGTATATTCAGGAGTTTTAAATGTTGGAGATACCATTTACAACTCGGTGAAAATGAAAAAGGAAAGGATAGGCCGAATAGTGCAAATGCATGCAAATAGCCGGGAAGAAGTTAAGGTTGTTTGTGCGGGAGATATTGCTGCGGCTATTGGTCTTAAAGATGTTACAACAGGCGATACATTATGTGATCTTAAATCAGTTATTGTCCTAGAGCGAATGCAATTTCCCGATCCAGTTATTTCTGTTGCGGTGGAGCCTCGGACAAAGGCTGATCAAGATAAAATGGGTATGGCTTTAAGTAAGCTGGCCCAAGAAGACCCTTCTTTTCGGGTGCATACTGATGAGGAATCTGGGCAAATAATAATATCCGGAATGGGTGAGTTGCATCTGGAAATTATTGTTGACCGAATGAAGAGGGAGTTTAATGTAGAGGCCAATGTAGGCGCGCCACAGGTGGCTTATAGGGAAACAATCCGTAAAGTAGTTGAACAGGAAAGTAAATTTATTAGGCAGTCAGGTGGGCGCGGTCAATACGGTCACGTTTGGTTGCGGATAGAGCCACAAGAAGCAGGCGCAGGTTACTTGTTTGTCAACGAAGTTGTAGGTGGGGTAATTCCAAAAGAATTCATTCCTGCTGTTGATAAGGGAGTTCAAGAGCAGTTAAAGAGCGGAGTGTTGGCTGGTTATCCTATGCTTGATGTAAAGGTGTCTATATTTGATGGTTCATATCATGACGTAGATTCTAATGAAATGGCTTTTAAGATTGCCGGTTCAATGTGTTTCAGGGAAGGTGCAAGAAATGCAAGCCCTGTTTTGCTTGAACCTATAATGAAAGTAGAGATTGCAACACCTGAAGAGTATATGGGTGATGTTGTTGGTGATATCAATAGGAGGCGAGGAATAATTCAAGGTATGCATGATGAGCCATCTGGTAAATCACTTAGCTGTGAAGTTCCGCTTTCTACGATGTTTGGTTATGCAACAGATTTGCGTTCAATAAGCCAAGGGCGCGCAACTTACAGTATGCAGTTTGAAAAATACAATGAAACGCCTGCTCATATAGCAGAAGCTATAATTAAAAAATCTTCATAAAATTGAATAACACAAGGTATTAAATCATGGCCAAAGAAAAGTTTTCACGCAGTAAGCCCCATGTAAACGTAGGCACAATCGGCCATGTTGACCATGGCAAAACAACGTTAACGGCGGCATTGACCACGGTAATGGCAAAATTGCATGGTGGCGCGGTAAAGGCGTTCGATCAAATCGACAATGCGCCAGAAGAGCGCGCACGCGGTATTACCATTGCAACCTCACATGTTGAATATGAATCGGCAACACGCCATTATGCGCACGTTGACTGCCCAGGCCATGCTGACTATGTAAAAAACATGATCACAGGCGCCGCGCAAATGGATGGCGCGATATTGGTCTGTTCGGCAGCAGACGGCCCGATGCCGCAAACTCGCGAGCACATCCTGCTGTCAAGGCAAGTAGGCGTTCCATACGTTGTCGTCTTCTTGAACAAAGCAGACATGGTTGATGACGAAGAGCTGATCGAACTTGTTGAGATGGAATTGCGCGAATTGCTGGACATGTATGAATTCCCTGGCGATGACACGCCAATTATTCGGGGTTCAGCGTTGCTTGCCTTGCAAGGTGATGAAAGCGAAATCGGCATGCCATCAGTAGTAAAATTGGTTGAAGCGTTGGACAGCTACATCCCATTGCCAGAGCGTGCGGTTGACGGGGCGTTCCTGATGCCTATCGAAGACGTGTTCTCAATTTCAGGCCGTGGTACAGTT
Source organism: Methylococcales bacterium (assembly GCA_026399075.1). Classification (GTDB taxonomy): domain Bacteria; phylum Pseudomonadota; class Gammaproteobacteria; order Methylococcales; family Methylomonadaceae; genus Methylobacter_C. The sequence continues at coordinate 16,072 of JAPLRR010000040.1, forward strand.
GTTACTGGCCGTATTGAGCGTGGCGTTATAAAAGTCGGCCAGGAAGTTGAAATAGTCGGTATTCGTCCAACGGTCGCAACCACCGTAACGGGTGTTGAAATGTTCCGCAAATTGCTGGATCAAGGCGAGGCGGGCGACAACGTGGGTCTGCTGTTAAGGGGCACAAAAAGGGACGACGTCGAGCGTGGCCAAGTATTGGCGCACAAAGGCACCATCAAGCCCCATTCCCATTTCAACGCGGAAATATACATTCTGTCAAAAGAGGAAGGTGGACGACATACGCCGTTTTTTGATGGCTACCGCCCGCAGTTCTACTTTCGGACGACGGATGTGACAGGTGCGGTTGCGTTGCCTGAGGGGGTGGAAATGGTAATGCCGGGGGACAATATTTCCGTCAAGGTTAAATTGATTTCACCGATTGCTATGGAAGACGGCTTGCGTTTTGCAATCCGTGAAGGTGGTCGTACCGTCGGTGCGGGTGTTGTTGCATCAATCATTGATTGATCATAAATTGATTGATCAATCGGCTGGTGAGATAGTAGAAACAGCAAGAAGAACAGGTGCCCAAGTTAAGGGGCCTATTCCTTTGCCTACTAAGAAAGAGCGTTTTACAATTTTAATTTCACCGCATGTAAATAAAGATGCACGTGATCAATATGAATTGAGAACATATAAAAGATTGCTGGATATTGTTGAGCCAACTGAAAAAACAGTAGATGCATTGATGAAGTTGGATCTTGCAGCTGGTGTTGATGTCCAAATAAAATTGAATTAAAAGTAGAGGAATTGGCAGATGTCAATAGGTCTTATAGGTCGTAAATGTGGTATGACCAGAGTTTTTTGTGAAGATGGTTCTTCAGTACCTGTTACTGTTCTCCAGATTGACTCAAACAGAGTTACTCAGGTTAAAAGTGTTGAGGTAGATGGTTATCGTTCAATTCAGGTTGCAGCGGGCGAAAAAAAATCTTCAAGAGTAAATAAAGCAATGGCAGGTCATTATGCGGCGGCTAATGTGACAGCTGGGCGTGGTCTTTGGGAGTTTCGACTCGAAGAAGGCGAAGGCACTGAGTTATCTGCCGGTTCCGAGTTATCTCTGGATATTTTTCAAGCAGGACAAGTGGTTGATGTCCAAGGCCGTAGTATTGGTAAAGGTTTTGCTGGCGGTATTAAAAGACACCATTTTAGTATGCAGGATGCCACACACGGTAACTCACGCTCACATAGGGTATTGGGTTCTATCGGTATGTGCCAAACTCCAGGCCGGGTTTTTAAAGGTAAGAAAATGGAAGGTCACTTGGGTAATACAAAAACAACTATCCAAAACCTGACTATTCATGCCATTGATACAGCAAGAAATTTAATTTTAGTTAAAGGCGCAGTGCCTGGTGCTAAGGGTGGTGATGTCGTTATCACGCCTGCGATGAAATTGCGAAATAAAGGTTAAGTCATGGGAATGCAAATACCAGCTTTAAATGAACAAGACTCTGCCGGTAATGCACAAGTAGCAGAAAGTGTATTTGGTCAGTCTTACAACGAGACGTTAGTTCACCAATTAGTAACGCGCTATCTTGCTGGAGCAAGGGCCGGGACAAAGGCGCAGAAGACACGCTCGGATGTAAGTGGTGGTGGATCTAAACCATGGCGCCAAAAAGGCACTGGACGTGCTCGGTCAGGTACTACACGAAGCCCTGTTTGGCGGACGGGTGGTGTTGCTTTCGCAGCAAGGCCACGTTCTTATGAGCAGAAGTTAAACAAGAAAATGTTTCGTGTTGGTATACGATCAATTTTGTCGGAATTACTCAGGCAAGATCGTTTGGTTGTAAGCAGTGACATTATTCCTGCTACAGTTAAAACAAAAGAATTAAATGAAAAATTAAAACTGATTAATGCAAAACGCATACTGATAGTTGTTGAGAATGTAGATGAAAATTTAGCGTTGGCTTCAAGAAATATTCCATATGTTGAAGTGATTGAGGCAATAAATTTAAATCCTGTATTATTGGTGTCTGCCGATAAAGTAATTGCTACGCCAGGTGCGTTGAAGCAACTAGAGGAGCGTTTAGCGTGAGTATAAACAAATTTCAGTTGTCAGGAGTTCTTGAGTCTCCAATTATTTCTGAGAAAAGTACATTATCCGCAGAAAAGAACAAACAATTTGTCTTTAAAGTTGTAAAAAGCTCAACAAAAAAACAAGTTAAAAGTGCGGTTGAATTAATGTTCGGAGTTGAGGTTGATTCAGTACATGTCTTGAATGTTAAGGGCAAACAAAAGAGAGTCGGTAAATCTTTGGGTCAAAGATCTGATTGGAAAAAAGCTTATGTAAAGCTGAAACCCGGTCATGATATTGAATTCTCTGCTGCGTAATTTATTAAAGTGATAGATCAATAGGAAACGGTAGAAAGCATGGCGATTGTAAAGTCAAAACCGACATCACCGGGATCACGGTTTGTAGTCCGCATCAAGAATGATGAGTTGCATAAAGGCAAACCTTATGCCCCTTTGTTATCTAAACTTAGCAAAAGTGGCGGTCGTAATAATCAGGGACGTATAACAACACGTCATATCGGTGGTGGACATAAGCAACACTACCGCATTATTGATTTCAAAAGAAATAAAGTTGATATACCTGCTGTAGTAGAACGTTTGGAGTATGACCCAAATAGAACTGCTAATATAGCCCTTATCTTATTTAAAGATGGGGAGCGCAGATACATCATTGCTCCAAAAGGGATAGTGGTGGGGCAGGAGATTGTTTCGGCAGAAACTGTACCTGTAAAAGCAGGAAATTGTATGCCACTGAGAAACATTCCAATGGGAACTACAGTTCATTGTGTCGAATTGAAACCTGGTAAGGGTGCCCAATTAGCAAGAAGTGCGGGTACATCAGTACAGTTGGTAGCAAGAGATGGCGCACATGCAACCATAAGGCTGCGTTCAGGTGAGATGCGCAAAGTTATGGCTGATTGCAAAGCTGTAATTGGAGAAGTATCAAACTCAGAGCATAATCTTGCATCTTTGGGTAAAGCTGGTGCAACTAGATGGCGTGGAGTTCGCCCAACCGTGCGTGGTGTGGTAATGAATCCAGTTGACCATCCACATGGTGGTGGTGAAGGAAGAACATCAGGTGGTAGACATCCAGTATCACCTTGGGGTATGCCAACTAAGGGATACAAAACAAGAAAAAATAAGCGTACTGATAATATGATTATTAGGCGTCGTAAGCAGAAATAGAGAGAAAACTCATGCCGCGTTCAATTAAAAAAGGTCCGTTTATTGATCATCATCTTCTAAAAAAAGTAGAAGATGCTGTAAGTAGCAATAATCGGAAACCGATTAAAACATGGTCAAGAAGATCAATGATAATTCCTGACATGCTAGGCTTAACAATTGCAATTCACAATGGTCGTTTGCATATTCCAGTTCTAATATCTGAGAATATGGTGGGACATAAACTTGGCGAATTTGCGCCTACAAGAACATATAAAGGCCACGTGGCTGATAAGAAATCTAGGTAAGGCAGTGATGGAAATTTCAGCAAAATTAAATAATGCCCCCTTGTCTGCGCAAAAAGCACGGTTAGTTGGCGATCAAATTCGTGGTTTGCCAGTTGAAAAAGCACTGAATATTTTGAAGTTCAGTTCTAAAAAAGCTGCTGCAATCATCAAAAAAATTCTTGAATCTGCGATTGCAAATGCAGAACACAATGAAAGTGCAGATATTGATGAGTTACGAGTGTCGACTGTTTATGTTAATGAAGGGGCGACCATGAAAAGATTTAAGGCAAGAGCTAAAGGAAATGCAAATCATATCCTTAAAAGAACCTGCCATATTACAATAAAAGTCGCAGAATTCGAGTAGGGGTATAAAATGGGTCAAAAGGTACATCCAACAGGTATACGGCTTGGTATTGTAAAAGATTGGAATTCAAGATGGTATGCAAGCAGTCAAGATTACTCTGTTTTTTTACATCAAGATTTGACAGTGCGGGCATTTATTAAGAAAAAGTTAGCCCATGCTTCAGTAAGCAAAATTCAAATTAACCGTCCAGCTAACAACGCGCATATTACAATTCATACAGCTCGACCTGGTATTGTTATTGGAAAAAAGGGCGAGGATATTGATGTATTACGCCAAGAAATATCAAAAATGATTGGTGTTCCAGTTCAGTTAAATGTTGAGGAAATAAGGAAGCCTGAATTAGATGCGCAACTGGTAGCTGAAGGAGTGGCTCAGCAGTTGGAAAAAAGAATAATGTACCGCCGGGCTATGAAACGCGCAGTAACAAATACGATGCGTTTAGGTGCAGAAGGAATAAAAATCAATGTTGGTGGTCGGCTCAACGGTGCAGAAATTGCCCGTAGCGAATGGTATCGGGAAGGTCGTGTACCTTTGCATACTTTAAGGGCTGATATTGACTATGCAACAGCAGAAGCGCATACAACCTACGGGATTATCGGCATTAAAGTGTGGATTTTTAAAGGTGAAGTATTCGATATGGACGCACATATCGCATCCATTAATTCTGAAACCAAAAAATAGTTGAAGGAATATAACCATGCTTCAGCCAAAAAGAACCAAATTCCGTAAACAACACAAAGGCAGAAATAACGGTACTGCTGTACGTGGCTCATCAGTTAGTTTTGGTGAGTATGGCTTAAAGTCAGTCAGCAGAGGAAGATTAACTGCAAGACAAATTGAGTCAGCAAGAAGAACAATTACACGCCATGTAAAACGTGGTGGAAAAATATGGATAAGAGTGTTCCCCGATAAGCCAATTACTAAAAAACCTTTAGAAGTTCGTATGGGAAAAGGAAAAGGTAGTGTAGAATACTGGGTTGCTCAAGTAAGGCCAGGAACAATGTTGTATGAAATACAGGGTGTTTCTGAAGAATTGGCACGTGAAGCCTTCACGTTAGCAGCTGCTAAGCTCCCATTAAAAACACTTTTTACCGCTCGGACAATAATGTAATGAAAGCAAGTGAATTACGTCAAAAATCAAAAGATGAATTAGGGAGCTTATTGCTCGATCTCTCACGGGAACGGTTTAACCTAAAAATGCAAAAAGGTACGGGTCAATTGTCAAAGCCAGATCAAGTAAAAAAGGTTAGGCGCGAAGTGGCTCGGATTCAAACCATAATAAATGAAATGGCGAGTGCATAAGATGGGTGAGAATGTAACTAAATTACGTACAATCACTGGTCGGGTTGTTAGTAATAAAATGGATAAGTCAATTACGGTTTTAGTTGAGCGAGTTGTAAAACATCCGATTTACGGGAAGTATATAAAACGTTCTACAAAAATGATGGCTCATGATGAACATAATATTTGCCAAGAAGGTGATGTGGTATCTATAACATCATGCAGACCTCTATCTAAGAATAAAACATTTAAATTGGTTCAAGTCTTAGAAAGTGCTAACAAATAGCATCAACTATTTATATACAGAGTGTAGGAATAAATCATGATTCAGATGCAAACTAACCTTGACGTCGCCGATAATAGTGGTGCCAAAAGGGTCATGTGTATCAAAGTATTGGGGGGGTCACACCGTCGTTATGCGGGCATTGGTGATATTATCAAAGTCAGTATTAAAGATGCAATTCCCCGTGGAAGAGTAAAAAAAGGAGAAGTTTATAACGCCCTTGTTGTAAGGACGCGCAAAGGTGTACGTAGGCCTGATGGTTCTGTTATACGTTTTGATGGCAATGCTGCTGTTATTTTAAATAACAATCTCCAGCCTCTTGGAACCCGAATTTTTGGCCCTGTAACACGTGAGCTTAGAGGTGAAAAATTTATGAAAATAATTTCGCTGGCTCCTGAAGTTTTATAAGGTAGGGTTTAAAAATGGCAAAAATTAAAAAAGGCGATGATGTAATTGTTCGTACCGGAAAAGATAAAGGTAAGAGCGGTAGGGTTACACAAGTTTTAAAAAATGACAAAGTTTTGGTTGAAGGAATTAATCAAGTCAAGAAGAACCAAAAACCGAATCCAAATGCAGGAGTTTCGGGTGGAATAATTGTTAAGGATATGCCAATCGATATTTCAAACATCGGCTTGTATAATCCAACGACGAAGAAAGCGGATAGGGTCGGCTTTAGATTTCTTGAAGATGGAAAAAAAGTCAGATATTTTAAATCAACAAATGAAGTTGTTGATGTGTAAGGTGCAGATGAATCATGGCTAGATTAGAAACCGTATATAAAGAAAAAATCCTTCCGGCATTAGTAGAGCAATTTGCTTATAAGTCTATTATGCAGGCTCCTCGCATCACAAAAATAACACTCAATATGGGTGTGGGTGGTGCGGTAGCTGATAAAAAGGTTCTACAGTCTGCACTTTCTGACATGGAAAAAATTTCCGGTCAAAAACCTATAGTTACGTTAGCAAGAAAATCAATTGCTGGTTTTAAAATTCGCGATGATATGCCTATAGGATGTAAAGTTACATTGCGTAGCGACAGGATGTATGAATTTTTGGATAGGTTAATTAGTATTTCCATTCCTAGAATTCGTGATTTTAGAGGTTTAAGTTCAAAAAGTTTTGATGGGCGTGGAAATTACTCTATGGGTGTTAAAGAACAAATCATATTTCCTGAGATTGACTATGATAAGATCGACACTTTACGAGGTATGGATATCACTATTACAACTACAGCACAGACCAATGAAGAAGGTTTGGCTTTGTTAAAGCTGTTTAATTTTCCATTTAAGAGCTAAGGGGCAGTTTTAACATGGCAAAAAAATCAATGATCGCACGTGAAGAAAAACGAAAAAAATTAGTCAAAAAATTTGATGCTAGGCGTAAATCCTTAAAAGAAATTATCAAGGATATCGGTGCATCTTATGAAGATAAAGAAGCTGCTCATTTACAGCTCCAAAAATTACCAAGGGACTCTAGTGGTTCAAGGGTTCGTAATCGCTGTAATTTAACTGGACGTCCTCATGGTTATTACCGCAAGTTTGGCCTTAGCAGAAATAAATTAAGAGAGGCAACTATGCGCGGTGATGTTCCTGGTGTAGTCAAAGCAAGTTGGTAAGATCTGTTAGATCAAGTTTGGAGAAAAGAAAATGAGTATGACAGACCCAGTTGCAGATATGCTGACACGTATAAGAAACGGTCAATCTGCAGGAAAAAAAAGTATAAAACAGCCTTCATCAAAGCTAAAAGTATCGATTGCTAAAGTTCTAAAAGCAGAAGGTTATATTACAGATTTCACCACTGAAACCAATGGTAGTCATACAGAAATGACTATTGAGTTAAAATATTACAAAGGTGCTCCTGTAATTGAAGCTATAAAAAGAATTAGTAGGCCTGGTTTACGTATTTATAAATCTAAAGACGAATTGCCAAAAGTACTTGGCGGCTTAGGGATTGCTATTGTATCAACATCAAACGGTGTAATGACGGATAGGGCTGCACGTGCAATTGGTCACGGCGGCGAAGTTATTTGTACTGTTTGTTAATGTAGGTGTGTCATGTCAAGAATTGCAAAAGCCCCAGTTGCCATACCCAATGGTGTTGAAGTAAAGTTGGATGATGGCAAGATGACTGTAAAGGGAAGTAAAGGCCAGTTATCCCATGTTCTTAATTCAGCGGTTAGTATAGATATTGCTGAAAGTACTATTGTAATGCAATGGAATAAGGACGATAAAAAAGCGACTGCCCAAGCAGGTACTGCAAGAGCCATTTTAAATAATATGGTAATTGGCGTATCAGCTGGTTTTGAAAAAAAGTTATCCCTTGTTGGTGTTGGATATAGAGCGCAGGCAAAAGATAATGTTCTTAGTCTTTCGCTGGGTTTTTCTCACCCTGTGGATTTTATAGTTCCTGCTGGAATTAATATAGAAACACCTACACAAACTGAAATTCAGATAACAGGTACTGATAAGCAATTGGTGGGAGAAACAGCTGCAAAAATTCGGGCTTATCGTCCACCAGAGCCCTATAAAGGCAAAGGTGTGAGATACTCAGATGAGCATGTTGTCAGAAAAGAAGCCAAGAAAAAGTAAGGTAGCGTGATGGATAAGAAACAAGCAAGAATGAAGAGAGCGTTAAAATTACGTTCAAAAATAAAAAATGTAAATGCTACAAGGCTATCAATCCATAAAACTTCCTTGCATATTTATGCACAAGTTATAAGTGAAGATGGTTCGACTACATTGGCTAGTGCATCTACAAACCAAGCAGATATAAAAGCCTTGTTAAAATATACTGGTAATGTGGAAGCAGCGGTTCAAGTGGGTAGAACAATTGCAGAAAAAGCATTGGCAGTTGGAGTGACAGAAGTTGCATTTGATCGCTCTGGATTTAAATACCATGGCCGCGTTAAAGCATTGGCCGATGCTGCGCGTGAAGCCGGCTTGAAATTTTAGGAGAATAAAATGGCTACAGCACCTGCTCAAGGCAGTACTGACGGTTTACAAGAAAAATTAGTAAATGTAAGGCGAGTTGCAAAGGTTGTTAAAGGTGGTAGGGTTTTTGGCTTTACAGCATTAACTGTCGTTGGGGATGGTGAAGGCCGTGTTGGCTATGGTGTCAGCAAGGCAAGAGAAGTTCCTATAGCCATTCAAAAGTCTTTAGAACAGGCCCGTAAAAATATGCGCAAAGTTTCTTTGAAAGGCGATACTTTGCAGTACCCGATTATGAATACTACTGGAGCTGCAAAAGTATACATGCAACCAGCATCTGAAGGGACTGGTATTATTGCCGGAGGCGCAATGCGGGCAGTATTTGAAGTTGTTGGTGTGCACAATGTTCTAGCAAAATGTATTGGTACAAGTAATCCAATTAATGTTGTAAGGGCAACGATTAATGGGTTGACAGGGATGCATAATGCTAATCAAATTGCCGCAAAACGCGGCCTGACAATAGATCAAATTATTGGATAGTAGTAATGTCTGGAACAAAATTAAGTGTAACAATGACAAAAAGCAAGTTTGGACGGTTACCACGCCATCAAGCGTGTTTGACTGGACTGGGTTTGCGAAAAATTAACCAAACTGTTGAGGTGCTTAATACGCCAGAAAACAGGGGTATGATTAACAAGATATCATACATGTTAAAAGTTGAGGAGCTGTAATGTATTTAAATACTATACAATCAAGTGAAGGATCACGAAAGAAATCCAAACGTGTTGGCCGTGGAATTGGTTGTACCCTCGGAAAAACATGTGGTAGAGGCCATAAAGGCCAAAAAGCACGAAGTGGAGGATTTCACAAAGTGGGTTTTGAAGGTGGTCAAATGCCATTACAACGGCGTTTACCTAAAGTTGGATTTAAATCCCACATGTCGAAGTTCTCAGCTGAAGTTCGTTTAAGCGAACTTAATGGTTTGGATAGTGATCTAATAGACCTTAGTGTTTTGATCGACTCAAATATAGTTCCAGTTTTTACCAAAACCGCCAAAGTTATTCAATCTGGTGATATAAAAAGGGCTGTGACGATAAAAGGCATTAAAGTTACAGCTGGGGCAAGAATTTCTATAGAAAGTGCTGGCGGCACAGTAGAGGCTTAAGTGAGTAATTCAAGGGCTCAAATGGCTAACAAATCCAGCGGTTTTTCAGAGCTTAAAGCGCGATTGCTTTTTGTTTTAGGTGCTCTTTTTGTATATAGAATTGGATCGCATATACCTGTTCCTGGTATAGATCCAAAAGCACTAGCTGTAATGTTTGAACAACAAAGTGGATCCATTTTAGACATGTTTAACATGTTTTCGGGTGGGGCTTTAATGCGCTTAAGTTTATTCGCGCTAGGTATTATGCCATATATCTCTGCATCAATTATTATGCAGTTGATGACAGTCGTAATACCAGCAATGGAGCAAATGAAGAAAGAAGGTGAATCAGGGCGTCGTAAGATTTCTCAGTTTACACGTTACGGAACAGTTGTTCTTGCTACATTTCAAGCCATTGGAATTTCAATTGCTCTGCAAAATCAAACGGCTGGCGGGCTTTCAGTGGTTTTAAACCCCGGCATTGGATTTATTGCCATAACAGCAATCACATTAGTGACAGGTACAGTTTTTTTAATGTGGCTTGGTGAGCAGGTTACCGAGCGTGGCATTGGAAATGGTATTTCCATGATTATTTTTGCAGGTATTGTTTCTGGGTTGCCCAAGGCTATTGGTGGGACTTTAGAGTTGGCACGTACTGGTGAAATGAATGGTGCTTTTATTATCCTTTTGTTTCTGTTGTCACTTTCAGTCACTGCCCTTGTTGTTTTTGTTGAGAGGGGTCAGCGTCGAATTTTAATAAATTATCCGAAGCGTCAGCAAGGCCGTAAATTATATGGTGGTCAAAGTAGTTTTTTGCCCTTAAAATTAAATATGGCTGGTGTAATACCACCAATTTTTGCTTCAAGTATAATTTTATTTCCTGCAACTATAGCGGGATGGTTTGGCAACAGTGAAGGGTTTTCTTGGTTGCAGGATATAGCAACCATGTTGTCACCTGGCCAACCAGTTTATGTAATGTTTTACGCCACGGCTATAGTATTCTTTTGTTTTTTTTATACGGCCTTGGTATTTAATTCAAAAGAAACCGCTGAAAATTTAAAAAAATCTGGTGCTTTCTTGCCAGGTATCAGGCCCGGATTGCAAACGTCATCATATATTGATAAAGTTATGACCCGTTTAACTTTAGTAGGGGCTTTTTATATTACATTGGTTTGTTTATTGCCTGAATTTTTAATAGTTTATTGGAATGTTCCTTTTTATTTTGGCGGCACTTCCTTATTAATTATTGTTGTGGTTGTTATGGACTTCATTTCTCAAATGCAGACCCATGTAATGTCGCAGCAATATGAAGGCTTAATGAAAAAAGCTAATTTAAAAAAATAATTATTGCACAAGAACAGTTAGGAGTTAGCAGTGAAAGTTCGTGCTTCAGTAAAAGCAATTTGTAGAAATTGCAAAATAGTAAAAAGAAATGGTGTTGTTAGGGTTATATGTGTTGATGGAAGACATAAACAAAGACAAGGCTAAAATTTATTGCGTCATTATTGCTACAATGCTATAATTAAACGCTTAACTTTAGAGTACTACTCAGGGGAGTATCTAGATGGCACGTATTGCCGGGATAAATATACCAGATCATAAGCATGCAGTTATAGCATTGACAGCTATTTATGGTGTTGGTCGTCAAACTGCAAGTGAAATTTGCGAAAAGGTTGGTTTTGAGCCTAGCGTAAAAATTAAAGAACTGACTGAAGAGCAATTAGAAGCTATTCGTAATGTGGTTTCGAAGATGACAGTGGAAGGTGATCTGCGTCGTGAAGTTTCAATGAATATCAAGCGTTTGATGGATCTAGGTTGCTATCGCGGAATTAGGCACCGTCGTGGTTTGCCATTAAGGGGGCAGAGGACGAGAACAAATGCTCGTACTCGGAAAGGCCCTCGTAAACCAATTAGAAAATAAGAATCCCTTAAGAGGCTGATGTAATGGCTAGTCCAAATCGTTCGAGAAAACGTATCAAAAAAGAAGTGGCAGATGGCATTGTTCATGTTCATGCGTCATTTAATAATACAATAATAACTATAACTGACAGAAAAGGTAATGCTTTGTCTTGGGCAACTTCTGGTGGTTCAGGGTTTCGTGGTTCAAGAAAAAGTACTCCCTTTGCTGCACAGGTTGCTGCTGAAAAAGCTGGTATCGTCGCGCAAGAATTTGGTATGAAGAATCTCGATGTGATGATTAAAGGCCCTGGGCCTGGCCGTGAATCTGCTGTTCGATCATTGAATAATCTGGGTTTTAAAATTAATAATATTGTTGATGTGACGCCGATTCCTCATAACGGATGCCGTCCACCAAAAAAACGCCGCGTATAAAGAATCTGGAGTAGTAACATGGCAAGATATCTTGGACCTACCTGTAAGCTCAGTCGAAGAGAAGGTACTGATCTTTTTTTAAAAAGCAGAGGGAAATCCTTAGAAAATAAATGTAAATTAGATCAGAGACCTGGTCAACACGGTACGAAAAGAACTAGAAGTTCTGATTATGCCATGCAATTGAGGGCAAAACAAAGATTACGTCGCATTTATGGAATTTTAGAGAAACAATTCAGAAATTACTATAAGTCTGCTGACATGAAAAAAGGAGCGACTGGTGAAAACTTATTGAATCTACTTGAGTCCAGATTAGATAATGTTGTTTACCGGATGGGGTTCGCTTGCACTCGAGCCGAAGCAAGACAGTTGGTCTGCCACAAATCAATTCAGGTTAATGGTGTTCTAATTAATGTGCCTTCATTTCAGGTGTCTGCTGGTGACATTTTATCTGTTAGGGAAAAGGCTAAAAAACAACAAAGAATCCAAGATGCTTTAACTGTGACAGAGCAATATGGATTCCCTTCGTGGGTGGAAGTAAATTCTAAAACCATGTCTGGAACTTTTAGTTCATTGCCTGATCGGGTAGATTTAGGAAGCGACATTAATGAGCAGTTGGTTGTCGAGCTTTACTCCAAATAATTGCAGTTCTGAGGGATATAAATGCAGAATTCTATTTCTGGCTTATTAAAGCCTCGTTTAGTCGAGGTTGTAAGTAAATCTCCAAATCATTCAAGGATAGTTATTGAGCCTCTTGAGAGAGGATTTGGTCATTCTCTTGGTAATGCTTTGCGGCGCGTACTTTTATCAACAATCCCCGGTTGTGCTGTAACCGATGTTGAAATTGAGGGTGTACTTCATGAGTACACTACCATTGAAGGTGTTCAAGAAGATGTAATCGACATTTTATTAAACCTTAAGAAATTAGCGGTCGTCTTGCACTCTAAGGATGAGGTTGAATTAACGCTATCAAAAAATGGTGCTGGATGCGTAACAGCCGCAGATATTAACTTGCCCCACGACGTAGAAATAATAAATCCAGATTTAGTCATCGCCAACTTAACGCAGGCGGGTGTATTAAATATGAAAATTCATGTTAAACGTGGTAGGGGTTATGAGCCTGTTAGTCTGCGCAAGCTAAACTTGGAGCATAGTTTGGTTGTTGGTGCCTTGCAGTTAGATGCTTCTTATAGCCCTATCGTTAAGGTTGCTTATCAAGTAGAAAGTACACGAGTTGAACAACGTACAAATTTGGACAAGCTAGTCATAGAGTTGGAAACAAATGGAACAGTTGATCCAGAAGAGACAATCAAATTAGCTGCCACCATATTGCATGACCAGTTGTCTGTTTTTGTTGATTTTGAAAAAGTCGATAACAAGGTTGATGATGTTGTTGTTGAAGTTGTAGAGGTTTTTGATCCTGTTTTGCTGAGGCCGGTAGATGATCTTGAGCTTACTGTCCGTTCTGCAAATTGTTTAAAAGCTGAAAATATATTTTATATTGGCGACTTGATTCAACGCACTGAGGTTGAGCTACTAAAGACACCAAACCTTGGGAAAAAATCTTTAACTGAAATAAAAGACATTCTAGCATTAAAAGGTCTGTCATTGGGTATGCGATTGGAAAACTGGCCACCTGATAACCTAGCAGATCAATCACACGCAATATCAACACATTAACATTAGGTCTTCTAATAATGAGACATCGTAAGTCAGGTAGAAAATTTAACATTAATAGTAGCCATCGTAAGGCTCTATTTAGTAATATGGCAAGTTCTTTATTTAAACATGAGCTTATAAAAACAACTTTGCCAAAAGCTAAAGAATTAAGAAGTTTTGCCGAACCTCTAATTACTTTATCTAAAGATGATAGTGTTGCTAAAAGACGTATAGCATTTGCAAGATTACGTGATCGTGAAATTGTAACTAAGCTATTTAATGAGCTTGGCCCACGATATAAGAACAGGGCAGGTGGTTATTTGCGCATTATGAAGTGTGGTTTTAGATCAGGCGATGATGCTCCAATGGCCTATGTTGAGTTAGTTGATAGGCCAGAGTAATCTGCCTCATCTTAAAAAAAGTCGGTTTACCGACTTTTTTTTTGTGTTGAGCAGTATGCGCCCTATAAAGCACGCTATTGAATTCTGAACATTCGTTAGGTCGTTGGGCTGGAGAAACAGCAAGGCAACAATGCTTCAAAGTCTCCGGCAGTTTTCTTGTGCTAAATGTCAGTACAACTCAGCCAGATAAGTGTAAGGTTCGATGCCGTTGGCCTTGCTAGTTTCAATATGCGTGTAGTGATTCGGGCAGGCATTGGCAACGGCTACTGTGTCGCAGAAACACAAGTTGCGTCGGCGTATGGCGTTATCACAGTAGTGGTTGTCTATTGGACAAGCAACATTTTCGCCAATATCGGTTTGCTTTACTGTTGGCGTTGTTGCTCGCGCTGTTCGGCACTGAAATCTTTTGCTTTGGCCTCAATGGCATACGACCCACCTATCGCCGTAATAAACTGCGTCGCCTGTTGTTCCGGCCTGTTGAAAAGGGCGCAAGACTTTGTTGGGCCCTAGGGAAGAGAGCGTTGAAAAGTTTCCATCCCAAGTTGTTAAATGTCCGGTTTTTTACCCGAAAATCTTAGATTCTTAGTAATGGATATTATTGCCTAAATCAGATGGCGTCATTTTATTGGGAATGAGGCGATCATCTCTCCAGCGGAAGCCTTTAACCTAAAAAGAGCACTCACATGGCTTATGATGGTACTGGAAAACAATTTGGTGGTTACGGCTGACGCCCCCCGAGATACTTCACCAGTACCACACTTAGAATTCGGCATCATCGCTGGAGTGTCGACAACTGCTCCGCAGTTGCCCCAGCAATTCTCATTATGGCTATATGAGCCGTCTTTTTGGCAGGGATGACAAAATCCAGTGCCATGGATGGTAGCGTAGATAAAGCGTAGGTGCTTGATTTAGCAATACCATCACTTTGAGACTTCAAAATCCCCGCTGCGCTCTCCTTGTGACTGGATATTGGCAACCGCCAGTATGACGGTCGATTTAAACTCTGTAAATGCCATAATGAGAATTGCTACAGTTGCCCAAAGCTCCCTGAAAATGGTTGAAATTCTACGATAATATTCTTCCTCCTTTCCTGCTTCTGAATGTGTGTGACTCACTTTGAGTTTGATTTGACCTGAATGACGGGTTTGTTTGGCGATGGCATAAAGCATCTGCTCTATATGGATTCAAAGGTCTTTTGATAGAGTGAGCGGATGGAAAACCCAATCATGACAATCAAACAACTGGTTAGTGAAGCCCAATGTTACCTACCATCCGTCAACTGCGTTGGGCTAATGGTGTCAACTGCCCACAATGCGACAGTGGCAGTACGATCCGGCGAGGCTATGATAGTCCGCAACGCGTTTGTCAACGCTACCAATGCAAGGTCTGTGACAAACGGTCTGATGCCCTGACCGGGACAATCCTGTCAGTGCATCACCAGCCTTAGTCAACCTGGGTGCTATGCCGATTCTTTATTGGGCTGAACTTGTCCAACCAGCAGATTGCCCAAGAACTTGACTCGAACAAGGACGACTTGCAGTACATGTTCGAACACTGCGTACTGGCATCGATAAAAAAAGAGCCTGTAACCCTCTGTCCGGGGTGGTCGAATGCGACGAAGTCTATTTCGTGGCAGGCCACAAAGGGCAACCCGAAAAAGTCGCCGAAGCCTGACTCAAACCCCGTTGCCGCCGCCTGAAGGGCGCGCGGGGCCGTGGCACGCTGGCAACGGAGAAACCGTCTGCTTTTGGCATGATCTTACGCACAGGGGAAGTCGTCATCAGGATGCTCGGCTGTAAAACAGCGTGGAAAATGTCAGCAGGCTCTGGTTCTTTGGTTTCCAGATGGCCTTGATCGAACACGTGGGCAACCAATGGTGGTGATTCTGGATAATGCCTCCATACACAAAACTAAGAAACTGAAACCTTATTGGGAATTGTTGGAAGTAAAAGGCATGTAATTTTATTTTTTGCCGCCTTACAGTCCGGAACCGAACCGCATTGAGCTGCTGTGGCGCAAAATGAAATATGAATGGTCGCCCTTCAAAACGGTTGCTCCCAGACGAACTGGAACAAGCCATTGATGAAATTTGAAGTGGGTTTGGCTCAAAGTACACCCTAACTTTTTACTAAGCGCTTAACAAGCATTTAAACGCCAGAATAATTAATTATGAGGTATTCAAACCTCTAATCATTTCTGTTAATATAGAAAGTCAATCAAACATTCCCTTTAAACCTTTCTTGGTATGAATTATGGCCTTTGTAGTTACTGATAACTGTATAAAATGTAAATTTACTGACTGTGTTGATGTATGTCCTGTCGATTGTTTTCATGAAGGGCCAGAATTTCTTGTGATTGATCCCGATGAGTGCATAGATTGCACTTTATGCGAGCCAGAATGCCCTGCAAATGCAATTTTCGCTGAAGATGAAGTGCCTGACGATCAAAAAATGTTCATAGACTTAAATGCTCAACTATCAAAAGATTGGCCGGTAATTACTGAGGTTAAGCCACCACTTGCTGATGCTGACGAATGGAATGGAAAGCTAAATAAATACAACTTAATCAGTCAGACTAAATAGCAATACTGCCTTGTAATAAAACGAAGGCTCTATGTGAAATTCAGCGGATAATCAAATTTTGATTTTCCGCACAGGATGTAATCATATTGATGAAATTAATAATATCGCGGTAGCTTCTGGCTCGCCGTTTAGCCATCTGAATCTTACTATTGATGCCTTCGAGAATACCATTGGTAATGTTCGACTCAACTAAACTATCAATCCTCAACCAATACGGCCAGTCAGTATTGGCGGACTTAATACATGATGGACTCTTAGCTGCATCCTCCTCGCTGCATAATTTCCTCAAAAAAGCGTCTGCTGCCGGGCATTTCACATAAATCATTGAATAACTACTTTAAGCGCTATACTTCGACCATCGCGGGGTAGAACACAATCAGCTCATCCAGCCCATTGTTCTTTTTTGTCGAATAGGTTTTCCCCGTTCTTTAAGAATGTATATTTACGGTCTCTCAGAGTATCTTGTTCTTTGCGTTTGGCAATACTTACCTCGCTCAATAACTTGTCAACATGGAACCGTTCAAAGGTATCTGTGCTTACAGGAACTACTCGACGTTATCGGCAATCAATGACTATGACAAATCCATGCTGATTTGCCCGATTCAATGGCGGGGCGCATCACCACCGTCATCGCAACACCTCTAGCTACTGTTTGAGCAAGCCCATCCTAGCCAATCCCCGTCACCCGGGTGCCATCCCGAAGGCACAAGGACAAGCCCGGCGTCGCGGGTGTGAAGTCAGGCAGCGCTTGTTGGCAGCAGTAGTTTGTCAGGGACAAGCCAGACCCTTGCCATTGCGTGAGGTGTTGTCGCCAAAAGTTCTGGCAGGTGTTGCGGTTTTCTGATGCCATGGATAACCCCCAAATTGTTAATGTCGGGTAAGCTTGACATGGCAAGAACTGCTTGGGAATTATGCGGGGAATTGAGCGCTACCCCAAAGATAACTTGGGTCAGAGTATACTTAATTGCCCAACCCAACGCGCCCCACCCAAGTACGGTGGGCAGACGGCTTTATCGTCTGCCCACACTTTTTCCGTTTTTTCTGGTT
Source organism: Methylococcales bacterium (assembly GCA_026399075.1). Lineage (GTDB taxonomy): Bacteria > Pseudomonadota > Gammaproteobacteria > Methylococcales > Methylomonadaceae > Methylobacter_C. Next base: position 33,581 of record JAPLRR010000040.1, read on the forward strand.
CTGGCGTAGATCTTTCCAGATCGGTACCGTCCTGCCGTCTGTCATACCAGCATGCTGGTAGATGCGCTCGTGGTTGATGCGGATGCCCCGACGGCTTTTCTGCCCGCCAGATACCAGTTCGGGATTCCAGTCCAGACTGAGTTTCTCTCCGATAGCCGCCATCTGCTGTGGAGGCATCTTGTCGGCCTTGGCTTGAGCTTGCCCGGCACCGTAACCCTGCTCGCCCGGTTCTTCCCAAACTACTTTGATATGGTTGGAGCTGACACGCTGAGCACTCTTGTTAAGTCGTCCTGCTTATTTCCCGCTGCTTTTAATGGCGCAATCTGGTATCTTTGTCCTTCGGTTAGCTGCATATACTGTTTCATACGCGCTCTCGTCTTTGGTTGGATTGAAAAGGTGCTGACTATGGCCGCTAACCTCCACTTTTCCTTTATTTGGCGATTGCACTTATGGGTTGAATGTAAGATTGATTTTTTGCTTCACCCATAATATCAGTTTGAAATCTAATAATTAATTAGCCATATCCCATACTATCATGTCACAAAAAAATAACTCCCCTCTACCTGTTGAAGTTGAAGCAGGAAAAAAATACGGCTGGTGTAGTTGTGGCCATAGCCAAACTATGCCCCTATGCGATCATGCACACAGGACACTATCAGATAAAAAATCCGTTAAATTTTTCCCAGAGGAAACTGGGACAATTTATTTATGCGGCTGCTCGAAAACACTGACCCCGCCCTATTGTGATGGCACAAATAACTGTAAGGAAATCTAATGGCTATTGAAATCGAACATAAATTTTTATTAACCAATGAGGATTGGCGCGAACAGGTAAGCCATGCTGTTAAATATCGGCAAGGTTACTTAAGTTCTTTAGCCACCAGTTCCATCAGAGTCAGAATAAGCGACAATCACGCATGGTTAAATATAAAAAGCGCAACGATTGGCACTCAAAGGCATGAATTTGAATATGAAATTCCTCTGCCTGATGCCGAGGAGATTATTAATAATTTGTGCGGAAAGCCTATCATTGAAAAAACTCGTTATATTGTGATTGACGATGACAATACTTGGGAAATAGATGAGTTTGAAGGATGTAACAAGGGATTAGTCGTTGCTGAAATTGAATTATCAGAAATAGGTAAGCCATTTTCAAAGCCGCAATGGCTTGGCAAGGAAGTCACGCAGGATTTGCGATATTACAACAACAACCTTGCTAAACACCCCTACCTTGAATGGATTGATGGCTAATTGTTTCATAGGGGTTCTGTCGCAAAGTTTGTCAGTTTGAGTGAGACAATCAACCGATTTTCCAATAGGTGTCATTTTTACCTTTTTTTCTATGGCCGTTATGACATAACTTATCGCAATCTGGATGAAATAATGGCGGAGCGTCGTGTTTGATTGGATCATGCAACCCTTACGGCTAGGCCCCCGTTGATTATGGCAGTAGCCAACATACGTAAGCGTGGCGTTGCGCCATCCCATCTTGGCGGATGGATGAAACCAACCTTACAGTAAAGGGCAGTTGTACCAAACCGTCGATAAATTTGGCGGCACTGTAGCTTTTATGCTGTTTGAACGCCTAGATTTAGGGTCGTTTATCTGAAATGGCAACAGCCCCTAGTATTTGTTTTAAAAATGGGATGGTTAATTTGCGTTTGGCCGCCAACGAAGCCTTGTCGAGCTTGGTCAATAAAGACCATAACGAAGACAAGTCACGGTCATAATGTGACAGTAAAAACCGCCCGGCTTGGGGCGATATTTCAAAGCCCATTTGCCCTGCCTTGAAAATTAAGGCAGTGATCCGGTCGGTATCACTTAAAGGCTGTATTTTTAAGGAAAGTCCCCAGTTAAACCGGGTTTTGAGGTCGGGTAGTTGGATGGCGATTTTTTTTGGTGCACAGGCGGCTGATAAGATTAGTGTGTGGCCTTGGTCGCGATGCTGGTTAAAAAAATTAAAAAAGGCAATTTCCCAAGGTCGGTCGCCTGCGATGTGTTCAATGTTGTCAAAGCAGACGACATCAAATTTATCCAGTCCTGATAACAATTCAGGGTCAGGTAATTCCATCGGCGATAAAGCAAAATAGAATGACTCTAGTTTCAAGCTTTGTGCACGCTGACAACAAGCTTGTAACAGATGGCTTTTGCCTAATCCTGGGTCGCCCCAGATAAAAATTTGTCGTTCGCCGTTTCCCGCGATACTAGTTTCTAGGTGTTTGATGATTTCTACGTTACTGCCTGGAAAAAAATCATCAAACGTTTGGTTTGCTCTAAATTCAAATTGTAGGGGCAGTTGTTTAGGCTGCGTCATCCTTGTTTTCCTGAGTAATGTACATAAAGCGTGCAACCGAAAAACAACATCAAGCTAAATGAGACTTCCAGTACGGGATATAAAAGTCCAGAGTCGTTAACGTAAGTTTCTATAGCGCCGTGTATGAAATAGGCTAAGCTAATATAAGCCATCCATGCACAGCTTTTGGCGGTGCGGGACAGGAAGCCGCGCAAAGGCAATAATAATGGGCTGACGGTGAGCAATAGTTTTAAAGCGACCGGCAGTGTTGATGCGGATGCCAATACGGTGTTCCATAGCATTAATAAAGCAAATAGCCCTAAAAACCCTAGCAACGCAATGTAGTGATAATAATCTGGTTTTATATTCATTGGGCCGGCATCAAGCTGGTTTTAAACGCTGTGCGGTTTGTGCAAGGCGTTTGCCTAGCGCCACGCACAGTTTTTTTTCAGGGTCGGAAAGGCCACCTAGTTCCGTTGCAAGGTGGCTAGGGCCATAAGGTGTGCCGCCTGAAGTAGTTTCACGCAAAGCCATCTCGGTGTAAGGGAGTCCCATGATCAGCATGCCATGGTGCAGCAAAGGTAACATCATCGACAACAAAGTGCTTTCTTGGCCACCGTGCATACTGCCAGTTGAGGTAAACACGCCCGCTGGTTTACCGATTAATGCACCGGAGAACCATGCGGCGGTTGTGCTATCAATAAAGTATTTTAATGGGGCTGCCATATTGCCAAAATGGGTGGGGCTTCCTAAAGCAAGCCCATCACATTGTTTTAAATCGTCTAAAGTCACGTAGGGGACACCTTCATCAGGAATGCTTTTGGAGGTTTTTTCGCACACGCTGGAAATGTCTGGGACTGTCCTTAACACCGCTTCAACCCCGCTGGTTGTTTCTACGCCCCTGGCTATATGGCGGGCCATTTCGGCGGTGGCACCATCGCGGGAAAAATATAAAACTAAGATTTTTGTCATGGCATCAGTTTGAAGTTTATAAGATAGTAAGCACAGTTTCGGGTGGGCGGCCTATGGCGGCTTTCACAGGGGTTACTACGATAGGGCGTTCGATAAGTATCGGGTGCTTGACCATGGCATTAATGAGTGTTTGTCGATCTAGTGCTGGGTCATCGAGGTTTTGGGTTTTATAGTCAGTTTCCTTTTTGCGCATTAAATCACGCGGTTCAATGCCCAGTTTTTGAAGAATGTCTTCAAGTTCCGCACTAGTCGGTGGCGTTTTAAGGTACTCAATAACTTCCAGTTCGATACCTAGCTCATTCAGTAATTGCAAGGTCTGCCGGGATTTTCCGCAACGTGGGTTATGATAAATTTTTACACGCATAGTCGATACAGCCAAAGGCCACCTGATGAAATAAAAAGCTATAATAGCATTTTTATCAATATCCCCGCTTGAAAAGCATAGGGCTTGTAAAGACGGATTTTTTGCGATTCTTAGCGGTGATTAATAGGGGTAAGCGAGTGGAAATGTCACATATTAAGGATAGGTTTAAGCAATACTGGATTTTAGCTAGGTTCGATCGGCCTATTGGCATTCTGATTTTATTGTGGCCAGCTTTGTGGGCGCTTTGGGTGGCGGGTGAAGGACACCCCGATGGCTTTGTGTTAATGGTTATTTGCTTAGGTGTTGTATTGATGCGTGCAGCTGGGTGTGTGATTAATGATTATGCTGACCGGGATTTTGACCCGCATGTGACCCGTACCAAACAACGCCCGATCGCTGCGGGCAAGGTAAGCCCAAAGGAAGCTCTGCTTGTTTTCGTGGTCTTATGTTTGTGTGCCTTTGCCTTAGTTTTGCAACTCAATATCTATACGATATTACTGTCTTTTGTAGCCGCCTTTTTGGCCGCAAGCTACCCCTTTATGAAGCGCTACACCCAGTTGCCCCAAGCTTATTTAGGCATTGCCTTTGGTTGGGCTGTGCCCATGTCTTTTTCCGCACAGCTTAACCAAATTCCACCGGTAGCTTGGGTGATGTATTTGGCCGTGGTGTTATGGGCGTTAGTTTATGACACGATGTATGCCATGGTTGATAAAGACGATGACCTAAAAATTGGCATTAAGTCAACCGCCATCCTTTTCGGTGAATACGATAGGCATATTATGGCGGTGTTGCAAATAGTCATTTTAGGGCTGTTGATTATCGTAGGCCAGATGCGGCAGTTAAGCTGGCCCTATTATGCAGGTCTTATTGTTGCGGCTGGTTTTTTTGTATACCAACAAAAATTAATTTTTAATCGGGACAAGACACAGTGCTTTAAGGCGTTTTTAAATAATAATTGGTTTGGTGTTGCGGTTTACGTTGGCTTGGTTATGGCTTATTGGCTGCGTTAATCTTAAGGGTTTGTTCGATGTATCCACGGTAGGATTAGTTTACGGTGCTTTAAGCACGGCTTTTTTATCGGCAGCTTTTATGTTGGCAAGCTTATGGGGGCTTGATAGTTTATTTTTTGGCTGTTTGTGGCGTTGATAATGTTTTTGTTGAAGATCAGTTTGCTTAACGGTATAACTAGCGGCAAATTGGCATAGTCAGGCTGACACGATTATATTGCTGATGTTACGTAGCGCTTGCTAACAGGCAAGTGTCAGCTTGACCTGTTTTATTGATAGAATGATAGTGCTCGGCAGGGCCAAAAACGATGGTTTGGCTGGGGTGTTTCCACCTTTAAAGCTTTGCCTCTAACGATTTAGTAACTTTACAATTCCAGGTCTTTATTTACTTTGAAGGATTATAGATGAAACCATTAGCTGTTTTGGGTACGGGCTCAGATGCGGGGAAAACGACCTTAGTTATGGCGCTGTGCAGGATTTTTGCAGACCAAGGGATTAAGGTCGCCCCTTTTAAGGCACAAAATGTTTCCAATAATTCAGCGGTAACCCAAGAGGGGCGGGAAATTTCCAGGGCACAATGCCTACAGGCTGAGGCGGCAAGGATTGAGCCTAGTTATTTGTTTAACCCCGTGTTGCTTAAGTCACAGGGAAGTCATGCTGTGCAAGTGATAGTCAACGGCTTGGTGTATAAAAGCCAAACTACTGTCGACTATTATGAGGAAATCGACAGCTTAAAGCAGCATGTCCAGCAGGCTTTTTCCCGCCTACAGCAAGATTATGAGCTGGTGATTGCAGAAGGTGCGGGATCGCCAGTGGAATTAAACCTGTTGGATAAGGATCTATCGAACACCTACGTCACCAATACCTTTAACACCAAAAACATTTTAGTGGCTGACATTGAACGCGGGGGGGTGTTCGCGTCCATATACGGTACGATGGCTCTGATGGATCCGGTTATGCGCAGCAATTTGATTGGTGTCATCATTAATAAATTTCGGGGTGACAGGCAGTTTTTTGATGAGGGTGAAAAAATTATCCGTGATCGTTTTGGCCTGCCAGTTTTGGGTGTGTTGCCTTTCCTGCCCTTAAACATTGATATGGAAGATATCCAGTCGTTAAAGAATTACCAGCAGCGGGTTGGTGATGTCAAAATCCGCATTGCGGTGATTGTTTACCCTGGATTGAGTAATTACAACGACCTTGATGTGTTGATGGCTGATCCTGAGCTTTATGTTGAATTGGTCCATGGCAATTGTTTGTTGGGCAGCTTTGATATGGTGCTGTTGCCTGGCAGCAAAACCGTTATCCGTGACTTGCAGTGGCTAAAACAGCAGGGCTTATTTACTCAGATATTACAGTTTACTAAACCGATTTTTGGGCTTTGTGGGGGGTTCCAAATGCTTTGTCAAAGCCTACATGACCCTGATGCTTTGGATTATGATGTGGCCATTGTAGAAGATGGCTTGGGCGTTATTGATGATATTGTCACTTATCAAAATCCTAAGATACTTCAGAGCGGTTATTATCAGCTGTTTTCTTACACGGCAATAAAAGGCTATGAAATCCATTGCGGTCGTATGGGCAAATATCCTTTGTTTTATCAGGGTGGAAATTTCACAGCGACGCATGTGCATGGTGTTTTTGATGACGATGCTTTTCGAAATGATTACTTTAAGGCGATTAACCCTAGCTATCATGGGTTTAATTATGGGCAGTACCGCGAAGCGCAGATACAAGGCTTCGCGGATAGGGTGGTGGAAAACTTGGATGTCAACTCTATTTTGCTGGCGCTACAGGCAGATTGACTGAGGGCGGGTCTTCACCGATTTTGGGATGATATTGCCAAAAGTAAATAATGTTGTGAATCTGGGCAAACAGCGTTAGCTTAGCTGTCTTTTTTGGCTTTATTAAGGGTTCCATTGCCTATGTCAATCAGCGGCAGTGCCGATTGCCTGGCAAGTCGGCGCGCACCTGTATGGTTGTCCACGTCAAGTGACAAGAAAGCTCCTGGAATGTTCATTACTTTACTTAACGGAGGTAAGGTTAAGTCGGTTAGTAAGGGTAATGCAGCTTGCTGCCCAAATTGGGCGGATGAGGGTTTCCTTTCCAACAGCCCGCTGCTTATTTTTACGGGCATAGGCCCGTCTAAAAACTGGGCAATACTCGTTAGCTGTTGATGCAATTGTTTGGCATTGGCCGGCGGCAGGAAAAAGGTAAATGGCCCGTCTGCGGCTAATTTTGGGTTGAGGTAGCCTGGGTTAAGGCGGTTGAATTGCTCATAACTCAAATTGGCAAGTTGTGCAACCTCCTTAAAATCCTTTTCGGCCAAGTAGTCGACATCATGTTTACGGTCAATTTTGACTTTAACGAAGTAGGGCTCATTTCTAACGGGAGCAAGCTTTAAGCCATGTGCGGCAGGATCGGCAAATATGCTGGACAATGCGAGAAAGCGGGGTACGTATTCTTGGGTTTCTTCAGGCAACTGCAAAGACCAGTAATCGGTCGCTAGACCCTCGGCAAGATTGCGCTTAATCGCATTATCAACTGTGCCCAAGCCACAATTATAGGCGGCCAAGGCGAGCAGCCAGTCACCATTAAAATGCTGCTTAAGGAATGATAGGAAGCGCATGGCCGCTTGAGTGGAGGCGGTAATATCAAGCCTGGCATCATAGTTTTCATTTTGCTGCAAATCAAATTCTTGGCCTGTGCTGGGGATAAATTGCCAGAGCCCAGCGGCGCTTTTTGGGGACAGTGCGGTGGGTTGGTAAGCGCTTTCCACAATAGGCAGTAAAGCCAATTCGTAAGGTAACTTATGTTGGCTGAGGCTTTCGACAATATGGTAAAGATAAGGGCGTGCGCGTTCAGCAACTTGGCTTAGGTAATCACGGTGTTGGGTGTGCCAGACAATATGTTTTTTAACACGGTCATACATAATTTGTTGTTTGGCTCGTTCCGCAGCCGCAGCCGCCAAATCTTGTTCTGAGGGGGTGGGCGCTGGGGTTGGATTTGCTTTGGGCACGCCATCAACTGATTTGGCTGGCGCTAGGGTGGGGGTAAGCGGTACAGTGGCGATAGTTATGTTGGGCTTAGGATGCAGTGAATGCGGCTCTATTCGGGTGCGCACCCGTGATTGTCCCGTAGCTTGGACCTGAAACAGATTGTCTTTTGATGGGCCCGCTTGTTTTTCAATCAACATGTCCTTACGGATTTTTAAAGCGATAGCGGAATTAAGCTTAAGACGGCCATAAGGCGTGTAATTATAATAAGGTGCCGATGGCGATTTGGAAGCCTTGATTTTAATGGTTGCTGGGGCAATGCTTGCCGATTGGGCAGATGGTGGGATTCCCTTAGTCATCGGAGAATTGCTGGTGTCAGAAAGGATGTTATTGGTGGGGCGGGCTGTGGGCAGCAGGGCGTTATTATTTTTTGTTGGCGTATTCTCTGCTTGAATCTGTACTGGGCTAGGGCGGGGTATTTGCATACCTGAACGGATACGTACCCAAACGTCGCCTGGATTGTGTGGGGCTTTTTGCTTAACCGTGTGCGCTTTTACGTTTTTGTTTTTTCCATGCACATGTGGGGAATGTCCAAGCCGTACATTGTTTTTATCTGTTGAGGCCGCCAGAATGTCAGCAGATTGGGCCAATAAGGACGAGCCAACCAAAAAATTTAACATTAAAATGAATAATCGCATTGTTTACCTTAAGGTTACAGATTGGTATGAATATTCCTGGATATAATGGACGCTGGTGCTTATGATAAAAGGATGTTAAAAATTCACCAAAGCTTTTATCTGCCGACCTTATTACAAAACAACAAGCAACGGATCAAGCCTTAAGGTTTTGAAGTCGGCCAATTTTTAGCCTCGGGCAGTTGGATCATCTGATCAAAATAGGCGGTTAAATGTTTATAATGTACCCCTTTTGGATAAATTAGGGTATTAAAAATTTCAGTTTTGTCGCAGCTAATCGCCTATGATTGTCCCTAAAGCGGTCTTAAATGGGCTGTGGGCACTTAAGCTTTAAGGTGGATTTTTGTTATTCCACCCAGAATGACCAGCACTGTAAGCCACTAAGATCCTGTCTGGATTACTTGGTCTCAAGGCTTTGTTTATCCGTCCGTTCCCCTAAGGTGATAAAATATAGCCACTAGGCGATCAGTGGTTGTAGTGGCCAGATAGTCTCCAAAACATTGGCTGATTGGGCACATAGTGGCCGAAGAGCCGTTTTTCACGAATGCACATAAATAAATGGAACGAGGGGTGGAATGCTACGCGTATCTATCAAAATAATGTGCCTGAGTTAACCCCCCCCCATTACTTTTTATATATCACCTAAATTATGACAAAAATCCCTACTGTCGGTTTTATTAGCTTAGGCTGCCCTAAGGCACTGGTAGACAGCGAAAAAATTTTAACCCGGCTTCGTTCTGAAGGCTATGAGATTTCCCCGACCTATCAAGATGCTGATTTGGTGGTTGTTAATACCTGCGGCTTTATTGATGCAGCAGTGGAGGAGTCCTTGGACAGTATTGGCGAAGCGTTGGCAGAGAACGGCAGGGTAATAGTGACTGGCTGTTTGGGTGCCCGGGAAGATGAGATTAGGGCGCGTTATCCCCATGTGTTAAAAGTGACTGGCGCACATGCCTTGGAGGCGGTTGTTGATTCAGTGCATGAACATCTGCCGCCTAGGCATGATCCATTTACCAATCTCTTGCCGCCACAAGGAATAAAATTGACGCCTAAGCACTATGCGTACTTAAAAATTTCAGAAGGCTGCAATCATCGTTGTACTTTTTGCATTATCCCTTCACTGCGCGGCGATTTAGTGAGCCGACCGGTTGATGAGGTGCTTTTGGAAGCCGAACAACTAGTGAAGGCAGGGGTTAAGGAGTTATTGGTGGTTTCACAGGACACCAGTGCTTATGGCCTCGACTTAAAGTATCAGACTAGGGATTGGCGGGGACGCTCCGTGAACACCCGTTTTTATGAGTTAGCAAAGGAATTGGGTGAATTGGGTGTGTGGGTGCGGATGCACTATGTTTACCCTTATCCCCATGTGGACGACGTTATCCCATTAATGGCGGAGGGCAAAATCTTGCCCTATTTGGATATCCCCTTCCAACATGCTAATAGCAGGATCCTTAAATTAATGAAGCGGCCAGCGGCTAGCCAAAATAATTTGGAACGCATTAGGGCATGGCGGGAAATTTGTCCCGATATTACTTTACGTAGCACTTTTATTGTTGGGTTTCCGGGGGAGACTGACCAAGAGTTTGAACAATTATTGGACTTTATGAGCGAGGCTCAACTCGACAGGGTTGGCTGTTTTGCCTATTCACCAGTAAAAGGGGCGGTCGCCAATGACTTGCCTGGATTGGTTCCAGAAGAAGTTAAACAAGAACGGTTGGCGCGGTTTATGGCGCATCAAGCCGAAATTAGTGCTGAACGTTTACAGCAACGCGTAGGCAGAATTGAAACGGTACTGGTTGATGAAGTTGTCGAAGAAGGGGCCGTTGCCAGAAGCAAAGCGGATGCACCGGAAATTGATGGGCAGGTCTTTATTGATGGGGCGACACACCTTAAAGTCGGTGATTTTGTTGAGGTTGAGATGGAAGAGGCTGACGACTATGATTTATGGGGGCGATTGGTTTAGCGACCCGCTTGGAGGGTGGCAGAAACAAAAAACCCAGCGGTAAAGCTGGGTTTTTTGGTTTTACAAAGTGTTCTGCTTATAAGGATATAGAGCTAGAAACTTTTTGTTTTGAACCATCTTGCTCGTCGATGCAGCCAGTTAATCCAACGATCATTAATGCCATCGCCAAAAGTGCTAAGATTTTTTTCATAAATATATCCTCCAAAAGGGGTTTAAATTATTTTATTTATTGTGCGCCAATTTTTAAAAAGCACAGACAATTTATATCATGACTCGAATAATGATGCAATACTAAAAGTAGATTGGCCTCCAACGGCCTTTATAAGGTGTTGATGTTTTCGGGTAAGTCATAGGAAATCAAATGCCCTGACCATTTGACGGTGCCGATGTCGATCCAAGGCCCCGAGAAGTTTTGGTGCAATTGGTCATAAACCCAGTATGAGGGTGCATTTATTCTTTTCATCTTTATATGGAACACGGCGTTTTCAAGGTTTAAGCCAGTTTTTGGCCCCCAAAATGCCGTCACTTTCATAATGAATTTTTTTAAGCGTGTATTGTTGATAGTGGGTGTGACCGCAATATTTGCCCACATGGAATGTACCCGCCCCCAATTTGGGGCCAGCAACCGCCCTTGTTCGTTGACAAAGGGTAGCCATTGTTCATTGCCATTTTGGTCAGTGTAGGTAATCGCCAAAATACGGTCATAGCCGGCAAAATGATCATGCAGATACAGCGCATGTGGGGTAATGCCCAAAAACGTCAAGGAGACCATGAGCAAGGAATTGCTGGCTTCAGCAATCGGTGCACTTAGTGGGCTATTTTTGAAGGGATTGTCCAAACGGTAAAAAAGCCCGTAATGGATGGTACTGTTAAGTTGTAGGACAACAATGGCAATAAGGATTTTTGCTAGCTTCCTGGAAAAGGCTTTGGGTTTTTGGACGGCAAAATTTTCAAACACCTGTTGGTATAAAGTATTTTTTTGAGATTTTGTTGGGATAAGACATGCAGTGGTGCAAGGGATGCGGATGCGCGAGTCGGCAATGGCGCGGTATTTTTTTTCGGCAATCCCATGGATGCCTGGCAAGCTTAAAATCAGCCCTATAGGTAGCAAATAGCGCATTTTCAGAAAAATTTGAATATAGGTGTCAACTCCTGAATAAATGCGGTTGCCGCTGTCTACAGCATACAAATCCTGTAACAGGGTTTCCGGGCTTATTGCGGCCAGCGCAGGGTGCTGTGCGGCATGGCCTTGGGCGCCTTTAAAGTCTATGCAGCTAAAGATATCGAAATGGTTAAGGGTTAATACCGTGCGGTTACATAAGGGGCACTGTTCGTCAAAAAACACAGTCAAAGTTGGGTGTTTGGCCTTTAGTAGGCTAGCGGCTGCCCGCCACCAGCTAAAAGGCACGAGTAGGGTATAACAAATCAGCATACCCATGCCAAAAGGGTAGATGTTTAATGACAGGGTGATGCCTAAATGCAATCCGAGGCCAACCAATAAATACACGCACCGTAAGCGGCGTTTGGAAAAAAGGAACAAGAAGGTGAATTGAAAAACCAGTACCGTATAGCCTATGGTTTTTTGCAGCCATTCGTTATTAAGCAAAGCCGACATGTCAATGGCGGAAACATAATAAGGCTGGGTGGAGGGTAGCCAAGAACCCAAGCCATTGCGCCAATGTTCGGCAAATAATTTATGGACGGCTGAGTCAAAATAGAGGAATCCTAGGCAAATCAGGACGGGCAGGTAGTAAGCAAGGCTGCTGGCCGTCGCTTTCGGATAACTGGCGTAATGCGTGAACGGTGTGCTAAGTTTGTGCCTGAGGTTATCCAGCGAAAATGCGCGGTCTCCCGGCATAAACAACAGGAAAAAGCCAATGCCTGTCATAAACGAATCAAAGCCGCCGTCAAAGTCACGCTGCATCGGCGTGAAATTAACAAAAACAATCCAAAAGATGTAATTACAGGCCATGGCTAACTGGTATCGGTAGCCGACAACAATAAAGCCGGCAACTATTGCCCAGAGGCACAAGAAAAACGGGATCATTGGAAATTCGACATCTATATAGGGGATAGGGTCGAAAATTAAGTGATTGAAATAAAGGAGGAAAAATATTTCCTGTAAGGTAACCAAACCATAAAGTAGGCGGAACAAACCGATTCCGGTGGCTGGTACTTGTTTGGCGCGCAGTTCTAAGATTTTTGTGATTAATAATGTATACATTTCATTATAGAAAATGTGTAAATTATAATACGTTGTTGTGCTTGTGTGGTGAAAAATTGAGTTAATGTTGAAAAAATAAGGCCGCTAAGCACCCCTTAATGGGGGCTTAGCGGCCTAAGGTATAACCGAAACCGGTGGGCTACGCTTATTTTTCGTCGTCTGGATGCTCTGCGAATACCCATTTCAAAAGGGCGTATACAGCACCAACAACAACAACAGCGCCGACCATGCCAGCTGGTGTTTTTAATGTTTCAGTCAGATCTAAAATAAATCCCATGTATGTGTCTCCTACCTAATAATTTTTATATTTGAGAAAATGCTAATTTCATAGCAAGCGGAAGTTGCATGATACTTTAGGCAACGTTAAAGTCAAGGCTTATTGTTGATGACCTTTAAATTAGTAGGGAAAAGCAAATATTCCTGACTATAGTTGTTAAAGCTGGATAAGCGATGTGGTATAGTTTGAGTTCTGTTTTTTGAAGCTGAGCGATTAGGGGCATAATAATAATGAAAAAATACGTTAAAATATTACCGTTGGCAGCGTTTTTTTGGGCGTTTTCAGCGTATGCAGACATTGCATTGAAAGATAGTTCTGAGATCCTTGGTAGATGGAAGCTGAATGCTGAATCGACTAAGCTGGACGGTGAAAAAAAGCCGCTTACGGTTGAATGGGAGTTTAAGGACAATGGTATCCTTAAACAAACCGCAACAGATTCGGTTGGGCGGACTGGAGAAATGAAAATAGATATGAAATACTCGGTCGAGAATGGGGAGATCAAAAAACAGGCCAAGTTGGGGCAAGAAAAGTATGAGTCATGCAAGGTTGTTGAGAAAGACGGCGCCAGCATGATCTTAAAATGCCCGTTCCTATACTATTTTTTAACAAAAATATAATTAAATAATAATGCAAATGAAGGGGTATAAATTATGATAAGCGGTATGGTGATGATTTTTGTGGCGCTTTGGTTTTACCAATCAGCCATAAAAGCAAAGGCAAGTAATGTTTTGTTGTGGGTTGCAGTGGGCGCAGTGGGTTTTTTTGTTTTGCAGTTGGTTTTAGTGAACCTAAACATCTACATATTGGAGTCGTTTAGGGCTAGTGAGGGCGGTGCGGGCTACGAAGCCATCCAAGGCGCAGACAGAAAAAATGAAGGTGATTTTTTGGGTTTTGCCGGTATTTTAAAGTCGCTTTATTTGGAATTGTCGCCATCAATTGTCGGTTTTATAGCAATTGCTTTTGTGCGTTTAAAATTCGTCACTAAAGAAGCCCTTTCAGTGGGCAATCTGTTCAGTGGCCTTAAAGAAATGTTTCAAAACATTAAGCAAAGCTTTAAAGCACCCGAATAACAAAGATCAAAACAAAATTATAAAAGCTCAAGCTGTGCTTGGGCTTTTTTTATAGCAATCGTTTTTACATGATGGGGTATGCCGCTTCGGAATTCTATACGATAGTGGAAACAAGTAGAATGATGGTCCCAACGAATAGCACGGTAAAAATCACCCCTGCAATGACATAAGTTTTCATCGAGCCTGTTTCAAATGCTTTTTTCCGGTTGGACTCGCTTTGCACACCAATAAAAGCCGCGAAAACGCTCTTGATAATTTCTGTGATTGTTGGTTTTGACATGTTCATCTCCTAAATATTTAGTGACAAAAATAATAGTGCTAGCCCGCTTTTTAAGCAATGATTATCTTCAGACAACAAAACTACCTTGGCATACGCAATGAGTAATACAGAATTATTTAAACGCCAGCTGTCCCAAAGAATCCTGTTTCTTGATGGGGCAATGGGGACGATGATCCAAAGTTATAAGCTTGAGGAAAAGGATTACCGTGGCGACCGGTTTGCCCAATGGGAGGTAGACCTCAAAGGCAATAATGACTTGTTGTCGTTGACCCAGCCAGATATTATCAAGTCTATCCATAGTGCTTATTTTGAGGCCGGCACTGATATTGTCGAAACCAACACCTTTAATTCGACCAGCATTTCCATGGCCGATTACAAGATGGAGGCCTTGGCCTATGAGCTTAATGTCGCATCCGCACGCGTGGCTAGGTTGGCGGCGGATGAATACACTCAAAAAACGCCGGAAAAACCGCGTTTTGTGGCGGGTGTTTTAGGGCCGACTGCCCGTACTGCTTCAATGTCCCCTGATGTGAACGACCCAGGCTTTCGTAATGTTTTCTTTGATGAATTGGTTGTCGCCTACAATGAAGCAACACGTGGTTTGATAGACGGTGGTGCAGACCTGATTTTAATTGAAACCATTTTTGACACCTTGAATGCCAAAGCGGCCATTTTTGCCGTGGAACAGGTTTTTGAAAGCATTGGCTATAAATTGCCAGTGATGATTTCGGGTACGATCACTGATGCGTCGGGGCGGACATTGTCCGGGCAAACAGTAGGTGCGTTCTGGAATTCTTTAAAACATATTGAACCCATCTCTTTTGGCTTTAACTGTGCTTTAGGTGCCACCGAGTTACGCCAATATATAGCGGAATTGTCCGCCATAGCGGATACCCATGTGTCAGCCCATCCTAATGCCGGCTTGCCTAATGAATTTGGCGAATATGACGAAACGCCTGAGGCGATGGCCCAAGAATTGGCGGATTGGGCCCAAAACGGTTATCTAAACATTATCGGTGGCTGTTGCGGTACGTCACCTGCGAATATCAAAGCCATCGTTGAGGCTGTGCAAGGCTTCCCGCCACGCACGGTTCCCAGCATTGCCAAACAATGCCGTCTGGCTGGCCTTGAGGCCATGGCCATAGGCCCAGACAGTTTGTTTGTCAATGTTGGCGAGCGCACCAATGTGACTGGTTCGGCGGCTTTCAAACGGCTGATCATTGAAGGTGATTTTGAGGCCGCATTGGATGTTGCCAAGCAGCAGGTTGAAAACGGCGCACAAATTATCGACATCAACATGGATGAAGGCATGTTGGAGTCAAAAGATGCGATGGTGCGCTTTTTGATGTTGATCGCGTCTGAACCGGATATAGCCAAAGTACCCATCATGTTGGATTCGTCCAAATGGGATATTTTGGAAGCTGGGCTAAAATGTATCCAAGGCAAAGGCGTGGTCAATTCCATCTCGCTTAAAGAAGGCGAAGCCGCGTTTGTTAAACATGCCAAACTCGTCCGCCGTTATGGTGCGGCTGTTATTGTTATGGCCTTTGATGAAGAGGGGCAAGCCGATACCAAAGCCCGGAAAGTCGAGATTTGCCAACGCGCTTATAAAATTCTTACTGAACAAGTTGGGTTTCCGCCAGAAGACATTATTTTTGACCCTAACATTTTTGCCATTGCCACGGGTATTGATGAACACAATAACTACGGGCTAGATTTCATTGAAGCCACCCGCGAGATCAAACAAACACTGCCTTATGCGCTAATTTCAGGTGGCGTATCGAATGTGTCTTTTTCATTTCGTGGTAATAACCCCGTGCGCGAAGCCATCCATGCGGTGTTTTTATACCATGCCATAAAAGCGGGCATGAGTATGGGTATCGTTAATGCAGGGCAATTGGCGATCTATGAAGATATTCCCTTGGATTTACGCGATGCTGTAGAGGCTGTGGTGTTGAACCGCCATGACGGTAGTGGCACGGATAAATTACTGGAGCTGGCGGCAAAATACCGGGGCGATGGCAGCAGTAGTGAAGTTAAGCAAGAGAATCTGGAGTGGCGTGAATGGCCAGTCAGTAAACGCTTGGAGCACGCATTGGTCAAAGGTATCACTGATTATATCGACGAAGACACCGAACAAGCGCGGCAAGAGGCAGAGCGGCCTTTGCACGTTATTGAAGGGGCGCTGATGGACGGTATGAACGTGGTTGGTGATTTGTTTGGTGCCGGAAAAATGTTTTTGCCGCAAGTGGTTAAATCGGCACGGGTGATGAAAAAAGCTGTCGCCTATCTAATGCCCTTCATGGAAGCGGACAAAGCAGGCGGTGATCGGCAAACCAACGGTAAGATCCTGATGGCAACCGTTAAAGGTGATGTCCATGATATTGGTAAAAATATTGTTGGTGTCGTTTTACAATGCAATAACTACGATGTGATTGATTTGGGGGTCATGGTGTCTGCCGAAAAGATTTTGCAAACAGCCCGCCTTGAAAATGTTGATATTATTGGTTTAAGCGGCCTGATTACCCCGTCTTTGGATGAAATGGTGCATGTAGCCAAAGAAATGCAGCGGCAAGGTTTTACTATCCCTTTGATGATCGGCGGAGCCACCACTTCACGCGCCCATACTGCCGTTAAAATAGCCCCCCATTATCAAGGTGCAACGGTTTATGTGACGGATGCTTCGCGCGGTGTTGGTGTGGCCAGTAATTTGTTGAGTGCTGACTTAAAAGATGATTTTGTCAAAAGTGTTCGTGCGGAATATGAAGAAGTCAGGGATCGGCATAAAGGTCGGGAAGCGAAAACCAAACAGCATTCATTAGCAGATGCCAGAAGCAACAAACACGTATGGGCTGGTTATGAACCTGTGCAACCAACGTTTACAGGCATTAAGGTCATCGACCAATTTTCGCTGGCAACCCTAGTCGATTATATTGATTGGACACCCTTTTTCCAAACCTGGGAAATGGCAGGCAGCTACCCTAAAATTCTTGATGATGAAGTGGTTGGTGTAGAGGCCAGAAAATTATTTCATGATGCGCAAGCCATGCTCAAGCAAATTATTGGCGAGGACTGGCTGTCTGCAAAAGCGGTTATTGGCTTTTTTCCGGCTAACAGCGAAGAAGATGATGTCATCCTCTATACGGATGATAGCCGCACACAACGCCTGGAAACCCTGCATCATTTGCGTCAGCAAAATATTAAGGCGCCAGGTCGCCCCAATTATTGCCTGTCTGATTTCATTGCGCCTGTTGGTAGCGGTAAGGCGGATTATATCGGGGCCTTTGCGGTAACCACTGGCATCGGCATAGAGGCCAAGCTACAGCAATTTGAGCAAGACCACGACGATTATAGCGCCATTATGCTCAAAGCCTTGGCAGATAGGTTGGCGGAAGCGTTTGCAGAATATCTGCACCTATTGGTCAGAAAAGATTTCTGGGGTTATGCCCAAGATGAGGCCCATGACGCCAAGCAATTAATTAACGAGGCTTACCAAGGTATACGCCCTGCACCCGGCTATCCAGCTTGTCCTGACCATACCGAAAAAGGTAAGTTGTTCGCCTTATTGGGGGTTACCGCAAATACCGGCATAGAGCTGACTGAGAGTTATGCCATGTATCCCGCATCTGCTGTCAGCGGCTGGTATTTTTCCCACCCTGAATCGCAGTACTTTAATGTCGGTAAAATCGATAAGGACCAGTTACAAGATTACGCCAGACGCAAAGGGATGGCCGAAGAAGTCGCAGAGCGTTGGTTGGCCGCGCATTTGCACCATTAAGGTAGGCTATGTCGCTACAGAAAAAAATAGAATTTAGCTTGGAACGGCTAATGTATGCCAGCCGGTGGGTGCTTGCGCCCATTTATTTAGGGCTAAGCCTTGCCTTATTGGCGCTGTTCCTAAAGTTCTTTCAGGAGCTTTTTCATTTTATGCCCTTAATTTTGGAGCTTGATGAATCCCAGTTAGTGCTAAAGTTGCTGTCCTTGATTGATCTGACTTTAGTGGCTAGCTTAATCGTCATTGTCATGTTCAGCGGCTATGAAAACTTTGTCTCCCGCATGGATATTGGTGAGGCCACCGAAAAACTGGAATGGCTGGGCACCCATGATTATGGCTCGCTAAAGATGAAAGTTGCGGCGTCCATAGTGGCCATCTCCTCCATCCATTTGCTAAAAATATTCATGAACATCGGTACCACCGATAACGACAAAATCATGTGCTATGCCTTAGTCCACCTGACCTTTGTCATCTCGGCGCTGTTAATGGGCTATCTTGACAAGCACACCAAGCATTAATGTTGAACTTACTGCTGTTGGGCACTTCCGCTTGCCATCTTTGTGAACAGGCGGAGGAAATTATCGCTGCCTACTTGGCAGATAATGCCGGATTGGCTGTAGAGTCCGTTGATATTGCCCTACAGGAACAGTGGCAAGGGCGATACGCCTTACGCATCCCCGTTTTATATCACGCTAATAGCCAAAAAGATCTGGGCTGGCCATTTGACCAAGCCCAAGTTGAAGCATTTATTAAAGGGTTACCACCCGGATTGGGATCGTAAAGCCTCCTAGCGGCTTTAATATTAAGGTATTATTGCTTTTTTGGATTCCTAGACTAACGGCATTGCAAACATAACTGAGCTACCCATGAACACTGACGACATTACCAAAGTAAAAAACTACCTGCTTAACCTGCAAGACCAAATTTGCTTGGCCTTGGAAAGCCAAGAGCCAGCCGCCCGATTTGTTGAGGATATTTGGGATCGTGCTGAAGGTGGGGGTGGTAGGAGCCGCGTTTTGGAAGATGGCCAGGTTTTTGAGCAAGGTGGGGTAAACTTTTCTTATGTGCGTGGCATTAGCCTGCCAGCTTCTGCAACCGCAAAGCGTCCTGAACTGGCAAACCGTCAGTTTCATGCCATGGGGGTGTCTTTGGTTATCCACCCTAAGAACCCTTATGTACCAACTTCCCATGCCAATGTGCGGTTTTTGATAGCAGAAAAGCCAGGGTCGCCAGCTATTTGGTGGTTTGGCGGTGGTTTTGACCTTACCCCCTTCTACCCGTTTAAAGACGATGTCATCCATTGGCATAGCACGGCGCGGGCAGCTTGCGAGGCTTTTGGCCCGGACATTTATCCGACTTATAAACAATGGTGTGACGAGTATTTTTTCTTGCCCCATAGAAATGAAACCCGTGGGGTAGGTGGCTTATTTTTTGATGACTTGAATGAATGGGAATTTGATAAATGTTTCGCATTTATGCAAAGCGTGGGTGACCATTACATTGATGCGTATCTGCCCATTGTGGAGAAGCGCAAAAACACGGCCTACAGTGATCGCGAGCGGGACTTTCAGCTATACCGTAGGGGCCGTTATGTTGAATTTAATTTGGTTTATGACCGTGGGACTTTGTTTGGTTTACAATCCGGCGGCCGCACGGAATCAATTTTGATGTCCTTACCGCCGATGGCACGGTGGAAGTATGATTGGCAACCAGAGCTTGGCAGCCCTGAAGCCATCCTCTATGAAAGCTATTTAAAACCCCAAAATTGGTTGGGTGTTTAACCAACAGTACCAGATGAAAAAGGACACCTGATGCAGGGACTATTAAAAAAGATGCACACCCGGCTTGATAGCCCGGTCCAGTATGATTTGCTGCTTGGCGACCAAAGCGTGGCCCTAAACCCCCTGTTGGGCAAATCGGTCAATCTGACCTATACCGGCCATATTTTTTGTGTACACTGTAATCGGGCGATTAAAAAAAGCTTCAACCAAGGTTATTGTTATCCTTGTTTTACTTCTTTGGCCCAATGTGACCTTTGTATCATGAAGCCCGAAACTTGCCATTATGAGGCGGGCACTTGCCGGGAGCCTGATTGGGGGCAGGCCTTTTGTTTCCAGCCACATATTGTTTATCTCGCCAATTCCAGCGGCATTAAAGTGGGCATTACCCGAGAAACGCAAACGCCGACCCGATGGATAGACCAAGGTGCGGTACAGGCATTGCCAATCTTTAAGGTGCAGTCCCGCTATATGTCTGGGTTGATTGAAATTGCCATAGGCAAACACGTCAGTGATAAAACCAGTTGGCAAAAGATGCTAAAAAGCCAGGTGGCAGCTATTGATTTGGCCGCAAAACGCGATGAATTGGTTGATTTATGTAAGCTTGAGTTGGCGAAAATCAGCCAACGATTTGGGCCGCAAGGGATCGCCTTTTTGCCTGACGCGCCAGTCGTGGATATTTATTTTCCGGTGGATACTTACCCTGTCAAGGTAAAATCCTTTAACCTTGATAAAGACCCTAAAGTGTCCGGGGTTTTACACGGTATTAAAGGCCAATATTTGTTATTGGATACTGGGGTCATAAACATCCGCAAGTATGCCGGTTATGAAATAGATTTTTCAACAGAGTAACTTAGCCCCTTTTTATATATTTTAAACCTGAACCGCTAACAAACCATGAACGAAGTGCCCAATCAAAATCCAAGTACCAACGACAAAGTGGAGCTACCTTACTTCGATGATCTGCTGGCGCTATTAAAAGAAGGCAATGCGGCGGTAGAGCAAAGCTTTGGCCGTCATGTGCATTGGGGGTTTTGGGGGCAACCAAAATTAGCGGATTTAACAGCAGCTGATTTTGAGCAAGCCACCGAAAATCTAAGCAAACAAGTTTGCCTGGCAGGCGGCATTAAAAATGGCCAGCGGGTGTTGGATGTGGGTTGCGGTTTTGGTGGCACGGTGGCTGTTATCAATGAGCATTACACGGGTATGGAATTGGTGGGTTTAAACCTCGATGAACGCCAGTTGGCCAGGGCCCGTGACATCGTTTTGCCGCTAGCTGATAACACCATCCAGTTTCAACAAGGCAATGCCTGTGCCTTGCCCTATCCTGACCAGTCCTTCGATGTGGTTTTGGCGGTTGAATGTATTTTCCATTTCCCTGATCGTGGTCAGTTTTTCAGGGAAGCTTACCGGGTGCTGAAACCTGGGGGGTTTTTGGCTTTGTCTGATTTTATCCCCACAGCCTGGGTCGTGCCAATTGCCAAAATCAAGCTGCCGGCAGTGTTCAGCTTGGGCTTTTATGGGCATTGTAATATGCAGTGCAGCATTAAACAGTATTGGCAATTGGCTGAACAGACCCACTTTGACCTTCAAGTGATACGCGATATTACGGCCAATACCCTGCCAACTTATCCTTATTTGCGGCAACTGGCCAAGAAAGCACCCGTTGCCAACAAATTGGCAGTGCTTGAAACAACCGTCATTGAGTTGTCAAGCCGGCTCAGGTTGATCAACTACCATATTTTGGGGTTTCAAAAGCCCGGCAACTAATTGTGCCGCTTAGTTAAAAGCGTTAGGGCTCTGGTAGTTTACATTAAGACGAAGCGGTGGACTTCCCCCATAATGGACAGTCAGTCCACCGCTGCGTCGGGCTAGGCAGAACCGCCATTTCGAAAGTTACTTAGGCAATGCCAACTCAAAATTATCGTTATAGTTTGGTATAATTAGATATTCCTTATTATTGTATTTCGGCAGGTTTTTGCAAGTGATCCTACCGACTAGAATTTCAAACTCAAATTTTTTGGTCTACATGTTGAAGACAACCCCCCTGGATAACGTCATCCTGTTATTCTTTCGTATTATTGGAATCAATTAACCATGCGCAGCCGTAGTCGAGTCATTAGCCGATTTTTGCTGGTGTACAATGTTGTTGTATTGCTGGTTATTGGTTTTGTTATTTTTAAGCTAGTGCGGGATGAGGTTCAAACCTCCAAGTACCAGGCCCGTTATCTTTCAGCCATCAGCGAACAACTCAGCTTTAAATTGGCCCCAGGGCCGAGCTCGTCAATCCGTTATCCTGAATATGGGCCTTATGACGAAAGGCTGGGTTATACCCTATTGCCGGAAGTCATTAAACGTTTGGAGCAGTCAGGCTTTAGCGTCACCTCACAGGCTGCTTTTTCACCCATGATGAACGAGCTTGCCGATTATGGTTTGTTCAACATTTATCATGAGAAAACCCAAGCAGGCCTGCGGATTACCGACAAAGCTGACCAAGTTGTTTTTAACGCGGTTTATCCGCAGTATGGTTACCCAAACTTTAAGTCTATCCCGCCGTTAATTCTGCAAACCTTGCTTTATATAGAAAACCGGGAATTGCTCAACGAAACCCACACAACCGTAAATCCTGCCATAGAATGGGATAGGTTGGGTTTTGCCGGCTTACAGCTGATGGCCCACAAATTGGGCGCCACTAGTGCCGTTCCAGGTGGCAGCACCTTGGCAACCCAGTTGGAAAAATATCGCCACTCAAAAAACGGCTATACCAATTCAATCGTTGATAAGTTCCGCCAGATGGGCACGGCATCGGTACGGGCTTATTTGATGGGCCCTGATACCCTGGAAATGCGGCAAGAAATCGCCTTGTCCTATTTAAATACCATGCCGCTAGCGGCGACCCCAAAATTAGGTGAAATCCATGGTTTGGGTGATGGCTTGGCAGCTTGGTTTGGTGCTGATTTTGCTGAAACCAATAACTTGCTGAGTACCGATGCACTTAAGCCAAATGCCCCGGTTAGCCCGCAACAGGCCTTAGCGTATCGGCAGGTTTTGGGCGTGTTGTTGTCGCAACGCAGACCGTCGTACCTGCTTGGAAAAGGCTTTGATGCCTTACAGCGATTAACTGACAGTTATTTACGCCTCATGGCAGACCAAAAGGTCATTTCCCTAGAGCTTAGGGATGCCGCTTTGCAAGTGTCTTCAGCGCGTATGCCCAAGCCGGCCAGTGTGCCCACCAAATTTATGACCGAAAGGAAGACGCAAAACGTTTTACGTACCCGTCTTGCCAGGACTTTGGGGGTAAAATCCAACTATGAGTTGGACCGTTTGGATTTAACGGTAAAAACGACCTTGGATTACAACACCCAACAAGCGGTCACCAGCGCGCTAAAGCTGTTAAACCAGCCCGCTGAGGCACGTAACGCAGGCCTACTTGGGACTAGGATGTTAAACCAAAGCACCGATCTTGCCCCTATTGTTTACAGCTTGATGCTGTTTGAGCGCGGTAAAACAGGTAACCTGTTGCGGGTGCAAACCGATAATTATGACCAGCCTTTGGATATTAACGAAGGTATCCGGCTGGATTTAGGCTCCACCTCAAAACTTCGTACCATGGTGCATTATCTGGAGCTGATTACGGATACCTATCAACTCTATAAAGACCGTCCGGTTCAGGAATTGAACAAAATTGAACTGCATCCCCGTGACTATCTGACGGCCTGGGTTTTGGAGCGTTTGCGTGCCAACCCCAAAATCAGTTTGGAAGATCTGCTTAACCAAGCATTGGACAGAAATTATTCAGCCAGCCCAGGCGAGTATTTCTTCACAGGCGGCGGCTTGCATCATTTTAACAATTTTACTAAAGCTGAAAACGGCAAGATTATGTCGGTGCGACATGCTTTGCGTGATTCTGTCAATTTGGTTTTTATCCGCTTGATGCGGGACATTGTTTATCACCACCTGTATAAGCCGGAAGGTATCGCCCGGTGGTTGGAAAGTACGGATAATCCAAAGCGCGAAGAATACCTGCAACGTTTTGCTGACACCGAAGGGCGTGTGTATTTGCAACGTTTTTACGCCAAATACAAGGGTAAGAGCCCAGAAGAAATGCTCGACAAACTCACCAAAAGGGTTTTTGCCAAACCTTCACGCCTGACTATGCTCTATAGGGCGGTTTACCCTGACCATGATGAAATGGCCTTGACGGCTTACCTTAATGCCCATTTGGACAAATCAGTCTTGGCCAATGAAGATATTTACGAGTTATACGATAAATACTCGATAGAAAAATTTGATTTGCAAGACCAAGGCTATATCACCAAAATCCATCCATTGGAATTATGGCTGGTGGGCTATTTGGCGCAAAACCCCAAAGCGACCAATGAAGAGGTCATGGAGGCCAGTGCTGAGCAACGCCAAGCCGTATACCGTTGGTTGTTCAAAAACCACCGGAAAAATGCCCAGCAACGCCGCATCATGACTATGCTGGAAGAAGAAGCCTTTAAAGAAATCCATCAGGCTTGGAAACGCGTGGGTTATCCATTCAGTGCATTGACACCGTCTTATGCTACGTCCATCGGCGCTTCGGGTGACAGGCCAGCGGCACTGGCTGAACTTACGGGTATATTGCTGAATGACGGTGTTAGGTTGCCTATCGTTAGGTTTGATAGCTTGCATTACGCCCAAGGTACGCCTTATGAAACGATCATGAGCAAAACCCCTTCAGAAGGTGAGCGTATTTTTGCGCCGGAAATTGCTAAAGTGGCACGCGGGGCGATGGTAGGTGTGGTTGCTGGCGGGACGGCAAACCGTCTGAATGGGGCTTATACCGACATTAACGGTAAAGCCCTTGCTGTGGGCGGCAAGACGGGGACTGGCGATCATCGCAAGCAAGCTTGGGGGCCGGGTGGACGGTTATTGGAGTCAAAATTTATCAGCCGTGCCGCCGTGTTTACTTTTTTTATCGGCGAGCGTTTTTTTGGTGTTATCACTGCATATGTGGAAGGCGACAATGCGGGGCTTTACCACTTCACCAGTTCCTTGCCTGTGCAGATAGTCAAGTTTTTAAAGCCCGTACTGACACCATTGATAAACAATATCCCGCCAGTTAAGAAACCGGAAAATCCTGAGGCTAAACCAGTCGCTAAAGTAGAAGTGGCCGAAACCGTGATACCAGTTGTTGCCCCTCCCGTTATTAAAAAGCCTAAGCCTTTGGCTAAGCCGTTAACGGTTAAAGCCGCTAAGCCCGCACTTAAAGAAGGGATGCCCAAGCAGGTTAAACCTTCGGTTAAAGTTGTAAGCGCTACGACAGCCAAGCAACCAATTAAAGACGTAACCGTTAAGGCGCTTACACCTCAAGTTAAGGGCGCTACCGCGAAGGTGGAAAAGCCTATAGTTAAAGCTGCACCTGCGGGAGTTGCAAAGGCGCAAGTTAAGGAAGTGCCTGAGGTAACGTCCAAGCCGCCAGTAAAAGCGGTGGTCGATAAAGTGGCCAAACCACCCGTTAAAGTGACACCTGCCGCCAATGTGGCCAAACCGAAGGTTAAACCTAGTCCGGCTAAAGTAGTGCCCACAGATAAAAGTGACAGCGCAACGCGGTATTATAAATATCCAACACCACCAGTCCCTGTTGCGCCGCCGCCACTAAGCCCCATTAAACCTAAACCGCAGCCCGCCCAACTATTCTAGCGAGTGGTGGAGGTCTAGCTTAATTGCATAAACCCGCCATCGGCATAGGAAAAGTGGGGCCGGGATGTCGCCGTCATTCTGGTGGGGTGACGGCGGTTTTTTGAACTATGCAACGCTTACCCATCCCCGCAAATTCTTTACTTAGCCTGGCAAAATTTTTCGGAATGTCAAATTGATCCGTGGTGATTTAGGTTTTTTGGTTTTAGGTATTGAGTGCAGCCAGTGATGTTGTAGCGAACCTCCCATCAGCAACAAATCGCCATGCGCCAAGTTAATGTTTACGGTTTGTTTACTGGTTTTATGGTGTAGTTTAAACAGCCGCTCATCACCTAAACTAAGAGACGCAATCACTGGATTAGGCCCTAATTCTTTTTCGTCATCGGCATGGCAGCCCATAGAGTCTCTGCCGTCCCGATAAAGGTTTGCCAAAACGCTGTTAAAATTATGTTGACAATGCTGTTCAAGCTTTTCCCTTATGGCTTGTAGTTCGTCAGTCCAAGGCAAAGGCTGATGGTTTACCCCAGAATAGCGGTAATAGGCCGCTTTATCGCCATACCAGCACATCAAGCGCGGCACTTTATGCCACTTACCGTAAATAAACAGGCGCTCTTCCTGCCAAGCGAGACTTGACGCTAGCACGCTAAATAGCTGGTCAGCAGCCATTACGTTAAAAAATTGTTTGGTAAGGTAGAGTTCGCCATCAACGGGGGCGATGTTTTCGATGGGGAAATTAATTTTATGAAGCCGATAAAATTAGTTGACTTGAAAAAGCCAAAGGTTGTTGGGTATCAAATGGTTTAAGCAGTTAAGTGAAGAGGGTGTTTGTAGTTTTATACTAGTGGGTTTCGGGTCACTATGTCAATCCATCACGATGGATTATCATTTGCCAGTACGAAATTTTGGCGAGGTATTGGCACTCGGTGAATTGGGGATTAGGCTTGTATTGAGCTCGCAACCATACCAATTTTGTGGGCTGGCATTAGTTATGCGGATAAGTGGCCCATCCAAGTCTGGTTTAGCCAATGTGAACAACGGCTAATTAAATTGCCATGGGCAGTGTCGGTTTTGTAAAGGGATTGCTGCCTGAGTATCGTGATATTCCTGCAAGAGATGTTTCCCATGTCTTGCTTATTGATAATACGTATGAACTTAGCAACTCTATCTGACTTTGGGTTGAAAAAGTAGGGCAACCCTTAAAAATAGTTATCACTTGTAAATACCTCCTGAATCCTAAGACTCAGAAGGTTTTATAGTGCGGAAAAATTAAGCAGCGAAGTTTGCAGCAGCAAATTCCCAGTTCACCAATGCCCAAAACGCCTCCAGATAAGCTGGACGTGCATTACGGTAATCAATGTAATAGGCATGTTCCCAAACATCACAGGTTAATAAAGGTTTTTGTCCCGTTGTTAAAGGACAGCCAGCATTGCTGGTGCTAACCAAAGCCAAGCTGCCGTCAGTGTTTTTTACTAACCAAGCCCAACCTGAACCAAAAGTGGTGACTGCCGTTTTTGCAAATTCTTCCTTAAATTTTGCAAAACTTCCCCAAGTGGCGATAATTGCATCCGCCAAGGCGCCAGTGGGTTCGCCACCTGCATTAGGGGCTAAACTATTCCAATAAAACGTGTGGTTCCAAACTTGGGCGGCATTATTAAAAATAGGGCCGGAAGATTTTACGATAATTTCTTCCAGTGTTAAGCTTTCGAATTCGGTACCTGGAATAAGGTTATTTAAATTAGTCAAGTAAGTTTGGTGATGCTTACCATAATGAAATTCTAAAGTTTCTTCCGAAATATAAGGCACCAATCTGTTATTAGCGTACGGTAAAGCAGGAAGTTCAAAAGCCATTAGTCTGTCCCCAAAAAGATAAAAGTGAGTTAACGAATCGGTAGGTTAAAAAATAAATACCTAGTAATTTTATAAACTATAACTTTAGCATTGCTAGCAAATTAAATAAAGCACGATGTTAATCCTATTATAGTGGCCCCTAACAATCCGGACAATAATTTAAGCTATACCCAGCCATGAAAAAGAGGGCAAAAAAGAGTGCAGGCTAACGAAAAACTGTTGCTGGAGCAGAAAATGCCAAGGGAAACCCTCAATGGGGCAGCTTAAGAAGACGGTGTCCACCACCTAGGTGAACCATTGGAAGGATGGGGGTGGTTTGACAACGGCAGGCCAAGCCTGATGAAGCCAAAAATGATCCTGAGCACCCAAATAAGTCAAAAAAAACATGGGGATGGACTGGTTAAATTGTCACGGGACGGTCTGACGCGGAATGGCGGCAGTGGGTTAGGCCAGAAACGGCGTACTTGTCCTGCCAGCATAATGCAGGCTGCCCGCGCGTTGGTCTGGTTGGTTGTTTACGCCCCCAATGAGACGCGTAGGCAGAAAGCCACCCCGACAACTGGGTGTCTGCTGCTACCATTGCTGGACGAAGAATGCAGGCGGCATCCGTATTATGGCACACAGCGCATGATCCAATACCTGCGAGGCTTTAGGGTATTTGGTCAGCCGAAAACAGGTACGGCGGCTCAGGCAAACGTTGGGCTAGTCAGGCATGGGGCCGTGGCCGAACACCAGCAAACTGCGCCCGCTGCACAAGCTATACCCGTATTTGCTGCGGGGTGTCGGGGCCGTCCGCCCAAACCAAGTTTGGAGTTCCGACATCACTTGTCCGGCTGCGGCAAGGCTTTGTGTCTTTGGGTGCCATCATCTTACAAACCATAGGGTTAGTAACTAGGGCGTGAGTAATGTCATAAACCTGAATAATCCTTGTTTTCAACTGAACAAGCCCTAAAATATTGGGTTATAGCCAATTTTCATTCTGTCAACACACCACTGCACAAGGCTGGCAATACTGGCGGCTTAGGTGGTTTTTGAGGGTGGGCGGGGTGTTTGGCTTCTTCGCTGAACCACCAGTTTAGCCCAGCATCACAACCATCACCGGGCGGTAAGGCTTCTTGGCTTTGGCAGGCTTTGCTGTCTTTGGGGCATTTGAGGCGGACGTGGAAATGGTCGTCATGTTTCCACCAAGGGCGGATTTTTCTTAACCAATCATGGTTGGTTTTGCGGGAGCACAACTCCCGTTTTACACTGGCATTAACAAAAATCCGGTCTACGGCCGGCATCCGTGATGCCGCTTCCAGAATGCTTTCATTGGCTTTTGACCACGCTGAGTAATTTATGTTGTCGGAATGCCCCACCAAAACGGATGGTGCTCCCCACGATTCCCGCTCGCTGGCAGATAATTGGCGATTGGCTAATAAAAACCAAATGTCCACATCCAGTCCGGTTTGGTGGCTGCGGTGGCCGCTCAAGGTCGGGCCACCGCGAGGTTGGCCTAAGTCCCCAATTAACAAAGACCCCAGTTGCTGCATCGCAGCGGTTTGCCCCAGTTGTTCAATAAATTGTTTTAAGTCCTGATGGCCATAATAGCGCTTCCTGGATAAACGCATCATTTGATAGCCTGTGCCGTTAATGGGCACTAAAACAGCACCACTAATGCAGCCGGCGTTATAAGACCCAATGCTTTGGGGGCTCGTAAGGCTAGGCGAAGTGACACCCGCCCATTTTTGCGCTTCGCTTATTGCGTGGCATTCTGAATACAGGCCGGATAATAAAATAAGGGCAACCACTAAGGCTTTAATTTTTAACACATGACCACCAGACACAAGACCGCGTAAAATAACAAAAGTGGGTATTTTACCAAAATTCAAAACACTAGGGCTGTTGCATTTAATGAAAATGGCCGATAGTCTGTGCCTACTTGGGTTCGTGTCGAGTAACAACGGGTTAGGGAGCGCACTTGGATTTTTCTGTTTGCCCTTAAAATGAGGATGGAATGAGTAAATACTATTACAACGAGCTAGAATTCACGCTGTTTTACGATGGTTTATGCCCTATTTGTAGTCGGGAAGCCGCATGGCTGATTAAAAAAAATAAGCGCGGGCGCTTAGGCTTCCAAGATATTAACGATGCGGGATTTGATCCGTCGCTTTATGGTACAACACTGGCTGGGATGATGGCCGAAATCCATGGGGTTTATCCAGATGGCCGACTTGTCAAAGGGATGGATGTGTTCCGCGCCGCCTATACCGCAGTGGGTTTGGGATGGTTGCTTGAACCTACAGACTGGCCGGTAGTAAAACCGATGTTTAATTTGTTGTATTGGCTGTTCTCAAAATACCGTATCCGGTTGGCGCGTTTAGTTGTTGATGACGAGCCTTGCAATTGCGGCAAGTGACATTTATTTAAGGAAACCTATGTTAAGGCTATTACACACCGCAGATTGGCATTTGGGCCATAGTTTGCATGGCGTATCCCGGCATTTGGAGCATCAGTTGTTTTTGGATTGGCTGCTGGCTGAACTAAAAACCAAACAGGCCGAAGCACTGATCGTCGCAGGGGATATTTTTGATTCGGCCAACCCTTCTGCCGCCGCCCAAACCCAGCTCTATGAGTTTCTTGTTAAAGCCAAGGCGCAGCAACCGACGCTGGACATCCTATTGATAGGTGGCAACCATGATTCTGCCAGCCGTTTGGATGCGCCGTGCTCCATCCTGAATGCCTTAGGTGTTAGTGTGGTCGGTGGGTTGATAAATGATGGCAGCAGAATTAATTGGGACAGGTTGATTGTGCCGCTGACCGACAGCAAGGGGGTAATTAAAGCCTGGTGCGGTGCCATGCCTTTTTTGCGTAACGCAGACTTGCCTGCCAGTGACCAAGAGGGGCAGCACCTAATTGCCGGTGTCCAGTCATTGTATGCACAATTGCTATGCCATATGCAGGCCCAAGCCAGCCCTGGCCAGGCCCTAGTCATGACGGGGCATTGTTATATGGCGAATGGTGCGTTGTCGGAACTTAGCGAACGTAAAATACTGGGCGGCAACCAACATGCTTTACCTGCGGAATTGTTTCCGGCCGAGATTGCTTATGTTGCCTTAGGGCATTTGCATTTGGCGCAAAAAGTCGGTGGACATGACCACATCCGCTATAGCGGTTCGCCTATCCCCTTGTCGTTTGATGAAAGCACTTATCAGCATCAAGTGCTGCAAGTGGATATTAGCCCAGATCTTACTGTCACAACGCAACCCCTAAAAATACCACGTAGTGTGGCGCTGTTAAGGGTTCCCAGCAATAAGGGTTTTGCGCCATTGTCCGAGGTGCTTGAGCACTTGGGGCAGTTGGAACTGGATGACAGTTTGCCGATAGGCTTAAGGCCGCTGCTTGAATTAAGGGTTAAATTAGAAAAACCCGAGCCAAGCCTACGTCAACAAATTGAAGAAGCGGTCGCCAAATTACCGTTACGTTTATTAAAAATAGCCACCACTTACACCGGCAACGACCAGGCGTTGGCTGACGTTAGCATCGATCAACGGCTAGAAGAATTGCAACCTTTGGAGGTGTTTCAACGCTGTTACCAGACTAAATATGGCCAAGCGGCCCCTGCCAGTATGAATGCCTTGTTTACGGAATTATTAGAAAACCTGAAGGAAAAACACTAATGCGTATTTTAGCCATCAGAGGTAAAAACTTGGCAAGTTTGGCTGAGCCATTTGAGATTTTATTGAATGAAGGCCTGTTGCAAACAGTCGGTTTATTTGCCATTACGGGAGCTACAGGCGCAGGAAAAAGCACAATACTGGATGCTTTGTGTCTTGCCTTGTATGACAAGATGCCGCGTTTGCCCGAAGGCCATGGGGTAGCTATAGGCCATAAAGATGAGCAGGTAAACCTGCGGGTTACCAGTAATGATGTCCGTTCGATATTACGTCGTGGCACTAGCCATGCCTATGCCGAAGTGGACTTTATCGGTAAGGACAAAACCGCTTACCGGGCGCGTTGGGAGGTAAGCAAGGCGCGTGGCAAGGCCAGCGGTAGATTGCAGGCACAGGACATTATTTTGAGCAATATTGCCAGCGGCCAGCGTTTGGGGCAAGGCAAAAAGAACACCTTGGAATTGATCAGCGAGCTGATAGACCTAAGTTTTGACCAGTTTTGCCGTTCTGTTTTATTGGCGCAGGGCGATTTCGCGGCGTTTTTAAAGGCCAAAAAAGACGAGCGGTCCAGTTTGCTGGAACGGATTACTGGCACGGACATTTATTCTGAATTGTCCATTGCCGCGTTTGAACGGGCGAGGACAGAAAAAGAGGCATTAGCTAAAATTACCGCACTTTTGCAGCACCAAGTTCCTTTGGGCAAGGAAGCACGTCTGGTTTTGGAGCAGCAACTAGAGCAATTGGCGCAGCAAGTTGCGGAACTTGACAAGCAGGTCACTGGCAACCAAATAGTTATTGATTGGTATGTGGAACTTAAGAAACGCAGGCAAGCGCAGCAACTGGCAGCGGATGCGCACATAAACTACCAGCAACAATGGGCAGCGGCATCACCAGAGCGGGCGTTAAGCCAAAAAGTCGCCGCTGTGCAGCCATTAAGGCCGTTACTTAGCCAGTATTTGGCGGCCAGCGTGGATGTTGAAGCGGCAAAACAAGCGCAGGCCACTGGTAGTGAACAGTACGAAGCAATCACAAGCTCCCTGCAAACGGCGCAGGGACTACTTAGCTTACTGCTGGATCAACTGCAATCCACCGAGTTGCAACAACAGCAAGCCGTGCCTTTATTACTTGTCGCTAGGGATTTGGATACCCGTATTGGTTTGTTGCAAAATGCCCTGACTACGCTAACGGCTGAAGAATTACAGGCCAACCAGGCCATGAACATGGCTAGGCAACGCCACCAATCCTTACGTCATCAGCAAACCGAAAAACTAACCAGCCAAAACACGCTTACCCAGTGGTTGGCCGAACAGCAAGCCCTTAAACCCATTGCCGCAGAGTGGCCCCGTTGGGAAGTTGAGTTGGGACGCCATCGGACATTAACAGCGGGGCAAACGGCCCAACATGTCCTTGCAAATCAGCTGACCCAAGCCATAAGTAAGAAAGTGCAGGAATTAGTTGGGTTAAAAACCGCCTTAGACGACCATAGTAACAAACAGCATCAACAGCTATCGATACTGACGCAGCTAAAACAGCAGTGCAACCAGCAGCCGCTTGAAGCCCTATACCAACAAAAAGAAGCTTTAGAGCAACGCATAAACTTAAAAGCACAGGCCATAAGCCTAGTTACCCAAGCGCAGGAATTGCAGCAGCGCATTAAACTGGATACGGATAAGCTGGCAGGTTTTGAACTGCAAATTAAGGGTGCTACAGAAGAACTTCAAGCCATAAACCAGCAAGAAACCCTTAACGGAATTGCCTTGTCCGAAGCGCAAAAAGCGTTGGATTTGATCCAGGCCAGTACCCATAAAAATGCCGACCAGTTTCGCCAGCTTTTGGTTACCGATCAACCCTGTCCCGTTTGTGGTGCGCTGGAACATCCTTGGCAAGGTCAACATGACATTGAAAATAGTTTTAACAATCAAGCAAACGCCCAGATGGCTAGGGTTTCCGAGCTGCAAAACCTTAAGGAAAGCCTTATAAAACAAGTTGCAGAATTACAGCAAGCCATTAACCACGCCCATGTGACACATTCTGATCTGACGACGTCATTGCCCTTGACGCAGGCTAAGCTGGACGCATTGGGCCTAGAGTGGGCAGCCTTGGGGCTGTCTGATAAACCAGATTTTGCAGTTACTAGCGATGCGCTTTTAGACAGTCTTAATACCCGTAGCCAAAAGTTGCTGGCTGCCTTGGCCCTGCTTAAATCCCAAGAAAAGACAGCATTAGCCTTGCAAAACCAAATTCAACTTTCCCAAGACTTGTATGATCAAAGTCAGCAAAAATCTGAAAAATTAGCACAAGAATATAGTGAACAAGATAAAGCCTTAGCCAAGCTCCAAACCGATTTGAAGCACACCAATGCCAGTGTCACAGATATGGAAACACAGCGACAATCGATAGCCGCGCTGTTGCAGACAGCATTTATGCAGTTGGACGGATGGCAAGCTTATTTACAAGGTGACGACGCTGAGCTTAAAACACGTGTGCAAGCATTCCAGCAAGCCGAACAGGCTTTAGCCAGCACAACTGCCGCCTTGACTGCCATTGGCCAAGACGAAATGCTTGCAGCACAGGCATTAGAACAAAGCCAGCTAATTTTGCATGATAAACAAACAGAAACCCGCCGTCTCTCTGAAGAAAAACAGGCCCTGATGGTAGAGCGTGAGTCATTGTTTCCGGTCTTTGATGAGGCGAATAAGGGCACTGTTACCGCAGACAGTTATGAGCAAAGCATTAAGCAGGCTGTCACGCTTGCCAGAGCGGCCCAGCAACAAGCCAGTGAAAAAGTCACCGATCTCGAAAAAGAACTGGCCCGCCTGCAACAACAGCAGGCACACTGGCAGCAGGAGGCAGAGCGTCGAAACGGGCAATTGCAACAGGCAAAAGCGGCGTTAGAGCTCGGTTTGGAAAAACATGCCATTGACCTTGAACAATTATCCCAGCTACTGACCCATGATGACGAATGGCTAAGCGCACAGCAAGCCAAAATGCAGGCGTTGGAGCAGGGTTTGCAAGAAGCGCTGGCTTTATTAAAAGTTCAGGGTGAGGCGTGTTTGCAACACGAAAGCCAAGGGGTTGATGTAAGCGAGGATGCCGCCCTACAAACCGCCAAGCAATTGGATGCCGTTAAACAAACCCTCATGGCACAAAAAGAAGAACAGTCGTTGCTATTGCGCGAGGATGATAAAAAGATCGCTGCTAGCAGCCATTTAAAGGCGGAGTTGGACAGGCAGCAAAGCCGTTGGCAGCAATGGGAAAGCTTAAATGAGCTGATAGGCTCCAGCAGTGGCACAAAGTTTCGGGTATTTGCCCAAAGCCTGACTTTAGAAGCATTATTGGCTTATAGCAACCAGCATTTGGAAGATTTTGCCACCCGTTACCAGTTACAGCGGGTGCCCAGCAGTGAGTTGGAATTACAGATTATTGACCGCGATATGGCCGATGATGTGCGTAGCATCCATAGCCTATCAGGCGGAGAATGCTTCTTGGTCTCCTTGGCGTTGGCCTTAGGTTTGGCATCATTATCCTCCAATAAAACCCAAGTTGAATCGCTGTTTATCGATGAAGGATTTGGTAGCCTAGATCCTGAAACGCTGGATATTGCCATCGCCAGTTTGGATACCCTACAAGCCCTAGGCAGAAAAGTCGGGGTTATTTCCCATGTACCTATTCTTGTGGAGCGGATTGGCGCTAAAGTTGTGGTAGAAAAACAGGGCGGCGGACGGAGTCGGGTGGTTGTTGGGGGGTATTAGAAAGGGGTTCTGGAAACTCAAACTATTGGTTGTTGATGTCTTAATCTTAGGCGGCAATGCTCATTATGGAAAACATCTTTTAATCACTGTGTTATGGTAAAAGTGCGCCAGCCTTTTTATGATTCCACATGACCCAATTTTTCACAAATGCTGAAAGCCGTATAAATCAAGGGAGCTAAAATAGTTACCAAATGGGTAAATCGGTTACTTTGCGCGTAATGCGGTAGATCGTATTCGAACTTTAATAATCAAAACATTATCTAATTGATTTTGTTTGTATTTCTGTAATGCGAATTGCTGGTTGTTGAAGACGGGATTTGTTGGGCAAAAAAAACAGCGTATAATGTAAAAATTTTTAAATTGGTTAACTCTGCATCTATAAAACCATCACGCCATAACACTACACTAGCAGGACATGGGGCGAATTACCACCAGTCCAGTCCCTTGCTGAATATTTATCAAAACAATCATTTTTTATGATCAAATTTTTAGACTTGCAACACATCAACTCGCAATATCGTGACGAATTGCTTGCGGCAACTACCCGGGTGATTGATTCAGGTTGGTATATTTTAGGCCAGGAAGTCAGTGCTTTTGAAAAGGCGTTTGCCTCCTATTGTGAAGTAGGGCATTGCTTGGGCGTAGCCAATGGATTAGATGCCTTGATTTTGATTTTTAGGGCCTATAAGGAATTAGGGCTGTTAAAAGAAGGCGATGAGGTTTTGGTGCCAGCCAACACCTACATTGCCTCAATACTCTCGATCACCGAAAACCGACTTAAACCGATTCTGGTGGAGCCTGATTTGGCTACCTACAATATCAACCCTGAGCTTATCGAGCAGGCGATTACCCCAAAGACCCGTGCCATTCTCGCCGTGCATCTTTATGGCCAATGTGCCGACATGCCTGCGCTTAAAAAGATTGCCCAAGCGCATAATTTATTACTTATCGAAGATGCCGCCCAAGCCCATGGGGCAACTAATTTTGGGATTAAGGCCGGAAACCTAGCTGATGCTGCGGGTTTTAGTTTTTATCCGGGGAAAAACTTAGGCGCCTTAGGCGATGGTGGTGCAGTGACCACCAATAATCCGGCGTTGGCGGGCGTTATTAACGCCTTGCGCAATTATGGATCAGAAGAAAAATACGTAAACCGCTACCGAGGCCTAAATAGTCGCTTGGATGAACTACAGGCAGCTATTTTAAACGTTAAGCTGAAACATCTTGATATGGAAACCCAACGACGTAGGGAAGTGGCCCAGTTATATCTAAATGGTATCACTAATCCCTTGGTGACGCTGCCGACCATTTCCCCGGGCAATGAGCCGGTCTGGCATCTTTTTGTCATTAGGACTCCGGATAGAACGGCCTTGCAAAACTATTTGACCGAAAAGGGCATACAAACAGTCATCCACTATCCGATCCCGCCACACCAACAAGGTGCTTATAAAGACTGGCAAGCCATGCGGTTACCGATAACTGAAAAAATCCACCAGGAAGTATTGAGTTTGCCTATGAGTCCGGTTTTAAATAATGAAGATGTAAACACTGTAATTTCAATAATAAATACCTATGAACTGTAAAATATTAGAAAGAAATGGAGGCTATCTATATCTTCATCGATATATTTATGAGATTGCAGTTAAAAATCTGTTAGATAATATTAATCAATTATCAAAAAATGAGCTGTTACAAGAAGTACAAAAAATAGTTCATTATGCGATTAATAATTTCAATGGGTTATTGAGTGACTACAGGCTTGAATTATTGTTAAATGATGTGGGCATAAACATTGATATCGGGCCATTCGAGAATCAAGAAAAAAGCGATGTAAAAAATATATTGCATATTGCCACAACATTATATAATGTAGGAGGGCATACCCGCGTTATTAGAAACTGGATAAGCCAAGATAAAATCAATCGAAACTCATTGGTTTTAGTCAATCAGGCCGCTGATTTGAATTCTGATTTAGAGTTGTTTTTTAAAAATTGTTATCAGTATGAGAAAATTAATCCTGATATGCCGCTTTTAGACAAGGCATCTGCATTAAGAACTTTTATATTAAAAAATAATTTTGATTTAATTATTTTACATATTCATCCTGATGATGTTGTTACCATAGTTGCTTTATCAATACCTTCACTTCCCCCCGTTATATTTTATAATCATGCTGATCATTTATTTAGCTTAGGCGTGAGTGTTTCAGATGCTTTTATTGACTTTCGGGAAAAAGGCAAAGAATTTTCGCTTAATAACAGAGGCTGCACAAAATCGTACGTGCTACCTTATCCGTTAGAGCCAAAAAACACTGAAATTACAAAAGCTCTCGCAAGACAACAGCTTGGGTTAAACGAAAATGATATTGTATTAACAACAATGGCATCAGCTTATAAATACAAGCCCGTTGATGATATAAATTTTTTTTTATTGTATGCAGAGTTTTTGGAAGACTATCCAGATATTAAGTTTTATGCTATTGGTGTAAATAATAAGGATTATGATACGTTTACAAACTACAAAAAAAAACCTGACAATCTTTTCTTACTTGGAAATGTAACTGATCCAAAAATCTATTTGATAGCCTCTGATTATTTTATAGAACCTTTTCCTTTTGGTACAGGTCTTGGGACATTTGATGCCGTCCGATATGGTTCATTTCCAATATTTTCATTCAAAGATTACTCAATATACGGCGATTCCGCTGCGATTGTTTTTCCAGCCGAATTATGTAATTACAAAAATATTATAAACAAAAATTTTAAAGAATCTTTGTATCATGAGTTTACTACAAACTCGTTAAAAAATGTGTACATGAAAGAATTTCAGTTGTTTTTAGCAACCTGTGAAGAGCCGCGATGGGTTGAAAACATACATAAAATTTATGATGAACTCCATAATATAAATCATGCTGTTAACAACAATTTTTTGTTATGCCCATTAGATAATGAAGCTGCAAAAAATTTTTCTAAAATATGTGGTTGGGAGGGGGCTTTTTTTGATAAAATTGCGACTTTAAGGAATTTAAAACTGACACTCGCTAATAAGATATGGCTTGTAAATGAAAGTGTATTAGAATTTATTATTCCAATAAATGAAATTAGCTTTAAAAAAATAAAATATTTTAAAAATAATGCTTGGTTACTAAAGTCAATTTTACTTAAAAATTAACAACATCATCATCCTAATAGATTTGGGGTGAATGTCCGCTTTATCACAATAAGAAAATAGGAGCATCATTTTTTTTTGCAAAAAAGCATAAATATGAAAAATGAATCATAGAGAAAATAAAACATTGTTGTTTGTTCCTCGGAGCATGAAGCATATGCATTTCAATCTTCGTATTCTTGGCCTCTTTTTCGCAGAAAACTGTCACGTAGCTTGGGAGACAGAAAGAACAGTTATACCGATGGTTTTTTGTGTTATATTTAAATAATCTTGCCTTAAGTGAACACATAAAAACCTACTTTAAGCACTTCCCAAATAGTATTTCTTCAAAAATTATTATAATGGGTATTCCCTATAGCCTATATAAATTAATAAATAATATGCGTAATCTATTTAATTAGAGTGCGACTTTTGTTTCCTGAGTTTTCTGCATACAAAATGAATCCCCCATTAGTTTCTATCTGCATACCAACGTATAACGGTTCCCAACATTTGGAGGTATGCCTTGACAGTGTTTTATCCCAATCTTACACTAATTTTGAAATTATTATAGTCGACGACCAATCTTCTGACGACACTTGTGATATCCTTAACCGATATGCTGTGCGGGATAGACGCATTCACTTATCCAGTAATCCACAAAATCTTGGTTTAGTAGGAAACTGGAATCGTTGTTTGGAATTAGCCCAGGGTGAATGGATAAAATTCGTGTTTCAGGATGACTGGATAACATCCAATTGCATTGAGCGCATGGTAAGTGCAAGTGTTGGTAGTCAATCAATGCTAGTTGTTTGCCAGCGCAAATTAGAATTTGAAGGTGTGTCTGACTTGGTAAGTCGCAGCTTTCTTAACTACACTGGCAAATATTCACCGTCC
The DNA here is from genome assembly GCA_026399075.1 of Methylococcales bacterium. GTDB lineage: Bacteria > Pseudomonadota > Gammaproteobacteria > Methylococcales > Methylomonadaceae > Methylobacter_C. Next base: position 72,251 of record JAPLRR010000040.1, read on the forward strand.
GTTGTATTTCAAGACAAACGTCAATTTACCGCTGACGAATTTTGCGACCAAGTCCTTCAATACCAAACCATGAATTTTCTTGGTGAGCCGACTGCAATGCTTTTCCATCGTGATGCAATCTTACGTTTCGGTAAATTTAATCCAGACCTTATTCAACTATGTGACCTTGAATACTGGTTTAAGATTGGTATTAATACAGGAATTATATATGTTCCAGAAACCTTGGCTTGCTTTCGAGTTCACGGGAACAGCGCCACATCATCAAATGATGATAACCGAGCTTATGCCAAAGATGTCATTGATCCTTTGAGGTTAAGATGTGAATATGCCTTTGGGTCACATTTCCAGCCTTTAAGGCAAGCCGCCCTTGCCAAGGGATGCAACCTTAAGCTTGTTTTCCTTGAAAAACTGCTAAATGAACAAATCGAAGTGTATCGTACCCACCCTCATTTATATGAGGAATGGCGTAAACTTAGCTCAGCGTATTCCTGTATGAAAATACCAACGTGGTTACCTAATTGTATTAGCATATGGGTAAAACGACTTGAAAGAAAGCTTTTGAATTTATCTGCCCAATATCGACATGTTTTGGGCTTAACTAGGTAACTATAGACATGACTAATCAATCAGGCATTCCCGCTATTATCATTGTTCTCTTAAATTGGAACGGCAAAGAAGATACACTAGAATGCCTTGCCTCATTGGGTAAGATAAATTATTCAAATTATCGCATTGTTATTGTTGATAATGGCTCAACTGATGGGTCAGTCGAAGCGATTTCAGCCCAATATCCTGATATTTTGCTGCTGGAGACTGGCGAAAACTTGGGTTATGCTGGCGGTAATAATGTCGGAATTCGCTGGGCCTTAGAAAATCAGGCTGACTATATATTGCTTTTGAATAATGATACGATCGTTGCCCCTGATTTACTAACTGCTTTTATGCAGTCAAATGTTGATTTGCCTAAAGGATCCGTTTTAGGTGCCAAAATTTATTATTATGACCATCCAGATGAGCTGTGGTTTGCAGGCGCCCGTTGGCGTAATGACATTCTGGGTTTTGAAATTATTGGCAAACAAAAAAAAGACAGTGAACAGTATGGGCATATTGTTCAATCGGATTACATCACAGGCTGTGTATTACTGGCCGCAGCGGAAACGTTTAATGCTGTGGGGTTACTAGATGAAGATTTTTTTCTGACCTACGAGGAAACTGATTGGTGTTATCGGGCAAGGACTAAAGGTTACGAATGCTTTGTTGTTCCAAATGCCCATGTTTGGCATAAAATATCCCGGTCTTTTGGTGGTGTTGGATCGCCCATAATCAGTTACTTTATGATCAGAAATAAATTTTTGTGGATGAAAAAGCATGTGCCCAGGATGAATGGCCTTAGACTCCATTTAAAAGTTTTGCTTGATTTGTCTAGGCAGATTTTTCCTCAATTTGACATATCCAATACCGAACATCCTTTTTCTAAAAGACTATTTTGGGCTGTGCTCGAATGGTTTTCTGATTTTAAACGCAATCTCTATATACCATTGCTCACTGCCAAATTAATGGGATATCGTGATTTTTATTTAGGCCAGCTAGGCAATTGCCCAGATTCAGTTCGTTTGTTAAAATAATCTTATGTTTAAGTCATTTATTAAAAATAAAAAAACTAAACGGGTTATCTTTTTTCCGGATTGGCGCTGGGGAAACCCTTATCAAACCTTATTAGCTAGCGGGATAGAAAAATGTGATTACTGCGTCGATTTTTTAAATTATAAAAGTTCGGCGTTGTTGCCCATCAATTCTGCATTACAAGGCCAACGCAAACCCGATATTGTGCATTTGCACTGGCTTGATTACTATTTGGATGCATTATTCTGGAGTTCAAATCAAGCTTTTGTATATTTAAGGTTAATGCTTATTATTATAGATATTACTTTACTTAAAATACGCGGTATAAAAGTTGTCTGGACAGTACATAATTTAATTTCACATGAATCGCCTTGTCCTGACAGAGAGTTAATTGCCCTAAAAACAATCGCGCGTTTGTGCCATGTTGTGGTGCATAGCGAAGGGGCAAAGTCAGTTGTTGCTGAAAAGTACAACATCAATCAAAAAAAAATTTCTGTGGCCCCGCTTGGGAGTTATGTCGGCTATTATCCAAATGACAGGGAAACCAACCAGAAAATTATCCAAAAATTAAACCTAAATCCCCAAAATAAAACATTTTTATTTGTCGGTGCGATACGTCGTTATAAGGGTGTTAATGAATTAGTTGAGGCATTTTTAAGAACGACCAATCCTACCTATCGTTTAGTGATTGCAGGAAGTCTCCGTAATGAAGATGATAGGCAATGGTTAGAACAAAAAGCTCAGCAAGATCAGCGTATTAAATTGTCATTGGAGTTTATCCCTGAAAATGAATTGACTGCTTATCTTAACTGTTGCGATGTTGTCGTCCTACCATTTGTTAAGACATTAACCTCAGCCTCTGCTATTCTGGCTATGTCATACGGTAAGCCTTTAATTCTTCCTGAAATTGGCCGAGTGTTCAGTATGCCGGAAGAGGGGGTAATTTATTACTCCCAAGATCTAGGTCTGGATTGGGCATTAGAAGAGGCTGTCAATAGAGATTTAACTGCTATGGGTATTGCAAATTTGCAGTATGCCCAACGGTTTACTTTTGATAAAGTAGCTAAAATACTGGTTGATGCCGTCTATAGTTAACCTGCCAAACAAAATGCCGATTTTGTTTATGCAATGGAAGATGTTATTGATATTTGCAACAGTTCGTGCAGATAAACCCATACCTTCAATTGCCATGGACGTAAGAGCAAACAACACATCAAAGAAGCACTATCGGGGCACGATATCATGCCGTGGGGAAATTGTTAACGTCCTGCATAGTGGTAGAAAACGCCCTCTTAGGTGATTGGGAGGCCGACACCGCCATAGGCAAAGGCCATCAAGGCGTGTGGTAAATGCTTGGGTCTTGTGAATCTGGCCATACCGATTGAGCGTAAAGGAACTGGGCTAACCAAAGACGCATTCGTTCACGTCCTAAAGCCGTTTGCAACTTGGGTTCTTAAGATCACGTTTGATAATGGCAGTGGGTTTTGTCGGGATGTCGATGTCGCTAAGGCATTGGCGTGTGAAACCAACTTTTCCGATCACTACCACTTTAGGGAGCGTGACTTAAATTGAAACCATAACAGTTACTAAGACAATATTTTACGGGGAACCCATTGGGTCAGGTTACCCAAGACGGCGCCAACAAAGCATTGGCAGGACTTAACCACAGGCCCAGAAAAAAATTAAACTACAAGATACGATGGGAAGTATTTTGTGACACGGCTGAGCTTTAGTGCCGATAATTTGCTGGGCGTTGCATTTATGAGTTTAATTTCCCCAAAATTAAGTGTGATCGAAACTCAGAAACTGCATTTGGCCAAAGTTGTGATACAAAAATTTTCATGAGCACCAATAAAATGACTACTAAAATTCCAGCTATCAGCATAATTGTACCTGTTTTTAATCTTGAAGATTATGTCTCACATGCCCTTGATTCAATACTCGCCCAAGAAAACTGTCCTAACTTTGAAGTGCTTGTTATTGATGACCATTCAACTGATAATACGCTTGCCATTATAACGGCTTATTCGGAAAGGGATTCCAGAATTAAAATTTTGACTAACCAACGCAAGAAGGGGGTTGCTGGTGCCAGAAATACTGGCTTCGATAATGCGCGAGGCGAATGGATTGCTTTTTTGGATGGTGACGATGTATGGGAGTCATATAATCTTGCTTCTTTAACAGAAGCATTAAACCAATATCCAGATGTGAATATCATAATTTCTGATTTTTATGAGATTGGTAGGCTAGGAAGAAAAGAAATTTTTAGTGAATATGATCCCGTTTGGAACAAATACTTTAATATTGCCAATAAAAGTGGCGAATTGTTGCGCATTGACAATCCGGTTAAAATCTTTTTAGAAGATGAAGTCTTAATACGAACAGGTGCTTGTTTGATTCGATATGAGTTGGTTAAACAGGTCGGATATTGTGATGAGGAACTGGAAGCCGGTGTTGATCTATCATGGTTTCTAAAATTATCTGTCCAAGTAAATTATATTGTTTATGTTCCAAAACCATTAATGACCTATGTATACAGGCCAGGCAGTTTGTCACGACGACTTCCTTTCGATTTTTTTGGAGTAATTGCTTTCAAAAAATTACTTCACCTGAGCGAGTTTAAACCCTATAAAAAATATATTAAAAGTCAAATTGCAAAATGGACGCTAAACAAATCGATGTTTTATCGAAAAAACAATAATAAATTGAAAGCCATTCAATTTTCTGTTGAAACCCTATTTTTTGATTTTACAAAATTTGAATATTGGAGAAACTTTTTAGCGTCAATTATGTTGCGCTAACAAAATATAATTTTTATGTCTAGTTTATTAACAATAGAAATAAATAAAAAAAGGATATACGGCCTCGATATTTTACGGGCACTAGCTATATTTTTTGTAGTTCTTGATCATAGCACGCATACATTGGAGAAAAGTAATTCTGAAATTATCCGTTTAATTTCAAAACAATATTCTTGGTATGCAAGATATTTTGTTTTTGATGGTGTGAGTATTTTTTTTGTTTTAAGTGGCTTTCTCATAGGCGGTATTTTAATTAAAAATTTTGAGAAAGAAAGCCTAACGATTAAAAGTTTATTAAATTTTTGGATAAAACGGTGGGTTAGAACTTTACCTGCTTATTTATTTATTCTCACAATCCTTGTGTTATTATCTTATTTTTTCACGGCTGACTTTAATATACATGAAGTTGGTAAATATTATTTATTTTTACAAAATTTCAATACACCTCACCCCAATTTTTTTCCTGAGGCATGGAGTTTGTCTGTTGAGGAATGGTTTTATTTGCTAATACCTAGTTCAATATTTTTCCTTTCATTTTTTTTAAAAATACCCTTCAGAAAAAGCTTTATTTTTTCCGCTATTATTGTATTGCTTTTTTCATTATTTATTAGATACTATTATTTTTCAAACAATCTAATAACATCGAGTGAAGATTGGAGTTTAATTTTAAGAAAACAAGTAATAACAAGATTAGACAGTTTAATGTTTGGACTTATTGCAGCATACATCTTTTTTTATAAAAAAGAATTTTGGTTTAAATATAAATATTTATCCTTTTATTTGGGTCTAACGATGTTGCTGGGAAATAAATATATAGTAACCGATAGCTTTATCTATAATTATGTTTTTTCTTTTTCCATAACATCTATAGCTGTGCTACTTTTATTGCCATTTTTAAATGATATTAATTCAGGTGCTGGATTTATTTATAAAGCCTTTACTTATACAAGCTTAATATCATACTCAATGTATTTGCTAAATTTAACTGTTATTCAACTATGGATATTGAAATATTTTCCGCTACTTATCACAAATGATATTTTATTGGCCTTTTTGAAATTTTTTTCGTATTGGTTTTTGACCATTTTTCTTTCTATTCTTATGTACAAATACATAGAACTCCCATTTATGGATCTACGTAGTAAGTTAGAAATAAAATAATGGTAGGCGTTTTTGTAGTAGTGGCCCCAGTCTTTTAAACTTAAGCTATTCCATCCATTAACCAGTTGATTTATAGGCTAGTTACGGTGAGGCTTAGGGTGTTCTGGTTGTGGTTTTGAGGCAACCCTATCAGATTCCTGGTTATCTCTCTTAAAGTGGCGACGAACTGTCCCTGGGTTGGCATGAGCAACAGTATAATTGCGTTTTATGGTTAATAACATTTTTTAATGTGCGCGCTGTGATAAGGCCACAGAAGTTTCCTAAGCAAGACCATAATCCAAGGGGCTTTTCGACTTAGGTTCGGTTGCCCCCCACGACCAAGCAATCCATCTAAGCCCCCCAAAAGACAGGCATCCACTTTGCTTTTTGATTCAGTATCGAAGACTAATTTGTTTGCGGAGAAGAGAGCCCTTTCCAATAGCCTTAATGAAATAAAGCGCCTATATTCTTCAGGTGTGTGCCGTCGCCAAAAGAAAAATGCGTTTCTGGCCATCAAATAATAAAAGTAGGGTTGGCGTTCTCCTGGGATGTCGTGTTGGAAGAGGGCATCAACAACGACTTTGTTCTTCCATCCAGAAAAGGCCAGTTTTGCACAAATGTCATTATCTTCATAATAGGCAAAGAACTTATCATCAAGTAATCCCACTTGTTTTAGGGCGGCCACTCGAAATAAAATAGCTGCCCCCTGTAACCACAAACGTTTTTCATCTACGCCATTTGCCAAACAATCTTTGGGGCTGTCATAACGGATACCTGACAGCTTTTCCCAATTATGATAAGCACCGCAAAAATCAATATGCTGGTTATCGTGTATCGTCACTATCAATGGTGAAAGTGCGCCATAAGTGGCATCAGTTTCTGCGGCAGCAACCATTTTTGCCAGTGTGTCTGGTAGGCTGATGCCGTCATTATTGACCAGCCATACATAATCCGCGTTGTCATCAATAGCACGTTGCATCACTATGTTGTGGCCACCACTAAACCCACGGTTTTGCTCTAGGCGGATAAGGTTAACTCGGTCATCCTTGATGCCGTTGGCCAAATGCTGCCAATCTTGATCGTCTGAGCCATTGTCAACAACAAAAAATGTAATTTTTATCGACTTTGGGGTGTCTGATTTAAGCAAATGTTCAAGACAAACTAAGGTGGAATCTGCTTTGTTCCAGTTCAGGACGCTAATGTAAACAAGCAGATCAGATGGCATATCATTCATATAGGGTTTTAAAATAAGTCGATCTATAGCTGGGAGACAATTGGTATTATTTACCCGTTATTTTTTGAAGGCAAACAGTGCATTTTGGAATAAATAGCCTGAATAAAGCAGCCATTTAAAAGTAAAACCCACCAATAGCACTTCTTTTGCATAATAAAAGGCAAGGTCATGTTTGGCTTGCTTAGTTAAGATCTCGACTATCTGTTTTAGCGTATAGACTTTATGTTGTTTGGCATGTTTTATCAGGTCAGGGTGTTTTGAAAATAAGAGGGTTTTATCTAAAAAGTTTAGCCGATACAGCATTTTTTCTAACTCAGAGGCCGATGTTGACACATTATCCGATTTTTTCAGGTCAGGTATGTTATGCCGGGCAGTGATTTTAGGGTTGTAAAGGAGGGTGTTTGCCCTGTCTATAAGCCGATAATAAAAATCACGCTCACCTTCATAACGGAGATTTTCGTCCATCCCCTTGATGGCTTGATAAAGCGACCGCCGTATCAGGGCGGTGTTCATGTGGCAAAAGCCGCCTTGCACCATCAATTCTGGGATATCTACTGTATACGTGCCATTGTCAGGCGCGCGTTTTCCTTTGAGTTGATCCTCAAGTGTAGCCAACCATAATTGCAGGGAAGTTGGCTGGCCATTCTTGAAGGCTTCTTGGTTGGTGAAGTAGGCATCGGCTGTTGTTTTTGTGAAATTTTCGTGGGCTGTTGCCAAATGATCATCATCGATCCAGATATCATCATCGTCCAAAAAACCCACATAGGTGCCCTGTGCAGCCGCCACCCCCATATTAATGGCATAACAAGGCCCGTGCCCGTTCATCGATCTTTCAAGTGTCAGCACTTTCACTTGCCCCTTGTAGCCCTCTGCCAATTCATTATAGGCCGCTTCGTGGTGTGGTTCTGAGCCATCATTGACTACAATAATTTCAACCGAGGCAAAGGTTTGCTGAATGACGGAATCAACGGCTAATTTGAGCAGGGCAGGTCGGTTGCGGGTCGGTATAATGATAGAAAATTCCATGCTCATCCGGTTTCGTTGGGTGGTTGGCATTAATTGAGTAAGTCGGCAATGATTCTACAGGCCGCATTTACTTGTTGAAAACAACGTTGGTATATTTCGGGTGATTGCGCATAAGGGTCGGCAATCTCAAGGGGCACAGTGCTGGCATCCGTTGTCACCGCACCCAATAAATGCACTTTGTGGTGATAGCTTGGAAATTTTTCTTTGATGTGATTGCCGTGCTTTATTTCCATCACAAGAACTAGGTCGGCATCGGCGAGCATTTTTTCTGTCACCCGGTGTGACGACCAGTGCGATAAGTCCAGACCATGGCCTTGGGCAATTGCCACCATGTTAGGGTCAGCTGGGCGGTTTTCTTTCGGATGGAAGCCCGCAGAACTAACGGTTATATTTTTGCCTTGCCCGGCAAGGTATTGAAGCAAACATGTTTCTGCCAAAGAGCTGCGGTTGATGTTGCCATAGCATAGAAAGAGAACGTTTTTGGCGGTCGGCAGCTGTTTGTTGATACTTCCCCTGGTCTTGCGCCATTGGTAGGCAATTTTTTGCAGACGGTTTTTTAGTGGCCCATAGGCCATGTCATATAACCATTTTACGGTGCGGTACGCATCTACTAGGCCGGGCTTAAGGTCATCAATGGCAAAACTGTCTATATGATGATGGCGGCTAAATACAGATAAAATGTCACGTAGCAGTTGGCCGATTGTTGGCCATATTACTAATGGGCTATTTTCTTTGCGTAATAGCACGACCAGATACCAATAAATGTCGTCTTTTAGTTTTCTTGATCGGGCACCCAAGACCGCAGGTGGCGCTAGCGTTCTGCGATTTAAAACCAACAATTGGTAGAGGTAATAGGGGAAGTCGGCGCCCGCACTTACTGCCAATGGCAATGATCCCCAAAATCGGCCATTTATTTCAATCAAGCGGCTTTCATTGGTATTTTCGCAGTACTTGAACTCAACCATGGCAACACCATGCCAGTTTATCGCCTGGATCAGCCCTTGGCTGTACGCCAATAATTGGGGGTTGACCGCCACACTTTCCCGGAGGCAACTTCCGCCGCCGGTAAGGGGCATTTCATGCAGCCGTTTATGTTGGAAGGCGTAAACGATTTCGCCATGATCCGCTAAAATTTCAACACCAATACCGTCGCCGACAAAGTATTCCTGTAGTACAACGGGCGTATACGGCAATATTTCAGTGCATTTTTTTATCAATTCCTGATTGGAAAAAGCGTATTGGACATTGAGTTTAATGCGTATGTCGCCTGCCGCTCCAGCAATTGAGCGGCTGGGTTTTATGACAACCGGATAAGTGAGTTGTGGTTCTATTTCGGCCAGCCCTGCCAAATTCAGCACAGTAATGCTTTTGGGTACCGGAATATCAAGGCTTTCCGCCAAGGCAAAGGTGGCGTTCTTGTCGGTGGTCTGCTCCAGAATATCAAAGCCAGGGCTTGCTAATAGGGCATGTTGCTCAATTACCTGTTTATGTTTCGCCAATGGGACAACGGTTTTGTCCGTGACGGGTATCACCAGATCGTAACGGTTTTGTTGGAGGTGGCTGATAATTTCGGCGACAAACTGTTCGGGGTCTCCCAAAGGGTCTGAATAGAAAAAAACTTCGTCCACATACTTGGAATAGCCTGCAATGGGCTTATGGGCATCCTGTTCAGATGCTAGTGTCACGGCCAGGCCATTTCTGCCTAACGATCTGACGATAGCTAATGTCGAGAGTTCGCTGCCATCCAATACGAGCACTCTTTGAATTGGTTCTTGGTTCATAATGTCGGGCGTTTAGCAGCGTCTTTGAATAACAGGCACTATAAAACATACCAATTAGCGAAAAATTGGCTGTATTTAAAGATTGCCATGGCGAAGTTCAAGGGGTTGGGTTGTCCACATAACAGGACAAAAAGTCAATTAAAATCCTGTTTCGTTAGCCATTGCAAGGCATCATCAACGAAGCGTAGGCTATAGGCTTTTAAGGAATACCCATCGCTTTTCCTGACCTGGTCACTGGTATGTGTTACCGTGTCCCTCTGCAATGCTTTTTGCCAACGCCCAGAGGCGGCCACAACCATGTCAAATTCCTTTCCGGTAAGGCTTAATGCTTCCTTGATAAATAAAACTTTTCCTGGGAAACGGGAAAACCCTTCCAGCATTTTATCCTGATAGCGCAAAGTGTGGTATTCAGGTGATGATACTTGCGGTGTGGTTTTTGGTAGTTTGGATTGCTGCCATAAATTTAGGATAGAGGTAATAGAATTCAAAATATTTAATTGGCCTTTGATGATTTTTAACCAAAACGATTTTTCTTGCAGTCTGCGTAAATAATAATACTTGATGACGGTTTGGGCTTGGGTGGCTTCGTCAGACACCCACGGGTTACAAATAACCATGCCTTTGACCCTGGGGTCTTGCCAAGCATACATCATAATTGAGGAGGCACCGCTGCATTCCCCCCAAAGAATGATGTTTTCAATGTCGGGCAGCTTTGCTTTCATGGCATCTATAGCAGACCGGATGTCGGTATCAATAGCCTCAAACCCTAAGAAAATGCCAGCGCTATCGCCTAAACCCCGGTAGTCAAAGCGCAGGACGGGATAGCCTGCATTGGCTAGATATTTAGCAAAGCCGACCCATTGCCGGGCGCGGCCAACCCGGTATTGTGGGCCACCTGCAACCACCATAACCACACCCGTTTTGGCGGGTTTTTCAGCTAAATGAAAAATGCCGACTTGTGCTGATCCTTCGCACGGAAAAAGTACCGGTAATTCTTGTGGGTTCATGCAAATAATGAGGTTGTTAAGTTGATCAGTTGGGGTGTTAGTTCGCGTTCGTGCGCTTGCCAAAAAGACGGGCCAGTGTACGGATGTACTAAAGGGTCAATACCGGCTTGTTGCCAGCCCGCTATTACTTTCTGGCTGCCTGGCGGCAATTGGGCATCTTCGCCAAATACCCATTCAAACCAATGAATTTCTAGGCCTGCCAAGTTTGTAAGGGTGTGTAGGGATTTTGCGTCCAAGTCATCAGCCAGTTGTGGGGATAATTCGTAGCCGCCGATTTCCACGACGCTGCCCTGATGTAAGGCCGACCTGATTTGTTGGGTGGTTTCTGGGTCGCCATCATGTTCCATGAGGAACGCCAAGCGTATCCTTAAAAACTGGGTCAAATATTTGTCGCCGCTTAAGATCGGCTGCCACAACACTAAGCGGGTAAATGGGATGGGTGAACTGTTGGCAATTTCTGCGGCCAGCAGCGCACCAAGGCGCATGCCCCACAAAGAAATGGAGTGGTAACCCTGGGCGTTTAACCAATCTATTGCAGTACGTGCGTCCTGTTGCCATTGAGTCCAGTTAGTTTCTTCAAACTCGCCTGCGCTGTCACCAGTGCCATAAAAATCCAACAGCAAGCTGCCAACACCAATGGCAGCCAATTCCCTAGCCTGCATAGCCACCATTACCCGGCAGCGGTTTAGCTCTTCAGCAAAAGCGGGCAAAAATAGCAGGATTTCTGATGACTTATCTTCTGGCAGAAAACTGAGGCAAAACAGCGGCCCTTTTGTGCCTGTTATAAACTGCGGAACTAATGGGATGTTTGCAGGTTCATTCGCCATTATAGCTTCGTCTCGATAAAGCTGACCAAACTGCCAAAAGTTTCAAACACCTCTGCATTGATCTCGTCGTCATCTATGCTGCAACCCAATTGGTCTTCGATCATGGTGATAATGTTGACAACACCAATGGAATCCAACTCTGGCAAACTGCCTAATAAGGGGGTTGATGCGTTAAAAGTGGCAACGTCCCCGCCTAAGTGTAATGCTTGTTTTAATAGGTCTTTTACAAATTTGTCTATGTCCATGGATAACCTGGCTAACTTCTAGTATTTAATGATGATTTTAAAATCTAAGGTTTTTTTAAGTAGAAAAACGCTGCAAATTGATGGAATTGATTATAAAGCCCCAATGTTACATTTGACTATGCGATTACCTTAATGCTTGTTCAAGCATAACTTAACCAAACACAAGCTCCATATCTTTTATTTACTTTGATATAACAAAAAAAGGGAGTGATATGGCCATCGCAGCCTCGTGTTGGCGCAAGAACAACAAACCTAAACAAGCACTTCTTCAGCGCGGGGTTGGCTTAAAAAAGCAGTTGGGCTTGCCGTTAGCCCATAAGCACCTGCCTGATAGGTTACCACTAAATCACCGATTTCGGCAGTGGGCAGATCCATTCTATCCGCTAAAATATCCAATGGGGTGCACAAGGGCCCAACGATATTTACCGTTTCTGTTTCTAGTGCATTCATTTTGTTGGCAATAGCAACGGGATAGTTTTTGCGGATGACTTGCCCGAAATTACCTGATGCGGCAAGGAAATGATGTAGCCCACCATCAACAACCAAAAAAGTTTGTCCCCGTGAAATTTTTTTGTCCAGTATTTGGCAAACATAAAGGCCTGCTTCCCCTACCAAATAGCGTCCCAGCTCAATGATAATGTCGGCTTGGGGATTGCTTGCCTTATAGGTATCCATTGGTTTTGCCAATGCGTCACCAATTTTTTGGATGTCTACTGGGGTTTCGCCCGGAAAATAAGGGATGCCGTAACCGCCGCCTATGTTTAATTTTTTGACTGGCGTAGGACAATATTCTGCAAGCTTAAGGGCAAGGTTGATGCTTTGTTGTTGTGCATCGATGATAGAGTCGGCCTTCAGGTTTTGGGAGCCGCTATAAATATGAAAGCCTTGGAAATCAAGGTTTAGTGTCTTGGTTTGTTTTAACACGGTGGGCAGCAGTTCTTCATCAATGCCAAATTGTTTAGGGCCGCCGCCCATTTTCATCCCCGAGGCTTTCAGCTCAAACGCCGGGTTAATGCGTATGGCAACCCGTGCTTGGATACCCGATTGCTCAGAAAGGAGCGCGATGGTTTCCAATTCATGGGGTGATTCAATGTTGATGGTAATGCCAGCGGCAATAGCTTGTTGGAGTTCTTGCTTGCGCTTTCCAGGGCCTGCCATACTGATGTATTGGGCTGGCATGGTGGTGTCTAAGGCAACTTTCATTTCACCCGCTGAAGCGAGGTCAAAACCGTCAACTAGGCTTGCCATGTGCTGTACAACCGCAGGCATGGGATTGGCCTTCAGGGCATAATGGATTTTCAAGTCCGGTGGCATATTATTGCGCAACTTCGCCACCCTCTCAGTCATCAGCTGTCGGTCATAGGCATAAAAAGGCGTTGAACCGACACGTTGCGCAAGTCTTTGGATGCTTATCCCGCCAATGGTCAAGTTATTTTCATGGGCCGGAAAGTAATCTAAGGCACAATGCTGGGGGGCTAGTTTAGTCATATAGTTTAATTGAAAAGGTCAGCAAATTGTTTGACGAGGGCTTTTCGGTCAATTTTGCCGTTCGGGTTTTTAGGTAGGCTGGATAATGTTTGGATTTTTGCCGGTACCATGAAATTGGGTAATCGGGCCTTACACAAATTAATGAGCTCAATTTCTTGGAAAACTTGTGGGTCTTCAACATTAATCACAACCACGATGGCTTGGCCTAGGGTGTCATGTTCTATGCCTATGGCGGCGGCCTCTTTGACTAGGCCTGAGGCATAAATGACCTCTTCAATTTCGGTGGGGCTAACACGGTAACCGGATGATTTGATCATGTCATCTTTTCGGCCTACAAAATACAGATATCCTTCCTCATCCATAGTAACTGTGTCACCTGACCAAACGGCAATTTCTGTCAATGGCAAACCAGACAACTGGTTGGGCGCGGGTTTGAAACGTTCAGCCGTTTTTTCCAAGTCATTCCAATAACCCATTGCGACTAGGGAACCACGATGGACTAGCTCGCCGGGTTCATGGGGCGCACAGGGGCTGCCATCCTCGCGGACAACTAAAATATCCGCGTTAGGTATGGCTTTTCCCATCGAATCAGGTCGTAGTCCAAGTTGGTCAGGTGGCAGATAAGTTGAGCGAAAAGCTTCCGTCAAACCATACATTAAATAGAACTGGCTGCTTGGGGTTTTTGAGCAAATAGCCGATAACACCGATTTAGGCATTTTTCCGCCGGAATTGGTCATATAACGGAGATGCCCATCAATCGATTCTGGCCATTCTTGGCTAGCAAGTTGCGCCCAAAGCGGCGGCACGGCGGCAAGTCCGGTTATTTTTTGTGCTGCCAAAGCGGTAATGACATCACGGGGCAGCAGGTAATCGAGCAGGACACAACAGGCACCTTTAAGTAGGCTGGCGGTCAATTGGTTCAAACCATAGTCGAAACTAAACGGCAGCACGGCCAGTATGCGGTCTGCGGCAGTAATGCCCAAGTATTCAGCGACGCTTTTTGCGCCTGTGACCAGATTGCGGTGTGACAAGACCACGCCTTTTGGCTTTCCTGTGCTGCCGGATGTGTAAAGGATGGCCGCCATGTCGGTGTCGATGATAGGTGCTGCTATGGGGTGTGTTAGTGGTGCACGGGCAAGGAAATCCTGCCATCCAAGGACATGCTGGGAAATATCTGGGCTAAGCGTGGGCACCTGGTCGTCAACAAGAACAATCGTGTGCAAATCAGGGCAGTTATCCAAAACAGGGATTAGGCTTTGCAGGCGGCTTTTAGAAGTGATTAAAATCTGTACATTACAGTCAGCCAGAATATAAGCCACTTGTTCGGCTTTTAGGACGGGGTTGACCGGGACAAAAACACCGCCTGCTTTTGATATGGACAGAAAGCTAGTGACGGTTTCCAACTGTTTGGGCAAATAGACAGCCACGCGTTGTTGCCGTTTTAAGTGCAGACCTTGGAATGCCAAAGCTTGTAGGTGCACCAGTTGGTCAAGCACCAGATAAGTGGTAGTGGTTTTTTTATACCCGATAGCCAAGGCTGATCCGCTATGTTGGGCGGAATTAGCTGGCAAGTGATGGAATAATGTCGGCATCTTTTGGATAGTATCCTGTTTTAGAAGGTTTTAACGGGTCGCAATTCAAAACAAACCGTTGCTTCTTATACATCAAGCAATTAGGCAAGCGCGTTATGTTTATTTGTTCAATTTTTCTAAGCGTTTTAATAGTGCTTTAGAGTTTGGCTTAAACTTAAGCCCTTGCTGCAAAATGGCAATTGCATCTTTATTGTTGTTTTGTTTTTTAAATAAATCGCTTAAAGCGGCATAAGGCATAGGCAACTTCGGGTTTAGCTTGATGCTTTTAAAATAGGCTTGCATTGCGGAATTAGGGTCGCCGATTTGTTCATATAGCTTACCCATGTCATAAGAAATTCTTGGCATTAAAGGAAATGGCGGGGAATGTTTCATCACATAGTCCATTTCTGCGATTGCAGCACCGGGTTTGTTTTTGGTGGTATCAAATAGCCCAAAGCAATAATGATGCACATGAGGCCAACCAAGCCCTAAACGCTGTGCCCATAGTGTCGCTTCAGCCTGATTGATGTTCGGGTATCCAGCATGAACATGTGCTCTGCAAAAGGGCGGCAATAACGCAAAGTCTTCTACTGTTTTAGGTCTGTCCATGCTGCCTTGGGATATTTGCGGGGCAAATAACAAACAGATATACATTATTAACGTTAAGGATTTCATAATGATTTTCATTTTCCTGATAAAAAATTTACAAATAGTCAACTAATTCCATTTTACTTTGAAAACGTACCTATCTGAAACAGTGTTATACCCAGCAGTCAAGGGCTAATACACTTTACAAAAGCAATACGGTTTGTGGCTAGGGCGTGGCAGACATCTTCATACTTGAGATCGATTGCTAATGAGGCATGATATTTTCGTATTAATATAGCCGCTTGAGCTGGAAATATTCTATGGCTATCCGTAACATAAACTTAAGGGGGTGTTTATCCCAAGGGGTAAACCGTGCTAATTGCCATGGGTCGTCAAGTGCAGTAGAAACACCAGGCAGGGTTGAAACGGCTGCTTCGTAACCACAATTTTTAATCACGTGGACTTGTTCAGGCAAATAATCTTGCCCCGGCTTGCCGTTTGGATAAGCAAAGAAGCGTACCTGTGCACTTAGCAAGCGCTCTAGTGAGGCTTTATTGTCACACACCTCTTGCTTTACTGCATCTAAACTTAGTGTGGCCAAAATAGGGTGGCTGACAGTATGCCCGCCAATTTCCATGCCGCTGACATGAAGTTTGGCTAATTGTTGGGAGCTGAGCATCAGGTCATGAGGCAACTCCTTTTTGGCAAGGGACACAATATAGTCAGTGTGTTGTGTGCGGACATCCGGATCAAGGTGTTTTATATTTTGGATGATGGCGATGGCAGAATCGGCTTTTTTTTGCTCCGAACTTATGTCATAGCTGTCCAAACCAATTTTGCTTAAGTCCAGCCTGCTTCCTGGCATGACCCTGAGGCTTTCAATGACACTGTCGTTCCACATTCTGCCACCGTCCAAGTAACCGGACGCAATAAAAAAGATGGCGGACAGTTTGTTCTGTAATAGGATAGGGAGTGCGTTAGTGTAGTTATCTGCATAGCCGTCATCAAAGGTGATGCACATTGCCCTTGATGGCAGCGTATGGTTTTCCATGCGCTCGATGGCTTCGCTAAAAGCCATGACATTAAAATATTTGGCAATCAACGCCATTTGCCAAGCAAATGTTTCGCTGTCAATTTCCCATGGACGGAGGCTGTCTGGCCCATCTAGCACACGGTGAAAAATAAGGATGAAAAGTTTTTTCCGCTTACCTAGCCCTGATGCCAAGGTGCATAAAAGCTGTAAAGCCATAAAGAGTAAAGCTTGCATTTATTTCAAATGTTAGTGGTTTAAAGTAATGGTGGCCCAGTATAGGACATTATTTGTAGCAGATGTATTAGGTGAACGTTGTACAATTTTAAATTACCTATAAAAAATCAGCCAACTATAATTTATCCGTCGTTAGTTTTGGGTTATTGTCCCGACTTGGCAAATTTGGAGACAGCCCTAAGAATGCGGGCTTCAACCCACGTTCGGTTCTATTGGGTGTCTGCTAAGAACGAACCAGACTCTTGTGACTGTAGGGACGTCTTAAAATATTATACGGGCTAAGCTTCTTTGTTTCATTAAGTTATGGCTCTCCGCTCTTGCAATTTTACCCCTGGATTATGAAATAATGACAGCTTATTGCCATTTGCCATGGAAGCACCCACCAACATAACAAGAATCGGGCAGTTAGACGACATACCGCTACTAGTGGCACAAATGGAGAAAATTGTAATTGGCCAATACAATTTGGCAATGTTAAAACTTTATTGCTGCTGTCCCAGTGACCAAAACATCGCAATTACAGCAATTGCCATGACCGCTGTACATGCCCAGCCCAATACCGTTAGTCTGAATGAAATGACGAATTGCCCCATAACGTCCGGGCGAACCGCCATCAGGATCATTATCACCATAATTGGTACAGAAATAACACCGTTGATGACCGCACTCCAGAAGAGTGCTTTGATTGGGTCGATTGACGTAAAACAAAGTCCGACGCCGATCAAGGTTGATAAGGCAATAATGCCATAGAAGCCTTTTGCCATTTTGGGTTTTAATTCCAGGCTATTTCGCCAATGGAATGCCCCGGCCATCGCATAAGCCGCAGAGCCGGCCAAGACAGGGATTGCCAGCAAGCCGGTACCAATGATGCCGGCACTAAACAGCCAGAAGGCAAATTCCCCTGCAATTGGACGCAGTGCTGACGCCGCCTGCGCCGATGTATGAATGTCAGTCACGCCATTTAGATGAAGGGTGACTGCGGTTGTCAAAATAATAAAGAATGCGACCAAGTTGGAAAATCCCATGCCGATAACCGTATCGACCTTAATGCGACGAAAGTTGGCACTCGCTTGGTCGGGGGCATCCTTCAGCTTTCTTGCCAGCGGATCGGCGTGCTCTTCCTCAACTTCTTGTGATGCCTGCCAGAAGAACAGGTAAGGGCTAATGGTGGTTCCAAATACGGCGACGACGGTGGTGATATATTCCGGCTTCCATGACAAATGTGGCAACACGGTATTTATCAGAACCTGCGGCCATGGTATGTGCACAACAAATACAGTGGCAACGTACGCGAGTAATGCCAAAGTGAGCCATTTCAGGATGCGCACATAACGGCTATAGGGAATAAACATTTGCAGCAACAGGGAGGCTACGCCAAAGCCTATGATATACAGGTGGGTAAAACCTCCTACCATCAGTTTCAAGGCAGCCGCCATGGCGGCCACATCAGCAGCGATATTGATCGTGTTGGCGATTAGCAGAAGTCCGACAATCGCATACAGCAGTCCGGCAGGATAATGTTGGCGAATATTTGTGGCCAAGCCATGGCCACTGACCCGGCCGATTTCGGCGCTAATCACCTGGATGCCAACCATGAGTGGATAGGTAAGCAACACAGTCCACAGCATGTTGAAGCCAAACTGCGCGCCCGCCTGCGAATAGGTGGTGATGCCACTGGGGTCATCATCGGCGGCCCCGGTAATCAAACCTGGGCCAAGCTTCTTTAACCAAGATTTTTGACTTACGTCCTTACCCTTTTCTGTATTCCCTTCATGTGGCATGGTGTTCCTGATTAAGGCCGAAAAGTATTTGCCCGCTTGATATTTTGTGCGGCACAATCCGCTTAAAACTATTGTTGCGCCATATCCACGCTGTCTAATTGCAGATTAGCCGCACAATAACCATTTTGTGCAAACCAAACTATCGCATCATTAATTGCTTCAACTGCGGGGCGATACTGGTAATTTAATTCGCGCACAGCTTTAGCACTGGAAAAATACATTAACCTTTTCGCCATGCGTACGCCGTCAACCGTCGCACGAGGTTCTGTGCCCGTCAATTTGGCGGTTTTTTCCATTAGCCATGCAATAGGCAAAACTAGATTTTGTGCCAAACGCATGCGTTTTGTGGGTTTGTCAGTCAATTTATCAATCGTGGTTAAAATTTGTAGCAAACTCATATTTTCACCGCCTAATACATAGCGTTCGCCTGCCTGGCCTTTTTTAAAGGCGGCTAAATGGCCTTTAGCCACATCATCAACATGCGCAACATTAAGCCCTGTCGCCACATAAGCAGGCATACGCCCCAGTAAAGTGTCCAGCACAATACGACCCGTTGGCGTGGGCTTGATATCGCAAGGGCCTATGGGTGTAGAGGGGTTGACGATGACCAAGGGCAATTGATAGCGGTCAGTGAGCTGTTGGACGACTTGTTCGGCGAGAAATTTTGAGCGTTTGTAATGCCCAGTCATCATGCACAAGGAGGATGGCGTGGTTTCATCAGCAGGGCTGCCGTTTTGGTTAAATCCTAAAGTCGCTACGCTGCTGGTGTAAACTATGCGGCCGATGCCCGCATCGGCGGCAGCAAGGATAAGTGATTGTGTGCCTTGGACGTTGGTGGCATACATGGCTTGGGGGTCGGGTATCCACAAGCGGTAATCGGCAGCGACGTGGAATAAGTTGGTGCAACCTTTGACGGCATGTTTTAATGAATCGGCATCACGTAAGTCACCGAGGCATATTTCTACTGGGTAATGATGGATGTTGCCCCAATCGCTATTCTTCCTCAGCAATACCCGTACGTCATGCCCTGCTGCCAGCAACTGCCGCATTACCGCAGAGCCTAAAAAACCATTTGCCCCTGTTAGCAGTGTTTTCATGTGTGATTCCATCAATTGGGTTGGGAGATTGCTAAGCCCTGGATAGCACTTGGCTTATTAGATGCTGGGAGCACGGTGGGTACTGGGTATTCCCGCAATACTTGCTTTACAAAAGCGATATCACAGTAAACGCTGAGGGGCTTGCCGTCTGTGCGTTAGCGAACATTATTGTGTTAAGTTCATTTGGCTCAATTGGATTTATGTTTCGTGGTGCAAAAATATTTTAACCATTGTTTGGAGAGGCTGAAGGCGTGACATTCGCGGCTAAAGCCGCTCCCACACAAGTGAACATTGTTAAGAAACTTATGGACACCTACTTATTGCGATTCTTTTTGATACACCTTAGCATCGCATGGTTTAACCCGCTATTTTTGAAGTAGCCTGTTCCCTGCCAACTTTAAATCCCCCTTTTCATCATGGCATGATGATCGGTGAGCTTGAAAGCCCCATTGTTTTTTTAATAGGTAGCTGAAAAATGGAACAGTTCCTGCTTAAGCTATCGTATGCTGCTTATCAATACGGTCCCCCGTGTTGTAAAAGCCAACCTAACCATCGGCCAATAGGAACAAATATTATGACCATCCGCGTCGCCCTCCGTCACCATACGGTTTATAACTTCGATAGGCCAGTATCGTTGTCGCCCCATGTTTTCCGGCTACGTCCGGCGGTGCATAGCCGGACACCGATTAAGGCGTATACCTTGCGTATCGAGCCAAAAAACCATTTTATCAATTGGCAACAGGATCCGTTTGGCAACATTTTAGCCCGTGTCGTGTTTCCAGATAAATGTGAAAGGCTCAGCGTTGAGGTTGAAGTGATTGCCGATATGACGGTCATCAACCCATTTGATTTTTTTGTTGAAGACTACGCCGAAACCTATCCATTTGCTTACGATGCCCTGACCCTCAAAGAGCTGCAACCATATTTGGAAGTCACTGAAAAAGGCCCCTTATTATTGCAATGGGTCAAGGGTTTGGATGCCAGTAAGCGTTCCATTAATGATTTTCTGGTCGATATTAACCGCCAAGTTTTTGCCGCCATTAGCTATAACATCCGCATGGAAGTGGGTATCCAAACTTGTGAGGAAACGCTGGACATGCGCAGTGGTTCGTGCCGGGATTCGGCATGGCTGCTGGTGTTGACGCTGCGTCATCTGGGCTTGGCGGCGCGTTTTGTGTCCGGTTATTTGGTGCAGTTGACCTCGGATATTAAATCCTTGGACGGGCCGTCGGGGCCAGAACAGGATTTTACGGATTTACATGCTTGGACAGAAGTCTATATACCCGGCGCTGGTTGGATAGGGCTAGATCCGACCTCCGGCCTGCTGGCGGGCGAAGGCCATATTCCCTTGGCTTGTACGCCTGATCCCGCCAGTGCCGCACCGGTAACGGGCGGTACTGACAAATGTGAAGTGGAGTTTGAATTCAGCAACACAGTGATGCGCTTGCACGAAGATCCACGTGTAACCAAACCTTATACCGATGAGCAATGGTATCGCATTGATGCGTTAGGGCAGGCGGTTGATAAGCTGTTAATTGAAGACGATGTCAGGTTGACTATGGGCGGCGAACCCACCTTTGTGTCCGTCGATGATATGGAAGGTGATGAATGGAATACGCTCGCTGATGGTGCAAACAAGCGTGAACGCGCACAACAATTGACCATCCGGCTGAGGGATGTGTTCGCAAAAGGGGCTATGTTGCATTACGGTCAAGGCAAATGGTATCCGGGCGAAGCGTTGCCGCGTTGGCAATATGGTATTTTTTGGCGCAAGGACAACACCCCCATTTGGCGTAACCCAGCTTTGTTGGCGGATATTAGCAAAGATTATGGGCATACCGCCAAGCAGGCGCAAAAATTTATCGGGCAGCTGGGGCAACGCTTAGGTTTACCTTCCAAGTATATTGTCACGGCATTTGAAGATAGTTTTTATTATCTCTGGCAAGAAGGCACTATCCCGGAAAACATTAACCCGTTAAAGAACAACCTAAAAGATTCCATTGAACGCAAAACCTTAGC
Organism: Methylococcales bacterium; assembly: GCA_026399075.1. Classification (GTDB taxonomy): domain Bacteria; phylum Pseudomonadota; class Gammaproteobacteria; order Methylococcales; family Methylomonadaceae; genus Methylobacter_C. The sequence goes on from JAPLRR010000040.1 coordinate 93,746, forward strand.
AAAGCTATTGGATAGCGGATTGGATCAGCCTATAGGCTTTACTTTGCCGTTAAAGTGGGACGCATTCCGGCAAACCTGGAAAAGCGGGCCTTGGGAGTTTAGGCGCGGCCCAATGTTCCTGATACCCGGCAATTCCCCGATGGGGATGCGCTTGCCTTTGGCCAGCCTACCTTGGGTTGCGCCAGATAAGCGTGACACCCAAGAGCCACAAAGCCTGTTTGAAGATTTACCGGAGCTGGGTGATTATTACGGTGAAGTTGCCCGTCGCTATAGCCATATTGAAACCAAAGGCATTGACCATCCTGAAATCGTTGGCCAAGAATTTGGCGACCTGGACAATGTGGACGTTGAAGTGCCGCACACGGCATTGTGCATAGAGCCTAGGGATGGCCGCCTGTATATCTTTATGCCACCGTTGACCTCGCTGGAACATTATCTGGAATTGGTGGCTGCCATTGAGGCTACGGCGGAAAATCTGGCTTTGCCAGTGGTGCTGGAAGGTTATGAGCCGCCGCGTGATTACCGTGTTGAGCGGTTAATGGTCACGCCTGATCCAGGGGTCATAGAAGTCAATATCCACCCATCAAAAACGTGGCAGGAATTGGTGGATAAAACCACAATCCTTTATGATCAAGCGCACCAAACCCGTCTAGGCACTGAAAAGTTTATGCAGGATGGCCGGCATACAGGCACGGGTGGCGGTAACCATATCACCATGGGTGCTGAAATGCCAACCGATAGCCCCTTATTGCGCCGTCCCGATCTATTACGCAGTTTGGTGACTTATTGGCAGCACCACCCAGGCTTATCCTATTTGTTTTCAGGCATGTTTATCGGCCCGACCAGCCAAGCGCCACGTGTTGATGAAGGCCGTGATGAAAAGCTCTATGAGTTGGAAATTGCCTTCCAACAAATGCCGGAAGGCGAAACACCCGCGCCGTGGCTGGTTGACCGTTTGTTACGCCATTTGTTGACGGATATAACAGGCAACACCCACCGTTCAGAATTTTGTATTGATAAATTGTATTCACCGGACAGCTCCACAGGTCGCTTAGGAATATTAGAGCTACGCGCGTTTGAAATGCCGCCCCATGCCCGAATGTCACTGGTGCAAACCCTGTTGCTGCGGTCATTGATCGCTTGGTTTTGGCGTGAACCCTATAAGCACGATTTGGTGCGATGGGGGACAGAGCTGCATGACCGTTTTATGTTGCCGCATTATGTCCGTGAAGATTTGAAACAAGTCACCAAAGACCTGCAACGTGCTGGTTTTGGCTTTGAACTGGAATGGCTGGAGCCGTTTTTTGAATTCCGTTTCCCGCGCTATGGCAACACCCTGATTGATGGTATGGATTTGGAATTGCGTTTTGCCATTGAGCCGTGGCATGTGTTGGGAGAAGAAGTTAGCAGTACTGGCACAGCGCGTTATGTGGACTCGTCAGTGGAGCGGCTACAAGTCTCGGTTACTGGCTTTACGGAAGGCCGCTATGTCATCAGCTGTAACGGCAGGCGTTTGCCGCTGCGCAATACCGGCCGAAAAGGCGAATATATCGCCGGGGTGCGCTATCGGGCTTGGCAACCGCCATCAGCCTTGCATCCTACGATAGCCCCCCACACACCCTTGGTTTTTGATGTGATCGACACTTGGAACGGCCATTCAGTCGGCGGTTGTACTTATTATGTCGCCCATCCGGGTGGCCGTAGTTACGACGATTTCCCGGTCAATGACTATGCCGCAGAAACGAGGCGCATGACCCGTTTTTGGGATTATGGCCATACCCCGGGGGTTATCATCCGTCCGCCGCTGGCGTCTTCAAACGTTGCAGCCTCAGAGCAACCGTTGCTGGCTTCATTCAGCAGCACGGATGCGCCGCCAAGGGCAATGGCGCCGCCACTTGAAGAGCTAAGTGAAGAATATCCGTTTACCTTGGATTTGCGTCATCGTAACCGATACTTTTAATGCCGGGTTAGCCCTCGGTTTTACAGTGGGCAATGCTTTTTTACGCAAGAATCTGAGAAATATAAGACAATAGGCCCCTATTTTAGGGTGCGTGACTGACCTGTATCGAGCAATCCGCTAAAGACAATGACACATTCTTAAGGAGATTAATAAATGAGCGATAAACTAAAAGTGCTATCCCCGGCAATTTTGACGCTAGAAGACAAGACCTATTCCTTGCCGACCTACATGGGGGTTGAGGGTGAGAAAGCCATTGATATTACCAAGCTGCGCAGCCAAACTGGCTATGTGACATTGGATGATGGTTATGGCAACACGGGGGCTTGTGAAAGCGCCATCACCTATATCGACGGTGAAAAGGGCATACTGCGCTACCGTGGCTATCCCATAGAAGAATTGGCCGCCCATTCGCGTTTTGTCGAGGTGTCTTATTTGCTGCTTTACGGTGAATTGCCCACGGCTGAACAATTGTTGAAATTTTCAACCCGGCTTAATGAATCATCTATCATCCATGAAGACGTGCATCATTTTTTCAACGGCTTCCCACGCGGCTCCCATCCTATGGGCATATTGGCAACAATGGTTGCCTCCTTGTCCACGTTTTACCCAGTGCCTGACCAGTTGGATGAAGCCACAGAAATCCAGATTGTTGCCAATTTGGTCTCCCAAGTTCGTACCATTGCGGCTTTTTCCTATAAAAAGTCCATCGGTGAGCCGCTGGTTTACCCATCTATCAAATACAAATACACCAGCAATTTTTTGAACATGATGTTCTCGTCACCAGTGCGTGATTATCAGCTTGACCCGGACATCGTCCGTGCCATTGACATGCTGCTTATCCTTCATGCTGACCATGAGCAAAACTGTAGCACGTCGTCTGTACGCACGGCGGGTTCCAGCATGGCGAATGTCTATGCGGTCATCACCGCAGGGATTGCCGCATTGTGGGGGCCGCGCCACGGTGGTGCGAACCAGGAAGTGATCAAAATGTTGGAACAAATCCATGCTGAAGGCGGTGATGGCACAGAGTTTATCAACCAAGCCAAAGACAAAAACTCAGGCCGCCGTTTGATGGGCTTTGGGCATCGGGTTTATAAAAACTTTGATCCCCGTGCCTTGGTGTTAAAAGAACATTGCGACAAGTTGCTCAACAAGCCCGGCGTCAACGACCCTTTGCTGGACATCGCCAGAAAACTGGAAGAAATTGCCCTTAAAGATGATTACTTCATTTCGCGCAAACTGTATCCGAATGTTGATTTTTATTCCGGGCTTATTTTGCGTGCGGCTGGCATCCCGACCAATATGTTCACCGTATTGTTCGCCATAGGCCGTATGCCCGGATGGTTGGCGCATTGGCGCGAAATGATCCATGGCGAACAAGTCACCATCTACCGTCCGCGCCAAATCTATACCGGCGAAACATTGCGGCATTATCAGGACATTAACCAACGGGCTTGATTTATTAAATGGGAAGCGGGTGTTAATGTTCCATTAACGCCCGTTAAACAGCTGCCAGCGTGGATACGGGTTTTTCAGGCGGCCGCGTAAATTAGCCGATTTTCATCAGGCCCAGAATGGCAATCAAGGCCCAAACCACATTCAGCCAGAACAAAGGCAGGGCTTTATTATGCTTGGCATTGGCAACCATACATAAGGCGCCTGCCAGATTCAACAGATGGTAGGACGCTGAGTTGGCGGCAAAAAACTTAAGGGTGAGCAACAAATAAGCACTGACAATCAGGCAAAACCCCAGCCAGCCAATTTGTTCATACTGTTTCTTGGTCATGGAGGGTTAGGGTGATGGCGCACTGGTTTTAACGGATTACAAATTCACCCGCATCGGCCTGACTGTGCCCTTGTCCAAGGTGGGCAGGGCCGCTATCGCTTCACGTAGCTTGGTTTCCCAATTGCGCCTCAGCTGGAGCATATAGTCGTCATCATCGTCAAAACAATAATACTCATCCAAGCTAAAGCTGTCTTTCCGGTAAATCAACATTTCCACGGGTGAGCCGACACTGGCGTTACTGCGGATGGTGGAGTCCATCGATACCAAACAACAGCGGGCAGCTTCGTCTATGGACGTGTTTAATTTAAGGAAACGGTCCAATATCGGTTTGCCGTATTTGCTTTCGCCAATTTGTAAAAACGGTGTGTTGGCCGAACTGGTGATGCTGTTGCCTTCCGCATAGACCATATAGGCCCCATGCGGGTCGTCGCCTATTTGCCCGGCCAAAATAAAGCTGGCGGAGGGGTTGAACGCGGAAGGGCCTTGAGCACCTAGGTGCTGCTTCTGTTTTTCAACGCTGACATGGCCTAAGTATTCCGCCGCCTCAAACAAGCTTTCCACATTGTTAAAATTGATTTTGGCGTTTTTGATTTTATCGCGGTGCAACTGTTCTAAAACCGCTTGGGTGGTGGCAAGGTTACCCGCACACAGCAAGACAATTTTACGGTCGCTATGGGTGTCAAAGGCGTGCATTTTGCCGTGCGTGCTGACGTTATCAATACCCGCATTGGTCCTGGAATCAGAAACCAAAATAAGTCCTTCGTTTATAGAAGCTGCAATACAATAAGTCATGAACGTTTAGCCATAGTAATAAAAGTTAAAATCAGTCAATTATCCAGTAAATCAACTTGAACGTCCATGTTGTTCAATAAACAACCCGAGCCAAATTGGTGGAATATGGACACATCTGCCGCATCGCGGCCATAAGCAATGACCACACGCCCTCCCTGCCCGTTTTGTTGGGTGGGGTCAAAGGTATGCCAACAGCCCCCCACATACGCTTCAAACCATGCGTGTAAATCCATCGGTTGCAGGTTATGCAAGTAACCGACGACTAGCCGCGCGGGTATGCTGATGCTGCGGCATAAGGCAATAGCCATTTGGGCCAGATCCCGGCATACCCCGTGGCCAAGTTGATGGACTTCAACTGCCGAGAGCGGGAATTCACTGCTGCCGGGCAAATACTGGATAGTGTCCCTGACCCAGATGGTGATGGCATTGGCCTGCTCGTAACCCGGCAGCGCGTCCGCTGTGATTTCACGGGCAAGGTCGCCAAACCGGTCGGATTCGCAATAGCGGCTGGGTAACAGAAAGGGCAGGGTATCGTGGGGCAGGTGCTGGATTTCAACAAACCCAGCCCAAGGGCCCGCCTCAACACATTCTGTGGTCACCACCTCAGCTGAGGTATGGATGCTAAAGTCGCCGCTAGGCACCAGTAGGCGCTGGCAAGAATTGCCAAAGCTATCGGTGCTTTCCAGGATGGGCAATACGGGGTCTATGGTATAAGCCTCGTTATTGACCCATTGCTGGCAGCCCCTAAAAGGCCGCAGCATTAAAATTAATACGCTGGGCTCAGTAACTTGGAAATGCAGATCACAACTAACTTTGAGTTTCATAAAGTCCGGCTTGGCGAAATAGGGGCGCGGGAATAACTGGCTGGCATCGACGAATTAGACATCCAAGGCATCAAGCTCTTTATAGGCATGGTTCAGCCAGATTTTTACCCGTTGCCGTTCCAATAGACCTAAGGTGTTAAGGTTTTCAATATCCTTGTTTTTTGCCGCCCAGAAACTGTAGCTATGGCTGTCAATTTTAGTCATGACTGGCGCGTGTAGGCGCTTAAGTGTCATCACCTTGGCATCAAAGGCTATCGCCCGGTCTTTCACGCCGGAAAACTCCAAGATAGAAAAGTTGTCGTCACGCAGTTGGTTTTGCACTAGGATGTAATTGAGCTTACTGCCAAATTGGTTGAGTAATTTGTCCAGCAAATCGACGCAATCCTTGCCGGAATCCATGACGTTCCAATAACAGATAGAAATCCCCAGCTCTTCGGCCAATTCCAACACACCCGATTCAGCTATCCATTGCGCCAAGGGGTAGTGGGTTTGGGCGGCCAAATCAACCAAAATGCGTTGCTCAGGGTGCTCTGATGCTGTCTCAATGATGGCATCCAGGCTTTGGTAATCGTCGATAATCGTCGGGGAGGCGTAGTCGGTATAAAAACGCAGCAAAGACCCGTGTGACCGGTCTGTGTCAAAGCCGATAAACGGCAGCTCATGGTCTATCATATATTGGGCCAGCAAACGGGCAACCACTGATTTGCCGACGCCGCCTTTTTCGCCGCCGATGAGGTGGATGGTGCTCATATAAACTCCTTTGGTTGTAAATACGGATAATGGGAAGATTTGTAAAAATTCTGGTTATTAAGCGCCCGCCGCCAAAACCATCCCAACTAGGGGTGCGTCACTTTTATCCACTGATTGGGTGTTATCGGGGTGGGTAGCTACTTGGGCCATTGCATTTGAAGGCTCAAGAAGTTTTAACCCTACAGGTCACGATGTCTAAGGGTTTGGCATAAATAGCAAGCAATAAACACGCCATTATTTGGTTAGCAAACTTGATACCTTGATTGAGGGTGATGCTTGTTGTGGGTTTAGGCACTGCCAACGCAGTATTCGGGTTTATACCTTGGGGTTGGGTAACAATAAGTCCTATTGTACACCTAATCTATGGGGTGTGGCTTTAGGTATTGCCTAAAAAGATAAGGGAATTCGTGCGCCAAATTAGGGCAAACTTACGGGGCGTTTGCACTTTGCCGCACCATGGCGATTGCCTATCCTAGCCCCAAGACATCCACTGAAACTGACAACGTATGTTGTCCGCCGCCAAACGCGATGCCTTTAAGCGGGGTGACATCGGCATAATCACGGCCCCAAGCCAGGGTGATGTGTTGGTCTAGGGGGATGGTGTTATTGGTGGGGTCAAAATCCAGCCAGCCTGTCCCGGGGATATAAACAGAAAACCAGGCATGGGACGCATCGGCGCCGACCAGACGCTGTTTGCCGGGTTCTGGCAAGGTCTCCACATAACCGCTGATATAACGGGCGGCAATGCCATAAGCACGCAAACAGGCAATGGCCAGATGGGCGAAATCTTGGCAAACGCCACGCCGGAAGCTTAGCACCTCAGATAAGGGGGTGGCTATCGTGGTAAACGTCGGGTCGTAAGTAAAATCCTTGTAGATACGCCCCATCAAGTCATGGACAACTTCGACCAAAGCCCGGTTGGGTTGGAATGAGGCGAGTGCATAGTCCGTCAATTCAGGGCTAATGCTGATCATCGGCGAATCCATGAGATATTGCCGCGCTTCCAGCCAGTCCAGCGGCTGCTCTTGGTTTTGTTGTTGGCCTTGGGCTTGTTGGTTTTGGGATTGGCCAATCGGCAGTGGTTCTAGTAACAGGCTGCGGGCTTGTTCCCACGGCATTTGGCTAAATGAATCCAAGCGGTTAGGGCGCGGCGTTATGGTTACGTCACTGATGGCGGTAACCACCAACTGGGTGTGCGGTTGTTGGATGGCAAAATAGGCGACGCGGTTGCCAAAAAAATCTAGCCGCTCGCGAAAATCCACCGGCGTAGGTTTTATGTCAAAGCGGCTGCTGGTGCATTGTTGATGCCAGAAATCACGGGGTTGTAAGCGGGCCTCATTTTGGCATAAGCCGACGGGCTGGCTATAATGATAAAAGGTGCTGTGGGTAATGCGGTATTTCACAGTTCATCCTCGGCAGCATTCAAGACCATTAACTGGGAAGTTTGGGAGTGGCTAAAGTAGGCTTCGGCAATGACTTCCGCAAGCCGCCACAGTAACGTTGTGGTGGAAGCCAACAACTGTTCCAGTTCTGGATAAATCCCTGAATTTTCATCAGTCTGTGTCAGTTCCATCACTTTGCAAAGGCGTAGGTCAGTGTAAGCCATTAATATCAGGCGCTCTTCCTCGCTGAGCGTATTTTTGCCTTTGCACCGTGGCAAATCGGCAATATGGATGGATAGTTGCTGCAATTGATAGGCAACCGAACGCGGATGGGTCTCATCCATTAACAGCAGCGCCAACACCATTGGCAGCTGAATGTTAGAACGGTAACGGCGCTGATAGATGGTCAAGCTGTCAGTTGCCACCAATACCGCTTCTAAGACCTGATTTTGCAGGGCGTCCTCGTGGCGTAATGCTAAGGTTGAGCGTAACAAGGCGATTAGCGCCAATGCACGCTCCAGCCGCCTGCCGCTGTCCAGCATCAGCCATGCGGCTTCCCGGGTCATACTTTCTGTCGTTAAGCCTGTGAAGGCAACCAAGCCGGTGATCAAGTCATCCAAGTGTTTCTGCAACTGCTCAATGGTTATGTCATTATTGACCACCCGCTGGTGCCAACGCCGTTGAATATTATCAATGCTGCGCCAAGTGTCATGTGACCACAAGTCACGGATACTAAATGCCGCTTGCACAAAATCTTGGATATTTGCTGCAAGTGACCCTTTGCGATGGCCATCTTTCGTGAGTGACATCAGTTCGGCTTCGGGCGTTTTTAACAGTTGTGCATCCCCTTTGATAAAACCGGGGTAAGTACCAGTGACTTGGGTGAGCGTACGTAATAAGATTTTAAGGCATTCATCGTCTACAAAGTCTTTAAACTCCAAGGTTTCCCGCAGTTTTAACAACAGCGTGCGCAGCAGCCTTGCCGCTGCCTCAATGCGTTCAAGATGGCGGCCTACCCAAAACAAATTGTCAGCAGCACGGCTGGTCAATGGCTCAAAGGGTGCATCCAATAATGGGATGCGCCGGGTTTGCGGCCAGACGCTGACTGGCTTATCCGGTTCAGCGGCTAGCACCCAGGTGTCTTTACTAATGCCGCCCGCTTGGTTGGAGACGATAAAGTTATCTTTTTGGCGGGCAACACGGGTGAGGCCACCGGGCATCACCACATAATCATTGCCGCTGGCGACGACAAAGTTACGTAACACGGCGTTACGCGCCTCGATACGATGGTCGATAAAGGCGGGCAGCGTAGAAAAACTGACTTGTTCCTGGCCGACGAACAAATGCGGCTTAGCGGCTATTTGGCTGCGTAGCCGATCTTTTTCCTGGTTGCTTAATGCGCCACCAAACACCGCATGGTTGCCCGGGCTACGGTTGGTCGGTTTAATGACCAAGTTATCCAGGTTTTTCAGCACGAAATCGCGTTCACGCCGCTGCCCGCACCACCAGGTCGCGATCGACGGCAGTTTAAGTTCTTGATTCAAAAAGTAGCGGGATAACCGCGGCAAAAAAGCCAATAGCCCCGGATTTTCCAGGATGCTGCTGCCTAAAGGGTTGGCAATGGCCACGTGGCCACGCCTAACCACTTCCAGCAGCCCGGCAACACCCAGTTTAGAGCTGTTGCGCATTTCTAAAGGGTCGCAAAAAGAATCATCGACGCGGCGTAAAATAACATCAACGGCTTGTAGCCCCGCCAAGGACTTAAGCCAGACATGGCCATCACGAACTGTCAGGTCGCCGCCCTGTACCAGCGTAAAGCCCAAGTGTGCAGCCAAATAAGCGTGTTCAAAATAGGTTTCGTTGAGGGGGCCGGGTGTTAGCACCACAATGCGCGGGTCTTCTTTGTTATGGGGCGCAATATCGGCCAGCCCTTTGCGCAACGCCTGAAAAAACACCGATAAGCGATGCACGTGGGTCTGACGAAAAATATCCGGCAACACCCGTGTCATTACTGTGCGGTTTTCTAAAGCATATCCTGAGCCGGAAGGCGCTTGGGTACGGTCGTCCAATACCCACATGCGGCCATTGGGGCCTCGGGCAAGGTTGGCTGAATAAAGCGTCAGATGCCGCCGTTGGTTTTGCAAAGCGCCCACACAAGGATGTAAAAAGCCTTCATGGCCAAAAATCAGCTCAGCTGGCAGCAAGCCTTTTTTTAACAGTGTTTGTTTGCCATAAATGTCTTTCAATATCAAATCAAGCAGCTCAGCCCGTTGCTTAAGCCCTGCTTCAATAACCGCCCATTCTTCGCTGCTGATCAATAAGGGGATAGGGTCTAGCCGCCAAGGCCGGGTGAGGTTTTGCGAATCACCGTAAACATTGTAGGTAACCCCGTTTTCGCGCATCAGGCGCTGCGCTTCGCGGCGGCGCAATTCCAATTGCTCGCCGCCCATCGCCTCCAACGCCGCCATAAAACGCTCCCAATAGGGCAGCGCCTTTTTTTCGGTGGCATACATTTCATCGTAAATGCCAAGTTGCGTCGCGTAGTATTGGGCGCCTATATCATTGGAAGGGCTATTGGGGTTAGGCACGCGTTATTCTCTTTATCAGTTGGGTACGGCTATTTTACAGAAGAAGTGCCGGAGAGTGTGTGGAAGGTTTTAATTTAACACGGGGAGGCTTGCGATGGAGCAGTATTTTAAAGATTGTCGTCGTTGCCTGAGTTGCGTTATTGCGAAACCCATCAAAACGATATGATGGGTTTCAGTGACCTTAATTGTCCAGCTTTACTTGGGTAAAAACGGATTTAAAATAACTGCAAAGCCAGCATAATGGCATCTTCGCGTCCATTTTCGGCAGGGTAATAGCCTTTTCTGATGCCTATTTCGTTAAACCCCACATCTTCGTAGAGGGCGATGGCCGCCGTGTTGGTCGGGCGGACTTCCAAAAACACGGTCTCTGCACGTCCTCTGGCCACGTTAATTAAATGTTCCAGCATTTTGCGGCCTATGCCTTGTTTTTGTTCGGCCGGATCGACGGAAATATTTAGGATATGGGCTTCACCCACGGCAATGGACAATAAGCTGTAACCCAACACTTTATCTTGCCAGTCACACACCCAGCAACTGTAGCCGGCCTTAAAGCAATCGGTAAAAATGTCTTCTTCCCATGGGAATTGGTAGTTCTTCCGTTCAATTTCCAGCACGCTAGGCAAATCGGCGTGGGTCATGGTGCGCATACGCATTAAATCGGTTTTGGTCACAGAATCTGGAAATACTTTGGCGTAAAACTCTTTATCGGCATCATAAACCACCCAGCCTTTAATTTTGTCCATCAATCCTCTCATCAATCTTCCCCTTTATTTTTATTGTTTGTAATGCGAACAGCAAGTCTTGCCAAGCTTTGCGCTTTTCCGGCAATGATCTAAGCAAATACGCAGGGTGATAGACTACAACAACAGGCGTATTATTAAAAGCATGGACTTTGCCACGTAGCTTACCTAATGGTGCATCTGTGTTTAATAGGGTTTGTGCGGCAATGCGGCCGACCGCCAAAATAATTTTGGGTTTTATGAGTTGTTGCTGCCGCTGTAAATAGGCATTGCAGTTGGCGACCTCGTCGGCATGGGGATCACGGTTATTCGGTGGCCGGCATTTGAGGATATTGGTTATGTAGACTTGTTCACGGCTTAAGCCGATGGCGCGGAGCATTTCTGTCAGCAACAGACCGGCATTGCCGACAAACGGCAAGCCTTGCTCATCTTCGTTTTGCCCAGGGGCTTCACCGATAACTAGCCAATCAGCTTGATGATAGCCTGAACCAAACACGGTCTGGGTGCGTGTCGTGCATAAGGCGCAGCGGGTGCAATTGGCAACCTCGGCTTGCAGGGTCTCCCAATTGTCATCAACAGCGATGGCTTCTGCATGTGGCTGCCCGGCATCCGGCGCAATGGTGTTTAACGTTCTTGGCAACCAAACGTCAATCCCCATGGCTTCCAAATACTGCAAGCGGAGTGTGTTATCCACTGTTTTCTCCAGAATGGCGGTATGCGCTTAAGATAAGCGGGTTGCCACGCACAGTGTTGCGTGGCAACCCAAGGTGCGCTTAATCAAACATCGCCTTTTTGCGGATGCCTGCGTTGGTCAGGGCTATTTAACTTATTGACTGCATTGATATAAGCTTTTGCAGAGGCAATCACAATATCAGTGTCTGCCCCTAAGCCATTGACAATGCGGCCTGCCTTTTCCAGGCGCACCGTGACTTCGCCTTGGGCATCCGTGCCATTGGTGATGTTATTGACCGAATACAATTCCAAGGTAGCATTGGATTGCACCAGCTGTTCTATGGCTTTTAAGCTGGCATCCACCGCGCCGCCGCCATTCGAACTGCCCATGACTTCTTTGTTGTCCAAGCGCAAAGTGACTTTTGCGTTGGGTATTTCACCCGTTTCGGAGCAGACTTTTAAAGAAATCAGTTTGACGTATTCATCTTCAGACTCAAAGCCCGCTTCTGAAATCAAGGCTTGTAAATCTTCATCGAAAATTTCGTGTTTTTTGTCGGCCAGTTGCTTAAAGCGGGAGAAGGTTTCGTTTAGTTCTTCCTCAGAAGTAAACTCAAAACCCAATTCCGTGATGCGGCTCTTAAACGCGTTGCGCCCTGAATGCTTGCCCAAAACCATCCGGTTGGCAGACCAGCCCACATCTTCAGCACGCATGATTTCGTAAGTCTCGCGGCTTTTTAATACCCCATCTTGGTGGATGCCGGCTTCATGGGCAAACGCATTTGCGCCAACTATCGCCTTATTCGGTTGCACCGGAAAACCGGTAATGGATGACACTAATTTTGAGCACGTTAAAATTTCCCTGGTATCGATGCCAGTTTGGCAAGCAAATACATCGTGGCGGGTGCGCACTGCCATCACCACTTCTTCCAGTGAGGCATTGCCAGCCCGTTCACCCAAGCCGTTGATGGTGCATTCAACTTGCCGCGCCCCGTTCAACACCGCCGACAAGGAATTGGCGACCGCCAAACCCAAATCATTATGGCAGTGCACAGAAAAAATCGCCTTATCAGAATTGGGGATGCGCGAAATCAAATTGGCAATGGTTGCGCCAAATTGCTGCGGCATACTGTAACCTACCGTGTCAGGAATGTTTAGTGTGGTTGCGCCTGCGTCAATGACCGCTTCCAATATCCGGCACAAAAAATCTTCTTCAGAACGGCCAGCATCTTCGGGTGAAAATTCGACATCATCGGTGTATTGCCGCGCACGCTTTACCGCTTTAACGGCATGTTCAATGACTTGCTCCGGGCTCATTTGCAATTTCATTTGCATGTGTATCGGCGACGTGGCGATAAAGGTGTGTATCCGTGCCCGTTGGGCACCCTTAAGCGCCGCGCCTGCACGGTCTATATCTTTGTCCAATGCCCTGGACAAGCCACAGACGACACTGTCTTTGATGATATTGGCGACCGCTTGTACGGATTCAAAATCACCGGGGCTTGCCGCTGGAAAACCCGCTTCGATGACATCAACCCGTAACCGCTCCAAGGCTTTGGCAATCCGGACTTTTTCATCACGGGTCATGGATGCGCCCGGGCTTTGCTCGCCATCACGCAAGGTGGTATCAAATATAATTAATTTGTCTTTCATAAAAACGCCATTCATGGGCAACTATCAACAGTTAAGTTGATATAAAAAAAGGGGGTTAGCTAAATGGGTGGAATAGATTGTATGCCCATCAGGGCAGGAATCTTAAAGAAAGGCGCAAGCACAGGCACAATTTTGCTTTGGCGACAATAACGCCAGCAACAGAAGAGGCTAAATGTGAAGGATATTTGATAATCATACATGTGACTATACGCCATTGATAAAGTGCGCTCAAGCTGATTTTATAGTTTGCGGCCTTGCCATTTGCGCCTGCGCATCACCAACGTAACCACTGGGCCAGAAATTGCGTACCCCAAAAACAACAGGAACAACATGGTTTGTGGCTGCGCCATTACAAAAGCAATGCCCAGCATGACGGCGATGGCCATAATAAAAGGCACTTTGCCTTTTAAGTCGATGCCTTTAAAGCTGGAATAACGAAAATTACTGACCATTAACAAGCCCGTGCTGACAGTCAGAATTAAGGCCACATATTTGGCCAGCTCCAGGTCATAACCATATTCCAGACAAATCAGGATAAACCCGGAAAGGATGGCCGCAGCGGCAGGGCTGGGCAGGCCCTGAAAATAACGCTTATCAGCCGATGTCAATTGGGTGTTAAAACGTGCCAGCCTTAATGCGCCGCCTGCGGTGTGCACAAACGCGACAAACAAACCCAATTTACCAAAACTAGAAAAAGCCCACAAATACATGACCAACGCTGGCGCGGCCCCAAACGACACCATATCCGACAAACTATCGTATTGCGCACCGAACTCGCTTTGGGTGTTGGTTAATCGGGCCACCCGCCCATCCAGCCCATCCAAGATCATTGCCACGAAAATGGCAACGGCGGCGGTCTCAAAACGTCCGCCCATCGCGGCGGTAATTGCATAAAAGCCAGCAAACAAGGCGCCGGTGGTAAACAAATTAGGTAATAAATAAATGCCACGACGGCGTATGGAGCGTTTTTCTGGAGTCATACGTCTGAAATCCTTAAGAGGTGATAGTCAGTAAAAACCTAAGGCTTAAATTATACAATGAGCCAGTAACAGCACCTATTGTTTCATTAAGCCGATGGGCTAGGGTAAATTATTCGGTTCAGAACTAGGACGGGGCGGCTTTAGCGTATCCGTGCCAAAATAGTCACGGTTTTCAATCGCCAAGTAGCGCTTGGTTTTTGCAAGCCCTAAGTGGGCAAAAATGGCTTTTATCGGCATTTTTTTAATGCTTTCTGGCGAACCATACCTGAGGGCAAACAACTTGTTTTGCTTGCCTGACGGATAGGTTGCCATAATGGTGGCTATTTTTAAGTCAATTTGTTCTTGCGCAGCTGTTAACAAGCTGTTGGCTTCCTTGCTTAACCCAGGGCATAGCGGTGCATTGTTGTGCTTAGGCGGCAGGGCCATTGGGAGTGGTTGCTGTAGGCCATCACGAAGCGCAGCCAGTTTTTTGCTTTTTGCCAATGGCACCAACAGGGGGCTGGAAGAGACGGTAACGGTTTTTTTACTCATGGCTAGCGGAATTAATGGCGGGCATAAAGCTTATTTTGACAAGGTTGGATTTAGAAACTGCTGGGGATAGTGGGGCCACCTTGGGCTGGCGCATAAAATAATCATCGCGGTATTTTTGCCTTAAGGTTTAAACCTAAAAAAGTAAAAATCAAAGGCGGGATTATTTCATGCACTGGTTTTCATGACCCTTTACTTTACAAAACAGCTTTTTTCAGCAGCGGCTTCGGCTTCTTTAAGCCGTGTCCGTAAATCTTTAGATTGGGCGGGGTCACGGAAAACCGCACCCGCATCCCCAGTTTGGCCTTTGCTTAAATAAGTGAACGTTTTTGCGCCTTCAAATTCTGTGAAGGTCAATTTTTCAGCAATTTTATCAATCTTGCAGCCACAAGCATATTGGGTGA
This sequence comes from Methylococcales bacterium, assembly GCA_026399075.1. Classification (GTDB taxonomy): domain Bacteria; phylum Pseudomonadota; class Gammaproteobacteria; order Methylococcales; family Methylomonadaceae; genus Methylobacter_C. The sequence goes on from JAPLRR010000040.1 coordinate 108,802, forward strand.
TATACGTCAGGCCACCGTGTTGGGCGACACAGTTTAAGACATATTCGACCCGGTCACGGGTTGGGTAATCGTTAGCCAAGGGCTTAACCTCAACAGGTGCTGCTTCGGCAGGTTTTTCGGGCGTGGTGGAACAGCCAAAAAGGCTGGCGGACAGCAGCCCGCTTAAGATAACGGCAGTATAGTGAATTTTCATTGGAAAAAATTTATCCCTAAAAAGCAAAATATGAAAAAATGCCCTTACCAACAGGCAAAGGTTAGGTTGGCTCAGTTGGGCTTATCATGCACCTTATCCCTACTCTGAAAGAGTCTTACGGTTACATAGCCAAGCAACAGCCAATTATAACTGTTTACCGACAAATGCACTTGACCAAAACTATGCAGCACCCAAACAACGTGGCAGGCGTTATTCTTGCTGGCGGCCAGGCTAGGCGCATGAACCATCAAGATAAAGGCCTGATACTTTTTCAAGGCCAGCCGATGGTAACGTATGCCATCGCAGCCCTTAGCCCGATTGCCCGGCCTATCATCATCAGTGCCAATCGCAATCTGGAACACTACCAAGCCTTTGGCTGGCCTGTGGTAGCTGACGATACCGATAATTTTGACGGCCCCTTGGCAGGGGTGTTGGCGGCCATGCGTTATACAACTGCCGAATTGTTGCTGGTCATGCCCTGTGATTCGCCCTTGGTCAAAACCGAACATTTACAAAAATTAGTGGATGTCCGCGCAGCAAACAACGCAGATGTGGCGGTCGCTTTTGATGGCGCTCGCCAGCATCCGGTGTTTTTGGCAGTAAAAACGTCGCTACAAGCCAGCTTGCAAGCGTTTTTGGATAGCGGACAGCGTAAGATCGGGTTTTGGCTAGCCGGACAAAATACCGTGCAGGCGGATTTTAGTGACAGCCCCGAACTATTTGCCAACGTCAACACCCCAACAGAGCTGCAAGGGCTGGAAGCGCAGGCTAGCCAGAATTAAGCCCACTACGGAAAACATTACATGCACATCAGCCAAACCATAAACGCCGTACAAGCCCCCATTATCCCCATTATTGGGGAATGGGTACGCAACACCCCAGGCACCTTGTCTTTAGGGCAGGGCATGGTGGCTTACCCACCGCCTGAAGCTGCCTTGCAAGCCATCCGTGATTTTGGCAGCCAGCCTGGCCAACATTTATACGGCTCACCGTTAGGTTATGCGCCACTATTGGAATTGATAACAACGAAGCTACAAACCGAAAACACTATTGATACCAGCCAAGGCTACCAAGTGATGGTTACCGCTGGCTCCAATATGGCGTTTTTGAATGTGTTGCGGGTGATTGTTGATCCGGGCGATGAAATCATCTTGCCTTTGCCCTATTATTTTAACCAAGAGATGGCGGTGCGTATGCTCAATTGCGTCCCCGTTGCCGTGCCCACCGACAGCCAGTATCAATTACAACTGGATGCCTTACGCGCCGCCATCACCGAAAAAACCCGCGCCATCGTCACCATCTCACCAAACAACCCCAGCGGCGCAGTCTATCCCGAAGCCGCGTTACGCGCCGTAAATCAACTCTGCAAAGAACACGGCCTATACCATATCAGCGATGAAGCTTACGAATATTTTACTTACGGTATAGCGCAACATTTTTCCCCGGCCAGCATTGCTGGCGCGGCAGCACACACCATTTCCCTGTATTCATTATCCAAAGCCTACGGTTTTGCCAGTTGGCGCATCGGTTATGTCGTCCTGCCAGAAGCCTTGCTGCCCGCCTTATTAAAAGTGCAGGACACCAATCTGATTTGTCCGCCCTTGATCACCCAATACGCGGCGGTAGGGGCGATGCAAACCGGTTCGGCCTACTGCAAAAACCAATTGATGCAACTGGCAAATATCCGCCAGCAAGTCACAGACGCTTTACAAGGTTTACCGGGCGTTACGCTTATTGCCACCGACGGCGCATTTTATCTGCTGCTAAAGCTAGACACCCAACGCAATGATTTGCAGTTGGCAAAAGCCTTAATCAGTGAATTTAAAATAGCTGTAATACCGGGTTGTGCCTTTGGCTTACAAAACGGCTGCTATTTGCGGGTCTCTTATGGGATGCTGGATGAAGAGAAGCTGCCTATTGCCCTACAGCGCTTACAAGCGGGGTTATTGGCGCTTTGTTGACGGAGGGGTTATTGTGGGGCAACGGAACCATACCAGAAATATTTGCGTGTGGGCATGAATAGTGGGAGCACCAAGACTGGTGTGGAGGATACATCAAGCAGCGCTTGAAGCTAGGTATTTCCAGTACTTGGGAACGAGAAAAAGCAAAAAACTTGGCTTCTGCTTAGGCTTTGTTATTTCGGAATTCCACCATATCGTCGTTTTGTACCCGATCATAAATGTCTTCTACTGACAAGGTTAAGCCGATGGATTCAAAGGTACAGTCATCACCTAAAAAATAATGCTTGGGTATCCAGCCAGCGCTTCTTCTGAAAACCTGAATATCCACAATATCTTGTTCAATCAGTACATATTCTTTTAAGCTAGGTATATTGATATACGACAATAATTTAAGGGTAGTATCCCTTTTACGGGTGGATTTAGACAACACTTCAACAATAATCGTTGGTGTTTGCGTAAAATCAGGCGTGGAATTATCAAAATCACAGTCAACCATCCCATCAGGATAAAAGAAATTGGCATTAACCCTCAATTTCATATCCGAACCAAAAGGCTCACAAGGTGATTTTTTCAAATGGACTCTAAGTTCTGACAAAATATTTAACGATATTCGGTCATGATTCGCGCTTGCCTCTGCCATTGCATAAATACAACCATCGATTAACTCATGTTTTATGTCACTGCTTAATTCGCCCTTCAAATAGTCTTCCACGCTGATTAAACCTGTGTTTTTTACCGCTAACATAGGAATGCCCCAAAATAGTTAATGTGTTTCAGAATGAATTGAAATCTGTTTTTTGTCAAAGGTGATAAAACAAGTGCCCCGCAAGGCGGTTTCGCCGTAAAGCAACCTCGGCCCTACGGGTTTATGCCAAATTTATTTTTAACGACATGTCTGAATGTTGAATCAGATCATCCTTAACATCATGACCAAGACATACCAAGAATAACTGCGCACCCTCGCGCCGGGCAAATTTCATGGCCGGAACAAAGTCGCTATCACCCGTAACCAATACGATAACTTGTACCTGTTTTTTCAGGGTCAAAGACGCAATATCGAGACCGATACGCATATCAACGCCTTTTTGGGTTATATTCGGCGAAAAATCATCCTTGCATATCGTAATAGTTTCATTGCTTTCATGAAGGATTTTTTGGTTGAGCTTCCAACCCCTAAAAGCGACTTCACCTAAGCGCAACGCAAAAAAGGGGGCATGGGACAATTTTTGCAACAAAGCTGAATTATTTTTGGCAAGTGGAGTGTTGGCGAAATTCATGCGTTCCGTAGAGAGTGGAACCTTAACGCGTTCAGTCAGAGGAGGGGAATCATAATAATAGATTCGGTGCAGGAACATACTCTGCAACAATTCATGCCGTTTAAGACATTCAGTAAAATCAATGATTTTTTCAGCAGTCGCTGGATTTTCTTGGGATCCAAGCTTTCTTTTCAAAAAGCCAGCATCAATGAGAATGGCGTAGTTTTTCAATGACGTATGGAATAAGTTGGCCCCAGATACACGCGGAGCCGAAGCCCTCTTGGATTGTAGCGCGTATTGAGGCCGTTTTTTTATGAGCTGTCAGTATAATTTATCGCTGACCACTACTCAAGGTATTACTTAAGTAGCGCCTGACCGAAAAAGGCTACAAGCCTTATGGAATCGATAAAGCGTTTTACACGGCTTACAGAATCACGCAGTTGACCTATGTGGTCGGTCAACATAGACCTATTTTTTTCGTGTAAGTTGAAGGTAAAAAAGTAATAGCCACCAGCCACGGGGTTGCGTCGGTAGTTTGGCATAAAAAATCCCCGCGTAACGGTTTCAGATTGTATTGAAATCTGCCTTTTGTAACGTGTGATAGAATAAGTGCCTAGGATAGCGGTTTCGCCGCAAGGCAGTCCGCATTGCGGGTTGGAAATTCTCAAGATTAGGGGCATGTATGAAAATTAAAGGCATGATAGCCCGCAACGGAAATGTATGGGTTGCTATGTGTTTAGAGTTTGGGTTGGCAGCACAAGCACTTAGCGAACAGGAAGCTAAGCGGAAACTTCAAAATCAAATACAAGAATATTTTGATGAAGCAATTGGTCAAGATAAAGCATTTCAAAAACAACTTTTAAGCAGAAGAGCCCCTTTTTCTTGGTATGCCCGATACTATTGGTTGGCAGTGAAAGATTTATGTCAGAACAATAAACATTCGCTACTGTTTTCCAAATCAATAGACGATCATGTTTCCCATGCCTAATGTTTTTCCAAAAAATACCGCAATTAAAATATTCAGAAGTTGTTACAGGACTGAAAAAAGTAGGTTTTTATAAACGTCCAAACAAATCAACGGCGCACGAACAAGGCCTGAACCCGATTGTGTTCTTTTTTGTTGTGTCAAATGTAAGGCCTGACCGTTCGCAGTAACAGCAATAAATCTAGCGGGTTAAAGTCCCGTCCAAGGAATTGTCCGTACGCCTTGGTAGTATGAGGAAGCGGCATCGTGGTAACACGGTGTCGTGAGTTTCCAAACA
>JAPLRR010000033.1 GCA_026399075.1 Methylococcales bacterium
TGCGGCTTTGCTTAACCATCAACTGCTCCCTGTCAAACCTGGCCGACCGGAGGCGTGGCCTAGCTTACCGGGAATCAATCAGGCGGCTTGGGTTACTGCGGTTGGGTGCGCGGAGTGAAAAAACCTACACGTGTAAGGGTAACATACCCCGTCCGGCTTTGTAGCCCTGTAGTCGGGCACATGTTTTTCGTGCCCGACGTTCCGGTGCCGTCACTTGAAATGTCGGGAAAAAAAGCGTTGCCCGGAAGGGCAGCGTTTTACAAACTAACCGGAGTAATGATATGAAAAAATATATGGTTTTAATTTCACTTCTATCATCAGCATGTGCTTCAGTCAATGTAGATACAAGCTTTGTAATAAATCAAGGATCTGATTGGCAGGTAACATTGCCGTCATCAACTTCATTATTAAATAAGAGGTATGCGGTTGTTCCTAGGCGAATGTATATTCCTCTGAGAGAAAAAGTCTCTCCTGGAGAAATTGTAAAAGTTACACAAGAGTCTTTTAACAAAGAATTTGGTTTCAAAGTTGTTAAAATATCCAGTGTGAATGGTGAATTAATATTTTATGAATATTATTCTCCAGGTGATCTCGGGTTATATGAAATAGAAAAATATGAGCTTTTGAAAAAATCTGTTGGTGGAATATGCAAAAATGAAAAAGATACAATTGCAGCCATTTCCGGTTCGATCACAATAGGAATGAAAAAAGAATGTGCAATATATTCTTGGGGTGAGCCAACATCAACAAATAGAACGGTCAATGAGTATTCAGTCTATGAACAGTTGGTTTATAGCTTAGTAAATACATATTTGTATATTGAGAATGGCGTGGTTAAAAGCTGGCGTAATTATTCAGCCGGGTAGGGTGCGCATCGCGCACCTTAAACCTTCGATATGTATCGGGTTTAATTTATGCTGCAATCTGCGATGGCTGGTTCTTGTTTTCCACCTGTGGTTCAATGGCTTTCCTGGCCATGGTTAATGGTGCGCGATGCACACATCTATTGATAAAGGTAAGGCTGAAGTTGTCCCAATTGCAGCATTAAGATAAAGGCGATGACAGTAACACACATTTTTTATAGTTCCAATACGACATGGGATCGATGAATTTTCCACGTGTACAAAACAAAAAATACATTCAGTAAGGTACGCAATGGGTACATGGCTAATTTTGTTTAGCTGAAAAACGTGTAATACTTGTAACAAACCTTCTCCACTTGGGAAACGCACCATGGGTATTATCACCTTTGATACCTTACAACTCGTTGACAAACTTAAAGCAGCAGGTTTCCAGCAGGCACAGGCGGAAGCAATTGTCCGTGTTATTGCCGAAGCACAAGACACACTGGTTACCAAAGATTATTTTGACCACAAACTTGAAAAAGAACTGGCACCCATCAAAACTGATCAGGCTGTGCAAAAATGGATGATGGGTGTTTTGCTGGCGGGTGTGTTGTCGCTGGTGTTGAAGGCGTTTTTTTAACAGGCTGGGTAGTGGAAATAGGGAATCCAACGCTGCAATGTGGTGGATTTTTTAAGAGCTTTAGGGCGAATTCGCTCCCGCAATCCACCATAAACGGAGCCTCGATTCCAATCCCTGCCTGGATTTTTGCCGACAGGTATTTTTTATGTTCGATTGTTTTTGATGCTGTGCGTTGAGTGGCGGTTTGCTGTCGCGAAACCGCCCTACGCCATGCTATGATTTGCCTTTTCATGCTGATACATGGCACTTCAAACGCTAGAAGGGTGTTTTATAATCCGCCGCTATGCGATTATTTTGCCGGTTTAGCTTAAAGGAGTTTCGGCCATGACCAGCATTACTTTTGATACCCAAGAAGCCGTTATTAAACTGATTTAGCGGTAGTTAAAGCCGATTCAATCACACTTAAGTGGATGATGGGCGTTTTGATTGCCGGTGTTATGTCGATTGTGATTAAGACGTTTTTCTAGCCTGGTAGAGCTGTAGGGTGAATTAGCGCCAACAATCCGCCATAAACGGAGCCGTATAGTCGGGCAGCGTCTTTTTGTTGCCCGACATTTCCTGGGATTTGTCTGGCACGATAAAGCCGCGCCCGACTAGGCACATGGGTTAAGGGCCTGTATAACCGCCTGTGGGTTTTTGGCAATCACCCGCAAATAAGATTTTGCCGCGCTGTCAGGCGCCCTTGTCCCTTGTTCCCAATCCCTGAGTGTGCCAAGCGGCAAGCCAAATTGCGCGGCGAATTGCTGTTGCGTCATTTTCAAGCGCTTACGGATTTCTTTTGGGTTGGGGACGCGGCGTAGTTTTTCCAGCTCGGTTTCAGTCAGCGGCGGATTGTCTGTATCAGCGGCTGCCGCCGCTTCTATGTTTTCCCCGGCCATCGCATTCAACCGCGGCCAATCCGTTTTCTCTTCGACGGGCCGCCTCGTGCCGTCTGGCATGACTTGCAGGGTAAGCCCGTTTATGCGTTCAACGGTTACATTCATATTATTTGACTCCTCTGATTGCCATCAATTTAATTAGTTAAAATTATTAGGGCACTGACGCATTGCTTAATGGCCAACCAATTTTAATTAATAAAACTCATGTATCTTTTCCGTTCAGCCTTGCTTGCGAGCCGTGCTGAAATAATCCTTTTATTTTGTCCCCTATCGGTGTGGATTACCGTAATAACCAGAACAGAACCCATCATACCAATTGTCACGGTGCGCATTTCCCCGTGTTCAGGTCTCGTGCTCTCCGCTTCAAGGCGGTTTGGGTCATCAAATACTGCAATCGCCGTTGAAAAATCTATACCGTGTTTTTGTCTGTTAATCGCGTTCTTTTTATCATCCCACTCAAATGCCATTATGAACCCTAGCCAATTTTATACTGGTTACCAGCATAAACAAAAGCTTGGTTATTGCAAGCCTGAGCGTTGAGTGGCGGTTTGCTGTCGCGAAATCGCCCTACGCCATGTTATGATTTACTTTTTAATGCTGACACATGGCACTTCAAACGCTAGAAGGGTGTTTTATAATCCGCCGCTATGCGACTATTTTGCCGGTTTAACTTAAAGGAGTTTCGGCCATGACCACCATTACTTTTGATACCCAAGAAGCCGTTATTAAACTGAAAGCCGTGGGGGTCTCACAAGAACACGCTGACGCGTTTGTCCGCGCTATTGTTGAATCTCAAAATAGTTTGGTAACAAAAACTGATCTTGAATTAGCCTTAACACCGATTAAAACTGATTTAGCGGTACTTAAAGCCGATTCAATCACACTTAAGTGGATGATGGGCGTTTTGATTGCCGGTGTGATGTCGATTGTGATCAAGACGTTTTTCTAGTCAAGTAGCAGCGTAGGTTGGGTTGATGCTGTTCCAACCCAACTTTCCCCCATGGATATGTTGGATTGCGAAAAGATGCAACCCACACGTCTATTTGCCCGAGTTGACGGAATTTCCAACAAGAATTTTGCCTAAAACTGGTTCCTCTGCCTTCCCATCATAACTTAAAAAGGTAAAAGGAATAGAAGTCAGTGCCATACCTTTATTAACTTGAACAACAAAATGTAAATGCGGCCCTGAAGAAAAGCCAGTGTTGCCAGAATATCCAATTAATTGCCCTGCCTGTACTCTTAATTTGGCATGGACTTCGGCCTTTTCCAGTTCCAAATGCCCATAAACAGCCATAGAACCATCATCATGCAGTATTCTAATGCTGTTTGCTTCGGCTAAATATTTGTTAGCAAGCCCATTTTTATAAAAATCATTATCGACTGACATAACAACACCCTCTCTTGCGGCGTAAATTGGCGTGCCTACAGGCATTGAAATATCAACCGCATACTTGTTAGATTCATCTGTATGGCTAAATGTCCCGCCAAATCCCTGTGAGATGCTGAATGAAGCATTTGGCGCGATTGGGGGTAAATAGCTTTTCGTAACAACATCATTTTCTATAGGATTACCTGGCACATATTTATAGGACAATTGATAAGACCAAGGATTAGTGTAATCAATTGCCCGAACTTGGAATAAAACCTCAGATTTCCCTGCCATAACAACAAATCGACGGGGTAATTCTGGAATTGAATAGGTGTTTTGCTGAGTTGAAAAACTTATTTCGAGTTCTGCCGGCCCTGCAAAATCATTATAGACATAGAAGTTTGGCTGGTCTTTACTTCCTGAGTTATAGAGTTTAATCCGATTTTTTGGATCTACATCAAGTTGTTTAACGGATACATCTTTTTCAGTAGTTGGCGCTTGGTCTGTAAAAAACCATAGGCCATTCTCATCCTGATATTTATAAAGTTTTTTTCCGATAGCAGGTTGAGATAACAATAAAAGAAAAATTATTAATCTAATCTTCATAAGTGTTTAGAAAAATTTGGTTATCAACTTAAAGCGGGGTAAATACACCTATACCGCTGTGTTTCGGTATCATGAACCAATGAATTAAAAAAACAATTCGACATAGAAAATAAGACCGGGTGCGCATCGCGCACCTTAAACCCTCGATATGTAATGGGATCAATTTATGCTGCAATCTGCGATGGCTGGTTCTGGTTTCTCACCTGCGGTTCAATGGGGTTCCTGACCACGGTTAATGGTGCGCGATGCACACACTACAACGTGAATTAACTGGGTCAGCCCGGTACGTGCGAGTACCTTTAAGTCATGTATGTTGTGCGTACTTTGACGCTAACATTATGGTTACTGTTTCTTTAATGGATGATTGGTTGCTCTGAATCTGGGGCGTGGGTTTTATGGAGTTCGGCGACTTGCCCGGTTTCCCGGAATTTTTTATAGTCAGCCAGCACTTGGGCATGGTCGAATGCTAAGGGCTCTGGCAATTCATCCAATTGAAAAATGCGGCAGTTTTTGGCATCATCCGCCGCCATCGGCGTGCCTTGGGCCTTTGCGACATAAACCGCCGTCACGGTATGTCCACGCTTATCACGGATGGGGTCAGAATAAATGCCCAATAAGGCTTGCAGTTGGACATCCAGGCAAACTTCTTCCTTGGCCTCGCGGACGGCAGCTTGTTCAACAATTTCCCCGACATCGACAAAACCGCCAGGGATTGCCCAACCGTAGGGTGGGAAAGCCCGTTCTATCAGGACGATGGGGTGGCCTGGAAAATCGGTTAGTTCAATAATGATGTCAGCGGCAAGTAAAGGCGTAATCGGTTTTGGCATACTGTGCTCCATAGCGGCGTTGCTGATATAAGCGGCTTTTATTTGGATCGTTGTTTTTGGGTAAGATAGCCCATTGTCGATGATAAAAAAAGCCCAAACACGATCACGACGGTATAAATTGAAAATCCGGCTTCAATCATTAGCGCATAAGCGCCTAACATCAATAAGATGCTAAGGTTTTCGTTGAGGTTCTGCACGGCAATGGAATGCCCCGACCCCATTAGCTGGTGGCCCCGTAGTTGTAGCAATGCGTTCATGGGGATCAAAAAGCTGCCAGCCAATATGCCTATCGCTATCAGTATTAAAACCGCTACCCGCCAATCCGTCACCAAAACCATAGCCAACACACAAAGCCCCATAAGTATGCCTAAGGGCAATACTTTGACGGCATGATCCACAGACACGGCTTTGGCAGCTACCATAGCACCCATTGCAAGTCCTACGGCAACAACGGCGGTCAGTTGGGTGGCTTGCTCCAGATCCAGGTTTAGTGCAGCCGCCGCCCACGCAAGAATTATGAGGCGCAGGCTAGTTCCTGCACCCCAAAATAATGAAGTCACAGCAAGCGACACTTGCCCTAAAGGATCTTTCCAAAGCAGCCAAAAGCTGTGCCAAAAATCAGCCAACAGAAACTTTAGTGACCGGTTGGACAGGCTGTGCTCTATCGGTAACTTAGGGATGAAATAATTGAGGATTGCCGCCACGGCATAAAGCCCTAGAACAACAAGAATGGCGAATTCGGGGGCGGTGTCGATGCCGCCGTTAAAAGCCAGTGTGTTGAGTTGTTGGACGACGTAGCCTTCAACGTGGTGGCCAATCAGCAAGCCACCGAATAAGGCACCAAAAATGATCGATGCAACAGTTAGCCCTTCCATCCAACCGTTGGCCCATACCAAGCGCTCAGGGGGCAGGTATTCAATCAATATGCCGTATTTGGCGGGCGAATACAGGGCAGCGCCGACGCCAACCAAACTATAGGCGAGCAAGGGATGCAGGCCGACCAACATGGCTGCGCAACCCACTATTTTGATACTGTTGCTTAAGAACATGACCCGGCCTTTGGGCAAGGCATCAGAAACTGCGCCGACAAAAGGGGCCAGCACAATAAAGGAAAAAACGAAAAATTGTTGTAAGACCGGTGTTTGCCAGGCCGGGGCATCCAGTGTTTTGAGTAGCGCGATGGCCGCAAACAGTAAGGCGTTGTCGCCTAATGAGGAGAAAAACTGTGCGGCAAGTAGGGTGTTGAAGCCTCGGTTCATAGCATTTTTGTCCTGTGCGACCCCACAACAACCGGCGTCATGCACTGTAAAGTTATCGGTTTGTTCGGCTAGTTGAATGCTACAAGTATAGTCGGGGGATATGGGAGCGGGCTTACCTTGGCCTGCCAGTTTGTAGTCCAAAAAGTAAAGTGGCCTGTTTTATCCTTTCGCATTGGCTGGAATAGGCGCTTCTTCGCCAATGGAAGATATCGATTTTTCCCACTTTACGAGTTCCAAGTTACCATTGAAATGTTCGACGATGGCGGTGCAACTTTCGACAAAATCCCCGGTGTTGATATACAAAAAACCATTGATGTCCTTCATTTCAGCATGGTGTATATGTCCACAAATGACCCCGTCCAAGCTTTTGTCCTCAAGGATGCTGACGATGCTTTCTTCATAATCAGAAATAAATTGCACCACATTTTTGACTTTAAATTTGACATAGGCGGCCAAGGAAAAGTTGGATTGCAAGCCAAACCAGCGCCTGAACATGCGCAGAAAACGGTTGACCCACAGCAAAAAATCATAACCTTCGCTGCCTATTTTAGCCAGCCACCGATGGCATTGGGCAATGGTGTCATATTCGTCGCCATGTACAACCAGAAACCGCTTGCCATCCACTGACGTGTGCACGTCTGAGTTTTTGACGGTGATGTCGCCAAAAATATAATTGTCATATTCGCGGACATTTTCATCATGATTGCCAGGGATGTAAATAACCTGACAGCCGTGCCTAGCTTTACGCAGAAGCTTTTGGACTACTGTGTTATGGTCACGCGGCCAATACATTTTCTTGGAAAGTGACCAAAAATCGATGATGTCGCCAACTAAATAGAGCTTTTCACTGTCATTATACTTTAAGAAATCCAGCAAAACATCAGCTTGGCATTGGCTAGAGCCTAAATGTAGGTCGGAAATCCAAATGGTTCGGTAGGTGTTAGTCATAAGAAATTGTTTGGGTATATTTGCCCGCCAAAGGGGATTCGCTGGGTATTAGTAACCCAGCAAAGGCAATGGTGTGCTTTTGCGGGTGATTGGGCAGAATGGGAGTCCCTTCAGCGGGCAATACCCAAACTAACATACGGGAACAAAGGGTAGCAAAAACTCATGAAAATTATATGACAAACAGTTTATTGGGCTTTGCCAGGTGTCCGTAAGGTAAACGTCACCGGGCCGTTATTGACTAGTGCAACTTGCATATCCGCGCCAAACTCACCGAATTGGACATTGGCAAAAGTCGCGGTGGCGTAGTTTTGCAGATAGCTAAACAGTTGCTTGCCATATTCCGGCGGCGCGGCTGAAATAAAACTGGGGCGATTGCCTTTTCGGGTGTCGGCGGCCAGCGTAAATTGGGGCACCAATAACAAACCACCGTTAATATCACGCAAGCTGAGGTTCATGCGGTCTTGGTCGTCGGCAAAAATTCGGAAGGAAAGGATACGATCTAACAAGCGTTCCGCTTCTTTTGGGGTGTCTTCTTTTTCTACCGCCACCAGCGCCAATATACCGGTGTCAATTTTACCGATAAGCTGATGGTTGACGGTCACCGATGCGCTAGTGACCCGCTGGATGATAGTGATCATGGTTTAAACCTTTGCTGGCACAAGATAATGTGGCGTGAAAATCAGGTGTCAATACGCATCATTAGCTCCTGCCATAAAGACTGGTAAGCCTGCATGGAGACGCTTTTTTTGCTAAAACCACCCAAAGGCATACGCTCCAAGCCCATGCGCTCTATGTCACTGGCATAAGGGATGGCGGTCTTTAATATGCCGGGGTGGCTGTTAACCAAAGCTTCCATCATTTCCACGTGCATTTTTTTGCGGCGGTCTGCCATCGAAAAAAACGGTATCAATTCCAGATTATGGAGCTTGTGGTCTTCGATGAATTTTTCCAGTTGTTCCAGTGTCCTTAATGACAGCGTAGTCGGGATAATGGGGGACAGTAAAATATCCGCCGCTTCAAAAACGGCCTCAGAGAGTAAGGAAATGTTGGGCGGACAATCCAAGAAAATAAAATCGTATTCCTCCACTAAGGGGGCCAGCAATTTTTTTAGCTGTAAAGTCGGCTTTTTTTTGGTTTCCAGCACCAAATCCAGATTCCTGAACGAGAAATCAGACGGCAACAAATCCAAGTTCTCGAAGTCAGAGCCTTTAATTAGCCCGTCCAGCTCGCGTTTTCCGGCGATTAAATCTTTGCTGCCACCTTTTACCTTGGGCTTGATGCGAAAATAATAGCTGCTGGCGCCTTGTGGGTCCAAATCCCAAACCAGTGTGCGAAAGCCATTAAAAGCCGAAATAAATGCCAGATTGACTGCGCTTGAGGTTTTGCCCACACCGCCTTTAATGCTGTATAAAGCCACTATTTTCATTGTACCTCCAGAGTTAATGGGCGAGTTTAAAGCAAAGTTAATTGTAACATCACATTATTACCAAGATTTAAGGCAATTGTATGAAATTAAGTTCTTTATGAACCCGTTGTGCTAATAGTTTATAATCACACTCTTTTTTAAAGATTTCATCGAATCGCGCTTTCTGGTGCGTTATCGGTAAACATTGGTTAAATATCCTCCCATGCAAGAAATAAACCCAATCAAAAACAAAATTGCCGACCTTAGAAGCCGTGGTGATTCCCTTAGGGGGTATCTTTGACTTTGACACCAAAAGCGAACGTCTGGTCGAAGTCTTGCGCGAATTGGAAAACCCCAAAATCTGGGATAACCCCGAACAAGCCCAAGCTTTAGGCAAAGAACGCGGGCAACTGGAAACCATCGTCAACACCATTACCGATTTGGAGCGTGGTTTGGCGGATGCCGAAGAATTGCTGTTGATGGCCATCGAAGAAGATGATGATGAAACTGTAGATACCGTCGTTGATGACTTGGCGCATTTTGAAAAGCGCGTGGCCGATTTGGAATTTAGGCGCATGTTCTCCGGCGAAATGGATGCCAATAATGCCTTTTTAGATATCCAGTCCGGTTCAGGTGGCACCGAAGCCCAAGATTGGGCATCGATTATCGAACGCATGTTCTTACGTTGGGGCGAGCGCAAAGGCTTTAAGACCGAACTGATTGAAGAATCCCAAGGTGATGTCGCGGGCATCAAAAGCGCGACCATTAAGTTTGAAGGCGATTACGCGTTTGGTTGGCTGCGCACCGAAACTGGCGTACACCGTTTGGTCAGAAAATCGCCGTTCGATTCCGGCAACCGCCGCCACACCTCGTTTGCCTCGGTGTTTGTCTCGCCCGAAATTGATGATGACATCGACATCGACATTAATCCCGCCGACGTGCGCGTGGATGTCTACCGCGCCAGTGGTGCGGGTGGTCAGCACATCAATAAAACCGAATCCGCCGTGCGCATGACGCACAACCCCACAGGCATCGTCGTGCAATGCCAAAGCGACCGTTCGCAACACAAAAACCGCGACACCGCGATGAAGCAACTCAAAGCCAAACTGTACGAGCTGGAAATGCGCAAACGCAGCGAAACCGCCCAAGCCCTGGAAGACACCAAGTCTGACATCGGCTGGGGCAGCCAAATCCGCTCTTATGTGCTGGACCAATCGCGCATAAAAGACTTGCGTACGGGCGTGGAAACAGGCAACACCCAAGCGGTACTAGATGGCGATTTGGATCAGTTTATTGAAGCAAGCTTGAAGAGTGGTTTGTAAACTTTTGACCACAGAAGGCTTCATAAAACAGGAAAATGAGAGGGGCGCTTTACAACGCTATCGGCTTTGATGGTGACAGGGATGAAGTCATCAGAAAATATCACCATGATTTTGAGCGGGGCTATCTAAAAAGCACTAAAGAACAATTATTAAGCTTGCGTGGCAAAACCTTAGTCTGTCATTGCAAACCAGCGGCTTGTCATGGCGATATTTTAGCCGATTACCTAAACTCACTCGATGATGGTAAGTAATAACGGAAACTTATAACCCTCTACCCTCACAACCAAAAAACTTTGCTGTTAAAACTCAGGAATAGTCATGACCACAACCGTAGTTCATATTCGTGTAGACGAAGAAATAAAAAAACAAGCCGCAGAAACGCTTGCTACGCTAGGGCTTTCTGTACCTGATGCCGTGCGGATGATGTTGGCGCGAGTTGTCGCTGAAAAAACCTTACCGTTTGATGCTCGGATACCTAATGCAGAAACAGCAGCCGCTCTGGAGGCATGCCGACGCGGCGATGTTGTACGTTTTAATAGTGTTGAAGACCTGATGGCTGATCTTAATGCGGACGATTGAACGCCAAGCAGCGTTTCGACGAGACTTTAAACGGGAAAAGCTGTCAGGACGCTATAAAAATTTCGACCAAATAATCATCGATATTTTGACCTTGCTAGCCACGGACTCGCCTTTGCCGGAACGCAATAGCGATCACCCGTTATTGGGTAACTGGGTGGGATTTCGTGAATGTCATATTAAACCCGATTTATTACTCATCTATGAAAAGCCGGATTCCGATACGCTGGTGTTGGCAAGGCTAGGCTCGCATAGCGAGTTATTTGGATGAACATTTTAATTTTATAACCTTTTAACCAAATCCCATGTCAGACATCCAACAAGACGAACAAGAACAAATCAAACAACGCCGCAGCAAACTGAATGAACTGCGGGAAAATGGCGGTATTGCCTTCCCTACCGATTTTCGCCGCAATGTGGTTGCGGGTGAATTATTGGCTGAATATGGCGAGAAATCCAAAGAAGAGCTGGAAGCCGAGCCGATACGCGTGAAACTGGCGGGACGGATGATGACGCGGCGGGTGATGGGCAAAGCCAGTTTTGCGCATATCCAAGATATGTCCGGCAAAATCCAGTTGTATGTGACACGCGACACCTTGCCCGAAGGCTTTTATAACGAACAGTTTAAAAAATGGGACATCGGCGACATTATTGGTGCCGAAGGCGTGTTGTTCATCACCCAAACCGGGGAACTGAGCGTGAAGGTGGATGACATCCGCTTATTGACCAAAGCCTTGCGCCCGTTGCCGGAAAAATTTCATGGCATTGCCGATCAAGAAATCAAATACCGCCAACGCTATTTGGATTTGATTATGAGCGAGCAATCGCGCAATACGTTTTTGATCCGCTCTAAAATTGTCGCTTATATCCGCCAGTTTTTAACCGACCGCCAATTTTTGGAGGTGGAAACGCCGATGATGCAGGTCATCCCGGGCGGGGCGACGGCGCGGCCTTTTACCACGCACCACAATGCTTTGGATATGGATATGTTTTTGCGCATTGCGCCGGAATTGTATTTAAAACGTTTGGTGGTCGGCGGTTTTGAGCGGGTATTTGAGATTAACCGCAATTTCAGGAACGAAGGGCTGTCAACCCGCCATAACCCCGAATTCACGATGCTGGAGTTTTACCAAGCTTACGCCGAATATGGCGACCTGATGGATTTGACTGAAGCCATGTTGCGCGGCATTGCCGTGGAAGTGTTAGGGCAAACCGAGGTGACTTATCAAGGCGAGTTATACGATTTTGGCAAACCGTTTGCGCGCATGACAGTCGTGGAATCGATTTTGCATTTTAACCCCGAACTGACGGCAGCCGATTTGGCGACGCGTGAGGCGGCGGTTAAAGTTGCCGAAAAGCTGCGTATTCCCGTTAAAGACGGTTACGGCTTGGGCAAGGTGCAAATTGAGATTTTTGAAAAAACTGTGGAAAGCCGTTTGATGAACCCGACGTTTATCACCGCCTATCCGGTGGAAGTGTCACCGCTGGCACGGCGCAATGATGACGATCCGCACGTCACCGACCGTTTTGAGTTTTTTGTTGGCGGACGGGAGATTGCCAACGGTTTTACTGAGTTGAATGATGCCGAAGACCAAGCTGCGCGTTTTCAGCAACAAGTCGCGGAAAAAGACGCGGGAGATGACGAGGCGATGCACTTTGACGCCGATTATATTGTTGCCTTGGAACACGGGATGCCGCCTACCGCAGGGGAAGGCATCGGCATAGACCGTTTGGTGATGTTGTTTACTGATGCGCCTTCTATCCGTGATGTGCTGTTGTTTCCGCACATGCGCCCTAGAAGCTAACGGTAGCTATTTTAAAACCTTACAGGTTTGCTTAGCCTGTAAGGCCGATTACTGAAAAAATGTGTCTTTACGTTTACGCAATTCGGCAAATACAGTGACAGGATCTTGCTGTAGTTGATTTAGGCTGGTTTGTACGCTTACTTGGTCTACCCGCAAAAACGGGTTGGTAGCCCGCTCTTCGGCAATCGTAGACGGGACGGTCGGCAAGTTTTGTTTGCGCAGTTGTTTGATGCGCTGCATTTTTTCTTTGAGCTGCTGATTATCGGGTTCAATCCGTTGCGCAAACAACCCATTGGCTTGGCTATATTCATGTGTGCAATAGACGAGTGTATCGTCAGGCAAATCGCTAAGTTTTTGCAAAGATGTCCACATTTGTTCTGCCGTACCTTCAAACAAGCGTCCACAGCCCATCACAAACAAGGTATCGCCACAAAACAGCAAGCCATCGTCGCCAAAATAGTAGGCGATATGCCCTAGCGTATGGCCTGGAATAGCCATGACCGTTGCGGTGTGCGCACCTAAAGCAAGAGTTTCGTGGTCACTGATCGCCCTATCTACCCCGGGTATTTTATGTTGCTCTGCGCTTGGGGCGATAATTTGGCAGCCAGTTTTTTGTTTTAACAGCAAATTGCCATTGGTATGATCCCAGTGATGATGGGTGTTCAAAACATAAGTCAATTGCCAGCCATTTTCTGCCAACACGTCCAGCACGGGTTGTGCTTCGGCGGGATCCACGGCGGCAGTTTGTTTTGAAACGGGGTCGTGGATTAGGTAAATATAGTTGTCTTCTAGGACGGGGATGATTTTGATGGTTAGCATAGACTTTTGGTAACGGTGAAAACGCAGTTTGGGTATTGGTAAAACACTGACCCATACTAAAAAGGATAGCGTACCAATTTCTGCCCAGTTAATCGGGATAAAACCCCTCATCTAAAAACTGGGCGAGTGTCCAAGGGCAGTATTCAGGAAATACGGTTTTACTAATGTTGGTTTCGCGGGCGGCTTGAATGACCGCCAACCGATAAGCTTTGATTACCAGCTCATCGAGCCTAGCCTTTAAACCGGGATTTTCACTCAAGGTTTCTGTAAATTGTAACCGTTGCTCATCAATGGACAGCTGCCAACTTCTGCCCCGTCTTATCGCCTGGTATTTCCACTTCAACAAATGCAATAACAGAACGGTCAAGCGGCTTTCAAGTTCGCGTTTTTCACTTCTGCCCATCGTTTCGACTTCCTCAATCAAATTGTTTACATCCAGCTCAGCAAAACGGCCTTGCTTTAACAAAGCCGCTTGTTCTTGAGTCCAGCTGTAAAAATCTTGCTCGTAGCCTGTCATTGAAACCTCCATAAACGCCGCAACGCTTACTGGCTTTTACTTAACCATTATTTTACCAAACTCAACAACACCCCAGCCGCTACCGCAGAACCGATAACCCCCGCCACATTAGGGCCCATTGCGTGCATCAGCAAAAAATTATGCGGGTTGCTTTCCAGCCCCAATTTGTTGGCAACGCGCGCAGCCATGGGTACGGCAGAAACCCCGGCCGCACCGATGAGGGGGTTGATGGGCGTGTCGCTAAATTTGTTCATGACTTTTGCCATAAGCACACCCGAAGCGGTGCCGATGGCAAACGCGATGGCGCCTAAAGCCAGAATGCCTAAAGTTTCCAGCTGTAAGAAAGCGTGGGCGCTGAGTTTTGAGCCGACTGACAAGCCTAGAAAAATCGTGACTATATTAATCAGTTCATTTTGCGCCGTTTGGCTTAACCGTTCCACCACACCGCACGCGTTCATCAAATTGCCCAAAGCAAACATGCCGATTAAAGGCGTTGCGGATGGCAGCAATAAAATCGACAACAGCAAAAGCATCAACGGAAACACGATTTTCTCTGTTTTGCTGACCGCACGCATTTGCTGCATCTCTATTTTGCGTTCATCTTCGGTGGTCAGTGCGCGCATGATAGGCGGCTGGATGAGCGGGACTAAAGCCATGTAAGAATACGCCGCCACCGCAATTGCACCCAATAAATCAGGCGCCAGTTTGGACGCGACATAAATTGCAGTAGGGCCGTCGGCACCGCCAATAATGCCAATAGCTGCGGCATCTTTTAAAGTAAACTCCAAGCCCGGCACGGCATTTAGTGCCAATGCCCCCAACAGGGAGGCAAATATGCCAAATTGTGCCGCCGCCCCTAACAACAAGGTTTTGGGGTTGGCAAGCATGGGGCCAAAATCGGTCATTGCACCTACACCCATAAAAATCAGCAAGGGGAAGATGCCTAACTTAATGCCGAAGTAGAGGTAATAGAGCAGCCCGCCTTCTTCGGCAATGCCTGCAACCGGTATATTGCTGAGAATAGCACCAAAACCAATCGGCAGCAGTAACAAGGGCTCAAAGCCTTTTTTGATCGCCAGATACAGCAACAAAAAGCCCACCAGCATCATAAATGCTTGCCCAGGGGTGAAGTTGTATAGCCCCGTACTATGCCAAAGTGACAGTAGATTTTCCATAATTGTCCCTTAGATTAGTTGCCTGGTTACAAAGAAATTAACGCGTTACCGCCTGCGACTGCACCGCCTTCTTTGATGTGTACGGCGGTGACAGTGCCTGCAAATTTAGAGCGTACTTCGGTTTCCATTTTCATTGCTTCCATAATGACTACGGCTTCACCTTCTGCGACTGTGCTGCCAACTTCAACCAAGATTTTCAGGATATTACCCGCCATCGGTGCGTAAACCACCGCGCCTGTGCTGGCTGCGGGCGCAACCAAGCTGGCTTCGGAAATGATTGGCTGGATTGCCAACGGCGCACCCGCAGGGCCTACGGTGACATTAAAGTTCCTGCCATCGACATTTACCGAGTAAGTTTCCGTACTGGCTTTAACAGGCGAAGATGCGGGTGTTGGTTCAGCAGTTGCTGCCGCAAAGGCTTTGGCATCGGGTGCGGCTTCAAAGGCCGCAGGGTTGCCCCGGTTAGCCAAAAACTTCCAGCCGACTTGGGCAAACATGCCATTAATTAAGGCATCTTCTTCAATATTAGCCAGTTTGACATTTTCGGCATGGGCTTTTTCTTGCACTTCAGCAATTAACTTGTCCATTTCTGGGCCGATTAAGTCGGCTGGGCGGCAGGTAATCGGGGCTTTACCGTCTAATACACGTTCTTGCAATGCGGGGTTGACGGGGGCTGGCGTTGCGCCATATTCGCCTTTTAACACGCCTGCGGTTTCTTTGGTGATGGTTTTGTAGCGCTCACCATTGAGAACGTTCATCACCGCTTGGGTACCAACAATTTGCGAGGTCGGTGTCACTAAGGGTATAAAGCCTAAATCTTCACGTACACGCGGAATTTCGCGCATCACTTCATCAAATTTGTCCGCCGCACCTTGTTCGCGTAACTGGCTTTCCATGTTGGTCAGCATTCCGCCTGGCACTTGGGAAATTAAGATGCGTCCGTCCACGCCTTTCAGGCTGCCTTCAAACTGGGCGTATTTTTTGCGGATGCCCCGAAAATAATGGGCGATCTCTTCCAATTTGACCAAATCCAAACCGGTTGCACGATCCGAGGCTTCTAGGCTGGCAACGATGGTTTCCGTTGCGCTATGTCCGTAAGTCATGCTCATCGACGAAATGGCCGTATCGACGTTATCGACACCCGCTTCGGCGGCTTTGATAAGGCTGGCAACGCTTAAGCCGGTAGTGGCATGGCTATGCAAATGGATGGGGATTTTGGTGCTTTTTTTCAGGCGGCTGACCAGCTCGAAGGCTTCATAAGGTTTTAACAAACCTGCCATATCCTTAATACAAATGGAGTGCGCTCCCATGTCCTCAATTTGCTTACCCAAATCCACCCAAACGTCTAGGGTATGGACAGGGCTTGTGGTGTATGAAATAGTGCCTTGGGCATGGGCGTTGGTGTTTAGCACGGCTTTGACGGCATGTTCGATATTGCGCATGTCGTTCATGGCGTCAAAAATACGGAATACATCAATACCGTTGACTGCACAACGCTCGACAAACTTATCGACCACGTCGTCGGCATAATGCCGATAACCCAAAATATTTTGCCCGCGCAACAACATTTGCTGTGGTGTTTTGGGCATGGCGGCTTTAAGCTGGCGCAAACGCTCCCACGGGTCTTCGCCTAAATAACGGATGCACGCATCAAAGGTTGCGCCGCCCCATGATTCAATAGCCCAATAACCAATTTGATCAAGTTTTTCACAAATCGGCAGCATATCTTCTATGCGTAAACGAGTGGCTAAGATGGATTGATGAGCGTCACGCAAGACGACTTCAGTAATGCCTAAAGGCTTTTTTTTATCTTTGGCCATTCTTAAAATTTCTCCAAAAACCTTGATGGGTTTTTTAAACAGTGGCTTTTTGAGCCGTTGGTGAACATTAAATAAAATTAATAGGCGTTAACGCGAAGTGTATATTTAACTTTTATATTTGCTACGGTGTTGATGTACAGCGGCGGTTATGGCAGCTATCACGCTTTTATCGATGCCGTTTGCCGCTTTAGGGGTAGCAGCCACTTCCGGCATCGGCACATCAGGAAAAAACCGCAGCACCAATGCTGACATGGAATTAATTGCCACTACCAGCATAGCCAAAAACAAAAACACGATGCCCATGCCGGCAAACATCAATTCTATACCGCTACCCATCATTTCTGCCATATCATCCAACCTTAGGTTAAATCTCTTGAAGCTATTGAAAATACTGAATCCTTGGTACATTATCCATAAAACTTGATGCCTAAACAAACGAAAGATGAGTGCTAGCCTTGGTTTTTAGCGTAAATTCACTATGGTGTCCCCGCATGGCTAGTGTTTTTGGAAGCCATAAATAAGGGGGAATGCTTGGAAAAGTTAGAATCGGGTGAGTTGAGCTGGGTTAAAATAAAATAAAGGCAAGACTCTACAAATGGTTGTCAGTTAGAATATCTAGTTTATTTAAACCCTAATGCCAAAAGTTTGGTTGATCAACTGGGCATGTGGTTACATACGCTATGCAATACGGGAAGTCATTTTAACGTCCGGACAGTTTTAACATTCGGTAGTTTTAGCACTCCTAAAATTAAGGTGGGTAATACCCGTTAGGTGCACCTTATCATGTAAAAATATTTATTGCCACAAGTCTAGAAATAGCCAGATATCAAACAATAACGCTTTAACACATAGGCAACTGCTAGTTTGTTGCTGATAACAGAGAAGGTATTTTATGCACATACTCATTTTTGTAGGGCTCATATTGCTTACCGGCGCAGCCGTATGGGCTTCTTTACAGCCTAGGGAAAAACTACAGGCCACGTGGGAAGAAATTTCAACGCCTTTTACAGGTAAAAAGAAGGATTGGGCGACCCCGCTTAAAGCATGGGCAAAAGCGTCTTTAAATGAAGAAGTGCAGTTGCAAAAATGGTTGGCCTCGCTGTCAGTTGAGGGTTTGCAAGGTTTGGGTGAAAAACTCGCTGAGTTTTGCACAGAAATGAATGTGAATTTAGATTGGTTGCACGACCCCAAAGCTAAAATTACACCGGAAGCTAAAAAAGCCGCCGAAGAGACCATTATAGATTATTGCAAAATGTGCCAAAAAGCCGTTAAGCAACAAGCTAAATGAGATTTGGGTGGCTTAGCTAGCTCTAATCGTGGTGGTTGGCAAGTTTAGGTCTTCGGCAATAAGTCCGGTTCACCTTGATGGGTTCAATAGGGGAGGGGCTGGCTTGTACTGGGTTATTTTGCTTTGGGCTAAGAAAAGGACGCTTAGCCTTGGTGTTATGTTTTGTTGGCATGGCGCTGCTTGCGTGAATGCCGTATACTGGCAAACGGAAGAGTCAGCTGGACAGTCGCTGTTTTATCGTCAAGATAAAATGGAGGAAAGTCCGGGCTCCATTGGGCAGGGTGCCAGGTAACGCCTGGGAGGCGTGAGCCTACGGAAAGTGCCGCAGAAAATATACCGCCAGTCAATTGACCGGTAAGGGTGAAAAGGTGCGGTAAGAGCGCACCGCGCAACTGGTAACAGGAGTGGCATGGTAAACCCCACCCGGAGCAAGATCAAATAGAGGGACAGACGCGTGGCCCGCGCGGTTCCTGGGTAGATTGCTTGAGCTGCAAGGTGACTTGCAGCCTAGATGAATGGCTGTTCTCGACAGAACCCGGCTTATAGGCTGGCTCTTTCTTTTTGTTGTGCCAGTGGGTCGCCAGACCCATTGTTTTTCTTTGTTGTCATCGTGACATTCCGTTTTTCTTTCGCCGGTTAAATAGTGCGGCAAAATCCCTTCAAGCTGTTCTGCATAATTGAGATTAAGCTGATGTTCTTTGTGGGCTTATTCTAAAGTGTTGTCTTAGCACTGTTAATTAACCACCTGAAAAATCATGGAATTTATTTTGCTATTTTTTTTGTGGTTTAGTCCCGTTTTGATGGTCACGTAAGTCATTGTCAAAAAAGAAAGAGTTTAAATGAAATCATCCTTGACTAAGAGCTGTTTGGAATTTATAGTGATTCCGAGTGGTAAAAAAGTGGTAAAAAAGTGGTGAAAAATGGTTTTTTTGGGATTCATTTGGGGTAAGCTTTGTTTCGTGGCATCAGTTCAATCAACTTAGACGATAAGGGGCGGATTGCAGTCCCAACACGTTACCGTGAAGAGTTGCAAGATTGTTGTGAACGTCAAATGGTTTTGACTGTGGCTGTTGATGAGCGTTGTGTTGGTGAAAACGGTTGTTTATGGCTGTACCCTTTGCCGGAATGGGAAAAACTTGAATATACCATCAGTAAATTACCTACTTTAAATAAGATGGCTGGCAAGTTAAGGCGCTTTGTGATCGGAAATGCATCCGAATGTGAAATGGATGGGCATGGGCGATTGCAAATACCTGAAAAAATGAGAAAATTTGCCTCCATGGATAAAAAAATCATCTTGGTTGGCCAGCTTAACAAGTTTGAAATTTGGAATGAAAATGCTTGGGCGGCCAAAGAAAAACAATGGCTGGAAGGCGATGATAATGAGGGCTTAGAAGAGCTAGGGCCGTTATCTTTTTAATACGGGAGAATTGTTAGTGGAACATTTACCCGTTATGTATGCAGAAGCTTTGCAGCAGTTGGCGATTAAGCAAGATGGGATTTATCTCGATGGTACATTTGGGCGGGGCGGGCATAGTCAAGGCATTTTAAATTTGCTTGGCCCCAACGGGAAATTGCTGGCTTTTGATCGGGATTTTGATGCAGTTTCTTCGGTTGGTGCAGAAGCGATGCGCTTGGATGGGCGCTTCAAATTAATTCATAGCTGTTTTTCTGAACTGGAAGGTATAGTCCAAACGGCTGGCCTGACCGGAAAAATTGATGGTATTTTGTTGGATTTGGGCGTGTCTTCACCCCAGCTAGATAACCCTGGGAGGGGTTTTAGTTTTTTGCGGGACGGGCCTTTGGATATGCGCATGGATGATAGTTCCGGTGTATCGGCCGTACAATGGCTGGCTAGTGTTGAAGAAGACTACTTGGTTAAAGTCTTATTTGATTATGGTGAAGAAAAATTCGCAAGGCGTATTGCTAGGGCGGTGGTTGAAAAAAGAGTAGATTCACCGATCACCACGACCCGGCAATTGGCGGAACTTGTTGCAAGTGCAGTGCCTATGCGGGAGATTCATAAACATCCTGCAACCCGTACGTTTCAAGCAATCCGAATTGAAGTTAATAGGGAGCTGGAAGAGTTAAAGGCTGTTTTAGAGCAGTCCGTCCGGGTTCTGGGCCCGGGAGGGCGTTTAGTAGTTATTTCTTTTCATTCGTTGGAAGACAGAATTGTCAAGCGCTTTATCAGGGATGAGTCGGGTGCAAAGTATAACCCCGGCAAGTTGCCTATTAAGGAAGTGGACATCGCCAAGGGTATGTTAAAGAAAATGGGTAAAGCCTTGAAAGCCGATAAACAGGAAATTAGCCAGAACCCTAGGGCCAGAAGTGCCGTCATGCGTGTTGCCGAGAGAATTTAAGTGCTTATAAACAGACTGTTGGGCGTGGCAGGTATTTTGCTGCTGATATCCGCTTTGGCGGTAATTTATAGCAAATATTACTCCCGATTGATCTTTATAGAGATCCAAAAACAAGAAAGGGCGCTAGATCAGTATGAAGTCGAATGGGGCCAAATGCAATTGGAACTGACTATGTTGGCTGAGCAAAATCGGGTTGAGCGGGTGGCACGGGAGCAATTGAAACTGGCCATGCCCTTGCGGGAAAAAATTATTTATATTAAGCCGTAAATGTTAGATTTTCGAGGTAGAACTACGGCGAAGCGGCCGACAGACGATTTTTCGGGTAGACGAAAATTCTTGGTTATTTTTGTGATGGTTTGTATGTCGGCGTTGGCAGGCCGTGCTGTTTATTTACAGGTTCTGAGCAAGAAATTCTTACAGGAACAAGGGGACATGAGGCAGGTCGATGATGTCTCGGTCTCAGCCTATAGGGGCATGATTAAGGATAGGAATGGCGCGCCATTAGCCGTCAGCACACCTGTTGAATCTATCGCCATCAATCCCAAGGAACTGACGACTGATGACAAAATCAAGATTAAGCACCTGGAAAAAGAGTATAAGCACACCCAAAAACTGGAAAAATTGACGGACAATGATAAGGCGAGGGTACTGCAAAATTATCATCTGGATCGGGCAACGAAAATCAAACAAATGGAAAGCCTGCTGGATTTACCGCCAGAGAAAATTTCCGGCTTGCTGAAGGAAGAGCCCCTTAAACCCTTCGTGTATATTGCCAGACGGATTAATCCAGGGCTGGGGGATCAAATCAAAGCGCTTAAATTGGCAGGCGTTTACTTTGAGCGCGAATTTAAACGGTTTTATCCTACAGGCGGTGTTTCCGGGCATATCGTTGGTTTTACGAATGCTGAAGAAGTTGGCCAAGCAGGGATGGAGCTGGGTTATGAGCAGCTGTTGAAAGGTACGCCGGGCAGCAAACGGGTGCTCAGGGATGGTCAGCGACGTATCATTGAGGACATTGAAAATATAAAAGAACCGGTGTCTGGAAAGACATTGGAGCTGAGCATCGATCAGCGCATCCAGTATCTTGCCTACCGTGAACTGCAACTGGCAGTAAATGCCAATAAGGCAAAATCAGGTGTGCTGGTGGTGTTGGATGCTAAAAATGGGGAAATTCTCGCGGCAGTCAACCAGCCGTCGTTCAATCCCAATACGCGCGTTGGACTAAAGGAAATTGTATACAGAAACCGGGCCCTCACGGATATTTTTGAGCCAGGTTCTACGGTAAAGCCTTTTGTGGTTGCGGCGGCATTGGAGGGTGGTTATATCAGCCCGAATGCCTCATTTGCTACGCACGGAACTTATCAGATAGGCCGTAATACCGTTAAGGATGTGCATAATTACGGGACTTTGGATTTAACGCATGTCATCAAAAAATCCAGCAATATTGGTGTGACCATGATGTCATTAAAAATGCCGCCGAAATACTTTTGGGGTATTTACCATAAGCTTGGTTTCGGGACATCAGCGGGTTCTGGTTTCCCTGGCGAAGCCAGTGGCACGCTTAGGGACTATAAAAAATGGAGTGAATTTGACCGGGCGATCTTGTCTTTTGGCTATGGCCTGAGCAGTTCCGCATTACAACTGGCCAGGGCATATACCGCTTTGGCCGATGACGGTATTTTGCATTCTGTAAGTTTGTTGAAACGTGAAGACGAAGAAGACGACGATGCGGTGCGTGTTTTCTCGGCAAAAACAGCAAGAAGTGTCAGGAAAATGATGGAAACCGTGCTCATGAAGGACGGTACCGCTTATGAAGCCAGAGTGGACGGCTACAGTGCTGCCGGTAAGACCGGGACAGTAAAAAAAGCAGCCGGTTCGCATGGTTATGCCCAAAAAAGTTATTTTGCGGTGTTTGCTGGCATGGCGCCGGTAAATGATCCACGGTTAATAATCGTTGTCATGATTGATGAACCTTCGGCAGGACAGTATTACGGTGGCTTGGTTTCAGCGCCAGTATTTTCTAAGGTAATGGCGGGGGCTTTGCGTATATTGGAAGTTGCCCCTGACCAAGAAGAAACAATGCCTATTTTATTGACCCACAAAAGCCAATAGCTTCAACTATGAAACTTAACGTGTTATTGGATGGATTGGCATTGACGCCAAATTCTTGCTTGGAAAGAATAGCAGAACTGCCTATTACAGGGCTGGCGTTGGATAGTAGGGAACTGGCCGAGGGAAATGTCTTTATTGCTTTGGCAGGCGCTAAGCAACATGGTTTGGCGCATTTGGCGCAAGCTCTCGCTCAAGGGGCTGTCGCCGTTCTTTATGACCCGGCGGGTGAAGGCGAACTTCTGGCTAGGCAAGCCGCAGATAATGTGCTGATGCTTGCAGTCGATAATCTGGGTTTGATATTGGGTGAAATCGCAGGGCGTTTTTATGATGCCCCATCCCAGTTACTGTCTGTGATCGGCATTACTGGTACCAATGGCAAAACTTCTTGCAGCCAGTTTTTGGGCCAATTGTTGGATGATTGCGGAATTATTGGCACCTTGGGTTGGGGCGGGTGGGGCAATTTGCACAAAACAATGAATACCACCCCAGATGCCTTGGAAATCCAAAGAATTCTGGCCCAATTAGTAAAAGATAATAAAAAATTCGTGGCGATGGAGGTTTCTTCGCATGGATTGGAACAGGGCAGGGTTAATGGAGTTACTTTTAAAGGTGCTGTTTTTACCAATATTAGCCGTGACCATCTTGATTATCACGGCACTATGGAAGCTTATCTGCAAGCCAAGTTATTGTTACTCAATAAACCAGGCTTAGATTTTGCTGTCGTGAATCTTGACGATCCATACAGTGGGCGCATTATAGCGGCAGTCCCACAAACAGCCAGGATTTTGGGCTTTAGCGTGCAGGGAAACACCCTACCTACAGGCAATTGCATTAGTGCAGCGGCTATTTCGCACAAAGTGGACGGCATTGAATTTACTGTCTGTTGGCAAGAAGAAAGCCTGCGGGTAAAGGTTCCGCTTTATGGCGACTTTAATACCGAGAATGTTTTGGCGGTATTGGCGGTGATGCTGGCCCTCGGTCTTACTATGTCGGAGGCGGTCACTAGATTGCCATTGCTAAAACCAGTTACTGGTCGTATGGAGCGCTTTGGGGGTGACGGTTTGCCGTTGGTTTTTGTTGATTATGCGCATACACCCGATGCCTTGGATAAGGTGTTGTCCAGCGTCAGAAAGCATTGCGGCAAGTCGCTATGGGTTGTGTTCGGCTGTGGTGGCAACCGGGATTCCGGAAAACGTCCCCAAATGGGACGCATCGCCGGGCAGCTGGCTGATTATGTCATTATTACCGATGATAACCCGCGTTTTGAAAATGGACTGGATATAGTGAATGACATTTTGGACGGGTGTGGCACTGCGATAACTCGCGTTGAGCCCACCAGTAAACTACAAGTCCAACAAAATCGGGAGCAGGCAATACAGCAGGCGATAGCGCAGGCTGGCGTTGAGGATTGTATTGTCGTTGCTGGCAAGGGACATGAACGCTACCAAGAAATAAACGGGGTGCATACGCCATTCAGCGATAGTCAGGTGGTAATTGATGCGTTAAAAATGAGGGCTAAAAATCAATGAAAATGATGCTGAGCGACTGTGCGGGCGTAGTGCAGGGCAAACTAATTGGGGAAGACGCCCCTTTTATGTCGGTTAGCATAGACACGCGGGCCATTAAGCCGGGGCAACTATATGTTGCCATTAAAGGGCACAACTTTGACGGCAATGATTTTATCCCACTGGCCGATCAGGCTGGTGCGGTGGCGGCTATTGTGCATAGTGGCGTTGAAACCAGCTTGCCGCATATTGTTGTAGATGACACCCGTTTAGCGTTGGCGCAGTTGGCAGGTGCCTGGAGAAATGCACTTAGCACAGATGGCAAGGGACTTTCAGTGGTTGGGGTTACCGGAAGTAACGGCAAGACCACGGTCAAGGAAATGGTTGCGGCCATTTTGGCCGTAAATGGCCCCGTGCTGTTTACCCAAGGCAACTTGAACAATGACATTGGGGTGCCTTTAACCTTATTGCGTTTAGACGGGCAGCACCGTTATGCCGTGATTGAAATGGGCGCGAACCATCCAGGGGAGATAGCCTATTCCAGCAGTTATGCACAGGCAGATGTCGTGGTTATCACGAATGCGGGTGCTGCACATATTGAAGGTTTCGGAAGTATTGAGGGGGTTGCCAAAGCCAAGGGTGAGATCATCGAAACCCTTAAGCCAGACGGCATCGCAATAATCAATAAAGATGATGTCCATTTTGGCTATTGGCAGTCAGTTGCAGGCAACAGAAAGATTCTATCATTTGGATTAAACGCCAATGCAGATATCAGTGCTACGGAAATTAAAACAGAAATAGATGGCGGTGCGTTTGTCACTGCCTTTGAATTGATTGCTGGGCAAGGCAAAGTTGGTGTCAACCTTAAATTGGCAGGCCAGCATAATGTCGTTAATGCCTTGGCGGCCACTGCGGCCGCGATAGCTTTAGGCATAGGGCTAGACCAGATTAAACAAGGCCTGGAAACGGTAAAGCCGGTGACTGGCCGATTGCAGCTTCTACGTAGCCGCTTAGGAAATATTGTTATAGATGACACTTACAATGCCAATTCAGCCTCGCTAAAAGCAGGGCTGGAGGTGTTGGCTGGATTGGGTGGCAAACCATGGTTGGTTTTAGGGGCCTTTGGCGAGCTGGGGCCTGAGAGCCAGAAAATCCATGAGGCTATGGCGGCTGATATTAAGGGCAGTGGTGTGGTACGGTTGTTGGCGGTTGGTGCAGACAGTAAGTTTACAGTGGATGCTTTTGGTAAAGGGGCGACTTTTTTTGAAAACCAACAGGATTTGATTGCCTCGCTAAACCAAGAGCTAACAGGCGATGAAACGATTTTGATTAAAGGTTCAAGGGCCCAGCGCATGGAAAATGTAGCGGCGGCTTTGATTGATGATTTCAGGAATTAAACAATGTTACTTTATTTTGCAGATTATTTGATGACCTTTGATGGCGGATTTAGGGTATTTCATTACCTGACTTTCCGCGCCATTCTTGGGGCATTAACCTCATTGTTGATTTCATTTATTATCGGCCCGGTAATGATTCGGAAATTAAGCCGTAAGAAAATTGGCCAAAGCATCCGTGAATTGGGGCCGCAGTCGCATTATGAAAAAGCCGGCACGCCAACCATGGGCGGCACATTAATTTTGGTGGCTATCGCTTTTAGCACCCTGTTATGGGCCGACCTTAGCAATCGATATATCTGGGTTATTTTACTGGTTACTTTGGGTTATGGCATAGTCGGGTTTGTTGATGACTACAGGAAGGTAATTAAAAACAATAGCGACGGCTTATCCGCCAAGGCCAAGTATTTCTGGCAGTCAGTCATCGGTTTGGCTGCGGCTATTTTTTTGTATAAAACTGCAACTTTACCCGCAGAAACTCAATTCATTATCCCATTCTTTAAGGATATTATGTTGGATATGGGTTTGATGTATATCGTTTTGACCTATTTTGTCATTGTTGGTACCAGTAATGCAGTCAATTTGACAGATGGCTTGGATGGTCTGGCGATTATGCCGACTGTGATGGTGGCCACTGGCTTGGGGATTTTCGCTTATCTTTCAGGGCATGTCACGTTTTCGGATTACTTGGCCATCCCCTACTTGCCTAATGCAGGCGAACTGATAGTGTTTTGCGCCGCCCTAGTGGGTGCTGGGCTTGGGTTTCTATGGTTTAACGCCTACCCCGCAATGGTGTTTATGGGGGATGTTGGTGCTTTGGCTTTGGGTGCTGCCCTAGGTGTTCTTGCTGTATTGGTCAGGCAAGAAATTGTCTTGATGATTATGGGTGGTGTGTTTGTGATGGAGACGGTATCAGTCATTATCCAAGTTGCCTCATTTAAGTTAACCGGTAAGCGGGTTTTTCGGATGGCGCCCATCCATCACCATTTTGAATTGAAAGGCTGGCCAGAACCCCGTGTGATTGTGCGTTTTTGGATTATCACCGTCATATTGGTGCTGATTGGGCTGGCAACCTTGAAACTGAGATAAAAATGGATAATGTATCAATTATCAGCGCCTTAAAGAGGCATTTTGACTTAGAACCACAAAACTCCAAAGTTTTGGTGGTTGGCTTGGGCAATACCGGCATTTCGGTGGCACATTATTTACAAAAGCTTGGGTTTAATTTTGCCATTACCGATAGCCGTGATAAGCCCCCGTTGATCAATGATTTTTTGCAAGTAATGCCAGATACGCCTGTTTTTACGGGTGGATTTGATGAGGCTGCGTTTAAGGTGGCGACCC
Organism: Methylococcales bacterium; assembly: GCA_026399075.1. Taxonomy (GTDB): domain Bacteria; phylum Pseudomonadota; class Gammaproteobacteria; order Methylococcales; family Methylomonadaceae; genus Methylobacter_C. The sequence continues at coordinate 26,818 of JAPLRR010000033.1, forward strand.
ATTTGGTGGTGAGCCCCGGAGTGTCCTTGACTGAAAAATCCATAGTCAAAGCTATCGCCAAAGGAGCCAAGCTGGTTAGTGATATTGATTTGTTCGCCTGTTCGGTAGATGTGCCTGTTATTGCCATTACTGGATCAAACGGAAAAAGTACAGTCACCACAATGGTGGGTGACATGGCGAAAGCGTGTGGGAAAAAAGTGGGTGTAGGCGGAAACTTGGGCACACCAGCACTCGATTTGCTCGGGAAAATGGATGAGATGTATGTATTGGAACTGTCCAGTTTTCAATTGGAACGGACTTCTTCCCTAAATGCAGCTGCGGCGACTGTGTTAAATGTCTCTGCTGACCACTTAGACCGCCATGCCGATATGGCCGAATACGCGCAAGAAAAGCAAAACATTTTTAAGGGTGATGGAGTGATGGTCATTAACAGTGATGACCCAATTGTCGATGCAATGCGGCAGCCTGAACGGAAACTAATCACATTTTCAACCAGTAAAGCCGCTGATTTTTATATTGCCAAGCAAGGTGAAGAAGAATATTTGATGCATCATCAGCAGTGCTTGCTGCCAATCACACAATTGCCCCTAGAAGGCAGGCATAATGCCGCTAACGCATTGGCCGCATTGGCGTTAGGTGCCGCAATAGGCTTGGACAAAACCGCAATGTGCCAAGCTTTAAAGTGCTTCAAAGGCTTGGCCCATCGTATGCAGCGGGTAGCCCAAATTCGCGGCGTCACTTGGGTGAACGACTCAAAGGCAACCAATATTGGTGCTTGCGCGGCTGCATTATTAGGTTATGACCGGAAAGTCATCCTTATTGCAGGTGGGGATGCCAAAGGCGCAGATATGAATGAACTGACACCTGCCATAAAAGAAAAAGCAAAAAGTGTGGTGTTGATGGGCAAGGATGCCGACTTGATAAAACAAGCGCTGGATAATTGTGTACCCGTGTATGCGGCAGAAAACATGAGGCAAGCGGTGCTGCTGGCAGCCGACCTTGCAGAGGTGGGTGATAGTGTTTTGTTGTCCCCAGCTTGCGCTAGTCTTGACCAATATAAAAATTATCAGGATCGGGGCGACCAGTTTGCAAAAGCCGTGCTGGGCTTGTTGGCATGAACAAACGCGCCAAACCCTCCCGGATCGGACGGTTTCATTTTGACCCCTTACTGATTTTGGTATCCGTAAGTTTGTTGTTGTTGGGCTACGTGATGGTGGCATCGTCCTCTTTGCATTTGGGGATAAAAGCCGCGGCCAACAGCAATTGCTTCCATTATCCCAGTAGGCAGTTAATCCATATCGGTTTAGGACTGTTTCTAGGGACATGTGTGGCAATGATACCTATTCGCGCATGGGAAAAATCAGGGGTGTGGTTGTTTATTGGTGGATTGTTCTTATTGGTGATTGTGCTGGTTCCAGGCTTGGGTGCCAATGTAAACGGCAGTACCCGCTGGCTGTCAATAGCCGGCTTGAGGATACAGGTGTCGGAAGTGGTCAAGTATTTTGCTGTCATTTATATGGCTGGCTATGTTAACCGCCATCAGCAATCAATAAGGGAGTCCGCTTTTGGGCTGATCAAGCCGTTAATATTGTTTTCTGTGGCCAGTTTGCTGTTGTTGATGGAACCCGATTTTGGTTCAGCGGTGGTGTTATTGATTATAGCCATGGGCATCATGTTTTTGGCGGGCGCCAGGCTTTCGCAGTTTATTTTGTTGTTGTCTTTAGTCGCCATATTGGCAACCTTAGTGGTGTATCTCGAACCCTATCGGATGAAACGCGTCACCAGCTTTATGAATCCTTGGGCTGATGCCAAGGATACTGGTTACCAGTTGGTCCATGCCCTGATCTCGTTTGGTCGTGGTGAATTGTTGGGCGTGGGTTTGGGTAGTGGCATACAAAAATTGTTCTATTTACCAGAGGCACATACCGATTTTTTATTCTCAGTAATCGCTGAAGAATTAGGTTTATTAGGGGTGTTAAGCGTTATCGGGTTGTTTTCAGTATTGGTGTGGCGTGCATTTGAAATTGGCGTGGCTGCTGAGAAGGTAGGGGAAAGGTTTTCGGCATTTATTGCGTATGGCTTAGGAATTTGGTTTGGTTTTCAATCATTCGTCAATATGGGCGTGAATATGGGGATTTTACCCACAAAAGGATTAACTTTGCCGCTGATGAGTTATGGTGGCGGCAGTATGATGATTATGTGTTGTGCAGTGGCCTTGTTATTTCGTGTACAAAGCGAAGTTGCTGAAATCAAAGCCAATAAACCAAAGGAAAGGTCGAGATGGGTAAGCGCATAGTAATAATGGCTGGGGGCACTGGCGGACATGTGTTTCCGGCATTAGCGGTGGCGCAAAGTTTAATTGGACAGGGTTGGGAAGTCAGTTGGCTGGGTACGCAAAAGGGGCTTGAAAGCCGTGTTGTTCCAGGGCAAGGTATTGAAATGGATTGGCTCTCAGTGGCTGGTGTCCGCGGAAAAGGGATATTTTCAAAGCTATCGGCGCTATTTAAATTGGTAAATGCCTGCGGTCAAGCGGTGAAAGTATTACGAAAACGTAAGCCAGATGTGGTGTTGGGCATGGGTGGGTTTGTCGCTGGCCCCGGCGGTTTGGTGGCAAAGCTGCTAGGTATTCCCTTGGTTATCCACGAGCAAAATCGGGTTCCCGGGACAACAAACCGCTTGCTGGCGCGGATTGCAAATCAAACTTTGGAGGCTTTTCCAGGTAGCTTTAAGACGGCTGTTAAAGCGCAGTGCACAGGCAACCCACTGAGAAAAAATTTTTTGATGGGTTTAGGGAATAAACCGCAACGGTTAGAAAACGAACTCAAGCTATTGATAGTTGGGGGCAGTCAAGGGGCGCAGATATTGAACCAAACCGTGCCTGAAGCCATTGCTGAATTACAATCCCGTTGCAGTGGCTTAAGCGTACAGGTCAGGCATCAAACTGGGGTCGCTATGCAACCTGAAGTTCAAAGCCGCTATCAGGCATTAGGGTTGCACGCCGAAGTGCAAGCCTTTATTGAAGACATGGTGGAGGTTTATCAATGGGCAGATTTAGTGGTTTGTAGGGCGGGGGCGATGACGGTGAGCGAAGTGGCGGCGCTGGGTGTGCCAGCTATATTTATACCTTTGCCAGGTGCAATTGATGATCATCAGACAGCCAATGCCCGTTATTTAACTGAGGTAGGTGCAGGTTTGTTATTAAAGCAAAGTGACATGAATCCGGTAACATTGGCGGATGCCATAACAAAAGCACTCGACCAGTTGCCAACCATGGGTGTTGCAGCACGGCAGGCTGCGCGATTGGATGCAACAGACGTTGTGGCCGGATACTGTATAGCTGAGGCGGGATTATGAAGTTTCCAAAAAGCGCGCACATTACCTCTACCTTAGGCAATATTGAGCGTATTCATTTTGTTGGCATAGGCGGCACGGGGATGAGTGGTATAGCCGAAGTTTTATTAAACTTGGGTTATAAAGTGTCGGGTTCTGATATAAAAGAAAGTGCAGTAACCCAAAGGCTTGCCGATTTGGGGGTGGTGGTCAACATCGGACATAAGCGTGAGAATGTCACAAAAGTCGATGTAGTGGTTGCCTCCACCGCCATAGACCGCAGCAATGAAGAGATAGACCAAGCTTACATAAGCCGTATACCCGTTATTCCGCGCGCGGAAATGTTGGCAGAATTGATGCGTTTTAGGTTTGGTATTGCCGTTGCAGGTACACATGGTAAAACCACTACCACCAGTTTAATCGCCAGCATGTTGGCAGAAGGTGGCTTAGACCCCACTTTTGTCATTGGCGGCCGCCTCAATAGTGCGGGTACTAATGCCAAATTGGGTTTAGGCAATTATTTGGTGGCTGAAGCCGATGAAAGTGATGCGTCGTTTTTGTATTTACAGCCGATGATCGCTGTGGTCACCAATATCGACCAAGACCACATGGAAACTTACCAGAACAGTTATCAACGCTTAAAAGACACCTTTATTGAGTTTTTACATCACTTACCCTTTTATGGTTTGGCGGTGATGTGTTTGGATGATGAAGGCATTCGGGAAGTTTTGCCACAATTATCCAAGCCAGTCATTACTTATGGGGTTCATGAAGAGGCCGATATTCGGGCGGTAGAGGTTAGCCAAGAAGGTATGCACACGACTTTTAAAGTCATACGGCCAAATGGCTATCAGCCCTTGATGGTGACGCTCAACATGCCGGGTTGGCATAATATGCTCAATTCATTGGCTGCTATTGCAGTTGCCACCAAATTGGCTATAGCTGATGAGGCCATTATTAAAAGTTTGGCTTCCTTTAAAGGGGTGGGTAGGCGTTTCCAGATTCATGGTGATTTGCCTATTGACGGCGGTAAGCTGACGTTGGTTGATGATTATGGTCATCATCCCCGTGAATGCGCGGCAACTTTGGAGGCTTTACGCCAAGCTTGGCCGGGACGCCGCTCAGTCATCATTTTTCAGCCGCATCGCTATACCAGGACGCGGGATTTATTTGAAGATTTTGTTCAAGTGCTGTCGACAGTCGATGTGCTGATTCTAATGGACGTGTATTCGGCCGGGGAAGCCGTGATTGCGGGTGCGGACGGTAGGGCATTAAGCCGGGCCATCCGTATGCGCGGTCAAGTTGATCCAGTGTTTGTTGATGTTTGGCAAGAGTTGCCCAAAATATTGGCGGGTTTGGTTAAACCGGACGATGTCATTCTGACCATGGGGGCTGGAAATGTTGGCCAGATTGCCACCCAACTGCCAGAATTGCTGGCAGAAGCACTAGTGTGCAGGACATTATCGCCACAGACCATACCACTATGAAAGGTAGGTTGTTAAGCAACGAAAAACTGGCTAAATACACCAGTTGGCGTGTAGGAGGAAACGCGGACAGGCTTTATATTCCCTATGACCGCCAAGACTTGTGTGAGTTTGTGGCGGCTTTAGCACCTGCTGAGCCTGTATTATGGATAGGTTTGGGAAGCAATCTATTGGTTAGGGATGGCGGTGTACGTGGTACGGTTATTAACACCAAGGGTCGGCTAAAAGAAATGAAGCTGGCTGGGTCAGGGGTGGTTTATGTGGAAGCCGGTGTCCCTTGCGCCCATGTGGCACGTTTTTGTGCGGAACAGGGTTTGATCGGTGCGGAGTTTTTGGCCGGCATACCTGGAACCATGGGCGGTGCCCTAAAAATGAATGCCGGGGCGTTTGGTGGTGAGACCTGGGGCATTGTTAAACAGGTGGACATGATTGATGCGTCGGGCAAGGTATCCCAGCGCTATCCTGTTGATTTTAAGGTCAGCTACCGATCAGTAAAAAACTTTGAGACGGAATGGTTTTTAAGTTGTTGCTTGCAATTGCAGGTGGGAGACACCGTAGAAAGCCAGCAAAAAATTAAAGGTTTATTGGAACATCGGAATAAAACACAGCCGACTAATTTACCGAGTTGTGGATCGGTGTTTAAAAATCCGCCCGGTAATTTTGCTGCAAAATTGATAGAACAAACAGGTTTAAAAGGCTTTTCAATTGGTGGTGCTTGTGTATCCGAAAAACATGCCAATTTTATTGTCAATACGGGCGACGCAACAGCGGCTGATATCGAAAGTCTAATTGCTTATGTGCAAAAACAAGTAAAGGAGTTTCAAGGCGTGGAATTGCAGACTGAGGTTTGTATGGTTGGAGAGCCGGGTGTTGGGGCGGAACAAATTGTGGCCCAACAAAATCCCGAACAATTTGGACGGGTTGCGGTAATGATGGGCGGTTCAGCCGCTGAGCGGCCAGTGTCATTAAGAAGTGGTGCAGCAGTTTATGAGGCCTTGAAACGTAAAGGCGTGGATGCGGTTGCGATTGACGTGACGGCTAGCCCCATAGATGCGCTGGCAGGCATCAAGGTTGATAGGGTATTCAACATCATTCATGGCCGTGGCGGAGAGGACGGTGTGTTGCAAGCGGTGCTGCAAGTGATGGGTATCCCTTATACGGGAAGTGGCGTAATGGCTTCGGCACTGACTATGGATAAGTTAAGGACAAAATTGTGTTGGCAGGGGTATGGGCTAGTTACCCCACCGTGGCATTTGTTGCAGGATGAAAGTGACCTTGATGCCTGTATCGAAAAGCTTGGTTTTCCGGTGATCGTCAAGCCAGCGCAGGAAGGATCCAGCATTGGCATGAGCAAAGCCAATTCGCGTGAAGAGCTACAAAAAGCCCTGGAAGTTGCCCTGCAATTTCGTTGTGATGTGTATGCTGAACGCTGGGTTACCGGAAAGGAGTATACCGTTGCGGTATTAAATGATGTTGCTTTGCCAGTTATCCGATTAGAAACGCCCAATGCTTTTTATGATTACGAAGCTAAATATAACGCGACCACGACCCAATACCACTGCCCATCAGGTCTGAGCGAAGCGCAGGAGTTGTTTGTGGGTAACTTGGCGGTGACCGCCAGTAAAGTGGTGGGGGCGAAAGGCTGGGCTAGGGTTGATGTTTTTATCGATGCTGCCGGGCAGTATCAATTGATTGAAATTAACACGGTGCCCGGTATGACAGATCATAGTTTAGTGCCTATGGCCGCCAAACAAGCGGGGATAGGTTTTGATGAATTGGTCTGGCGGGTGTTGGAAACCAGTTTAGGGTAATGGTTAATGTCGGCGCAAAAGCTTGGGTCATAGGGGTGGTTATGACGGGTCTAGTCGGATTGCTAGGGTATGGCGTGGTGGCTAAGTGGCACATTAAAGCCTTACCCATTAAAAGCGTGTCACTACCCATTAAATACGTGAGGATTGAAGGCGTATTCCAATATCTCGGTAAAGACGAAGTTAAAGCGGTTTTGTTGCCATTAGTCACGGCTGGCTTTTTTGATGCCGACATGCAGGCGATACATGTGGCGGTTTCAACATTGCCGTGGGTGGATACGGTGACGGTAAAGCGGGTATGGCCGGATACGATAGACATAAAAATACGTGAGCGTAAGCCTTATGCACGGTGGGGCCAAAATAGCCTCATTACAGAGAGGGGCGTGATTTTTACTCCCCAAAATATAGGACAGTTCCAAAATTTGACGGTAGTGACCGGCCCTGAGTTCCAGCAAGTAAAAGTGCTGGAAATTATGAAAGGGATTAAAACAACCTTGGCTGACCAGTCGATGGTTCTGGCGGAGTTTGATGTAAATGACCGTTGGGCTTGGAAAATCAAATTGGCGAGTGGATTGGAAATCCTGCTGGGGAGTAATGAACAATTGAAAAAGATGCAGCGTTTTTTGAAGACGTTGGCCGTTTTAAACCAAGAGCAAGTTGAGCAAATGGCGGTAGTCGATCTGAGGTATCCCAATGGTTATGCCGTTTCATGGAAGCCTGGAACCATTGAGATAGATTGGATGGCTATTGCAAATCCCTTATTGAACAAACAAGAACACGAAAAGGCGATACAGAGTAGATAAAATGGCAAAAAAATCAGAGCGTAATTTAATAGTCGGACTGGACATTGGCACGTCAAAAGTTGCGGCTATTGTTGGGGAGCTCACCAGTGATGGCAATATAGAAATAATAGGCATTGGGACTACGCCATCGCGCGGCCTTAAAAAAGGGGTTGTTGTTAATCTGGAATCGACTGTCCAGTCCATACAAAAAGCAATTGAAGAAGCCGAATTGATGGCCGGATGCCAAATAAAGTCTGTGTTTGCAGGGATTGCGGGCAGCCATATCAGAAGCCTTAATTCACATGGCATTGTGGCAATCAAGGATAAGGAAGTAACCCAATATGATATAGACCGGGTGATTGATTCGGCCCGTGCAGTCGCTATTCCGGCTGACCAGAAGATTTTGCATATTTTGCCGCAAGAGTTTGTGATTGATTTACAAGATGGCATTAAAGAGCCTATCGGGATGTCAGGGATACGCTTGGAGGCCAAAGTGCACATGGTCACTGGCAGTGTTAGCGCATCCCAAAATATTATCAAATGTATCCGCCGATGTGGCTTAGAGGTGGAAGATATCGTCCTGGAGCAGTTGGCATCTTGTAACTCAGTTCTCACCGAAGATGAAAAAGAGCTGGGTTGTTTGTTATGTGATATTGGCGGCGGTACCACAGATATTGCCATTTTTGTCGAAGGTGCGATCAAACATACCGCAGTGATCCCGATAGCAGGCGACCAAGTAACGAATGATATTGCCGTTGCATTGCGTACGCCCACTATCAATGCAGAAGAAATTAAACGGAAATATGCCTGTGCATTGACGCAATTGGCGAGTGCTGATGCGACGATTGAAGTGCCGAGCATCGGTGACCGGGCACCACGCAAGATTTCAATGCAAAATTTGGCCGAGATTATAGAACCACGGTACGAGGAATTGATGTTGCTGGTGCAGTCGGAGCTTAGGCGCAGTGGTAATGAAGAATTGATAGCCGCTGGGGTCGTATTGACGGGGGGGAGTTCAAAGGTAAAAGGCTTAATAGAGTTGGCGGAGGAGATTTTTCACATGCCAGTGCGGATGGGGGGGCCGCAAAATGTTACTGGGTTGACAGAAGTGGTGAGAAATCCTATCCACTCTACAGGCGTTGGCCTGTTAATGTATGGAAAAGACCATCAAAGTTTAGGCAGAGTAAGTGATGCGGAAGGTTTAGGCTGGTTTTCGAAAATGAAAAACTGGTTTCAAGGTAATTTTTAATAGTGTGTATTGTTTATTTAAGGGGCAGCGAAAGTGAAATATGAATTGGTGGATACATATAGTGAAACCGCCGTCATCAAAGTTATTGGTGTAGGTGGGGGTGGTGGCAATGCAGTCAATCACATGGTTGGCTGCCATATTGAAGGTGTGGAGTTTATCTGTGCCAATACCGACGCACAGGCATTAAGAAAATTAACGGTTGATACCATTATCCAGTTAGGTGTCGAGCTGACCAAAGGTTTAGGGGCAGGAACTAACCCCGAAATTGGTAAACATGCCGCAGAAGAAAACAAAGAACGTATCAAAGAAGTGTTGCAAGGCGCGGATATGGTGTTTTTAACCGCCGGTATGGGCGGTGGCACTGGCACAGGTGCGATTCCGGTCATTGCGCAAATTGCCAGGGAAATGGGGATCCTGACAGTTGCCGTTGTGACTAAGCCATTTTTGTTTGAAGGTAAAAAGAAACAGGCTGTCGCTGAACAGGGCATTATTGAATTGGAAAAATTTGTAGACTCATTGATCACGATACCTAACCAAAAATTATTGCCTGTATTAGGCAATAACGTGTCTTTGATGAATGCCTTTAAAGCCGCTAATGATGTATTGCTGGATGCCGTACAGGGGATTACTGAACTGATCGTCCATCCTGGTATGATCAACGTCGATTTTGCCGATGTCAGGACGGTTATGTCCGGCATGGGTGCGGCAATCATGGGTATGGGATCGGCGACTGGCGAGCATCGTGCCCGCGAAGCTGCTGAAAAAGCCATTGCTTGCCCATTGCTTGAAGATATTAACCTGCAAGGTGCTCGCGGAATTTTGGTGAATATTTCAGCTGCAGATATGGGGGTTGCCGAGTTTAACGAAGTGGGTAACATAGTCCACGAGTTCGCTTCAGAAGATGCCATCATCAAAATCGGTATGGCAATTGATCCCAACTTGGGCGATGAAATTAAAGTCACGGTTGTAGCGACGGGTATGGGCGCGCCGCCACTACCAGTAAAAGCACCGGTCAAAGCTATGCAGAAGCCGACCCGTGACAACACTGGCTATGACGATATGGACAAACCAGCGGTTACCCGCCAAGGCGCACAAAAGGAAAACCGGGAAACCCGTTTTGGGGCACAAAACAAAAAAGAAATGGATTTGGATTATCTGGACATCCCCGCTTTCTTAAGAAGGCAGGCGGATTAGTCTAGGTGTAAGAGCCAGGTGTGGCGGGGATATGCCCCGCCACCTTGATGTTTAGTTACCAAACTTGAATTATCCTTAAAAAATCAGTACACTTACCGCGCCGAGAGACTGATCGACAGGTGTCTTACACGCTGTAAATGGAATGAATCCCCTGCGACGATTACGCTATCGCTAATCCATGCTACACGCTTCAAATTCTGACCGACCCCAGCTCAGCGGGCTTATTGCCCTCTGGTAAGCATCCAAGACAACGACTATTCAAGCATGTGGATAAGTAAGGCTACGCATAACCTATGCGCGTAGCGCCCGTTCACCTGCACAAAAATAATAATAATTAACACAATTTCCGTAACCAAAATCCGTATCAAAAGTCTTGGGCTTGATGATACAGATTTAAACCAACCCTCATAAGCATTATGGAACAAAACAATCTCACTCTTGGAATTCCCAGCTTTACCTATGCCGATCTCTACAATAGTTCGCGCCTACAAGATTTATTGGCTGTGTTTGATGATTCAGTAAAACATCACGATGCCGAATTGTATGAAAAATTCTCCACTTACCGCGATACTAAGGGTGTAGGCATAACGCCTGAGGAGCAGTCAGAAATTGTCGTGCAAATGGCACCGTTTGTCGGCCAGTTTGTCGCTAAATTGTTTAATATCACTGAACAACACCAAGCCCAAGGCAACAAAATTAAGGATGAAATCGACACCATTTTCACCTATAAAAACGAAGTGGTTGAAAAGTTGGGCGTGTATTTTAAAGGCCAAGACACTGGCGAATGGCCTGTGCCAGCCATCCTGAACCGCTTTGACTTATTGATTGCCGCAGGTTTTCCTGAAGCCAACGCCGATGCCGACCCTGAACACCGCGTTGCGCGTGTCGGTGCGGTCATCGGCTTATTATCCAGCCATTACAAAACCCTCGCCAAAGGCAAAGACAGCGATTACCAAAACGCCGACGAACAAGTGGCGGCACTGCGTGACAAATTGGCGGCCCATGACTTGGCGGCGGCAGAATTTGCCGAACTGCTGGGCAACAATGATGACGGCGAATTCGTTGCGGGCTTGATGGACAACGTGCAACGTTGGAGCTATATCGCCCAACAAGACAACGACATCGTTGCCGACTGGTTAAGCTTTAAGTTTCCGGGCAAACGCGATTTTGACAGTTTGGTTGCCCATGAAACCGTAGACCGTGGCGAATTTAGCACTTGGATGGGCGAACAAGAACATCGCCGCCGCCGTGACGGCTTTAAACTGACCGACCCGCGTTACAACCAACGCCAAGTGCTTTCTGAAGTCAACCACTGCATTTATTGCCATGAGCGCGACACCGATTCTTGCTCAAAAGGGATGCGCAACAAAAAGACCAATACCTTCAAGGTCGATCCCTTGGGCGTAACCACCATAGGCTGCCCTTTAGACGAAAAAATTTCCGAAATGCACTTGGTCAAACGTCGTGGTGACAATATTGGCGCTTTAGCCGTCATCATCATAGACAACCCCATGTGCCCAGGTACAGGCCACCGTATTTGCAACGAGTGCATGAAAGGCTGTATCTACCAAAAAACCGATCCGGTCAACATTCCTGAAATTGAAACCAGCGTCTTGACCGACGTATTGTTTTTGCCTTATGGCTTTGAAATTTACAGCTTGCTGACCCGTTGGAACCCATTAAACGTCAAACGTCCGTACATGCTGCCTTACAATGGCAAAAATGCCTTGGTAGTGGGTTTAGGCCCTGCGGGTTACACGATGAGCCATTATTTGCTTAACGAAGGCTTTGGCGTGGCGGGCATCGACGGCCTGAAACTCGAACCCCTGCCTGTTGAACTGACAGGCGACGCCAACACCTTGCCCATGCCTATCGTGGATTTTAACGATCTTTACGAAGACCTGGACAAACGCATTTTGGCAGGTTTTGGCGGCGTGGCGGAATACGGCATTACCGTGCGTTGGGACAAAAACTTCTTAAAAGTCATTTACCTGACCTTGCAACGCCGGGCGGCGTTCCGCTCTTATGGCGGCGTACGTTTTGGCGGCACTATCACCATCGAAGATGCTTGGAAGTTGGGCTTTGACCATATCTGTATCGCCTCGGGTGCGGGCCAACCTACTGTCATCGACCTTAAAAACAACCTGATGCGCGGCATCCGCAAAGCCTCAGACTTCTTGATGGCCTTGCAATTGACAGGCGCAGCCAAATCCACATCACTGGCTAATTTGCAAGTACGCTTGCCTGCGGGTGTAATTGGCGGCGGCTTGACAGCAATGGATACTGCCACCGAACTGATGGCTTACTATCCTGTACAAGTTGAGAAAATCAAACACCGCTACGACACCTTGGTGGCTATCCACGGTGCAGATAAAATACGCGCCCGCTACGACCAAGAAGAAACCATTATTTTGGACGAATTTCTGGCCCACGGTGCCGCTATTGTTGCCGAACGCCAACGTGCTGCCGCCGCTGATGAAGCCCCTGATTTCCAACCGCTGGTTGAAGCGTGGGGCGGGGTGACGCTGTTTTACCGTAAAGGTATCGTCGATGCGCCCGCGTATCGCCAAAACCATGAAGAAATCACCAAAGCCTTGGAAGAAGGCATCGCCTTAGCTGAAGGCATGAGTCCCTTAGGTGCCAACGCCGATGAATACGGGCATTTAAACTCCGTAGATTTTGAAAAGCTAGTGCTGGAAGACGGTCGTTGGAAAAGTGCTGGTGCACCGATTAACGTGCCTTTGCGCAGCTTATACGTTGCCGCAGGGACTTCGCCCAACACCATTTACCAAAGCGAATACCCCGACACTTTCGTCATGGACAAATGGTTTTTCCAACGCTACGAGCCCGAATTCAACGAAGGTTCGGTCAATCTCGTGGCAATGAGCGACGAAAAATTCCCCAAACTGGGCAAACCCGCGCCACTGACCTCGTACCAAAAAGACGGTAAATTTATCAGCTTTTACGGTGACAACCACCCTGTCTACGCAGGTAACGTGGTTAAAGCGATGGCGAGTGCGAAAAATGGCTACCCTTATGTGGTCAAATTGTTTGAAGAACAATTGGCGCAGCTTAAGCCCGAACAACAAGCCGAACGCGACGCGGCCTTAACTGCCTTGTTCGCGCACTTGGACGAAAGCTTTAAAGCCACCATCGTAGCCATTAACCGCCTAACCCCGACGATTATAGAAGTCGTAGTTAAAGCCCCGTTAGCCGCCAAAAAGTTCTACCCTGGGCAATTTTACCGCGTGCAAAACTACGAAGCCTTTGCCCCCACCGTCGCAGGTACGGTATTGGCTGCCGAAGGCTTGGCCTTAACCGGTGCGGAAGTTGATAAAGAACAAGGCACCATCTCGCTGATTGCCCTGGAAATGGGTTCATCATCACGGCTGTGCGCCACTTGGAACGTCGGCGATCCCTTAGTGATTATGGGCGTAACGGGTACACCCACCGACATCCCCAGCAACCAAACCGTCTTATTGCTGGGCGGCGGCTTAGGCAACGCCGTGTTGTTCTCCATCGGCAAAGCCTTACGCGCGGCGGGTAATCGGGTGATTTATTTTGCTGGCTACAAATTCGCCCAAGACCGTTTTAAGGTTGAAGACGTAGAAGCCGCCGCCGATTTGATTATCTGGTCGGTCGATAAAGGCGAAGGCGTAGAGGCCATCGTCCCTAGCCGCCCGCAAGACAAGAGCTTTATCGGCAATATCTTGGAATGTATGGTGGCTTATGCCGAAGGCGATTTAGGCGACCAGCCGATTTCCTTGGCGGATGTCGATCACCTGATCGTCATCGGTTCGGACCGGATGATGGCGGCGGTTAAATCCGCGCGTTTTGATGTGTTAAAACCCTATCTCAACAAAGCGCACCATGCCATCGGCTCCATCAACTCGCCCATGCAGTGCATGATGAAAGGGATATGTGCGCAATGTATGTGCAAACACGTTGATAGCGAAACGGGCAAGGAATACTTTGTCTACTCCTGCTACAACCAAGACCAAGATTTGGATAAGGTTGACTTCCCGCACCTGAACGCCCGTTTGCGGCAAAACACCGTGCAGGAAAAATTGTCTAACTTGTGGTTGGATTATTTGCTGGAAAAGCAGAAAGAAACGGCTGAATAAGGTGGTTTGAGGAAGAAGAGGGTGGGCTGGTTCCACCCTTTTTTTTCGGTGATAAACGCTTTTGGGTGTTGATTGACAGTGGTTGGGTTATTTTTTGATGAAGCAGTGAGAAATTGCTGAATAGTGGGCGGTTCATTTTGCTTTTTCGCACAAAAACCCTCTCCGGTGTTTAGTTGCTTCACCCCCAACAATCCACTGGCACTTGTGATAATGGGCTTATTGAGGGATAATTGAAAAGTTTTTATTAAATTATCTGTACGTATCCGTCAATTTCCCATACCCACGAGGGGCCAGTTGCTATCCGGACATAACCGTGGTCAGTTGCAATCAGGGGCCTCCATCAAGCTACGTCGGCAGATTAAGACTTACCGCTACGCGCGGGAGGATACGAAGAATCCATCCGCCGAAGCATCCCCAGTTACTTGGAGATCACGCCGTGTTCTACACAGACTTGAACTGTCTGCCAGTTTAGGTCATCAGTTGATCAATCAGCTAGCGGGAAAGTGGCAAAGGAAACTGGCTATACCAGCGTTTTTCGCGGCTGTTTATTATAGGGACATAGCATAGTTTTTTAGCCTCACCAAGGCGGTTGGGGCTATCTGTTTTTTGGTCGCATAACCTGCCAAGGGCTAGCACACATGCTCAATGTTTATATCACTATTGATACCGAAATCTGGTGCGGAGGCTGGAACGATCTGGATCGCACCTTTCCTGATGCCTTCCAAAAGTATGTCTATGGCCCCACTGCGCACGGCGACTATGCTTTGCCCGCAACGATATCGATCCTTAATGATCATGGCCTTACCGGCGCTTTCTTTGTTGAGCCGTTGTTCTCCGCCCGATTTGGTATTGAACCTTTGAAGGAAATCGTCGGATTGATCCAAGCAGGTAATCAGGAAATCCAACTTCACTTGCATTCTGAATGGGTGGATGTTGCGCACGAGCCATTGTTGGAAAACGTATCCCAAAAGCTTTGCGACCTTACTTACTGCGACGGAGAGCAGCAAAGCCATCTCATAAAATGGGGACTTGAGCGATTGGCCCAAGCAGGGGCGAACGAGATCAACGCTTTCAGGGCGGGAAGCTATGCCGCTAATCAAGATACCTTGCGGGCTGTTGCACAGAATGGGCTTTCCTTTGACACAAGTTACAACCTTGGCGCTGTCGCTGGGGTGCATGATATGGCGCCAGGTGAGCAGCTAGTCCAACCTCGCCAAATTGAAGGATTGACTGTGTTTCCTGTTTCAGTCTTGAAGCTTAAAGACGGCGGCTACCGCAACGTCCAGATTACCGCACTATCATTCAGGGAGCTTACCAACTATCTCGAACGCGCTTATGCTGCGGATTGGGATTCAGTGGTAATCGTTAGCCATAATTTTGAAATGCTAACACCGGATAAAGCAAAGGTGGACCAGCTAACAAAACGACGCTTTGTCAATCTTTGTAAATACCTTGAGAAGCATAGTGATCGATTCTGTGTAAAAGGGTTTAAATCAGCGGATCCAGCGAATGTGTTCCCTCAGCCACAAGCACTTGCTGTAAACCCAGTGCTTTCGGGCATGAGACTTGTTGAACAAACATGGCGGCATATTTGCTATGGATAATACAATGATCACTATCATCCACCGGGGTGGCCGATGAGTCGTGAATTCTCGCTTTATCTGGATTTTGCAAGATTGGCTGCGGCTATAGTGGTTGTAATAAACCACTCAAATGTCCGGGGCATTATTTCTGAAGTGCTTCCGCAATGGGGCCATAGTGCGGTCATGGTGTTTTTTGTTTTATCCGGCTACGTGATTGCATACGTTACGGCAACAAAAGAAAATACCGGACGAGTTTATATGGTCAACCGCATGGCCCGAATTTACTCGGTCGCGCCAGTTGCTGTCCTGTTGACGCTATTGCTGGATCAGACTGGGCAAATGATCAGCAATGATTTTTATGGTGTAAACACCACGCATGACCATTACTTGCTGCGCATGTTGACCAGCCTTTTCTTTATCAATGAGTTATGGTCGGTATCAATAACCACCTATTCAAATGTCCCTTATTGGTCACTGAATTACGAAGTTTGGTATTACCTCATGTTCGCCGCCGTGTTTTTTCTTAGGGGCGCGTTACGGATAGGGGGGCTGGTATTGATTTGTGCATTGCTGGGGCCAAAAATCCTTTTGCTTGCGCCAATCTGGTGGCTGGGCGTTTACTTATACCGCAGTCGTTTTTTTGCCTCGATTAGTGTTAAGGCGGGCTGGATACTGTTTATTGGCAGTATCGTCGGCATCATAATGTTTCATTATCTTGGGGTGGAAACGATTGGCAAAGATTGGCTGCGAACGCACGTGGGCGAATACCTTTATGAGCAACTAGCCTATTCCAAATCGTTTCTAAGTGATTACCTGCTCGGGGTGTTGGTGTTTTTAAACTTTGCCGGTTTCAGGGCAATCAGCCATCAATTCACCAGGATATTGAATCCGCTGGCAAAGGTAATCCGGGTGCTGGCTAGCTACACTTTTATCCTTTATCTTGCGCATCAGCCGTTGATTTGGTTCTTTGCAACCCTGATTGATGGCGACCCAACAGGGCTGGTTTTTTATTTTCAGGTCATGCTGTGCGTCATTGTCTCGGTTTATCTTCTTGGGCAGATTACGGAACAGCGCAAAGGGTTCTACCGAAACATTTCTGAATATCTGGTTGATTGGGGCATCCGCTTGCTCCGGATTAAGCCAACACAAAGGGAGCATTCATCCAATGATCAAATTAAGCGGTGAGTTTGTTATCACTGAAGCGCAAAATGATCGCTTCGCCCGCCTTTCCGGGGACTTTAACCCACTACATGTAGATCCGGTATATGCCAGGCGGCTGCAATTCGGCCATACCGTAATCCATGGGGTGCATCACATGTTGCGGTGTTTGGATGAAACGCTAGCACTCCTGCCTGAATTGCCGGTAAAAAGCTTGCTGGTGCTAAGCGCGAATTTTCAAAGTCCAGCACAAATTGATCGGGTGATCAGTTTTGACGCAACCGTGGATGAGGACTGTAATGAATTGCAGCTGATAGCCAGGTCTGAAGACAGGCAAATTTTAAGTTTGAACGTACGCTTGTCGCCTGCAAGCTCAAATGACACACAGCTGACCATCGAGAATGTCTTGCCAGATCGTGAACAGCCAGCTGACCTCAACTTTTCGTCGGATCACACCGGTGGTGAGGTAGGCTTGTACTGGCATCGTCAAACTGCCGACCAACTTTTCAGGCATCTTGCTGCGTCACTACCGCCGATACAACTGGCACAGGTAATTGCAAGTACGCACATTGTAGGAATGCGGCTTCCTGGGCAGCATTCGATCTTTTCTGGCCTCAAGTTGCAATTTGAAAACAACGGCAAAGCTGGGTTGGACAAGGTGGTCAGGTATGCGCCATTGAAATTCGATAGTCGTGTCCATCTGCTGAGGATTGGCGTTGAATCTTTGGATTTTGTCGGAGAATTGACCACTTTTTTTCGGCCTAGGCCAGTGGCACAGCCGGATTACGCTAACGTAAGGAAGTCTGTTGTGGGTGGCGAATTTTCTGGTCAAAACGCCTTGGTTGTTGGTGGCTCACGGGGCGTGGGTGAAGTCACCGCAAAAATCCTCGCCGCAGGCGGGGCCCAAGTAACCATCACCTGCAACAAAGGACGTGCCGAAGCAGAAAAGGTTGCCGCTGACATTACCGCTGGAGGCGGGATGTGCTCAGTGATTGAAATGAATGTAAATGCGCTAGACACTTGGCCTGAATCCTTACCGCTGCCCACGCACATCTATTATTTCGCCTCACCGCATATCGATGCCAATCGGAGCGCGAATTGGAACATTGCGTTGTTTGAGCGCTTCAGCGCCTTTTATCTCACTGGATTAAGCCAATTGGTGGCGCTCTGTATGCAACGGGTAAGCAGCGCCAATGCTGTGACTTTCTTTTACCCGTCCTCGGTATTCATTGACACGCCCGAACGGGGTTTTGCCGAATATGCTGTGGCAAAAGCAGCTGGCGAAGCGCTCTGCATACAATTGAAGGCGCGTTACACTAATGCCCGTTTTGTGTTGCCCCGCTTGCCCCGTATGGCAACAGACCAAACAACCAGCGTTATCTCAATTCAAAGTGAATCGGCCCTAGACGTCATGTTGACAGAATTGCGCCACATGAACGCAACCGATTTAAATGGGGTCGTATAGACACTGCCCCTGTTTGGCTTTGGCGACCAATTGTTCCGTGACTTTGGTCGCATCAGCACAGAACATGGGTACGTTATGAAATTTCCAGACGGAAAGATCGCTAGGTCTTAGCAATTTTGGTAATTTTTCAATATTGAATCGCCAATGGATGCCATTATCATTCAGCGTAACGGGATACTCATTGGCGCCATCAACGACCAAAACTTCAAGTCGGCTGCGTTGGTCAGCAGGTAGTCTGGGAACTGGAAGCTCCTCGCCCAACAAATCATCAACATGGTGAACTTGGGTCATGACATGGAACGATTTGCCCAGCCCCAGTATTTTGGTCTTGTGCGCAGCCATGAATTCAAATGGGGTGCCTACGCCGCCTGGGGTAGTGGCCAAATCATGCCCGCGTGTAAGTTCTTCCGCTAAGGGGCCAAGTGCTGAAACGCGGTATACCGGATGCCGGCTTTGGATAACCCCGCGCGAGCGACGGAATAACTCGGTAAACAAGCCCATTTGCGAAGCAGTGCGGCGGAGGTCGAAACGCGGATTTGCCTGAAAAGTCTGGTTTACGGAGCCAATTTTGGGGTCGCCAAAGAAAAAGGCCGGCATGGCTAGTGTGCGCTCAGGGCCACAAAATTCGATCAGCATTTTGACCAGTTCGAGTGCATTTCCGGTATAGGCTGGCAACATATGATTAAAAGAACCATGCACCATCAGAATTTCAAAATCATCACCAATATGGCTGGCAAGGTGCTGCTTGAGGTCAGCGGTGTCGAATGTCCCGTAGAAAGACTTGATCAACGGGGCCAGTTTATTCCGCGTGCCAAAATAAGCCGTGCGGATATTTTCCACCATTTCAGGGGATAGTTTCCTGGACAGTAAATCAGATACCTGATGAAGAAGATCCATAAGATTAATAATATCGGTTATAAAAACTACGCGTTCAGGGTTTGATCAATAAACTCTACAATCGTCGCGACCGAGTTGAGTTTAATGAAATCTTCAACTTCCAGCTGTAAATCGAATTCATGTTCCAGTGCCATCATAAGGTTAACTTGGGCCAAGGAGTCCCACGCATCCAGCGTGTCGGCCGAACTGGATTGATCCACTGTATTGACATTGACATTTAAAGTATTGGCAAGCAAATTAAGTACGCGGTCAAGCACATCGGTATTCATAGTCATAGCATCTCTTTTGTAAGTAAGGTTAATGTTCGATGGTCACATTAATGGGCAACCCGTTAGCAGATCCCTGATCCCTATCAGCAAGCGCAAGATGATAGAGGCCATTGTCTATACGGGTGAATCCTTGTTCATCATAAAAAGACTCCACCAATTTATTCTTTAAGGTGGGTAGGTATTCCGCATACACATCGGTTACGCCATATCCAGCAAGTTGCTTGAGAACCGTGTTCAAGAAGGCTGATTCGGCTTGGCGGCCAATTACGCGGCATGACATTAGAAAGGTATCAATAGTGGCTTTGCCAGACCCATCAGCTGGGTGGTTAATCAGTGCAATGCCAACAATGCCGTTTTCACCAAAATTATCGGCTAATGAAAAACAGGCGACAGTCCAGTCCGGCCGGACAATAAAATCGCTTATTTGCTGTTCATTATACCGGCGTGTTGTCAGGTTAAATTGATTGGTTTTCTGTGAAAGCTGGGACAACCTGGGGATAAGCTTGGTTGGATTAAAGTAAACCTTCATCTGCATATTCAGTGAAGCAAGATAATCTTGGATGCCATTCCCCTGTTCCGAGGCAAGTTCGAGAAGTTGGCGACGCTCCCGCTCTTGGTTGTATAGGCGCGTTTTATTCAAATCTTCTTCGGTAAGGGCCACTATTTCTAGCCTAGAAACCCGATCAAGGCAAATGGGGATGTCAACAGGCCTTTTGGGCGTTTGGATGACTTCAACTTGTGGGATTTCACGACGAACCAACCCACATTCGTGTTCGCTGTCATCAACGAAGATAAAAGAGTCTAAACCTAGGTTCAACTCCTCGGCCAATGATCGGATATTTTCAGACTTGGGCAGCCAATTTACCCTGCGGGCAACAAAATGTTCATCCCGTAATAATTGATGGGGATGTTTATCCAACACCTCTTGCACATCTTCTGCATTGTTTTTGCTGCATAGGGCAAGCAAAAAGCCACGTTTTTGGAAGGCCAGAAGCCGGCGTTGAAAATCAAGAAACGCATTGCCGGGATAATCTGGCCCAAGCGCAATGCCGTTAAGCCCATCTTCGCCAATAATCCCGCCCCACAGCGTATTGTCCGCATCTAGCACAATCACTTTAGCCAAGGGCGTTTTGCCGAGCATCCCCATGGACATGACACTGTGTGCCAGTTCATTGGCGGCTAAAGGTGTAAAGGGGAAGCGCGAGCTGTACCAGAATCGGCGGTCGAAGAAATGGTCGCGGCCAATCCGTGCCAGCAACTGTTCATCGTCAAACAGAATCACCGATTGGAAATCGTTGCGTAGCATGGCAGCAATATCGCCGCGAAGACCACTCCACCAGCGGGATTCTGAATGTTCCGCGTGGCTATCAAAACGACCGAGTTCTGGTTCGGCAATGGCTGGCAGAATGCTGAGTACAAACAAACCACTTACATTGGCACGAAAAGCTTGGATCACGCCAGCAACCCGTTGCAAAACCGCCTGCTTTAAGGTTTCACGCTCATCACGATAAAGATTGGCAACGGGTTTGCAAAGATCGGGATGTAAATCCTCCGGCTGGAGCATGAACAGTGTCAAATCCGGTGAATGCTGTACAAGGCCAGATTGCTGCTGGGCTTCAAACATGTTGAGGCCGTAGGGTGCATGGTAGGTATGTAGGTCAAATCCACACGCTGCGGCATGAAGATCAAGCCAAGGGTCAAGCAGATCACTGGTATAGGTATGGATGATGCCTAGGCGGAAAGCCTTGAGATCACCTGGTAGGCTTTTTAGGTGTGCCGTAATCGGCCTTGTTTCAGTAACGGAACAGCCCTTGTGCCAGATTTGCGTGGATTCGTTGAGTTCGCGGCGGTCTTTAATGCTAAGTAGCCAATCAAGCTGTTTGAGTTTTTGGGTCATGTTCTCGTCTTTAGCTTATGAATTGCGCACATTCTACACTGAATGTTTCAAAAAACTGAAGTTTCCCCGTTTTTCCAGCATTTTCCACCTGTGGAGTTATTATTTATCAATATGTTATATATAGCATTTGTAGCAGCTTATTACCCCTAGGTAACGGCATCCTGAATCAAGTCAGGTAAAGTGTAAACAGGTCACATCCCGAATTTCTACAAAGCCCAGGCCGCATTAATCGGCGGGCAAAATTATTCCGCTGAATCCATAAACGGCTGATTTGCCATGCCAATCTACCGCGCTTTAGGTATAAGAGCTTATTTGGAATGTTATTGGTTGAACATCGGGGGTGGGTGGGCAGCCTAAAAGATAGCCAAAAGATTGGCGTTATGCGGCGGTTGGGTGAAAGCCGCCACCAATTTTGGCATTACTTACAGGGGGGGTAACTTACCGATACGGATTTGCACTAGGCAGTTAGTGATTAATGAGGTAAGTTATGCCATTCTCGGCGCGATAGCTTGATTTTTTCGCCTCCATCTTCATTTTAGGAAGTTTTTTGGACACCTCAACACTCTGCCTTTGTGGCTCGGGTTTAGCTTATCAAAATTGCTGCGGCCTTTTTCATAGCGGCGAAAAAATACCTGCCACAGCTGAGGCTTTAATGCGTTCGCGGTATACGGCTTATGCCCTTCAAAATGGCGCTTATTTACAGGCGACGTGGGAGGCAAGTAAAAGACCTGCCAGCATCGATTTTTCTAAGGAAAATATCACATGGCTAAAGCTGGAAATCACCGAAACTAAAAAAGGCGGCCCTAAAGATAGTAAAGGGCTGGTAGTGTTTAAGGCTTATTTTGAGCAAGACGGCGAAGAACATCTGATGAGTGAGATTAGCCGCTTTACAAAAATTGATGGGCGCTGGTTTTATTTGGACGGCACGATTAAATCGATTGCCAAAGTGGGTTTGCAAACTAATCTGGGTAGAAATGCCTTATGTGCTTGCGGCAGCGGCAAAAAATTTAAGCGCTGTTGCGGTGCGGCTTCCTGATTAGACAACTATTCTTCTTCTTTCCCTATAAGTAAACAAGCTGGCTTAGGGAAGATTCTATTAGATAAATCCCCTTGCCAAACGTTGTTCTTAGGGCGCATAGTGCATGGGTTGCTACAAGTCTAAAGATTCATCAGGAAAGACTTGTACCAGCAGTGTCCGAGGCCCGTTCATTTTTTTGACTAGCATGGCAAATTGGTTGAACTCAATTGTTTGGCCTTCGACAGGAATGTCTTGTAGCTTGGACATAATTAGCCCTCCTATGGACACTTCATCTTCCAATTCCAGTTCTTCGTTTTCAATATCAATGCCCAGTATCCGCTCCAAGGAAAAAATAGGCAGGCTGCCTTTGACCATTAAGGAGCCATCATCCAGCCGAGTCCAGTCGTAATTGTTTTGCCGGAATTCATCGCGTATCTCACCGACCATTGCACTTAACAGGTTATCTAAAGTGATAAAGCCTTCGGGCTTTTCGCCTTTTTGGCCAATGACCGCAAAATGTGCAGCGCCCATGCGGAAGTGTCGGAATAGGTCAAGTGCTGGGGTGTCTTTGCTGATGTATTGGATAGGCCGTAGGTATTTAAGCAAGTCATCTTGTGCTTTGCCTTCTTGTTGGGCAAAAAACAAATCTTTTAAATGGATCACGCCCAGTACATCAATACCATTGCTGTCAAAATAAGGGTAGCGGCTAAACCGTTTGTCGTAAACGGTTTTTAGGTTGTCCTTTAAGGATTTGTTGCGGTACAAAGCGGTTATTTCTTGTATGGGACGCATCAGGTCGGACACTTCCAATTCGCTAAAATCCAGCGTTTTTGCCAGGATATTCCATTCGTCGCGGGTAAAGCGGTCATCTTGGTCATTGCTGCGTAAAATCAGTTTGAGTTCGTCAGCCGAATAATGCGCGTCATGGCCATGGGCACTACCTAAGCCAAACACCCGCAAAACCAAATTGGCGCTGGAGTTAAGCAACCAGATGGCCGGATACATCAGCCAATAAAAACCATAAAGGGGGGCGGCGCTCCACAGGCCGATTTGCTCGGGGTTACGGATCGCCATAGATTTTGGCGCCAGTTCACCGACGACTATGTGCAAAAAAGAGATGATGGTAAAAGCACAGGCGAAGGATATGCCGTGTATGAGTTCGGGGGAAGTGACGCCCATTTTTTCAAACGCCGGGTTTAACAAGTTGGCAAAGGCGGGTTCACCGACCCAGCCCAAGCCTAGCGAGGCCAAGGTTATGCCTAACTGGCAAGCCGATAGATACGCATCCAGTTTGGCATGGACTTTTTCTAAAATACGCCCACGCCACCCCCGGGTCTTGGCAATTTCGCGTATGCGCGTTTGCCGCAATTTGACCAAGCCAAATTCTGCCGCCACAAAAAAACCATTGAGTGCCACCAGCACGATGGCGACGATGATTAGCACAAGATTGTTCATAGTTGCATATTGTTTTAATAAATCGGTCTAGTCGCTACGCATAGGGAACGGTAGCTAACAAAGTACATAGCCTTGGGCTGGGCAAACAGCGGCAGCTTAAGGGAGATATTTTGGGCATGCGTTAAAACGGAGCATTTTTAAATCAATGAATAGGCGTTTGCGATTATAATAATAAGATTTGTCGGCGTTTTAAAGCATTTAGTTGCTCATTAAGCTGGCTTTAAGGGATAGTGGCGGCCAATCTCGGTTGGTTCCAAAGCTATCGGTTGCCTCCCAAACAAAGGGGCTACTGATGATAAACTACAGTGGCAGTGCGTTAAACAAATACAACGCCGTGCCGAATAATTAGGTAATAAGCTTGTGACAATAAAGATTTTACAAAAAATGAACCCCGTTCCTTTGTTACGTATTAGGGCGGGGGGCCCGCGTTTATTTACTGGCTGTGGGCTGATATTTTCCATTAGCCTGCTGTTGGCTTGCACAGAACCCACGGTTCAAAAGTTTGAAGGCGCGGCCCAAGGGACGACTTATCATATCAGTTATTGGTCAAAATTGCCGATGGATGGCAAAGATATTGAAACCAGTGTCAAAAATGAACTCGATGCCATCGATAAAACTTTGTCCAATTATCGGCCTGATTCGGTGATAGAGTTGTTCAACAGTGCCGAAAACACCGAAAGCCAAGTGGTGGGCAATGAGATTGTCAGCTTGGTCAGGGTGGCCCAAGTCGTCCATAAAGCCAGCCAAGGTTGTTATGATTTGACATTCAAACCCTTGTTTGAGTTATGGGGGTTTCGTAAAGATGAATTGGCCATTCCAAATGATCAGACCCTCCTTAAAACCCTAAGCCAAATCGGCATGGACAAGCTTGAGGTCGTTGATGATACGCACTTGCGGAAAAAACAAGCCGATTTAAAAGTGGATTTGTCTTCTATTGCCCAAGGCTATAGCGTGGGTAAAATCAGCAAGCTATTGGAACAAAAAGGCATTAGCGATTATTTGGTTGAAATAGGTGGTGAACTGCAAACCCGTGGGCAAAAGCCAAATTCTGAGGCGTGGCGCATTGCCCTGGAAAAGCCGTTGCCGGGTGAGCAACGTATGCAAAAGGTAATCACCATGCCTAAAGACTCCCCCTTATCAATCATGACTGCTGGCACCTACAACCATTATTTTGATTTTCAAGGGCAGCGTTATAGCCACATACTGGATGCCAGAACCGGACGGCCGATTTCCCATGATCTGGTTTCTGTCACGGTTATCCATGATGACCCGACTATTGCCGATGCCTGGGATACCGCATTGTTGTGTTTAGGCCAAAGCGAAGGTATGAAGGCCGCCAATACGGCGAAAATCCCGGCATTTTTTATCCAGCAGCAAGGCGACAAACTCATCGAGTCCCGAAGTGACGCACTTAACGCCCTGACCGGCATCACCCTTAATTAATGCCTGAATAATGGACTCTGCCTAATGTCGTTGAAAAGTTTTAGCCACAACCGCCTTACCCAGATTGTCAATTGGATGCTGGGCAAGCCCTTGCTAATGCTGGTAATCATTGGCTTTCTCACCTTTTTTGCCTGGCACTATACCGTCAATAATTTAAGCATCAATACTGACAATACCGACATGATTGCCCCCGAGGCGTCGTTTCAGCAAAATCGCCGCAATTATGAAAAAGCCTTTTCGCAGGATATCCACACCGTGCTATTGGTGGTCGAATCCGGCACACCAGAGCTGACCAAAGCGGCGACTAAACGCTTGGGGCGTTTGCTGGCAGCTGATAAAGCCAATTTTGAGTCTGTTTATATACCCAACGAGATCCCCTTTTTCCATCAGAATGGTTTGCTGTATCTTGACAGCCAAAATTTACAAAGCTTGTCCAACAGCCTGTCACTAGCCCAGCCGTTTATTGGCAGGATTTCCCAAGAGCCTAATTTAACCGGTTTCCTGTCAATTTTTCAGGATGCCTTAAGCACTACCGACAAACAACAGGAAGTGCCGATTGATATGGTATCCCTCATTGACAAGGTTACGCTGGCCATTCATAAGAGCCTGAATGGTGAAGCGAACTTGCTGTCTTGGGAACAGTTGATCGCGGAAAAGAAATTGACTGGGCAAAATGCAGACAAAGGTTTTATAACTGTTTTGCCCCGATTCGATTTTACCCAGATACGCCCGGCAGAAGCCGGTATTGTCGCCATCCGCAAAGCCATCGCAGAAATCCAGCAGCCAGGCTTGCCTGAGGTTAAGGTTTGGCTCACCGGGGAAGTTGGCCTGGAAGATGATGAGTTGGTCGGTATGAGCAATGGCACCTTTAACGCCAGCATTTTTTCGGCAGTCTTGGTTTTGGTAATTTTATTGGTGGCTTACCGGTCAGTGTTGTTGTCTGTGGCGACACTGGTCACGTTGGCATTAGGCATGGTCTTTTGTGCGGCGTTTGCGACTTTTGCGGTAAAAGAATTAAACCTGATTTCGGTGGCTTTTGCCGTTTCCAATATTGGCTTGGGTGTGGAATATGCCATCCATTTTTGTTTGCGTTATCGCGACAACTTGCTGCACCACATCCATAGGGAAAGGGCGATACGCAGCACCTTAATTTCCACCAGCCCGTCGCTGTTGTTATGTGCAGGCACAACCTCGATAGGGCTTTACGCGTTTATTCCGACCGATTATAAAGGGGTGTCTGAATTGGGCTTGCTGGCAGGGACTAGCTTGTTTATCTGTTTGTTGGTGACCTTGACGGTTTTGCCGGCATTATTACGGTTTATCCCCGTAACCGTCAGCGATGAACCCGTTGCTACGCACCCTTTTTTAGCAACCTTGGCCGAAAAGCTCGCGGCGCTGACTTTGCATTACGCCAAGCCCATTGCGGTGGCCACCTGTATTATCTCAATCCTATCCGTTGGCCTAATTTTTAAGGTTAAAACGGATTTTAACCCGATTAATCTGCGTGACCCCAGCACTGAATCGGTAGTCGCTTTTAAAAATTTGAACAAAGACCCTGACACAACGCCAATGACTTTGACGGTATTAGCCCCTGATGCCCAACAAGTGCAGGCTTTACAGAAAAAATTGTCAGCTTTGGCAACCGTTGATAAAACTGTCAGCCTTTTCGATTTTATCCCCGCCCAGCAAGAAGAAAAGCTGGCCATCATTGAAGATATGGCTTTGGTGCTGGGCCCGCAAGCCCAAGGTTTTCCGGCTCTAAAGCCAGATAATGACCCGGCTCCAGGCATCAATCGGCTAATAAAGGCGATAGACAATAGTTTGCCCACCAAAACAGATGCCCATGAAGTGGCGGCATTAAAAGCATTTAGGCAAGAGTTACAGGACATATTGGTTGAGCTTGATACCCGCCAAGAGCCTAGCCGCCGCCAATTTATCGAGAAAATCCAAACAACGTTGTTAGGCACCTTGCCGAGTGCGATGAATGCGCTGTTGGCCAGTTTAACAGCACGGGACATTGCCTTGGAGGATTTGCCCGCCGAGATTAAAGACCGCTGGTTAAGCAAGGGCGGATTGTACCGCGTCCAGATATTTCCTAAGAAAGATTTGAATGATTTGGGTAACCTACAAGAATTTATTACCGATGTGCAAGTGGTGGCCCCACAAACCACCGATTTGCCAATCATTTATTGGGAGTCCATGAAGGAGGTGGTTGGAGCTTTCAAAAAGGCCATCACCATCGCCTTGATCACCATCGCCCTGCTTTTATATGGGATACGTCGAAATGTAACCGACACCTTGCTGGTGATGACACCCTTGATTCTGGCGGGATTATTTACCATGGCCAGCACCGTGCTCACCAACACGCCCATCAATTATGCCAATATTATCGCCTTACCACTGTTGTTGGGCTTAGGGGTGGACAATGGCATACACATGGTTGAAAAACTGCACCATTCACTTTCTGAGCAACAAAACATCTATCAATCCAGCACCGCCAGGGCTATGTTCTATGGCGCATTAACCACGGCCTCCAGTTTTGCAGGCCTGGCGTTTGCACCCCATGAAGGCATAGCCAGCATGGGCTTGATCATCACCATGGGGATATTCTGGATTATGGTTTGTACGTTTATCGTTTTGCCTGCGCTCAGCAAAATAGTGTTGAAAGGGAAGGTTGTGTCATAGGCTTAACGACTGGCTGGCACTAATCATCGTCTTCACTAGGGATTTGCCCGAGCAATTCTTCAGAAAGCAGCAATTGCGCGCCCTTGCTGACGATTTCTTGGTCGGGTTTGATGTCCGTCCTAGGGATGAAATAGCCGTCTGCCAGCACAAAATAATCGGTTACTGTTTGGCGGGCGAAGGTTTCTTCGCTGGTTTTTACATACACAAAAGCGAGCCCAATATACCAGACCAACGCGGACTTGGGGACAAGCACCCCAGTGATTTGTGCGTCTTGTTCAGGTATCCAGGCCGTTATGTTCATGCCGGGGATGATGTTCTTACCTTCGGTTTGGAAGTAATAACTTTCACCTTGTGCACCAGCTTCTGTTTGAGCCGCGATGGAAATCAGTTTGGCAGGATAGGCTTTGCTGCGGTTGCCTGAAGCGTCAACCATAATGCCCGAAACTGATTTGGATAGGTGTTTGTTACTGGGCAGGGTAATTTGTAGCAGCTTTGTTTGCCCTGATAACAAAGTGTCCAATTTTCCGCTGTCACTAGCCATGGCCAAATCGGCCAGGGGCTTGCCCCACATCAGCATGGCCTCGTCAATAATCGCCAACTCTTGGAATTTAGTGGCATCCACCTGAGCTTTATAGGTTTGCCATTGCGCTTGTTGTTCTTGCAAATTACGTTTTGAGCTAACCCCCAGGCCATATAACTGTTGTTGACGGCTAATGTTTTGTTCAGCCTGCCGATGTCTTGCCACGGCGATACTTCGTTCAGTTAAGGCAAGTAAATAACGGTTACGTAAACTCAGCAAGGCTTGGATGTTAATGGCTTTGCCATAAGCGCTAAACTCCGCATGGTGGCTCGTTGGCTTGGGTTTTATGGTTTCTATGCCAGATAGGCGTTGTGCTTGGCTATCTAGCCTGACCATCCCTGGCTCATTTTGTGCTTCGCCAAGGGATTTTTCATCATCAGCCGCCAAAGGCTGTGAAAAGAGATTGAGTGCAAAAATACCAGCTACTAACAGTGTCTTCATCAAGATATAAGGGTAGGTTATCGGCGGCCTTAAGCGCAGCTACAAGCCGTTTTAGCCATGGGAATTATGTGCGCTGTGGCCAAAGTAAAAGCCAAAAAAAAGCCCTGGTTGCAACAACCAGGGCTTTTACTATTCAAGCTAAGTGGGCTTGATTAGTTTTTAGGTAATGCAAATACAGTAAATGCACCACCTTGTTTGGTGAAAGATCCCAAGCTAGCATAAGCGCCTGTTGCACCTAAGCCTTCTTGTGAAATTTTCATGGCGATTTTTTCCAATTCAGCCTTTTTGACTGGATCTTTTTCAGCCGCCGCTTTCGCTTCTGCTTCTTCTAATTGTTTGTTGAAGTCAGTTGCGATACCGATACCTGCCCAACCGCCGATACCTGACAATACGCCAACATATTGGGTGCCGTTATAGCTCCACGTGTTGACGTTACCAATGATGCCTGATGGGGTTTTGAATTTATACAATTCTTTACCTGTTTTAGCATCAACAGCCTTCAAGTAGCCTTCCAGTGTGCCGTAGAATACGACGCCGCCAGCAGTTGCCACTGAACCTGACCATACAGAGAATGGCTCGCTGTTAGACCAAGCAATTTTGCCAGTTTTCGCGTCATACGCGGTAAATTGGCCTAAGTTGCTAGTGCCGTCAGCTTTGCCTGTCAACACGTCTGCGCCAGCTGGCATCATGTCTAAAGTCGCGCCTACATAAGGTTGGCCAGCGGTGTAAGACACTTCAAACGGTTCGTAATTCATACACAGGTGGTTGCCTGAGATGTAGAACAAGCCTGTTTGTGGCGAGTAAGAAACCGGTTGTTGGTTTTTGCTGCCTAATGCCGCAGGGCAGATGCCGTCAGATCTGACATCTTCACCGTTTTGTTCGGTACTGTATTTTGAAACAACTTGAGGACGTCCTGTTTTCATATCAACATGAGAAGCCCAGTTGACAGATTTGTCGAATTTTTCAGCAACTAACAGTTCGCCAGTTTCACGGTCCAAAGTATAGCCAAAACCGTTACGGTCGAAATGCACGATGGTTTTATGCATTTTGCCGTTGACTTCTTGGTCAACCAAAACAGTTTCGTTGATGCCGTCAAAGTCCCATTCGTCGTGTGGGGTCATTTGGTATACCCATTTGACTTCCCCGGTGTCTGCGTCACGCGCCCATAATGACATGGACCATTTGTTGTCGCCAGGACGTTGTACAGGGTTCCAAGTTGATGGGTTGCCTGAGCCGTAGTAAACCAAGTTTAGTTTTGAGTCATAGCTGTACCAGCCCCATGTTGTGCCGCCACCGATTTTCCATTGGTCGCCTTCCCAAGATTTAAGGCTAGATTCCGCGCCAACTTTGGCGACTTTGCCGTTTTCCCACGTGGTGGTGCTGTCTGGGTTAATCAGGGTGTCTTTGTCTGGCCCAATGCTGTAGCCTTTCCATCTTAATTTGCCAGTGTTGATGTCGTAAGCGGCCAAGAAGCCACGTACACCAAACTCACCACCAGAAATACCTGTTAATACGGTGTCTTTTACCACTAACGGTGCGTTAGTGTTGGTCATGCCCAGTTTAGGGTCGCCGTTTTGTACGCTCCAAACGCGTTTACCGGTTTTAGCGTCTAATGCAGTCAGAACAGTGTTAGATTGTTGCAAAAAGATTTTGCCGTCGCCGTAAGCCAAGCCACGGTTGACAGTGTCGCAACACATAACAGGGATAGTCACGTCAGCATCTTGTGTCGGTGTGAATTCCCAGATAACAGATTGAGTTTTTTGGTTGATTGCGTAAACAGTGTTAGGAAATGGGGTGTGGATGAAAATGACATCATCAACAACCAGTGGGCCGCCTTCGTGACCACGCAATACACCTGTAGAAAATGACCAAGCAGGTTGCAGATTTTTTACGTTATTAACATTGATTTCATCAAGTGTGCTGTAACGAGTGCCAGCGTAGTTTCCACCCCAAGTTGCCCAGTTTGCTGGATCTTTGGTTAGGGTTTCAACACCACTGTTAGCAGTTGAAATTGCTGGTGCAGCTAAGATTGCCGCTACACTTGAAGCAAGTAGCCAACTTTTTAAAGGCTTCTTCATATATGTTTCTCCTGGTATCTTGTTACACGACAAAATACTGATTATGTATTTGTAAGACTAATATTAGTTTTTTGGGTGATTTTTGACCCCATACAAGCAGGAATTTTTCACGCCAAGTCACTAGATTTAATGATTTTGCCTAAAAAGTCAACTTTTAATAAAACCAGCCCTAAAAGAACTAGGGAAATAGGCGGCGCTATCCTTTGATTTTAGGCTTCTGTAGCCGATCACTAAATGGCTTCCCGCTGAAATTCCCCGTTATTCCAGCTTAAAATTTCCCCCGCCGTTTTGCTCCATGCGGCCAGGACAAAACGCTGTGCATTTTTGCCATCTATGACAAAGTTGTGGACATTCGGCCGATGGGTATGCCCATGTATCAAACGCAAGCAGTTATGTCCACGCATAACCTCAAGCACAGTGTCTTGGTTGACATCCATAATTTCTTGGGATTTTTTGCGTTTGTGCAAATAGCTGCGGAAACGGTACCAGCGGGCTGCCAACAACCTCAGTAACAGGGGCTTTGACAGTACGGACTGTTGCCACGCTAGGCTGTGGGACTTAATCCGGAAAGCTTGATAAGGCAAATCATCGGTACACAGCAAATCACCGTGGGTCAGCAGCGTGGTAACACCCTGCAAATTGATGACCGCATAATCCCCAAGCAAGCCAACCCCAGTTTCTGCACAAAATTGTTGGCCCAGCAAAAAATCACGGTTACCGGTTTGAAAAAAAACCCGGGTGCCGGAATCAGTCAGCTTTTTAAGCGCTTTTCGGATGGTGGGGTTAGGCGGTGATGGGTCATCATCGCCTATCCACGCATCGAAAAGATCCCCCAGAATATAGACGGCATCAGCCTTAGGCGCCCTATTGCTTAAAAAATCCAGAAACCGACGGGTGATTTCTGGCTTTTCTAGGGCGATGTGCAGATCGGAGATAAACAGGGTTTCTTGGTTCAAGGGCGGCTCAACTTTAGTTGGTAGGCTAAGGCGCAACGCTAAGCTTTCGTGGTGCGCCCTACGCAAGCGGGTTTAGTCAGCGATAACTTCCGCTTTTTCAATAACGATGTCAGTTTTAGGCACGTCCTGATGGCCGCCACGATTGCCGGTAGGTTCTTTGGCCAAGGCATCAACCACATCCATGCCTGAAATCACTTCGCCAAAAACAGCATAACCCCAGCCACTGGCTGATTTGCTGGTGTGGTTTAAAAATCCGTTATCTTTGTAATTGATAAAAAATTGGGCAGTGGCGGAATGGGGGTCGTTGGTACGGGCCATAGCCAGTGTGCCGCGATTGTTCAGCAGGCCGTTGTCCGCTTCGTTGGCGATGGGTGCATGGACGGTTTTTTGGTTAAAGCTGGTGTCAAAGCCACCGCCTTGCGCCATAAAGCCGGGGATAATACGGTGAAAAATAGTGCCGTTATAAAAGCCCTCATTCACATAAGTTAAAAAATTTGCTGATGATACCGGTGCTTTTTCGGTGTTTAATTGAATGACAAATTCACCGTGGTTGGTGGTGACTTTAACTTTTGTGTGCTTGTCTGACATTGTTTTTTCCGTTGCAAAAGAGAGTGTTGAGGTAAGAATTAGCATCATTAACAGTGCTGGTGTACGCATGGGTCATTCCTTAGTGGTGATGCAAAAAATAGATTCTATGTGTTTTTATCTTGAAAGAGAAGTGGCCACTTGGTAAATTGTACCGTTTTGTTACCAGTAAGCCCACCCTTGCGAAGCCATCGGCATTGGCCGAACGGATAATCCCACCGGTCTTAAGTTAAAAACTATGTTAAAAATTTATAATACCCTGACCCGAAAAAAAGAAGTTTTTACGCCCCGGATAGCAGGAAAAGTCGGCATGTATGTCTGCGGCATGACAGTTTATGACTATTGCCATATCGGCCATGCACGGGTAATGGTGGTGTTCGATACCGTATCGCGCTATTTTCGGCATTCAGGATACGATTTGACCTATGTGCGCAATATCACCGACATTGATGACAAAATTATTCAGCGCGCGAACGAAAATGGCGAGGACTTTACCGCCCTAACCGAACGCTTTATTACCGCCATGCACGAAGATGAGCGTGCCCTATCGGTACTGCCAGTTGATATTGAACCGCGCGCCACCCAATCTATCCCGGCCATTATTGCGATGATTGAAACCCTGATTGCCAATGGTTTGGCTTACGTCGGTGGCAATGGCGATGTGTTTTATGCAGTCAGCAAATTTGACCATTACGGGCAATTGTCCGGCAAGAATTTGGATGATTTGCAGGCGGGGGAGCGAGTGGACGTGGATTTGGCCAAACATAACCCACTCGATTTTGTGTTGTGGAAAATGGCCAAACCCGATGAGCCAGCGTGGCCGTCACCCTGGGGTTTGGGCCGCCCGGGCTGGCATATCGAATGTTCGGCCATGTCTACGTGTTGCTTGGGTAACCATTTTGACATTCATGGCGGCGGTATGGATTTACAATTTCCGCACCATGAAAATGAAATCGCCCAGTCAGAAGGCGCAACCGGTGAAAAATTTGTCAACCTGTGGATGCACAATGGTTTTGTCCGGGTTAACGAAGAAAAAATGTCCAAGTCGCTGGGCAACTTTTTTACTGTCCGCGAAGTGCTGAAAGAATATCGCCCTGAAATCATCCGCTTTTTTATTTTAACCAGCCATTACCGTAGCCCCTTAAATTATTCCGACGAGCAATTGAACGAAGCCGGGGTTGCCTTAACAAGGCTGTATACCGCTTTGCGCGGCTGTGGTAACGCCGATGCCGTTATTGATGCCGAATACAAAGCCCGCTTCGAACAGGCGATGGACGATGATTTTAATACCCCGGTGGCCGTGTCGGTTTTGTTTGATTTGGCAAGAGAGCTAAATAAAGCTAAAGAAGCCGCTTCAGAAAATGGCCCTGTACCTGTATTAGCCAACACCCTCATTTATCTGGGCGGCTTGCTGGGTTTATTGCAAGATGAGCCCGATGCCTTCCTTAAAGGCGGCCAAGTGGATGGTTTGGGTCTTAGTGATGACGCGATTGAACAGCAAATCGCAGAACGTATTGCCGCCAAACAGGCCAAAAATTGGGCGTTGGCTGATCAAATCCGTGATAATTTAAAACAGCAAGGTGTCATCCTGGAAGATGCACCGAATGGTACAACCAGCTGGCGGCGTGAATAGCCGTGTCCATCCTGTATCTACAAGTCGGGTTAGCATAGCGTAACCCGACCTAGTGAAATATGCCCACCCCACAAACAGTACCCAAAATGAGCGAAATTAAAGACCAACCCATCCAATTATTTCTCGACCAACTGGCCAGCAAATCGGCCACCCCGGGCGGCGGTAGTGTCGCCGCACTGATGGGTGCGCAATCTGCCGCATTGGTTAGCATGGTGTGTAACCTCACCATAGGCAAACCCAAATACAGTGAAGTCGAAGCAAAAATGCAGGACTTGTTGCAACAATCCGAAGCCTTGCGTGAACAACTGACCGGCTTGATTAAAGCCGATGTGGAGGTTTTTGACCGCTTAATGGCAGCCTATGGATTGCCCAAAGAAAGCGACGAAGACAAAGCCGCCCGCTCTGAGGCCATCCAAACGGTCTTAAAGGCCGCTACCGAAGTGCCTATGGATTGCGCCCGTGCTTGTGCACAAGCCATAACCTTAAGCCGCAGCGCGGCAGATTTAGGCTATTTGGGGGTAATCAGCGATGCCGGGGCGGCGGTTATGGCCGCTTATGCGGGGTTAAAATGTGCGGCCCTGAATGTGTACATAAACACCAACAGCCTAAAAGACAGGGCATTTGCAGACGATAAGCAGCTTGAATTGGCGGCCATTTTGCAGGGTGTCGATGTGGCAGTAGAAGACATCTACCAACTCGTTAAAACAAAATTGTAAGTAATTTAAAAAAACAATTGACGATACCATAATGTACCTTCATAATAGTCAGCTCTTCAAGAGTGGTTATATTTAACCTATCATCATTAGAGAAGACAATCGGGGTGTAGCGCAGTTTGGTAGCGCGCCTGCTTTGGGAGCAGGATGTCGGGGGTTCGAATCCCTCCACCCCGACCAGTTTTGCGCTTGTAGCTCAACCGGATAGAGCACCGGCCTTCTAAGCCGGGGGTCGCAGGTTCGAGTCCTGCCAAGCGTACCATTTCAAAAAATATTACCGATATTGGTGAGCGTAGCTCAGTTGGTAGAGTCCCGGATTGTGATTCCGGTTGTCGCGGGTTCGAGCCCCGTCGTTCACCCCATCAAGTCAGCAAAACCTCTTTTAATGACATGCGCACAAGTGCGTTTGCCCATTCCGCTAGCCTAATTTCAAAATCCACCTGTAAATTTCTGCTATGGCAACTTGCTGCGTAAGACTTTTTTACGTCACAAAGTTTTCGCCGCTCACCACTGTCACCGACAAATCTTGCCCCCCCTTCGCCTTCAAATTCAGTAAATGCCGTTTGTAATTCCTTGCCATAATTGCTAAAGCCGGGTAGGGTGCGCATCGCGCACCTTTAACCTTCGATAGGGAACAGGTTCAATAGATGCCACAATCTGCACTGGTTAGCTCTTGTTTTCCGCTGGCGGGTCAACGGGATTCATTTCGTTCCCAAACTCCAGAGACTGTCAAAGCCGGGTAGGGCACGCATCGCGCACCTTTAACCCTCGATAGGGAACAGGTTCAAAAGATGCCACAATCTGCATAGCTGGTTCTTGTTTTCCGCTTGCGGGTCAACGGGTTTACCAACCACGATTAATGGTGCGCGATGCGCACCCTACCCGGCTTGAAGAGATGTTGAAAAACTTTTGCACATACTATTTATGTGGGCGTTGGTTAGGGGGAGCCACGGATTATGCCGAGGTTAGGGCCGCTAATCGCCACTTATCACATCCACTTGTAAATGGCTGCGGGCAATACAGTCAGCATAGCTGGCATCGTGGTTTGGTGTAGCTGAGGCAGCTTGCAGACATGCGCGTGATGTCGCCAAATATTCAGTCACATCAACCCGCGCCACAGGCCGCCCAACGAGCTGCATACACATGGCAAAGGCATCGCCGTCGGTACCCATAGGAATATCAACAGTCCCCACGGTTTTATCTATAAACACTTTTTCTTTGTGTTGGGTTGATTGGTTGCAATTAAACGCATCTGCAAAATACCCTTGATGTGTGCCTGGCAAGCTGCCATAACTGCACGCAGACATTAAAAAGGCATACAAGCCCAATATCGTCAATTTGATCATGATTACGCTCCGATGGGGGGGCTTACACGTGTAGGTTTTTTCACTCCGCGCACCCAACCGCAGTAACCCAAGCCGCCTGATTGATTCCCGGTAAGCTAGGCCACGCCTCCGGTCGGCCAGGTTTGACAGGGAGCAGTTGATGGTTAAGCAAAGCCGC
>JAPLRR010000111.1 GCA_026399075.1 Methylococcales bacterium
AGGGGTGAAGATGAGTAAAAAGGCATTCAAGGCTATGGGCGACAGAATTGAAAGGGACGCGTCGTTGCCAAAATACTACATGACTATTCAACCTCAACTATAAGGAAATTTGATGGGGGTTATTTATTGCGAGTTACCTAATACCACAGTAACACAAGATGAAGTAACACCGGCA
This sequence comes from Methylococcales bacterium, assembly GCA_026399075.1. Taxonomy (GTDB): domain Bacteria; phylum Pseudomonadota; class Gammaproteobacteria; order Methylococcales; family Methylomonadaceae; genus Methylobacter_C. The sequence continues at coordinate 176 of JAPLRR010000111.1, forward strand.
ACACATTGTAAAAACTTAGGTGTTACTGAATTAAACATTACAAATCAATCGCATAACACCGATGACACCAGTAACACCGAAAAAACAGCAAGCACAAACCAAGTAAGAGACCGGGCCGCAATATGAGCGCCCACCTTGAGCAAATCAGGAAAGCGGGCTTTGTCCTTGAGTTAGAAGACGGCTCGTTATTTATCGAGCCTTATTCAGAACTGAATGAGGCACAACTTCAATTCTTAAAATTGAATAAGGCGGCAATTATTGAGACATTGGAGGCCGAACAGGAACGCGGTAAACCATACCGCCCAACGTTTCCCCGCTTTGTCACATGCCGCACATGCGAACACTTCAAGAGCCTTTATGCCCACGGCGGCGGGGCTGGAAGTTGTTTGTCTTCACCATCTCCCAGTTGCGGGGCTGGCGGTGCTTTTTTATGGGCAGACAGTAAGCATCAATGCGAGAACCACGCGCCAAAGCATAGGGTCGGTAATTTGCCCCTCCATACAGTTTAAGAGATCATCCAAACATGGTGGATAAAAAAACGCCCTTTTATGGACTCAAAGAAAAATGTTAATAGTGACTTTTTCCAACCTTGGCAAAGTTACCTGGCACAAGCAATTTCACGAGTCCTATAAGCCCGCCACCTGCAAGAATGGAGATAAAACCAAAACAAACAGCGGCGGCATTCAATGCCGTGCTAAAATCAAACAGAACATTACAGGTTAACCGCTATGCAAACATGGGTTTAATTTGGTGGAAAAAATCCGGCAATAGTTGCGGCTTGTTTTTGATTAAAGCCAAGCGCTATTTTTAATAAAAAATAGCTGTGCTTTAATTAGTTGCTGGTAAATATGCTGGTAGGCGAAAAACATATACCTAGTAACATATTGATAATAAATCAATATTTTTGTTAGTTCGTTAGACCCCGCCCACCAAATTCAGCTTCAAAGATGTACCAAAACCCGCAAGCTGCAAGGCTTAGCGGGTTTTTTATTGCCCGAAATATGCCTCGCCAAAATGCTGGTATGTTTACTGGTGGCAAACTAAAGTGGCCTCCGATGTCCAAACAGCATTTTATAGTTACCCCAAAAATCCGAACAATACTTTGAACAACATCCAATCATGAAAAAAGTGATGGCTTTGGATCCGCATAAGAAACTAGAACAATCTTTAGTGTTAGAATCTGGTGTTCAGTAACCGCTTGCCTATGGATATCCGCGTATGCCGATTGAAACCGCCGTTATAACAAATGCCGCAGTCCGAATCGGCAGCAGTTTATTAAGCCCGTTGTTGCGTAAACCACTTGCCAGCCTTTTGGACAACAGGGCAGAACGTAAACAAATTGAAGACTGCATAAATGAACTTAGCGAACAATGGTTGATTGCGGTCATCAAATCTTTAGATGCCATTGATTATGGCGAGCAAGCAATCAGCGATTTATTCGGCCACTATAGCCGCGCCCTCGAACAATTCGTTAAAGCCCCAGAAGTCAGCGAAGAACTGCTCAAGCCCTTAACTGAAGCCACCAGCCAATACCGCATTGATTGTGTTTTGTTGCAACAACATTGGCGAGACATGGAACTCCAAGCTTTGCCCGAAGAATTTGATTGGGACAGCATCGTCCACTTGTACATCAAGCGCGTACAAAAACAAAGCGTTGTCAGCAAAGAATTACGCGGCCTCTATCTGGTCCAACTCAATCAAGACCAAAGTAATTTCCTACAAGCCATACGCGGTGTTTGGCCCGATTTTGAGCTGGCTCAATACCAAACACGCATGACAAGCCGTTACCAAGCATTGGATTTATCGGCGATGATGCTACCCAGCCGTGATGACATTGACAACCGACTACTACTTAAAGATGTGTTTATTGCACCTAACGTCAAACACAGCCCGCCACCCAAAGAATTGCCCAAAGAACTCTGGCAAAGGCGACACCAAACTGGCGAGTTGAACGAGCTTCCCGAAGACTTTACACAACTTCATCATAGTTGGCACGAGCAACCCGTAGAACCTGTTTTAAACATACTAGACCAGCAAAAACTTATCGTACTCGGAGATCCCGGCTCAGGTAAGTCCACGCTGGTGCGATATTTATTGCTAAGCTGTTTAAACCCACCTAGCCATAACCCCGACTGGCTATTGCCTTTAAAAGCCTGCCTGCCATTGCTCATTGAATTGCGGTTGTATGTTGCGGCCCGTGAAGCTCAGAATTGCAATAATTTCTTAGAGTACATACATTATCTTGGTAAATCTGAAGGCTACGCCATTAACCATCAAGAACTTAAAGAACAACTCAAAACACGTCCGTCCTTAATGCTCTTTGACGGACTGGATGAGATTTTTGACCTAGCCTTACGCGAAAAAATCAGCCAAGAAATCATAGGCTACAACCATGATTTCCCCAAAGCCCATGTACTCGTCACTTCGCGCATTATCGGCTATCAAGGCACAGCCTTCCGTGCCGTGGATTTTAAGGAATACACGTTACAAGATTTAAATACTGCACAGATAAACGCCTTTGCCCAAGGCTGGTTCACCTTGGCGTTCCGTGACCACCCGCAGGAAATCGCCAGCCGCGTCCAGCGGATTAATCACGCCTTGGAAAACTCACCCGCTATTGCCCAACTGGCCGGCAATCCCTTGCTATTGACGATGCTAGCCATTATCGCCAAGCACGCAGAACTACCGCGCGAAAGAGTCTTGCTTTATGACCACGCTGCCCGTGTGCTTTGCCATCATTGGGATGTTACAGGACACCATATTAAAGATGGCCCCGCTGATTATATGCGTGAAAGCGACAAACTGGATTTATTGCGCCGCATTGCTAGGAAAATGCAGGAAACAGGTGGCTTAAAAGGCAACGCCCTAGGCGAAGAGGAACTGCAAACCGAAATCGACAACTACCTCAAACAACGCTGGCTTGTCTCCGAAACCGACGCACGGCGCACTGGGCTTGATATACGAAACCAACTGCGTGAACGCAATTTCATTTTATGCTTTTATGGGGCACGCGTGTACGGCTTTGTTCACCGCACTTTCCTCGAATACTTTTGTGCCACGGAAATCAAACACCGTTTTGATCGCCGTGATTCAGGTGCTATTGATGCGTTGAGCTTTGAAGATTTGAAGGCCTTGTTTTTGGCTCATTTCAGAGATGACACTTGGCATGAAATTCTGCGTTTGCTGTGCGGCTTGATTGATGCCAAGTTTGCTGGGCAGTTGATTGATTCTATTGTACCGAACCCAGATCACTCGTGGGATGAAACCTTTAGATTAACACTAGCTATTCAATGCCTAGCGGAAATTGAAGATTTGAGCTTAGTTGCGGATACGGCTAAACAAGTGCTGGAAAGCTTGTGCGGATGGTTTGAATTTTGTGATGACCGCCAATATAGAACGCATGATGAGGAAAAATATCTTGAAAAAGAAGCTATTCCTGCGATTGAACGGATCGGTAAAAATTGGGTGGGGCGTGAAGTACTGCTTGGTTGGATCAAGTTGCCAAACAAAGGGGTTAGAAATGATTCAGGTGCCCGTAGTTTTTCACGTTTAATTGTCGCACTTTGTTCTGACCACCCAGAAATTGAAATTGATCTGCTTGACTTAGCGCAACCGCCCGAAAACTTAAGAAAAAGAGATTTGTATTATTTGAAATACATGGCTTTTGATGCGCTAGCTCGCTGCTTTAATGAATCGACCAAAAAGTTGCTGCACACACGACTGATGAACGCTGATAGTGATAGCATATATCTTCATACCCTGAAAAATCACTATTTAGACGATTCCGAAACTTATACGCTACTAAAACAATGCTTGATGAACGAGGAAGGCTATAATGATGAGGTGCTAAGCATTTTAGGTGAGTACTTTTCTGCCAATTTAGAAACTTACAATCTTGTTAAAGCGTGTCTTAATAATGGGGATAGTTTTACACGCTCTTTGTCCATTGATATCTTGGCTGAGCATTTTTCTGATAAAACTGAAACTTTTCTTCTGATTAAGTCGTGTTTATCCGACAAAAGTTATGATATTCGAGAAAGCTCTATTACAACTTTAGTAGGGTATTTTGGCAGCCACAGTGAAACTTACGCGTTAATTAAGGAGAGCCTAGAAGATGAGCACCCCAATGTTCGGGAAGTTTCCATCTATGCTTTGGCTAATCACTACTCCGAAAGGGCTGAATTTCAACAATTGATTAGACCTTTTTTGCAAGATACGGGAATGTATGTGCGCAAAGCTGCGATTTGGGTTTTAAACGAACACATTCAAGAGCCGCTTGAAATTTGTACGCTACTTAAAAATTGTTTGCACGATCAAGAGGCAAAAATACGCTCATACGCGCTTGAACTCTTGGCTAAGATATATTTTGAAGAGGGCATTTACATAAAATTACTCTCCAAAATATTTCCCGATATTATGTATGTAGACCCACTTGAAACCATCACTTCCACTCGGGTAGAAGAAGCTGCAAAACATTTCAATCTTAGCGTTGAATCTATTCGCGAGCATTATGAAACCATTAACCAGAAAATTCCGCTGATACTTGAATGGCAAACAATCGGTTAACCCAAGGGTTTAGAAACCTAGGAGATTGTGAAAGTAGGCAAAAACTCAACTTACGGCAACCAAGAATCAATGGCTTTTAGAGCTTTTTGCGTTGATTCTAATGATTTTTAGCAATACTTTCACAGCCTCCTATGCTTGTATACCCTATAGAACTTACAGTTTATATTGCTAGCTTACCCACGCCAGCCCATAAGATGTAGGGAGAAACGAAGCTCACCAATCTTCGCCCGCCCATCCAACAAGCCAAGCACCCACCCCAAGCTCTGCCAATCGGTAAAACCACACAACGCCACTTAGATAGAGCATTAGCCAACTTTACCGTAGGTACTTTTTGCGGTTTAATGCCGAAATTACGCGTATTGTATTAAGCCCAAATACCACGCCTATTAGAGATAATCACTATGTCTACCCATGCCTTTATACAGCAATTGACCCAGATTGTCGGTGCGGCGGGTATTGCCACCCATCCGCGCCGCACTGAACATTACCGCACAGGATTTCGTTCTGGCAGTGGTAAGGCCTTGGCAGTGGTGTTCCCCGATACCTTGCTAAAACTGTGGCGGGTGTTGCAAGTGTGCGTGGAGGCCAACACCATTATCATCATGCAAGCCGCTAAAACCGGCTTGACTGAAGGCTCAACCCCTAGCGGCGACGATTACGACCGGGAAGTGGTAGTCATCAATACCTTGGCGATGAATGGCTTGGTATTGCTCAATGGCGGCAACCAAGTATTGAGTTTTCCGGGTGCGACCCTAAACCAACTGGAACAGCTGCTTAAACCCTTGCAACGGGCGCCGCATTCCGTTATCGGCTCATCGTGCCTAGGCGCATCGATAGTCGGCGGAGTGGCGAACAATTCAGGCGGGGCATTAGTCAAGCGCGGCCCCGCCTACACTGAAATGGCATTGTTTGCGCAGGTGAATGCAGCGGGCAAGTTGGAACTGGTCAACCATTTGGGCATTGATCTGGGCACTACGCCAGAAGACATATTGACACGGCTGGAAGCTGGCGATTTTAACAAAGACGGTGTCGATGATAGTGGCAAGCAGGCATCTGACCGCGACTACGTGGCACTCTTGCGTGATGTTAATGCCGACACCCCGGCGCGTTTTAACGCCGATGCACGCCGTTTATACGAAGCCAGCGGTTGCGCGGGTAAACTGGCGGTTTTCGCTGTGCGGCTGGATACTTTTCCGGTTGCGCAACAAGAACAAACCTTCTACATCGGCACCAACGACCCGCAGGTGCTGACCCGCTTGCGCCGCCAACTCCTCAGCCAGTTTGAGAATGTTCCCGAGGTGGGCGAATATATGCACCGTGATATTTTCAATATTGCGGAAAAGTATGGCAAAGATACCTTCCTCACCATCGAATATTTGGGTACCGAAAGGCTACCCAAGCTGTTTGCGCTTAAAGGGCGGCTGGATGCAAGCCTGAATAAACTGCCCTTGCTGCCGAAAAATCTGAGTGACCGGCTCATGCAAGCGGCAAGCCGATTGTTTCCCCAACACCTGCCACCGCGTTTATTGGCATTCCGCGATCGCTACGAACATCACCTGATGTTGAAAATGAGCGATGGCGGGATTAGCGAAGCGCGGACATGGTTAGCGGCGTTTTTTGCCGATGCGATTAATGATGGCGACTATTTTGAATGCACCCCCGAAGAAGCACGCAAAGCCTTTTTACATCGCTTTGCCGCAGCCGGGGCGGCAATCCGCTTTCAAACCGTACACAGTGACCGCGTAGGCGGCATACTCGCCTTGGACATAGCTCTACGCCGCAATGATGAAAACTGGGTGGAACAATTGCCCGAAGCTATCCGCAGCCAGATTGAGCTCCCGCTGTACTACGGGCATTTTATCTGCCACGTTTTCCATCAGGACTATATCCTCAAGCAAGACGCAAACCTTGAGGAGGTAAAAACCGCCATGCTGGACTTGCTGGATGCGCGTGGTGCGAAATACCCCGCCGAGCATAATGTCGGGCATTTGTACACGGCAGAAAGTGGCTTGCAAGCATTCTACAAACAGCTAGACCCAACCAATACGTTTAACCCAGGCATAGGGAAAATGGAAAAATATCGGCGAAATTGCGATTGTTGTTAATCTGGGGTGATAGAATATTTATAATGCTCTAAATCCATCACGGTCTTTGCTTAACGCAGATACCCTCTTAAAAATCAATAAACAAAGCTAATACATTCGCAAAAAGTAAGGGCTAGGGCGTAATTGTCCTGTCTATCCAATTTATTATGGATTTCCACACTATGAACCTAACCGAACTACATAACTTACCCGCGATTGAAAAACTTATCATTATTGAGGCACTTTGGGGTGATTTGGTCGCTGACGAAGGCAATCTCACCCCGCCGCCTTGGCATGAAAACGAACTCAAAGAAACCGAAGATAATTTTTTGCTGGGCAATATCGAAATAGTTGATTGGCAAGCAGCCAAGAAAGAATTACGTTCCAAATTTGAATGAAAGTCCAAGTCCTTCGCTCAGCCATGAAAGACCTAGAAAAAGGCCGGAAATTTTATGATTGCCAAGAATCAGGGGTAGGTGACTATTTTTTCGACAGCCTGTTTTCTGAGATAGATTCGCTGGCCCTTTACGGTGGCATACATTCTGTGCATTTCGGTTTTCATCGGCTATTGGCAAAACGATTCCCATACGCGATTTACTACAAGGTTATTGAGGGTAAAGCGACCGTTTTCCGTATTCTTGATTGTAGACGCGATCCGAGTCGGCTGCGCAATACTTTTAAAGTTAGCGATAATTAACTCAACCCTGACCTTGCATTCTATAAACAATTAGTAATCAACCATACCTGCGTCAATTATGGCGATTTGCTGTAACTTCTCATTAGCGACAAAAATAAAGACCTGCGAGGTTTACAAAACCTCGCAGGTCTGCCGCTCTTACCTATCATTAGTGCTACCTGACCCATACGTTTAACCCAAGCTTAGGGAAGATGGATAAATATCGGCGAAATTGCGGTTGTTGTGGGTGAGGTGGCAAAAGGCTTCAAAGCGGCGATGGCATCAAGGGCTAATCGGCTCCGAATACCCCGATTCCACTCACTTATCTTTAGGCAACTTGCTTAGTTTCTTCCCACAAGGTATCCAGCAGCGTCCGAAATGCCTGGTCTTCGGGCAGCGGAGCAAACTGGCTAACGGCGAGTTCAGCCTCGTAAAGCTTTTGTCCACCTAATATTAACGCGTCTTTTAATGCTGTTGCACTAGCAACACTATCGCCCAACAAAAATTGCGTATAGGCTTGATTACCTAAGGCCATAGCGTGAACTGTAGCGGCTACATGAACTAATGCTTGCTCAAAACAGTTTAAGGCGGTTTGTAAGAGGCTATGCCGTTGTTCGCTGGTTGCCGATTTTTTGGCTTCCCATAGGAAATATAAACCTTTCCCTCCCCATGCCCTGGCGACTAGCTCTTGCAAGACCAACGCCTCGGCAGCCGCAAACCGCTCTAGAAGTTGCCCATAAGACGCTAAGGCTTCCTCAGGACGTTGCAACTGCTCTAAAACCACGCCTTTAATGAATAACGACTTTGCGACAAACTCTTGCAGAACCAACTCCTCGGTGTCCACAAATCGCTCTAGCAGTCGCCCATAAGCTGCTAAGGCTTCCTCAGGGCGTTGCAACTGTACTAAGGTAACGCCTTTGTTGAGTAACGCATTGGCGACTTGCACTTGCAAGACCAAAGCTTCGGCATCTGCAAACCGCCGTAGCAATTGCTCATAAACTGCTAGCTCTTCCTCAGGGCGTTGCAACTGCCCTAAGGTAACTCCTTTGTTGACTAACGCTCTGGCAATTGGCTCTTGCAAGACCAACTCCTCGGCATCCGCAAACCGCTCTAGCAGTTGACCATAAGCCGCTAAGGCTTCCTCAGGGTGTTGCAACTGCCCTAAGGTAACACTTTTGTTGCATAACGTCTTGGCAACTAGCTCTTGCAAGTCTAGCGCTTTGGCATCCGCAAACCGCTCTATAAGCCGCCCATAAGCCGCTAAGGCTTCTTCAGGGCGTTGCAACTGCCCTAAGGTAGCACCTTTGTTCATTAACGCCTTGGCAACCAACACTTGCTCATCCAACACTTTAGTGTCTGCATGATGGCGGAACAGCTCATCGTAGGTAGCCAATTCTTTTTCTGGCTCATCCGTCACATCATAAGCCGAGGCCAGATGCCATAACAATTGGATATGGGAGGGATGCACTTGCAAGCCTTGCAAGGCAATATCCCTGACTTTTTGCCAATCACCTCGCTGCATGGGGGCAATCATTTGCCTCAAATATATATCCACATCAACGGCAATTTGCTTGATTAAGTCCACGACACGGCGGTAAGGCGCATCGGAGCTAAACAAGTCGCCGTCATCGACCAGCAAGCGGTCATCGATAGCCAGCAGCGGATGGTAAGGGATGACTAAGGGTTTATCAGCATTTTCCGCGCCCTTAAAGTCCTTTTTGATGGCTTGCATTTTTTTGGCAAACGGCGTGTGTTTATCGGTAGGCATCACTGGTACTGGCGATGCCAACAGGATTACTTTAGGCGGCAGCGGTGCTTTCTTAATCGAGTCAAACACCCGCTTGGCACCATCGAGGTTTTGCCCATTTAAATTGAACACCAGCACCACAAGGTCGGCAAGTTGGTGGGTGGCAATGCCGCCGATTTCGGATAACCCAGTACGCGCATCGATAAACACATAATCGGGCTGGTAGTCGTGGATGATATGACCGCGCAGATGTTCGAGGATTTTATAACCTTCGCGCTGGGTGTAAAAATCATTCCAAGTCGTGCCGTTTAAAAACCCTAAATAGCCTGGTTCATTATGCCGACCTGCGGGCATAAGCCAAGCGCGGCCTTTGTCGCCTTCTTTACCTAGGCAGGGGTGTATATAAGCATCCAAGGTGGTGGGCGGGCCTTGGTTTAGGCTAGCCTCTAGGTATTCGGCAAACCCTTGGGGGCGTTTTATGCGGCTGTTAGGTTGGAAAGGTTGAAAATGGTGCAGCCCTGGGGCCTCCAAATCAAAATCCATCAACACGATTTTTTTGCCGCTCGCCACCAAGGCGCGGGCGCAATTCGCCAAGGCCAAAGTGCGCCCTACCCCGCCTTTGTAGGAATAAAATGTGATGTAGCAGGTGCGGGCAGCCATTAGTGTTGTGTTGCTTGTTGAAATGGAAGGCAGGAATTGTTATAGGCCGCTAAACGGCTTGGGTCTGCGTAAGCATAATCGTTACTGGCATCGGCACGGGATGCCATGACAGCTGAGGTTTGCGGCTTAGTTTCTGTGCTGGGCGCAACACTCGCCAAGGCTTCTTTACCTATTATCGAAATAAACAGTTCAGTGTTTTTGCCGCGTTTTAGGCGGTCTATCAAACCCGCCTCTTCCAGTTTTTTAAGTTCGTTAGACACATGTGTCGTACTTTTTTGGCAGTGTTGCGCTAATGCCGTGGGCGTAAGGCCGGGGTGCTGGTCAATTTTTTGCAGTAGCATTCCACTAACGCTGGCAGGTAAAGCCAGACGCAAACATACTAAAGGTTTGCCGCTGTCCAAGGCTACCGTCAGCACATCGCCTAAAGCGCGCCAGCGATCCCCCGGCTGGCCTGTGCTGTCATAATGGTCAGCCAACGATGACAAATCGGCACAACAAGCCCGGATTTTACGCATGGCATCACTGTCTTGTTCTAATAAGGCGCTGGTTGCAGCCGTAGTCAGCCAAGCTTTTTCGCGCAATAAGGCATCGGTGTCTTGGTTTTTTAGGGCGAGTTTATAGGCGGCTTGGTGTTCTAGTAATGCGTCCATAGTTCACTTATCTTAGTATTATTTTTATGAATTAAGTATATGCCTAAACCTTAGTTCATAGCTATAGCAATTTTTAGTGTGAATAAATAAGGCGACAATTGGCTAGGTGTATTCGTAGTTTTTGTTGGTAGATAAGTGTAAACAGCCTGTTTTGTATCTTCCGCTAGTGGGTCTGGCTGGGCATTGCAAACAAAGACTGCCGAACCCCATTGCTCGCCAACTATGCGGCTATTATCAGCAAATCGGCTTAAACCCGTAGACATGGCGGGTACAAAAAACACATCGACTGGCAAGGTTTTCCACTTTTCATCAACCAAAAAATCCAGGCATATCGGCGTTGCCAGCCTGCCCAGCTCCGTGCGACATACTCGAAAGGATTGCGATAACTGGCTAGGTTCATAGGCTTCAGCGTCTATGCCCAATAGATTTAGGGATTGCTCAGCTGGCAAATGGAAAGGTTTCCGCTTTTCTTGCTCCCATACTGGATCGCCGCAATGGTCGAGCGCTAGGCAGCGGTTACTATGGCGACCGCCAGCTTGTTGCACATGGCGTGTGCCAGCAATCACCAAACGCAGCACAGGCTCAAATGCGTTATGCTCTAACAACCATGCGCTGATTTTAGCGTGTAGGTTTTTGGTCATCACTAATTCGGGGAACAGTAAAATATGCAGCCCTTGCTGTCTTGCCGTCTCCAACACAGTGGCTATACGGCTAAACAATCCGTCTTCATCTTTCGCCCCCGTACACCAAAATGCGATGGGGCCATTACCGTCATGCGCGTGGTCATGCTGCCAGTGCATGTCGGTGTGGCTGGCAATGGGTGACAGACCGATGTGTAAATTGTCGGATAAGTTATCGAACAGCGCATGACGAAAACTTGTGATGTCTTCGGAATTGCCAACTTGCGACCAGTGATAGCGCAAACCCAAAACTTTTGTGGTGCCCAGTTCTTCGTTTAACTTAAAACGATGCTTGCTAGGGATAGCCTTCATGATCGGATGTTCTGCCCTAACTGCCAAAATATAACGGCTATGGGCTTCGGGCAAACGGACTTCGATATAGCCATAGAGCAAATCCGGCGTAGGTTTATCAGCATAGCGCAGTTCCCATTCGCACAGCCAACCGTAGGCTTCCAGGAAATCGGCATCGATAGGCGTGGCGTTTGCCAATAATGTCGCCACGTCTACACGCTGGGGTTTGGTGCGGTAAGCATTGAGCGCTGATGCGGCACATTCTTGAACAATACGCGCCAAACGCTGCCCGTCATCCACCACAAAATGCACATATAAGCCACACCATTGCTTTAAAAATTCGTCACTGAAATCGTTGTACATAACATCCGCAGCTAGGCCAAAGGGGCTGATTCTACTACACCCTAAGCTAGCCTTACAATTGGCTTTATATTTCAAAAGCTTATTAGTTGTAGGCAATAGCGGCAGACCTGCGAGGTTTTAAAAACCTCGCAGGTCTTTATTCCATCACTAATGAGAAGTTACCTTGTAGATTCCCGTCGGGTTAGCGATAGCGTAACCCGACCTACAATTGAAGGAACGAGAACAATCTACCTTACCATCAATCCCAACAAGCCTTTCATCAAGGCCAAAGGGGTCGGTGGGCAGCCGCTGATGACCATATCGACGGGGATGACATTGGCCACTGCGCCACAGCTGGCGTAAGTCACGCCGAATTCACCGCCACAGGCGGCGCAATCACCTACCGCGACGACCCATTTGGGGTTGGGTGTGGCTTCATAAGTGCGTAGCAAGGCGGTCTGCATGTGCCGTGACACGGGGCCGGTGACTAATAACACATCAGCATGGCGGGGTGAGGCGACAAAATGGATGCCGTAGCGCTCAATGTCATAATACGGGTTATTGAGGGCATGGATTTCCAATTCGCAGCCATTGCAAGAACCGGCATCCACTTGCCGGATGGCGATGCTGCCGGAAAACTGTTTATCGATGTGGCGTTTAATTTGGATACCCAAGGCTTCCAGCTCATCGTCCTTAGGCACTTTACAGGCTTCTGTGACCACGCCTGTTTGCAGGATTTTTTTTAATAGTCTCAACATGGGCGTGTCCTATAAGTCGTTGCCGGAATACGAGCCATTCAGGGATTTGTTGCACACCGGAAAATCAGGCACGATATTGTTCAGCGTCAGTTTTTCCAAGGCGGGCCAGTTTAAAATACTGGGGTCGCGCGGGTAAAAACGGGCAATTTTATTGTCATCTGCAAAGCGGACATACGCCATAATTTCCCCGCGCCAGCCTTCGACTATGCCGAGGCTTTCACTGCCCGGCAACGGGGTTTGCCATTCGGCCAGGATGTCCCCGGCGGTCAGTTGCGAGATAAAGTGGCCTATCAGCTTTAAGGCGGCGTTGATTTCCTTGTACCTGACCCAAAACCGTGAGGCTATATCGCCTTGGTCTTCCAACGCGACTTTAAAGTTGGCCTGGTCGTAAGGCGCATAAGGCGCATCCCGGCGCACATCAAAATCTTGCCCGCTGGCACGGCCCACATAGCCTAAGGTGCCAAATGCCTTGGCAATGTCCGGTGCCAAATAACCTGCTGTGTACAGCCTGTCTTCCAGTGAGGAATTAAGATCCACGGCAGGCATGATTTCTGACAGTTCTTTCCTTAACTGGCTAATCCCTTGGGTAATCAGGGCGGCGGATTCGTCGGTCAAGTCACAAGCCACGCCGCCGGGGATGATCTTGTCCATTAACAAACGATGCCCAAAGACGGCGGCATTAGTGCGCAGCCAGTCCTCACGCAAACGGGTGAACTGCATTTGCGCAAACACAAACGCGACATCATTACAAATCGCGCCCATATCGCCCAAATGGTTGGCAACCCGTTCGCGTTCCGCAAGAATACCCCGTAGCAATGCAGCACGGGCAGGTATTTCAACACCTGCCGCTTGTTCCATCGCCCGGCAAGCCGCCCAAGTGTGGCCTACGGTGGTGTCGCCAGAAATTCGCCCTGCCAGCCGCGCCAAACTTTCTGGGTTTCGGCCTTCGGCAATTTTTTCTATGCCTTTATGGACATAAGCCAAACGTTCTTCCAAGTTTAAAATTAGCTCACCGACCGCCTGAAAGCGAAAATGCCCGGGCTCTATAATCCCAGCATGGACAGGGCCTACGGGGATTTCATAAACCCCTGCCCCGTAAGCTTTAACAAAGGGATAGTCCATATCCGGCGGGGTAATGGTTTCTGGCATCCCTGCCACCGGAAAATCCTTGCGCAAGGGATAGTGGTTTTTAGCCCACGCCTTATGCCGTGTCCAGCGCCGATTGTCGGGATGGCCCAAAAAATTAACCCCGTACATATCCTGGCTATGCCGTTCACTGCGGTTGGCCGCCGGATACACCGTGGCTTGCGAAGGCAATTCCGGTTTGGCGGTATTGACAATAGCCCTTAACAACACATAAACACCGTATTTTTCAAAACAGGCGTTGATAAACAAACGTTCATCATGGTGTTCGGCCCAGCCGGATGCCCAGCGCAAATCAGCCAGCATCGCCAGTTCGGCAAACTGTTGCCACTGCGGGCTGGCAATCTGCCATAAGCTTATTGCAGGCAGCGGGATTTGCTCAACCGCAATGCCGACATCGGCCAACTGGCTTAAAAAATCCGTCGTCCAATTTGAAGAACTCATAACGGTGTGCTCCCGGAAATTAACAAGGTTGCCTGTGAAAACCAATGCGCCAAAAAGCTGGGGATGGCAAGGCCTAGCCACAGCACCAAGCCCAGATGGATGATCACAGGCCACAAATTGGCTTTGACCGGCAGCTGGCCTTCGGGCTTATCACCATAAACCATCGGCTGGATATGCCGGAACAAGCCTGCAAACGCAATGCCTATGCCCAGCAATAACAAAGGCGCCAGCCACGGATAACCGTGCATAGTCGCCAACAACACCAAAAACTCGCTGGTGAACACCCCAAACGGCGGGAAACCAGCAATGGCGATAGTGCCTATCAACAAGCCCCAGCCTACTTTGGGTTGGGTTTTGATCAGGCCGCGGATTTTGCCCATGCTTTGGCTGCCCGCCACTTGCGAAGCGTGGCCTACGGTCACAAAAATGGCGGATTTGGTCAATGAATGCACGGTCATGTGCAATAAGGCGGCAAAGGTCGCCATAGGGCCGCCGATGCCAAACGCAAAAGTCATCATGCCCATGTGTTCGATTGAGGAATAACTGAACAACCGTTTAATGTCTTTTTGGCGATGCAAGAACAAAGCGCCCACTAAAAACGACAGCAAGCCAAAGCCCATCATCAAATACCCGGCCATATTGTTATGGCTAGCACCATCCACCAGCATCTTATTGCGCACCACGGCATAAAGGGCATCGTTCAGCAACAAGCCGGACAACACCGCCGACATCGGCGTAGGGCCTTCGGAATGGGCATCGGGCAACCAATTATGCAAAGGTACCAAGCCGATTTTAGTGCCATAGCCAATCAGCAAAAACACAAACGCAATTTGTAAAATCTCAGGGTTTAAGTGTGCGGCATTTTCATACAGCACCGACCACAGCAAGGCATTCTCGCCGTCGCCGATTTGCACGGCGGCGTAATACAACAGAATGGTGCCAAACAAGGCTTGGGCAATGCCCACGCCGCATAAAATAAAATACTTCCAAGCCGCTTCTATAGATTCCGGGGTGCGGTACAAGCTAACCAACAACACTGTCGCCAAGGTAGCGCCTTCCATAGCGACCCACATAATGCCCATATTATTGGTGGTCAACACCAAGTACATCGCCAGCATAAAGCCTTGGTACATGGAGTAATAGAGCTTTAGGCGGTTATCGGTCAACTTGCCCAACTCTTTTTCATGCGCCATATAAGGCGATGAAAATATAGACGTGGTGAAGCCGACAAAAGCCGTCAGCACAATCAGGTAGACATTAAACGGGTCTATCAAAAAGGCTTTGTTGGGCGACAAAATAGTGCCTATGTTAAGGACATTCACCGCCAGCCACACCGTCGCCAATAAACAGACGGCGTTCAGCCAAATATTAAATTTACCCATGTCGGTTTTATGGCCGGCAATGGCAAAAAAAACTATCCCGATAAAAGGGATTAATAACACCAAATAAGCGGCAATCATTTGTCCACCTCATTTAAGCGGTTTAACAAATCCACATCCAAAGAATCAATACTGGTGCGGATATGCAAAAAGAAAATACCGAACAGCACCGCCGCCACCAAGACATCAAACGCCACGCCCAATTCAACCACCATCGGCATCCCTTTGGTGGCAACGATAGCGGCGAAAAACAAGCCATTTTCTATGGACATAAAACCCACCACATGGGCAACGGCTTGCCGATGTGAAATCATCAGCAACATCCCCAACAGCACCACGGACAAACTCACCGCCAAGGCATTGAGCATCACGGGTGATGTGGTTTGCACGATAGGGTGCAAGACGTAATAGCTGAACACCATCAGGCTGGCCCCGCCCAACATCACCGTCGTTTTGTTGGCCAAGGCCTGGACATCGCGGTGCATGTTCATCAGCAACACTTCGCGCCGTAACATCCACGGCACAAACAACACCTTAAGCACCAAGGTCAATGCCGCCGAAATGTACAGATGCGGATTGTCCAAGCTATAGGCGGCCAAGGCGGTAGTCAGGGTCAACAGCAAGCCTTGCAGCGCGAAGACAAAAATCAGCCGTAATAAGCGGCCTTGCCCTAGCATCAGGAATGAAGTCAGCCCCACTAATGCCGCCATCGATAAAATGGCTTGGGTATAAAAATCGGTTTGTTCAATGTTCATGGTGGAAACTCCCGTCCTGTCCTAAGGTCATCTTGATGCCTCTAAAATGATGTGGCTTAACATGCCCAGCAAGCCCAGCAAATAAGCAAAGCTCAAATATTCCTGGACACGGAACAAACGCATTTTTGCGACCAGCGTTTCAGCAATTGCCAAAAATACCGCCAGCAACATCAATTTGCCGAGTATGGCCAACAAACCATAGCCTAAGGCGCTGGCACCAAAGCTTTCGGCGATGCCCCAAGGGAAGAAAATATTGGCGATCAACACCCCATATAACATCAGCTTTAATTGGCTGGCCCATTCAATCAGCGCCAAATGCCGACCGCTGAATTCTAAAATCATGGCCTCATGGATCATGGTCAATTCCAGATGCGTAGCCGGATTGTCCACGGGCACACGCCCAGTTTCAGCAATGGCAACCAAAATCAGGGCAAACAAGGCAAACACAAACGAAGGCCTCAACACCAAACCTTCATGTAAGACATGCGCAATCGCACCTGATAAATTGGTGGTGGACGCGGTCATGGTCAGGGTAAAAACCGCCATTAACATGGCAGGCTCCGCCAAAGATGAAATAGTCATTTCCCGTGACGAACCCATACCCCCAAACGCCGTGCCTACATCCAAGCCAGCCAGTGCCAAAAAAAACCGGGCAAAGGCAAAAAAACCCACCATCACAATCACATCGGCACTGGCGGAAGTCGGCAAGTCAACGGCAATCAAGGGCACGACCGTAGCCGCAAGCACTGTCGCCGAAAAAATAATATAAGGTGCTTTGATAAACAACCACGATGCCTGTTCAGAGACCACCGGTTGCTTTTTGGTCAGCTTGATCAAATCCCGGTACGGCTGCAATAAAGACGGGGCTTTGCGGTTTTGTAAATGGCATTTGCACCACTTGAGCCAACCTGCCAATAAAGGCGCCAGCACAACAAATAAGGTGGTTTGTAAAATGGCGATTAACCAATTCATAGCGGTTCTCCTGATTGAAACAGCGTGTGCCACCTAGGGATAACATGGGCAAAGGGGCTTGCCGGAAAATGGGCGGCCATCAGCTGATCACCCATAACAGCAACAATAAAGTCGCAAATGAGTAACCAAGATAGGTGCGGATATTGCCTGTTTGGATGCGCCCCACTTGCTTGGCCACGGTGTTCACACCCTGGGCAATAGGCATGTAGATGAGCGGCCAGCTATGGTCTTGGATATGCAATTGGTAATGTACGGCAGCGACATCTTGGTCCAAAGCGCCTTGCAGGTCTTTTTTGATCTGCTCGTCAATTATCCAGACTTTGGCAAAAATGCGCCGGAACGGCATGGTAAACGCACTGGAGCTATATTGCATACGAGGGCTTACGCCACCAAAACCACAATCCCAGGTTGCTGCGCTACGGATGGCAGTGGCGGGGTTGCGGCGCAAATACCAAAAACTGACGCAACCCGCAATTAACGCCCCAATCAACACCAAAGGTGGTGAATAAGACGCTTGCTCAGCGGAAACCGGGGCCAGCCACAACCATCCTAAGGCCGAATCATTCGGCAGCGTTTGGCCCAAAAGTTGGCCTGCAACATTGTTGATCAAATGGATGGCGATACCCGGAAATATCCCTAACAAAAAGCACAAACCAGCCAACAAGGCCGGTGCTGCCAACATGCCTTTATCCTGCACTTCTTGGGCTTTTTCGCTGTTCCGTGACCGGGCTTGGCCCAAAAATATCAAGCCAAACACTTTGACAAAACACGCGGCAGCCAAGGCAGCAGTTAGGGCCAAAGCCGCAGCGGAGACCGGGATCAAACTGCGCAACACGCCATTGTCCAGCACATCTACCTGCAAGGCGGTTTGAAAAGCCAGCCATTCAGACACAAAACCATTAAACAGCGGTAATGAAGAAATGCTCATGCAGCCGATCAAAAACAAAAAGCTGGTTTTGGGCATTTTTTTAATCAGCCCGCCCATCATGTCAATGTTTAGCTCATGGGTTTGATGGTGCAAAATGCCCGCGCCCAAAAACAGCAAGTTCTTGAACAAGGCATGGTTGAAGGCATGGAATAAGGCCGCCAAAAATCCCAATGCCGCCAGTTGCGGATGGCCGTTAGCCATAAAAATCATCGACAAACCCAACACCATAAAAATGATGCCGATATTTTCAACCGAACTATAGGCGAGCAAACGCTTTAAATTTGGCTGCATCATCGCATACAAAATACCGCCCAAGGCTGAAACAGTGCCCAACACCAACAGCACCACCCCCCATTGCCAATGGACTTCGGACAGCAAGTCAAAACTAAAACGGATCAGGCCATACAAGGCCACTTTCAGCATCACGCCACTCATCAATGCCGAAATATGCGAAGGTGCGACCGGATGCGCTTCCGGCAACCAGACATGGACAGGCACCACACCGGCTTTCATACCAAAACCCAGTAACGCCAATACAAAGGCGATGCTCGCCCACGTCACCGATAACTTGGACTCGCGCAACGCGTCAAAGGTAAAGCCATCGGCAAAACTGGCCAATACGCCATAGGCCAAGATGATCGCCAAGGCCCCGACTTCTGCCATTAATAAGTACAAAAATGCGGCGCGGCGGTTGGCAGGGTTTTCATGCTGGAATGCCACCAAAAAGTAACTGGCAACCGACATCATTTCCCAAGCGATCATAAACATGAAGGCATCATCCGCCAGCAACACCAACAACATACCTGCCACAAACAAGCCTGTGAACAAACCCAGCGCGGCAAACGGATGTTGGTTTTCTTGGTAGCTGCTGACATAGCCCGGCCCATACAGGCTGACTGCGCAAACCGCTATGCCAATGATCAAATAGAAAAATCCCGACAAGCCATCAAACCGGATATGCCATGGCAGCCACGGTAAGCCTAAAGGGATTTGGTCGGTAATCACCCCTTTGCTGAGCAAAACTGCTAAGCCTGCAATGACGGCAAAAAGCCCCGATAGCCCCAATAAGGCGAACACGGCCTGTTTAAGAAATACCGGAAATTGCTGTTCCCCGAGCTGACCAGTCAGCCACGTTTGAAAACGCCCGCCGCCAGAATTGAATTTTTTAAATGCGGCCTGGCTAATAGCTAACAGCATCAGCCGCTGATTCATCAGCAAGGCCAACAAGCCAGAAGCAAAGCTTAGCAGGACTGCACTATAAGCTGATAAAAGGATCATGAAAGCCTCTCTTTCGGATAAGGTAAAAACTAGCTAGGCGGGAAATGTTTCTGTCGCTTCAGCGCCCAAATACTTGCGGTAAGCCTCATAACAAATAAACCACAAGGAATAAACTGTGATGCGCCCCCAAAAATCAACAAACACGATCATGTCCGGGGTGTTGCTGATTTGGTCAAAATAAGCCAACAACAAAAACAAGGGGATGTTAATGGCGATCATGATTAGCACCACCGCCCTAAATACCACATGCTTAGCCACATATTTCAAATACAGGGCAAAGCCGATAAACCATAAGGAATAAACCGTAAACCGCCCCCAAAAATCGATAAAGACCGCTGATTTTGGGTCAGTGCTTAATAGGTGGAAATAAGCCAAGACTAAAAACAGCAAGGTGTTGCTGACCACCAAAAAAGACAAAAATAGTCTTAGGTTTTGCTTATGTGACGTTTCCATACTTTAATCCCTGCTTAAAAATTGTTGTGGGCCTACCCCGCCTAAGGGAAGATGGCTTATTTCCTGTCATCCACCGTCATCAGCCGTGCCGCTAAAGCATGGTCTGAAAAAGTGCTCAACGCCGTGCCGACTGTCTGGCAACGTCCGCCTTCAGCCTCATAGTTTTGCTGGAAATCATGGATAAATTCCATGACGGTATGGTCTATCAAATAACTGTTTGAAAAATCAAAAGTGAGGGTTTTACCCGCTTCCAATTGGGCCAATGCCTTTTTTAAAGGCAAGAAATTAGAAAAAAGGGCTGAGCCCACCACGTTGACTGTGTAGCTGTTGGGGTCTGAATGCACTATGGTGAAATGAATCTTGAACAAATTACTGACCCACACGCCCCGCGCCAGGGTTATCGCCAGTTTTAGCAACATGCCCAAAGCAACCCCCATCAGTAAGTTGGTCGCCAACACCCCGACAATCGTCACCACAAATAAAATCAATTGGTCTTTGCCTACTTCCAATACCCGATGGAAGGTGGCTGGTGAACATAAACGGTAGCCGATATAAACCAGCAATGCCGCCAAGGAGGCCAAAGGGATGCGCTGGATAAAGCCCGTAAACAAGACCACAAACACCAGCATAATCAAGCCATGGAAAAAATTCGCCCAGCCTGTTTTTGCGCCGTTGTCGATATTGGCAGAGCTACGGACAATTTCAGCAATCATGGGCAAACCACCCAAAAACCCGGCCACTAAATTGCCCAAACCGATGGCTGTCAAATCGCGGTCTAAATCAGATTTACGTTTATAAGAGTCTAATTTATCAACAGCGGTTGCCACCAGAATCGTTTCAATACTGCCCACTAAACTTAGCGCCAGCACCGCTTCCCAAAAAGCCAAGGTGCTTATTTTGGAAAAATCGGGAAAATAAAAACTGCCAAAGAAATTATCCGGTATGGCAACCAAATAGTTCGCGCCACTGCTGGCCAAATCAAAATGCCAAGCAAACACCATCCCCACCAGCACCACGATAACCGGGGCAGGAATTTTGCTTTGGATTAATGGCCAAACAACCACTATCAGCAGCCCTAAAAAACTGATGATGGCAATGTCCAGCTTCATCTCCAGCAAACTGTTAGGCAACTGGGCGATCAGTGAAAATACGGGGCCGGGTTCGGGTGTGACCCCCAACATGACGTGGAACTGGGTGGCGATGATGATAATGCCGATTGCTGCAAGCATCCCATGCACGACCGAACTTGGAAAAAAGGAGCCCAGTTGGCCCCAGCGTAATTTTCCAAAAATCACCTGCAAAACACTGGCCACCACAATCGCCGCCAAGGTGTAACGGTAGCCGGCCATGGCATCGCCCTCACCCAAGTTTTGCACTGCCGCCAGCACCACGACGATCAAGCCAGCCGCAGGGCCGTTAATGGTCAAATAAGAGCCACTGACACGCGACACCAATAAGCCACCAATAATGGCGGTGATAATGCCTGCCGAGGGCGGCACGCCTGACGCTATGGCGATACCCAAGCACAAGGGTAAGGCAACCAAAAATACCAAAAAGCCTGATAGCAAATCGCTACGCCAATGTTCTTTTAAGCCTGCCAAACCGATTTGGGGTAGCGTCAGCAACGGTGGTTTATTCATAGAGCCCTCGTTTTAGGGGATGTGTTAAGGAATAGTGTGCATTATCACCCTCTCCCTCTGGGAGAGGGCTGGGATGAGGGGTATTAAATCAAGTGATTAAACCCCCTCATCCCAACCTTCTCCCTGAGGGAGAAGGGGCATAATGCGGCTTTTTGCCCCGCCCGGTGTCGGTTTAATCAACCGTTTGTAAATTGTATTTGCGCACCCGATACCGCAGTGTCTCACGGGTTGCGCCTAGCGCCCGCGCTGCCGCCGTGAGATTATTGTCCGCCCGCTCCAAGGCTGTCTTAATGATATATTTGTCCATATCATCCAAGGCCATGCTGCCATCCAAAGGCAAGCTAAGGGTGTTTTCAGCGCCTTGATTGTCTTGGCAAGGCTTAGGTTCTTGGCCAGACAGTTGCAGCCACGTACCCGGAAAGGTTGAACCCTCCGCAAACAACACACAGCGCTCTATCACATTACGCAATTCACGGACATTGCCGGGCCATTGGTGGCTTTTCAATTTCTGCCAAACCGCCTCAGGAATCTCCGTCACCTGCCTTCCGGCCTTGGCATTGTATTCAGCCACAAACAAAGGCACCAACTCATCCAAATCCTCAACCGCTTTGCGTAACGGCGGCAAGATCACCCGAAAAACGCTCAAGCGATGGTACAAATCCGCACGGAACCCCCCATCCTGGGCCATCTTTTCCAAATCACGGTTGCTGGCGGCGACAATTTGCACATCAACATTAATTTCTTTTTCGCCGCCTAAACGCCGCACCTTATGGTCTTCAATCGCTTTAAGCAGTTTGGCCTGGAGATCCAATGGCATCTCGCCAATTTCATCCATAAACAAGGTGCCACCATCGGCTTGCTCCAACAAGCCCCGATGCCGGCCTGAGGCCCCAGTAAAAGCACCCGGCTCATGGCCAAACAATTCCGATTCCAACAACTCCCTAGGCAAGGCGGCACAATTGACTTCTATCATCGGTTGCTGGGCACGGGGCCCGCCATAATGCAATATCCGAGCAGCCAGACCCTTGCCTGTGCCGGTTTCCCCACCGATAATCAAGGCAGAAAAAGGCACTTGGGTAAGCCGTGTCAACAGCTCCCTGACTTGCCGCGCTTGCCCGCTGTTGCCAACATAGGCATCCGGCGTATAACGCCGATGCCTGAGTTTGGTTTGTTCAATCACCCGGCGCTGGATTGCCGCACTACGGGCAGCGCTGGTGACGATCAAATCCAGCCTATCCAAATCACAAGGTTTTTCCAAAAAGTCATAAGCCCCCAAACGCAATGCCCGCACTGAATCCGGCACACTGCCATAGCCCGTCAAGAAAACCCACTCGGCATAACTGGCAATTTTTTTGTGGGCTTCCATAAAATCCAAGGCATTGCCGTCAGGCAAATTCATATCAGACAAGATCAACAAGGGTTCCAAGCCTTGTTTTACCAATAAGCTACCCGCCTTTTCCAAAGAGTTGGCCAACACCACCTCCCAACCGGATTGGCGGTAATGGCGGGACAGCTCAGTCCCCAGCAGCTTTTCATCTTCAATAATCAGTAAGGTTTCAATCATCCCAGCCCTTTAACAAATGTTGGTTATGGCGACACTATTGTGACATATACCCTTAATGTTGGTGTGCTTATCTCTTACAAGCCATGATGGTCGGTTTTCCTACGGCTCATATTGTTCGGTTTCATCCTGCGCACCGCCAAGGGGTGTTCTGAATAAGTATCATGCACGTCCATACCAATAAATTGGCATTCACCGCCTTTTGCAATATAGTCATGCTCAAAACCATGCAAAAACTCCATGACGGTATGGTCTATCAAATAAGCGTTATTCAACTGAAAAATGACTTTTTTATTCGGTGCAACCTGGGCCAAGGCATTTTTTAAGGCAATGAAATTGGAAAATATGGCCGCGCCAACAATTTTTACCAAAACAGTCTGGTCATTAATGTCTTCCATGACAAAATGGATTTTAAACAGGTTGTTCAGCCTAACACCGCGCAGCATGTGGATGGCGAATTTAGTCATGATGCCAATCACAACCCCCACCAACAAATCTGTAGCCAACACACCAATAATAGTGACCACGAACATAAACAGCTGTTCTTTGCCTATACCCATAACTTTGGCAAAGGCTTGTGGGGAAGCCAATCGAAAGCCCGTAAAAACCAACAAAGCCGCCAAGGCTGCCAAGGGGATGCTATGGATCAGGCGCGGGAACAACACCACAAACAATAGTAACAATGCCCCATGGAAAAAGTTGGCCCAACTGGTTTTAGCCCCGTTATTGACGTTGGCAGAACTACGCACAATTTCAGCAATCATCGGCAAACCACCCACCAACCCCGCAAGCAAGTTGCCCACGCCGACGGCGGTCAGGTCTTTATCAAGATTGGAATGGCGTTTGTAAGGGTCCAATTTGTCTACCGCCATGGCGCTCAGCAAACTTTCCAAGCTGCCCACTAGGCTAATGGTCACCACCGCTTCCCAAAATTCCAGTGTCGTCACTTTGGAAAAATCGGGAAAATAAAAGCTGGACATAAAGTTTTCAGAAATGGCCACTAAAAACTTAGGCCCTACTGTTGCTTCATGATGCGGTAAAAAATGTGCATCGGGCAAAAACAAATACATGTGCTCATGTTCCAGATCAAAGAATCTGGCCAAGGCGATACCCACCAACACGACGATCAAGGGGGCGGGGATCATTTTGAGAATGGGGTTTTTCACCATCGTCCAAATCACCAAAATCAACAGGCCCGTCAAGCCAATAACCGCAATGTCTGGATTAAGGTTCATAATGCTGTGGGGAATTTGGGCTATCGTTGAAAACAGGCTGCTGCCTTTTTCAGGTGACGTGCCCAACACCACATGGATTTGTTTGGCCATGATAATAATGCCTATGGCCGCCAACATGCCATGGATGACAGAAGCTGGGAAAAATGAGCTCAAGCGGCCCGCCTTAAATACACCCATGAAAATCTGCAATATACTCGCCACGACAATTGCGGCCAGCGTATAGCGGTAACCCGCCATGGCATCGCCTTCGCCCAAACTTTGCACGGCATCCAAAACCACCACGATCAAACCGGCAGCAGGGCCATTGATGGTGATAAAAGATCCGCTAATCCGCGAAACCAGCACGCCTCCGATAATAGCGGTGATGATCCCCGCAGAAGGCGGAAACCCAGAGGCCATCGAAATGCCCAAACACAATGGCAAGGCAATGAGAAACACCAGAAAACCAGACAGCAAGTCACTGCGCCAGTTTTCCCTTAAGCCGGCCAAACCGGTTTTTGGTACTAAAGACTGGGAAATCCCGTTCATACACACCCTCATGGATAAGTTGCAATAATGCTAGTTATTCAAACTATAGCAGCTTATATGCCATCAGGATTGGCGGGTGTAAGTTCATGATTAACGGTGCAAAGCGCGGCGATGATCGTGGTTAAGCACCACCAAAAACCTAAAATAGGTTTAAAACAACCACCCATGTCTGGTTGTTGCACCAGTTATACGGGGAAAATTGGTTAATTGTGGGAAGTGAGGCAGCTTAATGCTTAGCTTAGTGCTTTGAAGATTGCCACCCTTTTCCAAGGACGGATTGGGTGGCATTCAATTGTTGATGATGTTGCGTAGCGCTTGTCAAGTTCGCTTAAGAGAGGGTTTAATGCGCTTTTAACTTCTCCAGCAAACTAATGGCGGTTTTCTTTTCCGGAAAATCCTGCTCCACTTTGCTTAGCGGTTCAAGTATTTCAAGGGCTTTAGCTGTATCGCCGTTGGCAACATACGCTTCAGCCAAATGTACTTTTATCTCATTTGATTTTGGTGCCAAAGCAGCTGCTTTTTCAAGTATGGGTAGGCCTTCTTTGGCTTGGCCTTGATTAATTAAGATATAACCATAAGTGTCCGCAATTGCGCCTGAACTAGGGGCAATCGTGTAAGCTTTTTTTGCCAACTCTATCGCCCTAGGGTCTTTTGTTAAGGAATACAAAAATGCCAAGTTGTTTAAGGCAATTACGTTTTCTGGCTGAATTTCCAGCATTTTGACATAGTGGGCTTGGGCTTTTTCATTGTCATTTTGCTGTTGATAAAGCGTCCCAAGTTTAAAATGAAGCCCCAAATTTTTTGGATTTTTTGCTAAAGCGTCCTCAAGCAGCTTAATGGCTTCAGCATTTTTTTTCTGTGCGCTAAGCAAATCAGCCAGCGTCAATAACACCTTGTCATTCGGTTGTAATTTATAAGCCAATTGGTACATTTCAGTGGCTTTATCCAATTGCTTATCAGCCAAATAGGCATCCCCTTTCAACAACTTGCCTATCACCAACTTTGGAAATTGCTGGTCTATTTTATTGGCCAAGGCCAAGGCATCCTGAATGCGCTTAAGCTTCACCAAATAGGCCGCTTTAAGGACTAAGGCATCTGGGATATCGGGTTTGATTTGCACCGCCGCATCTAACAAGGCGAGTGTCTCTTTCTCTTTTTCGGGATGTTCCATCAACAATTTGGCCAGCAATAATTGGCTGGGCAAATCATTCTTGTCCAGTTTAAGCAACTTTTGCAGGGTTGCTTCAGCCAAAGGTTTTTTATAGTTGATAATCTGGGCTTGGGCTAAAAGGCTAAGCACGACGCTAGTATTGGGATAACGTTTATCCAAGTCTTCCGCTAAGCCCAAGACTTTATCCTCTTGTTTCTGGGTGCCGTAAAACTTTGCCAAGCTTTTGATAATCTCAATTTCTGGGGCAAGCTCCCCCTTCACTTTTTCGTGCGCTGTCAGCAATGCCTTTTCCACTGCTGCGTAGTCTTTTTGCAAAAAGGAAATATCTGCCAATAGTAAGTAGGCATTGATGGCTTTGCCATTAATGGCCACTGCCTTATTGGCATAGTCTTTCGCTTTGTCAAGCTGCCTGTTGTCCAACGCCAGCTTTGCCAAGCCCAGATGGGACAATAAATTACTCGGATCCAACTTTAAGGCCTTTCCATAGCTTTGTTCGGCTGCCGGCACATCTTTGTTAAGTGCGTCTATGAGGGCTTTTAAATTATAAAACTCCGCTTCATTGGGGTTCTTTTTTAATAAGTCGGAAACTTTAGCTTCAGCTTCTTTAAGCTTATTCTCTTTTAGAAGATTGACCACCTCAATGTAACTCGACTTTCTATGGAGCTGCTCTGCTTGTTGGAAAGATTGGATAACCGAACCAGGGACTTGTGATTCATGCGGCTGGTCCAGCGTAGAAAAATTGTCTTGCTGGTGATCCAAGGCATTATAGTTTGCCGCCATCAATGGCGCACTGGAGACCAAAAAACCGATAACAATTGCATTCAAACGGTGTTTCGTAATCATTTTTTTTAATTTCATGGATTTACCTTACTATAAAGGGTTATTTTCATCAGGGGAGTTAGGTTTCTAATACAGAACTTGGAAAATAAATAAGCTGCTTGGTTCAAATAAGCACGGGTATACCGTACATTTTAGCTGATTTTTTGTTGTGCGTTAGTGTATCAGATATTCTATTGTGGACTGCAAAATCCAAACACTGCATTTTACCGGGGTTAATCATGAATAATCATCGCCAACCCCAAAAAACCATCCAACTCTCCCCCAAGCAATGGCCGGCTGGGGCACGCTAACCCTTAGGAAAACCTACGATGACCGATACCCCCCAAACCAACCCGCTTGAGTGCGGCATTGCCGTCATCCATTCCAACCAACTGGAACAACTCCAAGATGTGGTTGAATTTTGGTTACGGCAACACCCGCTGGCGCCCTTGGAAAACGATGTTTTTTTGGTGCAAAGTAACGGCATGGGGCAATGGTTGAAACAAAATTTGGCTAAAAATTCAGCATTGGGCATTGCAGCGGCACTACAAATCCAATTGCCTTCGCTGTTCATCTGGAGTGTGTATCGGGCGGTGCTGGGTGGACAAATCCCCACCCACCAATTATTGGCCAAAGCACCGCTGGTTTGGCGGCTATATCGGTTGTTGCCCGCCTTAATCGCCTCGCCTGGATTTGAAACTTTGGCGAGTTTTTTGGCAGATGACGCCCATAGCCGCAAGCGCTTCCAGCTGGCTGAACAACTCGCTGACCTGTTTGACCAGTACCAGGTTTACCGTTCAGATTGGATAGCCGATTGGGCGATCGGCAAGGACAACCTTCGTGATGCCCACGGCCAACCGCTACCGCTGCCGGAAGGTCAGCGCTGGCAAGCCTTATTATGGCGGGCGGTGCAGGCGGATCTGGGCGAAGAGGCCACTTTATTCGCCAGCCGGGCATCGGTGCATAGCCAATTTATGGCACACATCGACACCTTAGCCCAACGTCCCAGTAGCCTGCCCCGGCGGATAATTTTGTTTGGCCTGTCTTCCTTGCCACAGCAATCACTGGAAGTGCTGGCCAAGCTAGGGAAGTTCTGCCAAATCGTGTTGTTTATCCATAACCCTTGCCAACATTATTGGGCTGACATCATTGAAGATAAAGAACTGCTGAAAGCCGAACGGCGACGGCAAGGCTATAAAACTGGGATGACCTCCGCATTGACTGCCGACGAGCTGCATCTCCATGCCCAGCCTTTACTCGCCGCTTGGGGTAAGCAAGGCCGTGATTATATCCGCTTGTTGGATCAGTTTGATGAAACCAACACTTATCAAAACTGGCATTGGCCAGACAATAAAATTGATTTGTTCAAAGATTACGGCGAACCTGGGCAACGCAGCCTATTGCAAAGCCTGCAACAAGCCATACTCGATTTGGAGCCTTTGCCTGAAGAACCTGAACTACTGCCCTACCCCGATGCGTCATTGGTGTTCCACATAGCCCATAGCCCGCAACGTGAGGTTGAAATCCTCCATGACCAATTATTGGCGCGGTTTGCCACCGCAAAACAAGCGGGTGATCCCCTCTACCCGCGTGATGTGATTGTCATGGTGCCTGACATCAACAGTTATGCCCCGCACATCCGGGCGGTGTTTGGCTTAGCCCAAAGCGGTGATCCCCGCTATATCCCTTATAGTTTGGCTGACCAACAACAACGCGGGCAAAACCCCTTGTTAGTGGCGGTTGAGGCATTGCTTAATTTACCTGAGTCCCGTTTTAACGTCAGTGAATTGTTGGGTTTGTTGGAAGTGCCCGCATTAAGGGCGCGTTTTGACATTGAGCTCAGCGCCATCCCAAAACTGCACCAATGGATTGAGGAAGCAGGTATCCGCTGGGGTTTAAACGCTGGGCAACGTACGCAATTTGTCACCATGCCTGCCGATCTGGAGGCCAACACCTGGCAATTCGGCTTGCGGAGGATGTTATTGGGCTATGCCGTCGGTGCTGGCGGGGCGTTTAATGGCATAGAGCCGTATACTGAAATTGGCGGTTTGGATGCCCGCTGGGTCGGCAGTTTGTCATTGCTGTTGGAATCGTTGGAAAAATACGCCAGCTTGCTGGGAAGCAGTCACAACCCGGTAGACTGGCAAGACACCTTATTGGCGCTGCTGGCGGATTTCTTTATTGCCAGTACGGAAGAAGAACAAAAAACCCTGGCAACCCTGACTACTGCCTTGGCACAGTGGTTAGGCGATTGTGAACTGGCCCAGTTGGCGGACACCGACCTGATGCCGGTCAATGTAGTGCGCGATGCGTGGCTGACGGCAGTTGATGAACCCTCATTACACCAACGGTTTTTAGGGGGGCGGGTCAATTTTTGTACCTTGATGCCGATGCGCGCCATCCCCTTCCGGCAAATTTGCCTATTGGGCATGAACGACGGCGATTATCCACGTAACCAACAAGCACAAAGTTTTGACCTGATGGGGCTGCGCGGACTTTACCGCCCTGGCGACCGCTCGCGACGGCAAGATGACCAGTATCTGTTCCTCGAAGCCTTATTATCAGCCCGCCAGCAACTCTATATTAGCTGGGTTGGGCGCAGTGTCCGCGACAATAGCCCGCAACCGCCGTCGGTGCTGGTCGGCCAGTTACGCGATGTATTGGCTTTGGGCTGGGCATTTGCCGGACAAAAAGACTTATTGGGGGCAATTACCTTGGAACATCCCTTGCAACCCTTTAGCGCGGCCTACATCATGCAAAACCGTGACCCCCGCTTTTTTACCTATGCCCAAGAATGGTTTGCAACGCCCACAGACAGCTTGGCAGCTGGCTTAGAAACGGTTATGCAAGAAGAACAAACGCTGACGCTATCTTTGGAAACCCTAGCCCGTTTCTTAAAAGCCCCGGTAAAAACTTTTTGCAACCAAAGCCTTAAATTTGGCTTTGATGAAGAAACCGTCACCAGTGAAGATAATGAGCCCTTTACCTTTAAACCGCTGCAATCTTACCTCTTATCGGATGCCTTGTTGCAAAACCTGAACAGCGAAAGCCCCGATGACTTAACAGCATACTTTTCACACCAACAAACCGCCTTGGCCCAAAAAGGCCAACTGCCTTTGGGTGGCTTTGCCAAAGCCGCTTTTGACCAGCTGGCCGAACCCGTCCATTCAGCTTGGCAGCGCTATCTGGAAATATTGCCCGACTGGCCGACTGAACTTGAAGCCCATGTCTTACAATCGCTACATTTTAACTTGCCGACTGGCGCAACGGCATGGGTGGTTGGCGATTTAAGCAAGCTTCGGCTTAGCGCCAACCAACAGGATAAGGGCTTAGTTTACTTAAGCGCCCAAACCTTGCTGAATGCTGACAAATCCATAAAATACCCCAATCTGTTATTGCATTGGGTGCAGCATCTGGCCGCTTGTGCGGATAATTTGCCCGTGCAAACGCTAGTCATTGCATCCGATTGCGTGATTACAATCCCAGTTATTGGGCAAAACGAGGCTGCTAGTTATTTGGAAACCTTAGTAGATGCCTACCATCAAGGCATCCGCAGCTTATTACCCGTGGCCTGTAAAACAGCATTCGCATGGCTGGCCAACGAGGATAAGGCCCAGGCCAGATACGAAGGGGATGACTGGAATGCGGGCGAAGTGGATTACGATGCCTATTTGACCCGGTTTTTCCCAAGCTTTGCCAGTTTAACGGAAACTTCAGATGGTCAAGATTTAGCGTATTGGGCGGACAAGCTCTATCAACCTGTGATCGAGCATATCCAGCTATACGACCTGCCTATGGCGGTGCCAGCATGAACCCTGCCATCGCCTTAAATCCGCTAACTTTCCCGCTGTCCGGCAGCCGACTGATTGAAGCCAGCGCTGGCACGGGCAAAACCTACACCATAGCGGCGCTGTATGTGCGCCTTATCCTAGGCCACCATCCCGAAAATCCGCAGTTAGGGCGTGAGCTATTGCCGCCGGATATTTTGGTGGTGACGTTTACCGAAGCGGCCACTAAAGAATTGCGCGAACGGATACGCACCCGTTTGACCCAAGCCGCCCGATTTTTTCGCGGTCTGGCCGTGGACAGTGATGCTTTTTTGGCGGCCATCCGCGACCACTACGACCCTGCCCTATGGCCTGCCTGTGCCAGACGTTTGGAACTGGCCGCCAACTGGATGGACGAGTCGGCGGTCTACACCATCCATAGTTGGTGTAACCGTATGCTGCAACAACACGCTTTTGACAGCGGCAGCCTGTTCCATCAGGAAGTCAAAACCGATGACACCGAACTGATGAACGAAGTGGTCAGGGATTATTGGCGGTGCTTTTATTATGCTGTCGCCAGCACAGACGCTAATTTTGCCAAGCTCTATGAAGCCTTTCAACAACCTGCCGACTTGCTCAATGAGATTAGGCCATTATTGGACACCGCCAACCCAGTTGCTGAAAGTATCGCCGCAGGCCAAGACATCAACCAACTCATAACAGCGGTGAATAAACTCAAGTCCGAACAACTCCAGCACTTAAAACAACCGTGGAAAGACTGGCTGCAAGAAATTAAACCCTTATTGGCAACGGCGATAAAAAACAAAGTGCTGCCTGCCAAAAACTACAAATCCAATTATTTGCAAAATTGGTTTGATAAAATCGAAACGTGGGCTTTAAACCCGCTACAAGAAACGCTGGATATAGGCACCGGCTTTACCAGCCTAAGCCCTAGCGGACTATTGGCGCTGGCCAATCCTGGACAAACGCCGCCTGAGCATCCAGCTTTTGAGGCCATCAGCCAATTACCTGAACAACTGGCAAGACTGCCGCGCTTAAAAATCGAGTTGGTCAAACACGCTGTACATTGGATAAGAAACCGCTACGACCAAGAAAAACACCGTGCCGCCCGCATGACTTTCGACGATATGCTGACCCGTCTTGACCATGCGCTACAAGGCGACAACGGCCCACGCCTGACCAGCGTAATCCGGCAGCAATATCCAATTGCCCTGATAGACGAATTTCAAGACACTGATCCGGTTCAATATCGGATTTTTTCCACCTTATACCCAGCCCTAGCGAACGATAATGAATCCGGCTGTTTTATGATAGGCGACCCCAAACAAGCCATTTATTCGTTTCGCGGTGCGGATATTTATACTTACTTAAAAGCACATCAGGACACTAGCGGACGGCATTACACCTTAGGCACTAACTTCCGCTCCACCACCGCCTTGGTGACCGCCGTCAACCAGCTGTTTGAACACGCCGACCAACAAGCCCAAGGCGCTTTCCGTTACCGATCCGGCACCGACAACCCCTTGCCGTTTATTGCGGTGCAAGCAAAAGGCCGTGATAAGGAATGGGTCATCGATGGCCAAGCAGCCCCAGCCTTATCACTATGGTTAGGGCAAACAGATGATGACAAACCGATGGGGATGCCCGAATACCGCAAAACCATGGCCGAAGTGGCTGCGAGTGAAATCGTCCGTTTATTGAATTTAGCCAATCAGGGTGCAACTGGATTTAAGTCTCAAACCAGCCTAAAACCTTTGCAACCGTCGGATATTGCCCTGTTAGTGCGCAGTGGCACAGAAGCCAAAGTGCTGCGTAATGCCTTGGCCAAACGGCAGTTGCGTAGCGTTTATTTGTCTGAGCGCGATTCCATTTTTGCCACCCGCGAAGCTGCCGACTTATTGCTCTGGTTAAACGCACTCGCCGAACCCCGCAATGAGCGCAAAGTGCGGGCGGCTTTAGGTTCTGCAACGATAGGTTGGACTTACCAAAGGCTGTTGCAGCTGGCTTTGGACGAGCCTGCTTGGGAACAGCAACTGGAACGCTTTTTGGGTTATCAGCAACGCTGGCTACAAGATGGCATTTTGCCCACCCTACGGCAAATGATGGGCGATTACGACTTGCATACCCGCAGCACCGAAACCAGTGAAGGCGAACGCTGCATCACCAACTTATTGCATCTGGCCGAATTGCTGCAACGGGCCAGCGGCCAGTTGGAAGGCGAGCAAGCCTTAATCCGGTATCTGGCCGAGGCCATTGAAGCCGAAGGCAACCCCTCCGGTGACGAAGCCATCATCCGCTTGGAAAGCGATGCCAACTTGATCAAAATCATCACCATCCACAAATCCAAAGGTTTGGAATACCCAGTGGTGTTCCTGCCATTCATTTGTAGCTTTCGGGAAATCAACAGCCGATTTAACAAACACTACCGCTATCACGATAGTCATCGGGACTTGCAAATTGATTTGACCAAGTCCGAAGCCGCCAGGGCTTTAAGCGATGAAGAACGGCTACAAGAAGATTTGCGGCTACTGTATGTCGCCATGACCAGGGCGCGTTATGCCTGTTACTTAGGCTTGGCCGCGGTCAAATCGGGCAACACCACTTACTGCCAACTGGAAAAATCCGCCATGGGTTCACTGCTGGGTTGGCAAGCGGGCATGCCCACCAACGCATTGCCCCCATTACTGGCACAACTTAAAGGCGATTGCGATGCCATTGCCCTTAGCCCCTTACCCGCCATTAGCCCTAGCCATTACCAACCGCCACAAACCAGCGACCAAGCCGATGGCGCACTGGTGATGAGCACCAAAATCACCAATAATTGGTGGGTGGCTAGTTATAGCGCTTTGCAAATTGAAGAATCGCAATGGATTACAGAAACCCCGCCGCAGCTGCCGCAAGAACTGGAAACTGCCCAAGATGATAAGCAAAATGATGAGGCAGAACTCAGCCTGCCGCCTTCTGCACAGCCATTAATTGGCATCCACAGCTTAGCAAGGGGCTCAGGCCCCGGCGTTTTGGTGCATGACTTGCTGGAGCAATGCGCACGCAGCAGCTTTTCGTCAGTCCATGCCAATCCAACCTTACAACTGGAGTTAATCCAAAAGCGCTTCAACCCCAACGAATGGCAATACCAGCACGGCATTATCGCCGCAGCATTGGCCGATTGGTTGGCCATGCCCTTGCTGGATGGGGCTAGTCTCAGCTTGGCGCAGCTCACTGTAGGCAGCTATCAGGCAGAAATGGAGTTTTTGGTGGGCGCTGATAAAGTCGATGTGCTGGCAGTAGACCGCCTAGTCACCAAACATACCTTCGCCGGGCAAGCAAGGCCGCGTTTAGTGCCCAAACAAATCAACGGTTTGTTGAAAGGCTTCATCGATTTGGTGTTTGTCCATAACCAAAAATATTACGTCGTAGATTACAAATTCAACAGCCTAGGCGATGACGATACCGCTTACAGCCCAGAAGCTCTGGAAAAAGCCATGCTGGCAAAACGCTATGACCTGCAATACGCCTTGTACTTATTGGCTTTGCACCGCTTGTTAAAAGTCCGCCTAGGTGAACACTATGATTACGACAGCCACATAGGCGGCGGCCTCTATTTATTTTTACGCGGAGTGAACAGCGCCACAGGCGGGCGGGTATTCAACAAACCGCCCAAGGCATTGATAACAGGGCTGGATGACTTATTTAGCGCAGGGGAACCACTATGACACCGGGCTTAAGCGTGCTGGAAAAAATCGACCAATGGATAGCCAAAGGCTGGCTAAGCCAGTTGAACCGCGCCTTCGTCCGCTTTTTGCTCGACCAAGATGCTAACGCCAGCGACGCGGTCTTGTGGGCTAGTGCCTTGGTCAGCCATCAACTGGATAGGGGCGAAGTGTATTTGGATTTGGAAAAACTCAGCCACGAAGCGGGCATCACCTTAGCCATCCCCCAAGATGAAACTTGGCAAGCCGACTATGGGCCAGCCCAAGCCGAATTGTCAGCCCTAAAACCCTACAGCCTGGCACACTGGCAAACCGCGCTAAACCTATCGCCGCTGGTATCGGCTGGGGCAGGCAACACACCGCTGGTTTTAGACGGCCAGCGCCTGTATTTAAGGCGTTACTGGCATTACCAACAAACCGTCACTAACCGTATCCAACAACTTTTGCCGCCATCACGCGCGCAGTTGCCAGACGACTTGCCCGCCCAATTACAGGCCTTTTTCCCTAGCAGCCTGGAATCGCCGGATTGGCAAAAAATCGCCTGTGCGCTGGCTTTACGCTCCCGGTTTACGATCATTACCGGCGGCCCCGGCACCGGTAAAACCACCACCTTGACCAAACTGCTGGCTTTATTGGTAAAACTGGCGCAACACGAATCCACAGCCAGCAAAACCCCGACCATCTTATTGGCAGCACCCACCGGAAAAGCCGCCGCCAGGGTCAGTGAATCCATCGCCAAGGCACTGGACAAACTGGCCATTCCCGACGACATCAAACAAGCCATCCCCAAAAAAGCCGGCACACTACACCGCTTGCTGGGTAGCCGCCACGGCACCCGCGAATTTGTCCACCATCAGCATAACCCGCTGGTGGCGGACATAGTGATCATTGATGAAGCGTCAATGATCGATTTGGAAATGATGGCAAGCCTGCTGGACGCACTCCCGCCCCAGGCCCAACTGATCTTATTGGGCGACAAAGACCAATTGGCCTCCGTCGAAGCAGGCTCAGTCATGGGCGATTTATGCCAGGGTGCAGAACACAGCGCCTACGATACCGAAACCCGCGCTTGGATCAGCCGCTATGCCCAAGAAACACCGCAGCCTAGCAGCACACCAGGGACGCCAATCAACCAGCAAACCATCATGTTACGCCACAGCCATCGCTTTAATGAACACAGCGGCATCGGCCAATTGGCAAAACACGTCAATGCAGGCAAGGTCGCGCCAGCCCTCGCCCTCTTAAATGCCAGTGACCGCTACCCAGATTTGATCCCCCCAGCCCGCGCCGACTATTTCAAACTCAGGGAAAACCCCAATGCCGATGCCGCCAATAGCTTATTAAAAAAACTGGTCATCCATAACGCAGGCACTACAACCGACGGCAATCCCCTAGGCTGCCAAGGCTATGGCCATTACCGCGACCTCATCCTACAAGGCCCCGCCAGTGGCGAGCCACACCATGAATGGGCAACACACGTGCTGGCCGCATTTGACCGCTTCCAAGTCCTGTGTGCGCTACGCCGTGGCCCCTGGGGCATAGAAGGCTTAAACCAACGCATAGAAGGCTGGCTATACCCCAAACAAAACACCGGGCTTTGGTACGAAGGCCGCCCGGTGATGGTCACCCGCAATGATTACAACCTCGGCTTGATGAACGGCGACATCGGCATCGCCCTAAAAGACGCTGATGGCAAACTCAAAGTGGCTTTCCCAGCCGACGACCCACTGGCGGACATTAAAATCCGCTGGGTGTCACCCATGCGCCTACCCGATGTAGAAACCGCCTACGCCATCACCGTCCACAAATCCCAAGGCTCAGAATTCAACCACGTCGCCTTGGTCTTACCCGAAACCAAAAGCCCCGTGCTTAGCCGCGAACTGGTCTACACGGGCATTACCAGGGCAAAAGAACACTTCACTTTACTGGAAAGCGGCGTGAATGTGTTTAGTCAGGCGGTATTGGCGAGTTGTAAATAGTTTGGGGAATTGGTGGTGGTTCCTTGAATTTATCTGGAAATGAACTAGACTTATAAGGGTTACATGAAATGTTGTGGGATGCTGTTCAAACGGATTTTCCCAGTAATTGACCGGGCAATTTACTTGCTGGGGCAGGCTTATTTTTTGATAGGTCTTGTATATTTTTAGGCTGTACTAAAATCTGGCATGTAAATGATTTAGCTATGATTTTACATTTTAAAAAACATTTAGACAAACAAATGCCGTAATGTTTTGCGTCAAATAGGATGTCTAATTATAGTTTGAAACTACGAAGGAGTTCTCATGAGCAGATTTATCGGCGTACTCAGCGTCACTTTGTTTTGCAGCACCGCAGTTCATGCTCAAGACTGCAAAGACGGTCTAGCCGCATACGTCGCAGGAAATTATTCAAAGGCAATTGCGATTTTTCAACCATTGGTGTCACAGGGCGACGACTGTGCACAGTATCAACTTGGTGAAATGTACAAGCTTGGTCAGGGTGTACCGCTAGACAAGAACAAGGCGCTCGAACTGTTTAAGCAAGCGGCTGCGAAAGGCAACGATAAAGCAAAACTTCAAGCCGCCTTTCTCGAAAATTAACCCATACTAACAATAAGGAATCTAATATGCCAATCGCCCAAACTGATGTGGTTGTCGGTGGTATCTACGCAACCGAGAATAACCAAGAGCGCCGAGTTACGAAAATTGAAAATGGCACCGTTTTCTATGATTCCCGTGGAGGAAACGTCAGGAACGATTGGTCGCCTGGTCATACGTTGGCAAATCCACCGTCCCTCGAAAACTTTTCAGCAGCATGTTCTCGTGTTGTTTCAAGGCCGTAACACTGGCCGTTTCTAACACAGCAGTCCACCGGACGCTGCGCGATAAAGCCGGGATCGGGTGGAGATAACGGGATTGCGCCCGTTATCCCTCCCACACCACCGGACATGCGGTTTTCCGCATCCGGCGGTTGAACCCAGAGACTCAAAACGTTACAAAATCTGATGGTACAAACAAACCCCAGCGCCAAAGACGTGCATTGTTAAACACAGTATGCAACATCGGGCTTCGGGATAGCCGCCACGACCCTACTGACCCGCTGGCTTGGCTTTGATGGTAGGGTTTGGCTTTCAGTCGCTTCAATGCGTTTAACCAACAAATGGGGTCCAACAAATGCAACAAATGGGGCCAGCGCGTAGGGTGTATAAGCGCCAGAGGCTGTGAAAGTATTCAGAAATTAGGCAAAAATAGGATTTTCGACTACCAAGAATCAATAACTTACAGGTCGGTTCCCGCTGGTTTTAGTGATTTTTGGCAATACTTTCACAGTCTCGCCAGCCATACACCAGAACAACCACCATTCCTGCTTCAACACCACAAGCTTGGGGCGGGCAATGATAGATTGGCGGCAAGGTGGGGGCAACTTTATATTGCCGTAATGCGTTCTAATAATATATATGAAAATTGCCAGTTTTAACATCTTTGTAAACGGATTATTTACTGTTTACGAACCTTCTATCATTACCGACACTGACTTGCTTGTTAATGCAGTTACAACCATTGGCGTTGCGCAAGGATTTTCGTGGCGCCGGGGAAACGTGGATTTTTATACGATTGACCTCTCGCTTATCGGTGTAGAAGTCTTTTTGAATGATAATGTTATGTTACCTACAGATACTAAGCGGGCGGTACAAGTGCCTTTTGATGTCGTAGGGCTTGATGGCGTTGGAATTAACGATGAGCTGTTTAGCAAAGTGGATGTTTTACATGTACAAGCACCAGACAATCGGGTTCATTGGTTGGGCAGTTATTTGCCGATACCACCCGGACATTATACGTTGACGTTTGCCCAAGGGTTTATGCCCAATTGGAATATTACCGGTTACCAAGGCGTTGAATATGACGAATCTCAACAGTGTTCAACTTGGGCTAAACTATGGTTTAATCAAGCGGACAATACTGAAGCAAAAGTTTTAGTCGATGGCTCCCCTGACCCATATCTAACGCTCAACCCGACCTTCCCATTAAATATGAATGCCACACCGCTAATGGATCAAAATTAAGCGCGTAGGGTGTATAAGCGCCAGAGACTGTGAAAGTATTCAGAAATTAGGCAAAAAAAGACAAATGGGTAGAGTAGAGAGCAGGCTATCGCCTGCCCTCCCTCATCAAACCGTGCATGCGCTATTAACGCACACGGCTTTCCGATGTTCTTCACACCAAGGCATGCGCTGTTTTCCAGCCAGCCTTTGTCGGAACCTTGTATAGCCCATATTTCGCATAAAGCTGCTGGCTCGGGAATCGACCGAGGCCGATCCCGCGATCTTTGACCTTGTGCCGCTTCATCAGGTGTTTGCGCAGACATTCTTCTGCATGCGTCTTCACCTTTTCCAAGACACCACTGGAATTGCGATAGTGAAAGTAGCCTGTCCAGCCGCGAAGGCTGGCATTCATACTGCCTACAACAGTTTCTAACGGTATCGGCGTACGCTCCCTTGCGGTCAATTGCGTTATACGGTCTTTGATTTTCGCAAGCGATTTCGGTGCCGGGCAGACATGCGGATAACTTTTGCCCGTCTTTA
>JAPLRR010000065.1 GCA_026399075.1 Methylococcales bacterium
CACTACCCAGGAATCTGTGTATTAATCCCCAAACCCGTAGCCCATTGAAGGCGGTTTAGTCCAACAAGGTTTATCTGTCGCGATTTAGCTCATCGCTTTGATCCGATTTGAGTGGCGCGACAGATAAACGCTATTCGTTAGACATCCCTTTGACGCAAAGCATTACGCCAACTTGATGCCTAAACGATTTTAAAAATATAAATAGTCTTAAAATACAACTACATATGATTATTTATCATAACCCAAAAATAATACAAGACTTCAGGGCTAGCTGAGAAAGCTTCCGTCGAAGCCATATCGCCCGCACAACGAAAAGCGTTAATTCAGGTTTGCTTAGTATCAAAACAAAATCGCCGTTCCAACCCTTATAAGTCTAGTTCAAATCAGGATAAATTCAAGGGAGTTGTTGCCAAAATTAGATTTTTTACCCGTTATTTAGCATCTCGCCCTTTTCGCGGACAAAAAAGGACACCCCAGCTTTACCAACAGTTTACTTCAAACAATCAACAAGTGAGCCTGTCACATTAGACAGAGCCTGAAGAAACTGTCAACAAAGTAAGCCGCTTCACCGCGATTGTTGCGGTTTGTGACTCTCTTTATAGCCACTTTTTACCCTTGACTTTTTTGAACCAACTATCACAATAAACGCTAGCCTTCAACGCGCTTAGGTTGTACGCTTACCTCCTTAAAACCGTTGGATACTAAACGCTGGCCGTCAGTATTCAGCCCGCTTTTTGGAAAAGCTTGTTAGGTGGGATTTTGTTGAATAAATCCCCCGCTATCCCCTATTCAAACGGGGAGGAGATAACTACTGGCCTACACCAATGTGGGGCTGTGCGCTTAGGTAAACACGACCCCAATACCGATTAACCTTGAATTTATCCCTTACAAAATGACCCGATTAATTATGCAGATTTGGCTTTTGCTGGCAATTGCATTGGTGTTGAATGCTTGTAGCAGCACTACGCCGACACTCAATGAAACTATGGAATACCGCCCTGCCCCGCTGCATCAGACAGCGCCTGCGCAAAGCTATTATCGGCCATCAACGCAGTCTGGTGCCTTTCAAAAGCCTGGCGAGTTGGAGCCGGCGGTTGATTTCTGGCGTAAAACATATACGGAATGGCGCCGTTCACAAGTCGCGATACACGACGACCGCTATCTGGATGTGGTTTATGAAGTGATGGTGGTGTCCGGCTATGTCGCTGAAAGCTTGACTAGCGAACAAAAGGAAATGGTCAAGCAGCGCCGCGATTATTGGAAAGCCCAGCTGTTCATGCTGGAAAGCAAGTTACGTTTCCATTCGCCATTGACGGCGAATGACAGGCAAGTGATTGCTAAATTTGAACGGAGCGGCAGAAACGTGAATAGCGTAGCCTACGGCGCTTCCGAACGGGTGCGTTCGCAACGGGGTACGCGTGAGCGGTTTATGAACGGGCTGGAGATCAGCCGCCGCTATGACGGAAAGTTTAGAAAAATCTTCCGCGAGGCTGGCTTGCCGGAAGATTTGGCGTATCTCCCGCATGTCGAATCTTCTTTTCAACCGTCGGCGAAATCTTCTGCCGGTGCCATCGGTATGTGGCAATTTACCAAAGGCGCAGCGAAAACGTTTATGCCCGGAGGCCGGGTGGATCTGTGTTTAGACCCGTATGCGTCGGCTGTCGGCGCAGCCCGCTATTTGCGCTATGCTTACAGCAAATTGGGTGATTGGCCCGCTGCGATTACTTCTTACAACCACGGTGTGGGCGGCATGAAACGGGCGCAAAGACAAGTTGGCCATGATTTTGTCCGTATTGTAAAAACCTATGATGGCCCTGCATTTGGTTTTGCTTCCCGCAATTATTACGCGCAATTTCTGGCGGCGCGGGAAATTGCCAGTAACCCTAGGCAGTATATACAGTAACGTCTCATTAGTGACGGGATAAAGACCTGCGAGGTTTTTAAAACCTCGCAGGTCTGCTGCTAACTAGACAACCCTTGCCCTTATTAAACGCTGTGCCCAGCTGTGTGGCACAAAGTTCCATCCTGACACAGCAAAGTCTAAAGCCTTTGCACTCCGGTTACTTTGTTGCTTTTACCGTTGTTGT
This sequence comes from Methylococcales bacterium, assembly GCA_026399075.1. Classification (GTDB taxonomy): domain Bacteria; phylum Pseudomonadota; class Gammaproteobacteria; order Methylococcales; family Methylomonadaceae; genus Methylobacter_C. The sequence goes on from JAPLRR010000065.1 coordinate 2,088, forward strand.
GATGCTTACCCGATTTGGGATTATATCGTTGCTAGTAGCCGTCATTACGTCAACGCCGATGGTTAGCATACCTGCTGATAGTGGGCTTAATGTGATAGTGCGTGTTGCCAGTTTTTTGACATTCCCTAGGCTGCAACTGATGGTATTGGCAAAACGGTGACAGGCTTTGCCAAAGCTGACGACATCGGCAGCGCCTTCCATGATGCTAAAATTAATGACGGCGTTTTTGGCCACGCTTTTGCTTGTGTTGCTTAACTGGGCAAGGTAGCTGATTTTTTGTTTAATGTTGGCGGATTTTCTGGAGGCACTAATTTTGCTGGTCAATACCGCTGGCTGCGCCGTTGCTGGAGTTGCCCGTTTGGCATTGACTTTAAATTGGCTGACGATGCGCGGATTGAGTGCGGCTAGCTGATTAAGGTCTGTTAATGTTGTTGGTATACCGTAGGCATTAATCCCCCACACTGTCACCAATAGCGCTTGGCTGTTCGCATCTATCTGGAACTCTGTCCACCCGTAAGTGGTGGTAGCCGCATAACTGCCGGACAGCAAGCTGGCATCAATCGCTGAACCTTTCAAGCCGATGCTGTCAAAACCACCCACTTGCATCAGCAAATTGACCAGTGATAACACATAGGCTTCTTGTCGGGCTTGGCTTAATTTGGCAAAGGCGGATGGCGATAAGATGCCGGGGATTTTATAGCGGTTAGCAAGTGCAAGCAATGATGGCCCTAAGGGTTCAAAATAGGCCACAGAACCCGTTGATATTTCCCAGGCCGTTGTGGCCAGCTGGATTAAACCCTTGGTAGCTATGGCCTGATAAGCGAGGTTATTGGTCAGCGTTCCGTGGATATCGGCGGTGATGAACACCACATTGTTGATGTTGTGTCCGGCTATAAACTGCAACAGTTCAGCCCGCTCGCCCGCATAGCCTTCGTAGCGGTCTTCAGCCCCCACATAGCCTAGGTTTTGTATGGGTTCTGGCAGGGCGATGAATTTCCAGGTTATGCCCCGTTTTTCGGCATCCAGTAAATCCGCTTTTAGGTCTTGCAATTGGCGTTTGCCTAACAAGGTGTTGAGGGACAGCGGCTTTATTGCCCCTGTCAAACCCGCATCCCGGAATGTCCGGCTATCCAAAAGTAGCAATGCCGCATCATCGCCATAGGTTTGGTAACGGTAAAACTTTACCTTGCCATCAGCACGTGGGTCGCTGCCGGTAATGTCATAAGCCAGCGCTTGTATTGGGTTATAGTCCAAAAATGCCTGTATCCCATGGTTATACAATGCCGATCCGTTAATCATGGTTTCGGGGGATGCACCTGCAAACCTTGCGTCAGTTGAGGCCTTTGCATAGCCGATGAAATTATCCGTGACCTCGTGGTCATCTATCGTTGCCCAAACCGAGGTGCTGGCTTGTAAATCTGCCCACGTATTCAGCCCCGCCCTTTCCGAATAAACTTCTGCATGTTTGTCACGAAACTCTGACAAGCTTACAGCTTGCGGCTTGTCGAGTGCGGGTGATGGAAAATCCGCATAAATCGTGTCACCCAATTTGACAAAAAAATCCAAGGACTGGCCTTTAACATTGCGGATGGCTGGATAAGGTCGCAGTTCGCCCCGCCAATCACCTGAAACACCAAAGTGCAAGCCATGAAAACCGCCAGACAAGGCCGCCGTGCGGAACTGGCCAGTGGCAGAAACGCCTGCCACATCAGTGATTCGGTAAAAATAAGGGGTGTTTGGGGTCAAGCCAGTGAGTTCGAGCTTGACGGGTATTTGGCTGTCAACCGCATTAGCGCTATAACTGCCGACTAGTCGGTTAAATGTCGGTTCTATGGCCACCTCAAAACGCAACTCCCCCAGCGTTGTGCTGCGTGCCCATAACACGGTTGCCGTTTGGCTAGTGTCGCCTGCCGCAACACCGTTAGGGAAGCCGGCAAAAACAGGGGCAATCAGCGCAGGGCTAGCATACAGCCCCACGCTAATAAGTAATGCCCCCAGTTTTTGCGTGGCCTGGTTCATGGTTACGGTATGTTGTTGCCAGGGACTGCTTCGCCTTGCAATAACTGTTGGATAGGCAGGGGTAACAACCCTATAAATTGATCCAAGTTATACACTTGATCCGCCACCACTTTGTTGGCTGCGGCTGCGGCAGATTCAGCGTTCGTTGGCACACCCGTATAGGCAGTGCTGCTAATTGACAAGCTGGCAATTTTAGGGACATTGGCGGCAAAGTTGATAGTGCCTTTAATGTTGCCATTGCTCAGCACCGTCCCGCTAAATATCCGCTTGGTGATTTTGACGTTCAAACCTGTATCCAGGAGATCGGCAAGTCCTGCCAACTCAACGGTAAAAGCTTTAGACTTTGGCTTGGTGGACATTGTCCACGTGCCACGCAATTCAGCTGGCAGATTGAGCGCGGAAGAAGATGGCAAGATCAGCACAAAATTATCTGCCATACCGGAAGGGCCTACAAACACTGCCCTACCCCCGAACAATTCCATGTGTGGCGTGGCTATCGACGCGCTTAGGATTTTTGGGGCTGAAAATTTTAACGACAAGCTGCCGCCCATCAGGTAACAACCATTGGGCTGGCCTAAACTAAGGTCGCCTTTTGCACAGACTGTTGCCAGTGCCTCGGCAGCTTGAGCGGATTGGCTTGCGTCCGGTTTAGCCGCACAGCCGTATAGGCCAATTATGATGACCATCATCAGGGTGATTTTTTTTAACATGGCGATTCTCCAATAATGGGCAACTGCCCCCTATAAAATATACGGGGAGCTGCCCTGTAATGTGTCCTGTTTTAGGCTAGTTTTCAACTGCACTTGTTGGCTGTACGACAAAATCCATTAACTTGGCCTTACCTTTTTGGCCCAAAAAGCTATATTGGATTTCACCGTCATTTAAGGTGCAATTGGTCACTACGCATGAAAAAAGCATTTTCTTAATCGTAATACTGGTTTTTTTATCAATTTTATTAGTGGACAAGTTTTTACCCTTCACAAACGCTAATGAATAACCCACCTTGCGGGAGTATTTGACCACGCGCTCAGCAAAACTAATTTGGTCGCCATTTGGTAGGGTTAATAAGGCGCTGGCATAAGTCCTGGTTTTTTTCTTGGCATCCAGGCGTTGTTGTATCATGACATTCACCGACCATTCCCGCGTCACATTGGTGGTGACTGGCAGTGCAACGGGTAAGGCTTTGGTGGAAAGGCTAAGCTTTTTGCCTGTTTGCTTGGTTTTGATCACCACTTTATAGCCTGCAACCGCTTCCGCATTCAGCACTTGCTCCATCGGTTGGTCTAAGGCAGCGGCACCGGGCACGGCACCAGCGGCAGGCATCAATACAGCGGAAGGGTCTGCCTGTATATCGGTCAGCGCCCCAGTCCCTGCAACTTCACCAGCCACACCGTCACGTGTACCTAGGAGTTTGCCACTCACTTTAAGGTCAGGTTTGTTGTCTATGGTTTTAAGCACACCACTGACCGGTTTGTTGGACGGGTCAGAAGTATAACCTTGTAGTGTGCTCATATTGGGTAAAATATCAATCTTGCCGCTTTCATCCATTGCCGCATAAGCGTCAAAAGTCCGATGGCTACCGACCGGCAAAGTGCCGCTGTAATGCCCGGTCGCATCAAAAATTGGCGCGACATCGGGAGGCAGGACGGCGGGTGGTTCAAATATTAGCGCCGCTTCTGGGTTAATTTCGGCAAAGCTTGCGACGATCACATGGGCTTTCGATACTGGTCCAAACTGATAGTGTTTATTAGCGTCCAAATAGGGAGTCCAATCATCCAAATTTTTGGTGACACGCTCCAACTTAAAGCCTTCATTAGCCTGGAAGGTCAGATCGATGGCAGCACCATTTTCAAATTTAATTACCCCGGACTTTACCAGTGTACCTGATTTTGCTGGCATATTGGTTTGCCAAGGGACTTTTCCCCCTCCCGCAGGCGTAATGACAACCGTCCAGCTTATGGTTGCGCCTAATGATTGGGCGCTAAAGCCCAGTACCAGTATCAATAACATACTTTTTAGTATGCTAGGGATACCGCCTAAATAACGAATTTTTGTTGACATGACAATCTCCTTGTTTAATGTTTCTAAGGTTTGTTAGTTTGGCTAAGGGCGCTGTTTGCCAACTCAGCAATTTGTGGCCCGCCTTGGCGGCTGATTGATGCTAAAGCGGCTTTCGCATCAGCCGTACCCGCCCGCGCCAAGGCAAAAACGGCCCGAAAGCGGAGGTTGGTGTTGTAATCGCCCAAAGCGGTAGCCACCAAATCCGGCACGGCTTCTTGGTTAAAACGCTGTTGTGAAATACCATCACTGCCTGGTTGTTGTAGGGAAATGGCCAACATATTGGCGGCAGCGACACGGGTTGCCGGATCGTTTTCGGCCAAGGCTTGGGCCAGCAATTCCTGGCTAGGGATGGCATCTTGGCGCATTAACGCTTCATATAAACGCCGCCGGACTTCTTCATCAGGCTCCACTTGCACTAATTTGGAAAGCTGTTTGCCTAAATGCCCTGATTCTGGGTTAAAACCCGCCGCCCATGCCGCTGAGGCGCGCACTTCGGCATCAGGGAAATGGGCCGCAGTCTCCAATAAAAACGGCAAGGCTTTTTTATCAGCGCCTGCCAGCGCTTCTGTGGCTTCGGCCTTAAACAGTGCGCTAAGTTGTTGGTCAGCAAGTAACTTGCGGTAAATATCGCCCGTTTGTTCAAACGGGTATTTTGCCAAGCCTGCTGTTACGCTTTGTAAGATGTCTTCGGGCAAACCCAAGTAGGTGGCGTTTAACAAAGCTTCAAAGGCAGCTCCTGTTTGCACATCACCTAACTTGAGGGCGATAAACTTGCGGATGGCGGCATCGGTCTGTTCATTGAGCAATAATGCGGTTAATGGGCTGATTGCATCATCAGTGCCAATAAATGCCAAGCCGGAAATTGCCCCCTTAAGCACTACAGGGTTTTGTTCACTAGCCAATAATTCTTTTAAAATATTGCTGGCATCAGCCCACGGGCCATGTCCTAATGCTTCTGCCACAGCGGCCCGCAAGACCTCAGGGCCAAACTGCAACACCTGCAACAATGCCGCTTTGGCCTCAGGGCTCGCCAACTTGGCCAATCGCCACGCATCAATTTTACGGACGGCCATGGCGGTCGCTTCATTTAAAAAACGGGCGATTAACTGTTCGGGGTTAAGATCGGTTGCCAAGGTTTCATCCTCAAGCTTTTGCTGGAGGTACTGCGTAACATAATGGATGGCGGCATTCCCGAGTGTTTGGCTAAAGTGACTGGGTTCATCCACCCTACGCACAACAAGATGGGCAGTCTGCCCAGAACCGGCAGGAAACTGGATTTTTTTGCTAGGCGTCCAAGCAACAAAGCCAACAAACACCAACAAAGCAATCACTATTAAGGATTTACCGTACGAAACAGCAGATGTTGAAACCAACATGGCAAGCCATCCTCCAAACTTTATAAACCGGATAACAATGTATTAAGCCCAAAATTCAAAAAATCGGTTATATATTTGTATATGCAGAAATTCTAATATTTTAACTGGACAGTTAGTCTAATTTGACTATTTTAAATGTCGTTCTGAGGGGACTTGGTCAAAATGGCGATCGGCCTAGAGGGCTGCTCAGGTGGCAGATAAATCTTGTGCTGGAGGGGGGGTTAGTCCAGCACTAATCGAATGAGAAAGGGCAGACAAAATACATGATCAATTACACCCACTGAATTGACCAGAAAATGCTGCCCCTTGTGTAAAAGTGTATTAGTAAAATCTAACTAATGCAATACGTATAAATACCTACTCTGGAAAAAATTTCAGTTCGATTTCGTAATTTAAATTTATCGCTATGTCCCCCCAATACACGGTTAAGCAGACTAGAGTAACGCAAGGGTGCAAGAGCTCGCCATGAGTGCAAAGTCTAAAGCCTTTGCACTCCAGCTTCTTGATGGGGCATGACACCAACAATTACCGCGTTGCTTTTGAATACAGCACGGACAGGCAAACCGACTGTTAAAGCAAGCGCGTCGGCACTGGCTTGGGTTATTGTCGCTATTAAGGTTTCACCACTAGGCAATTGGATAACCACCGCTGAATCGACACCGTCGGATTGCAGGCGGATCACCTTGCCGCTTAGGGAATTTCGGGCAGACAATGACACATCAGAGGCTTCGGTGATGACAATCATTTCGGGGTCGTTGATCAGCAACACCACATCGTCACCGACGCTTAAGCTAAGCGCGCCAAGTTCAGTCAATGCAAGTGATGCGATAACTTGTTCACCTCCCTTTAAAGCGACCGACACTTCTGCATTCACCGCGCCCCCATGGATGGCGGCAATACTGCCAAACAGTTGGTTACTGGCGCTGGTTTTGATCACCAAACGCTTAAGTAACAGCTGCATCGTCGGGTCATCAGCCAAGCGGTGGTTAAGTTGCTGCAAAAACTGGCGATGCTGTTGCTCTAACTCGGTAAATAACTGCAACAAGGCCAAACCTGCGGCGGTCAAAACCGTGCCCCCGCCTTTGCTACCGCCTGTTGCTGTAGAAACCAGCACCTTGGGTGCCAAATTATTGGCGCGCTCTATCATCTGCCACGCACCTTTGTAACTTAAACCCGCGTTTTTCGCGGCTTGGTTAATAGAGCCGCTTTCATGGATCGCCTTCAACAAACCGATCATACGGTTATCTAGCGATCCAGCAAGGCGTAACTCGCCTTGGACCCAGTTGATTGTGTTAATGTCTTTTACGTGCTTAGGCATGTCTTTAAATTTACGAAAAAGGGAGATCAAGCTTGATTAAGGGCATTACCGGACTGGTTGCCGGAACAATTTAGGACAAATTCGTTATTCACTTTTTACATAATGAAATATACTTAAGCTTTCCTAATCCTTAAAGATAGCTTGAATACTCCCAAACCGCAAACAACGAGGTAAAATCCATGAAAACAAGTGCCCGCAATCAATTCAAAGGCATCGTCAGTGATGTGCTTATCGGTGCAGTGAATGCTGAAGTCCATATCACCTTAACAGGTGGGGCCAACTTAGTCGCCTCAATCACTAAAGACTCTTTGGAATCATTGGCAATTAAGGTCGGTGTAGAAGTCATTGCCTTGGTCAAGGCCCCGCAAATTATCATTGTTTCTGATTTTGGCGGCTACCGGGTTTCTGCGCGTAACCAGCTTGAGGGTACAATAACCTACATCAAACCCGGTGCCGTCAATACCGAAGTCGATATCGAATTAAACGGCGGTGAACAAGTTGCCGCCACCGTCACCAATGATAGTGTTGAAACCTTAGGCTTACGCAAAGGCCAAACCGTAACCGCCATCTTTAAGGCAGGCGCGGTGATTTTAGCAGTCGCCAGTTAAATAGTCCTACCCAAACGTCTTACCAACAAGCCCACGCTACAGGCAATACCTTGGATGCAGGGAATCAAACTGTAACTTCTCAAAAGACCTGCGGCTATTATCTACAACTAATAAGAAATTACATCATACAAAAATAATGCCCCGATTTCTTAGGTGTAGCTGGGGATACAGCCCCACAACAGCGGATGCTGGACAAGCAACACACCCAGGCCAACTTATCCGCAATCACTATCGGTAACACCTTGATCGGATAACGTAAAATAGTAATGGCATATATGCTGCTTAAGTCATAGGAAAATCTAATACCTTATCCCTTCCAGGAGCTTTATATGCCGAAATTGAAACATCCCTTGTTAGCCCTCAGCCTTTCATTGGCCCTTACTGCTTGCGCCACACATACAACCGCTTTGCAATCTTCCGCCCACGCACTCAATATAGGCACAATAAACAGCCTCGAATTTTCGGGTACCGGCTTATGGTATCAGTTTGGGCAAGCACCCAATCCCAGCTCAGCATGGCCCCCGTTCGCCGTTAGCCGCTACACCGCCGACGTCAATTATCTGACAGGCGCGGAACGGGTGCAGATTACCCGCCGCCAAGTGGTGGAACCAGGCCGATTGCGGCCTGATCCGGTCGAACAAAAGGTAGACCAATATGTAAAAGGTGCAACCGCGTGGAATGTTGCCCGCGCCGCCAATGCACCCGCCACTGCGACCCCCACACCTAGCGCACAAGCCGCTACAGTTGAAGAGCGCAAAGCTGAAATTTTGGCCACCCCACACGGATTTTTACGCGCCGCATTGGCGAATAACGCCAGCTTAACGGCAACAGGAACAGGGACGGAAGTGAGCTTTACCACTGAAGGCAAATACCGTTATGTCGGTCAGATCAATGATAAAGGCGAAGTCACGCGCGTACAAACCTGGATAGATAGCCCCGTATTGGGCGATACCTTGGTACAAACCGACTATTCAGACTATAAAGATTTTTCTGGGGTCGCTTTTCCGGGCCATATTGTCAGGACACAAGGCGGTTATCCCGTACTGGACATTAACGTCAACGCTGTGACCGCCAACCCCGCAGTGGATATCGTCGTGCCTAGTGAAGTAGCCAATGCCCAAACCGCAGTGAAGGTCAAAGCCGAAAAATTAGCCGAGGGTGTTTATTATCTGACTGGCGGCACCCATCACAGCGTAGCGATAGAGCAAAACGACCATGTGGTGTTGGTTGAAGCGCCTTTAAATGAAGACCGTTCACAGGCTTTGATTGCCAAAACCAATGAAATCATCCCCAACAAACCGATTAAATACTTGGTCAACACCCATGCACATTTTGACCATTCCGGCGGTCTGCGCACTTTTGTCGATGCGGGGGCCACCATAGTCACCGAACAGGCAAACCAAGCCTACTATGAAAAAATCTGGGCAAACCCACACACCCTAAAACCCGACCGATTGGCGAAGTCGGGCAAAGCCGCGAGTTTTGCAACTTTTTCTGACAAACAGGTGTTATCCGACGGCAAACGGACGATAGAACTGTACCCGATTGCTGGCAATGGCCATAACGATGCTTTTGCTTTGGTGTTTTTGCCGGCCGAAAAAATCCTCATCGAAGCCGATGCGTACACGCCACCCGCCGCCAACACCCCACCGCCAAGCAAACCCAACCCTTATAGCGTCAATTTATATGACAACGTGCAAAACCTGCATTTAGACGTCAAACAAATCGCCGCCTTGCATGGCCCGCATGTAGTCGGTTTAGCTGAATTGCGCACGGCTATTGCAGTGCGCTAAAACGTATTAGCTTGCACTGCATGATTGGTGTGGTGCAAGATTTTGGCGGATTGCCTAGCCCAAGGTGGGCAGGCAATCTGCCCACCGTTTGCGGTAACGGATTTTTTACATGACAGAAATTTTAGCCGCACCGTAAATTTAAGCGTGGGCACGAAAAGCATGTGCCGAACCGGACTAACGAGTTGGATCTTTCAAGCTTCTCAAATATCATATTTTGATTCAGCTTGATTGGTAGTGATGTATCTCAACATTGGTGGTCCGCCGTTTTGCATTTCACTTTGAGGATATGTTCGCTCCCAATACCTCTTATCAGATGGGTCTTGAAATAAAGTCTCCCAACCGCCACACTGCTTACTAATAGCGATCTTTAGAAGGTAATGTTCAGTAAGCCAGTTAATGCGTTCACATATCATATCTGAACTTATTTTTCCATTGACTACGTTCCATTTGCCAGTAAGCTCCACTTCGTTTGGGTTAATTTTCATAAAAAATCTCTTTATGGCTCAATTCTAATTGTTGCGCTGCCCACTCAACTGGCCTTAGGTTTAGGCGAAGATACTGCAACCCAAGTTTAAGGCGCGCGGTGCGCACCCTTATCTGGCTAGGGATTTACGTACTTATACCCCTTTTCAACAGACAAGATGTACCAGTATCTAGCTTTTTCAATATTTTTTTCAACGACGATACCTTGTTTAAATTCTACGCTTGTAGAGTATTCGCTTTTTCCGGTACGCAATTATTGATGCCTTTGCATGAGAACCATTTTTCAGCTTCATTTTCATTTATAGGAACTCCCCAACCAAACGCGTAAAATTGACCAACAAGTTTTTTTGCGACCAGATTTCCTTTAATCGCATAAGGAGTGAGTTTATTTAATGATGACTTAAACTTACCTTCCTTAAGTTCGCTTACTCCTTGCCGAAAAGTTTCTTCAGTTTCGTACAAATAAAGCCGATAATTAAGAAATATAGCCCCAATAAGCAAGAACAAACAAAGAAGTTTAATTTTCATTTAGGGCTACACCATTATGTTGCGCTTCTTGACAAAGCGTGTTTATTAACTGGTTTATCGACAACCCCAACCAACCCGATTCTAAAACCTGTTTGACTAAGACCGCATCGCTGGATTGGGTATAGTTTAAACTATTGTCCGGTTTTTTGGGGGCCACTATAGCGCACGCGTCCAAGTACATCCTATACGTAGCCCATCTTATTGCCTTCTCAGCCGTTTGGCATCACACTTCTGTTGTGCGGATACCATCGATTTGCCCTATTCACCATTTATATGCGTTCCTACAACTGTCTATGAAGTATAATTGTAGCGAATTTTTCAATGCTAATCCTTAGGCTAGCATCTTATAATGCTAGCCAAAATTCATTCAATTTAAATAAAGGAAACCCAAATAATGGCAAGCAAACTTAACACTGGGCGTTCAGCCTTAAGCCACCGCAAGCCCCGTTGGGCTGGCCTCCTCGCAGGTGCCATAATGGCCGGCCTCAGCGGCTGCTCCAGTATAGGCACCAACACCCTCAGCCATGACCGTTTCGACTATAACAATGCCTTGGCCGATTCTTGGAAAGAGCAGCTGTTGCTGAATATTGTCAAAATGCGCTATGGCGACACGCCGATGTTCCTTGATGTGGCACAGATTATCAGCGCGTATACCTTGACAACCGGGCTATCAATCAACTATTTGGACCCCTTAAACCATCCAGGCAGAAATGTTAATTTCTTGGAATCTTTAGGCGTAGGCGCAAAGGCTGACTTTAGCGATAAACCGACTGTCATCCTCAAACCTCAAACTGATGCCCAATTTGTTAAAGCTTTGATGACCCCTTTGTCACCTGCTTCGGTGTTTTTTTTACTGCAAGCCGGCTATCCTGCTGACGGTGTGTTTAACACCACGGTGGATAGTGTTAACGGTTCAAAAAACTGGAGCCGTTTAGGTAATCAAAAACGTCCGGCCGACCCTGAATTTTTGCACATACTTAAACTGTTAAGCGAAGCCCAAGCAGCTGGTGCACTCGACATCACCATCAATAAAACCCCTAAAGGCGAAGTGCCGGTCATTTCTTTCCGCAAGGAATCCGCCAGCGCCGAGGCCATGAACGGCGTGACTGAGCTACGCAAACTTCTCAAATTAGATCCGAAGGCCTCAGAATACCCCATCGGCTTTGGTATTATGGCCGATGCCAAAGAACCGATCAGCTTACAAACCCGTTCCGTTTTCCGCATCATGTTGGACTTATCATCAAATGTAGATGTACCCAAAGATGATTTAAAAGAAAAACGTGCGGCCCCAAGCATTAGTAGCCAAGCGGGAATCGGCGGCACACCCTTACGCATCCATAGCGGGGAAATGAACCCTTGGGGTGATGCGTTTACCGCCGTTGAATACCACGGCCATTGGTTTTGGGTCGATGACCGGGACATGGCATCCAAGCGCACATTCAATTTATTGATGCTATTCTTTGCCTTAGCCAACCAAGGCAGCAAAATGGGTGATGCGATGGTCACCATCCCTTCAGGCGGCGGCAGCTAATAATTGGGTTGCCGCTTTTAGGTAAGCCAACAGCCCGGTGGTAAAATTGGGTTGCCTAATAGCGGCAACCCAAGCCACATACACTGTATGTGTTGCAGTTATTAGCCCAACACAAATACCAAACCCATTGTAGCAATACCGCATTTCCCTCATTACGACCCATCCCGCAATTTCAGCAGCAACGCATTTAAGCATGGGCACAAAAAGCATGTTCCCGCCTTAGCAGGCTTGCTGACCCTAACCATTAAATTAAAAGCCAAAAAATACGGATAGCGATTAGAATACTTGCGGGTGGATTAAACAAAATTATGGGTGACAATGTGACGCGATGCCAATTCCTTAGCCCAAATGCCCGGTAGAAAGTGACAATTTGATCCCCAACAGCACAAACCCATGTTGCCATCGGTTTTGGCCACCAAAAACAATCGTTTCAAAAACTAAAATGTCTGACAAATCAAAAATCTCCTTAGCCATCCAACAGGTCATTAATACCATGATGATCCGCGTGATGAACAAAGTGCTAATTGAAGACCCGTTTATCAAAGAGAAACATCACGCCCAAAAACCGTTGTATGCGGCCTTAGTCCCAGATGAAATTTTTAAAGGCTCACATTTTGAAAGGCGTTTTGTCACACCATTTGGTGGTGTATGGGAAAAATTAGCCCAAGTAGTCGCTAAAGAAGCCCATGGCGAGTGTGTTATGGGTCACCCGATAACCGGAAATGTGCCTGAAGAACGTTTGCGAAGAATTCAGGAAGTGTTGAACCGCTTAGAACATAGCCAAAATGGGCAAAATAAATGCTTACCAAACTGGCAAGAAGAATTGGCTTATATCCTTTCAGGCCAAGGCAACCCAATTCCGGTTTCTGTAATCTGCGACATTTATATTCGTAACATTACCACCAATCAATGCTATGCCTTTGAATTAAAGGCACCATTACCCAATAGCGACCAAACTAAAGTCAGCAAAGAAAAGATGTTCAAATTGCTCAGCATGGAACCAGCCTTAGTAACTGGCGCTTACTATGCCCTACCTTACAACCCCTATGGAACCAGTAAGGCAGACTATCAATGGGCTTTCCCTAAGCGGTGGTTCAATATGTGCTGTGACCCTTGCGTGCTTATTGGCGATGAGTTTTGGGATTTTATTGGGGGCGATGGGACTTATGCCAATTTCATTTTTGAAGTCAACCAATTGGGCAAAACTTATCGGGAACGGATTTATCGGGAATTTTTAGGGATAGAACCACCGCATGATATAGACAATTTTTTGCTCAAGTAAGCCTGATGAATCCAACGATTAAACAGCCATTCACTTTCATCGATTTATTTTCAGGAATTGGTGGTTTCCGGCTCGCTTTAGGTAATCTAGGCGGTCAGTGTGTCAGTTTCAGCGAAATAAACAATGATGCCATTAATACCTATTGCACCAATTTTGCTGAGGATGGTTCACTAAACTTAGGCGACATCACCCAGATAAAAAATCTTCCAGACCATGACCTATTGACCGCAGGCGTACCGTGCCAAAGCTGGTCTATTGCCGGTAAAAACTTGGGTTTTGATGATGACAGGGGACAACTTTGGAATGACACCATTTATCTGCTTAACAAAGCCCGTCCAAAAGCCTTTATTTTTGAAAATGTAAAAGGGCTAGTTGACCCCAGAAACCAAGCTGCGCTTGCTTACCTACTTGACCGGATTAGTCAGGCGGGCTATTTCGCCAAACATTTCGTCTTAAATGCCTCCGATTATGGTGTACCACAAGATCGCGTTAGGGTTTATATCATTGGTTTTTCAGACCAAGCTTGCCTACAAAAATTTTCGTTGCCAGCAGTAAAAAAGACCCACTTAAAATTGCGGGATGTATTACAAGATTGTGGTGAAAAAAAGGGGGGGAAACTGGCTTATGGTGAAACCTTAGACCTATTTGGCGAATTTCTACCCGACAAAAAGCGCTACCGAAAAACCTATGGCATGAATGATTTTTTTCTGTTTAATGATATCCGTAATGGACCCACCACGATTCATTCTTGGGATTTACTGGACACCACCAAACGCCAACAATATATCTGTTATTTGCTGTTAAAAAACCGCCGTAAACGATTGTATGGCGGCTTGGACGGCAATCCCTTATCCCTGACGCATTTCCAGCAATTGGACAACACTATCCACCAACATGAACTGGAAGCTTTAGTCGATCTAGGCATTTTTAAAAAAGTCGATTATGCCTATACATTGCTGCAAAACAATGCTGGTTTAGCCGATGCGGGTGAACAGATGGTGCTTGAACATATATCTGCCGGAGAAGTGACCTTGGATGCTTTAAAAGCCTGTCGGGAACTGAAAAAGGCAAAGGTGTCCTTTGAAAAAGTGCTTAACCAACTGGTTGCAAAGCAAGTATTAGTTTGTAGTGAAGTGCGCTATGAGTTTCGATATACCAAAATCAGCACTGGCATAGAAGGCATCAACCGGATTTTCCTACCCAAATCTGAAGCATTTCCCACCCTAGTTGCGAGTGACAGTAATGATTTTGTTGCCTTGAGGGATATTGATGCCGACAATGAATACGACTTTAAACACGCATTCTTGGAAGAGATTTACCATAAAAAACAATTTAGGAAAATCTCCATGCAGGAAGCTTGCTTGATACAAGGCTTCCCAAAAGATTTTCAATTACCGGAATCCCGTAACCGCTGGATGAAATTAATCGGTAATAGCGTCTCTGTACCAGTAGTGCAAATGCTTGGGGAAGCGATTCTTGCTACAGGCTGCCTAAAACCAAAAACTTTAAGCCAAGTGAGTTTTATGGGCACAAAATCCTTGCCCACCAAGCTTTGATCTATAGACTCTGAAGCTGATAAATCTACATTAAACACCCTCTCCCTCAGGGAGAGGGTCTTACACGTGTAGGTTTTTAATAAAAAGTATGACGAGACAGTGCGTTGAGGTAAATTGATGAGAGTCATCAACATCTATTTACCGAAGGTACCGCCATGTCTCGCCACCCAGAA
>JAPLRR010000043.1 GCA_026399075.1 Methylococcales bacterium
CGGTGTCGATCCATTGGTATAGTTCTGGGTGGCGAGACATGGCGGTACCTTCGGTAAATAGATGTTGATGACTCTCATCAATTTACCTCAACGCACTGTCTCGTCATACTTTTTATTAAAAACCTACACGTGTAAGCCCTCTCCCTGAGGGAGGGGGCGTTTAATGTAGATTTATCAGCTTCGGATTCTATAACATCACCCCTCCAAGTACGCCACTACGCCCAAACCTGCTGCACGCCCCATGGCAAAGCAAGCACTTAACAAATAGCCGCCCGTGGGGGCTTCCCAATCCAACATTTCACCGGCACAAAATACGCCTGGTAGACCGCGCACCATTAAATGCGGGTCTAGTGCCTCAAAACTGACACCACCTGCGCTACTAATCGCTTCTTCAATCGGCCGGGTGGACAGTAATTTAATTGGCAATGATTTTATGGTGGTGCATAAGCGTGTTGGGTCAGTAAAATCTGCCGCATCCAACACTTCCCTGAGCAAGCCTGCTTTAACGCCGTCTATCCCTAGGCGCTTACGAAGGTGGTTTGCCATTGAGTCTTTACCCCGCGCTGCCGATGCTTTAGCCATTAGCGTGGCTAGTGTCATGTTTGGCAGCAAATCAATGTGGAGGCTTGCACTTCCACTTACGACAATCTGGTCGCGTAGCTGGGCAGATAAGCTATAAATGATGCCGCCTTCCACGCCATAATCGGTAAGCATTAATTCACCCTGCTGGCGAAATTCACGGCCTTCATTATCCGTGTAGGTCACTGCCACTGATTTTAACGGTAAGCCAGAAAACCGACTTTTAAAATGTGCGCCCCATGCCACATTAAACCCACAGTTGGATGGCTTCAATGGGGATAACATTACCTCCCGTTGGGCCAGCAATGGCACCCAGGCCGCGTTTGAACCCAATTGGGGCCAGCTGGCACCACCCAGCGCCAGCACTACCGCATCGGCCTTGACAACTACATCGCCAGCTGGGCTTGAGAACGTAAGCGCGGTATTTTCGCCATTAACCCAGCCCATCCAACGGTAGCGCATGTGTAATCTAACACCTGCCCCGCGCAATCTGTGCAGCCATGCCCTCAGCAAGGGAGCGGCTTTCATGTCGGTAGGAAAGACCCGGCCTGAGGAGCCAATAAAGGTGTCTAGGCCCAAATCCCGTACCCAATCACGTAAATTTTGTGGGGTGAATGTATCAAGTATAGCTTGTATTTTGCTACTGCGCGTCCCATAGCGGGACACGAATTTATCGTAAGGCTCCGCATGGGTAATATTCATCCCGCCTTTACCCGCCATCAGAAATTTTCGGCCTACAGAGGGCATGGCATCATACAAGTCAACCTTTATGCCCGCTGCAATCAAAACTTCCGCAGCCATTAAGCCTGCTGGCCCACCACCAATGATGGCTACGGATTTTTGCGCTGAATTTAACACTAAATTATTAATTTTCTTAGTCCATGGCTATCGGTAAAAACAACAGCACTATTGCTTTGCAATCTGCCATTATACAATACCCCTGTTTTATGATCAGTGACGAAACGAAGAATATTATCCTTAGCCTACGCCCATCCACAGCCAGCCCCATGAAACCAAGCGCTAGCAATCTATTTGCCAACATTCCCGATCACTTACCCAACGAACTGTTTACCAACCTTTTTATTCAGGATAACATCCAAATTGAACGGATTGTTTCCAAGGGCCATATCACGCCAATGGGGCAATGGTATGACCAAGCGAGGGATGAATGGGTAATTTTGCTACAGGGTGAGGCATCGCTACGTTTTGAAGACAGCCCCGATTTAGTGACACTGTCAGCTGGGGACTATGTGTTGATTCCTGCGCATGTCCGGCACAGGGTTGAATGGACGCTACCCGACTTTAATACCATCTGGTTGGCCATCCATCTGGTGGCTCAAGATTCTGGGCCTGCATAAGGCGTTTAATAAACTATCCCCACAGTAGGATGTGGGAATGCCTTTCAGTTTATTCGCCAGCGATCGACATCTGTTCAACCAATATCGAACCTGTGCGGATATTGCCGCGATAATCAACATCGTTGCCCACGGCAAGCAGGTTTTTATAGATGTCTTTTAAATTTCCCGCAATCGTGATTTCTTCAACTGGATATTGGATTTCACCGCGTTCCACCCAAAAGCCTGCGGCACCACGGGAATAATCGCCTGTGACCATATTCACGCCTTGCCCCATCAATTCGGTCACCAGCAAACCTGTATCCATTTGTCTTAACAAATCGGTAAAATCCAAGGCACCGGGTGTTACCGTCAAATTACGCACACCACCCGCATTCCCTGTGCTTTGCAGGCCTAATTTACGCGCAGAATAGCTGCTTAACACATAGCTTTGTAACACGCCGCCGCTGACCAGATCCCGTGTTTTAGTGGCAACACCTTCACCATCATAAGCCGCGCTGCCTAAGGCAGCTAATAAATGGGGTTGTTCATAAATGTGCATAAATTCAGGGAAAACTTGGCTACCCAAGGCATCAAGTAAAAATGATGACTTGCGGTATAAACTGCCGCCACTGATAGCACCGATAAATGAGGCCAATAAGCCCGACGCAACTTCTGCACTATACAACACCGGACATTGGCGGGTGCTTAAGGTGCGTCCCGCCAAGCGCCGTAACGCCCTTTCGGCGGCTTTGGTGCCAATATCGGCGGCAGATTCCAAATTGAGGGCATTTCGGGAAACGCTATACCAATAATCGCGCTGCATACTGTCGTCGCGCTGCGCCAGCACAGAACAGCTTAAGGAATGGCGCGTTGAGATATAGCCTTGCAAAAACCCTAAGCTATTGCCCATTACATGGATGCCTTGATGGGTGTTTACCGTTGCACCTTCTGAGTTGGTGATTTCTTCATGATACTGCCGCGCTGCGTCTTCACATTCAATCGCTAGGGCAATTGCCCCATCAACCCCAATATCCCAGGGATGGTTAAGGTCTAGGTCAGGAAATTCAGTTGCCAACAAGGCTTTTTCTGGCAAACCCGCATAACTGTCTTCGCTGGTATAACGGGCGATGCTGCACGCCGCACTAACGGTTTCTTTAATCGATGCAGGCGACAAATCCGAGGTGCTGGCTGAGCCTTTGCGTTGCCCAAAATACACGGTGATGCCCAAGCCTTGGTCGCAATGGTGCTCTATGGTTTCTACCTCACCCAAACGCGCCGACACTGACAAGCCGTTTTCTTGGCTCAAGCCCGCTTCGGCGGCAGTCGCGCCTTGTTGTTTGGCTTCATCCAACAAGCTTTGGACTATGGATTTTAAACGGTTAATTTCTTGTTGATTTTGCACAATGCTCTCTTTAGTTTATTTTTTTGGTTCCGAAATCCAGATGCCCACAGCATTCCAGACTATTTCCCTTCGTTGGTAATGCTTAGTTAAGCAACCCTAGATTCATAATGCAGTTTATTTTGTTCTGCGAGTTTTTGATGGATATTTCCGGGGCTTAATGCCAAGCCATTACGCCAACACAGTGCACCAAGCTCTAAAAAATACTGCTTAAAATAGTGATCATCATTTAATGGCATGGTCAATTCCGTTTGCCTATCAATGAGTGCTTGTAAGTCATAATCGCCATAAGAATTGTCAGAAAAAGTCAGGCGCAGGATTTTTTACTGTACATACTGTGCTTGGATGATTTTAATCATTATCTGCCGCTGAAACTCGTTGCATAGGAAATTACAGGCACAAGGTTTTTTATGTCGAATAATTGGCTAAAGGCTATTAAACGCTCGTCCCACCCACCGTCAAGCCATCAATCTTCAAGGTAGGTTGGCCCACGCCTACCGGTACGCTTTGCCCGTCTTTACCGCAAGTGCCAACACCGCTGTCCAGTTCCAAATCGTTGCCAACCATAGACACTTTGGTCAACACATCCGGGCCATTGCCGATGAGGGTTGCGCCTTTTACCGCACGGGTTATTTTACCGTTTTCGATTAAGTAGGCTTCGCTGGCGGAAAACACAAATTTGCCGGAGGTGATGTCCACTTGCCCGCCTGCGAAATTTTTGGCGTACAAGCCCTTTTTGACCGATTTGATGATGTCTTCGGGATTATGTGAACCTGGCAGCATATAGGTGTTGGTCATGCGTGGCATGGGCAGGCTGGCGTAGGATTCGCGCCTGCCGTTACCTGTGGGTTTTACGCCCATTAAGCGGGCATTGAGTTTGTCCTGCATATAGCCTTTGAGGATGCCGTTTTCTATCAACACGGTTTGCTCGGTGGGGGTGCCTTCATCATCTATGCTCAAAGAGCCGCGCCGTCCGGGCAAGGTGCCGTCATCGACGACCGTGCATAAATCTGAGGCGACACGTTCGCCAACCCTGCCACTAAAGGCGGATGTGCCTTTGCGGTTAAAATCACCTTCCAAGCCGTGGCCTATGGCTTCGTGCAGTAAAATACCGGGCCAACCCGAACCCAAAACTACCGTCATATTGCCTGCGGGGGCTTCTTCGGCATCCAGGTTGACTAATGCTTGGCGGACGGCTTCTTTGCCGTAAGCCAAACCACGGTCTTGCTCGACAAAATACCGGTAATCACTGCGCCCGCCGCCGCCCATGCTGCCTTGTTCGCGCTTGCCGTTTTCCACCACAATCACGGTGACATTCATGCGCACTAAAGGCCGGATGTCAGCCGCCAATGAACCGTCTTGGTTAGCCACTAAAATGCTTTCATGGCCGCCGCTTAAGCTGACGATCACTTCTTCTATACGCGGGTCCAATTGACGGGTTTCGCTTTCCACTTTCCGTAACAGGTCAATTTTTTCTTGGTCTGCCAAGGACTTCAAAGGATTGGCAACGGGGTAAAATTGCTGCCGATTGGCGGCCTGCACCAAGCCGACGTGGGCATCTTGTCCTTGCCGCACGATGGCTTTGACATTATTGGCCGCTTCCAGCAATACCGACAATTCGATGCGGTCGCTGTAGGCAAATCCGGTCTTTTCGCCCGATACCGCACGCACACCTGCGCCTTGCTCTATGCTGTGGCTGCCTTCTTTAATGATGCCGCCTTCCATAACCCACGATTCGCTATGACTAGACTGGAAATAAATATCCGCTGCATCAACTGGTGAGCTGAGCAAGCGGTTCATGATTTTTTCAATATCACCGTCTTGTATGCCGTAAGGTGTCAGGATAGTTTGTCTTGCAAGGTTTAATAGTTCCATCTTTACTGTAAACTCAAGGGGTAAGGGGCAAGCGCTTTAATCTTGCAGATAGGGGCTTGATTATTCTTCTTTTAGCTTATCGTGTAAGGTTTCATACAATAATTGCAATAGTTTTTCCGCACCATCAACGGAGGAGGTATCCCCTGTGTCTTGGGTCGGATCACGCCGGCCTTTGCTGGTTTGTTCGGAACTACTGCCCAAGGCACTGGATATTGTTGTCTCCTCCCCGTCATCTTCTACCGTCAGCACATAAATGAGTTCATTTTTTTTGCCGCTAAAAAAAGAATGGTCAGGGTCGTAAGACACATAATAAAGCCCTTTATCATGCTCGCGGTCTGTCACCTCCAAGTCACTTTGCTTTAAAGCCAAGCCCAAGGTGCTCCAGGCGTCATCATAGGCCTGTTTGATTTTTAGTTGGGCGGGCACTGATGTGGTCAGGTAGACATCTGAACCCAAGCCGTCTTCGTAGCGTTTTTTGTGTATAGTGCTGTCATCAACAATACGAGGCTCCCCGGTCTGTTTGTTGTGGATGATCACGGGCGGACGCTCCAGGGCAGCGGTATCTTTGTAGCGTTCATCGGTGCCTGAACAAGAACACAGGGCGATAGCCAGTAATAATGGGCCAATGGATTTACGCATATTATTCACAAAAAATTCGTCTATGGTTTAACACCGGAAAAGCACTGCGCACTTTTTCTAGCCGTTCAGGGTCTATGTCAGCCAGTACATAACCACCGCCGGTTTTGTAGCAATCCAAAACGACACCCCACGGATCGATAATCATGCTATGGCCGAAGGTTTTACGGCCATTAAGATGAAAGCCACCTTGGTTGGGCGCTATCACATAGCACAAGTTTTCCACGGCACGGGCGCGTAATAATAATTCCCAGTGGGCTGCACCTGTTTCAGCGGTAAATGCAGAAGGGACAACCACTATGTCCACGCCTTCGCGGCTCATTTTTCTAAAAAACTCAGGGAAACGTAGGTCATAACAAACGGCCACGCCCAACTTACCAAATGGGGTGTCGAAAATCTGTGACTCAGTGCCGGGTTCTATGGAATCCGACTCACGGTATACTTCCGACGTACCCGGCACATGGACATCAAACAGGTGGATTTTATCGTAACGCCCCACACGGTTGCCTTGGTCGTCAAAAATCAGGCAGGCGGCGCGGACTTTGTTGGCATCATCCCCGACGATAGGGATCGTGCCGCCAACTACCCAAACGCCGTATTTTTTAGCGGTTGCCGCCAAAAACTGTTGTATGGGCCCCGTACCATCCACTTCCTTGGCTTTTAGTTTGTCGGTTTCATGATCGCCCATTAAGGCAAAATTTTCAGGTAAGGCCACCAGTTTTGCGCCTGCCTTGACCGCCTCGGCAATCAGTTTTTCGGCTTCTAATAAGTTAAAGCTGATATTGGGGCTGGAGGCCATTTGTATCGCTGCACATTTACTCATCGTGTTTCTCGTTAGGGTTGTTTTTTGTCCTTTAACCATGAAAAATCAGTGATGCCATCCCAGGTTTTCTGCAAGAGACCATCGTTTTCATGCAATGGGATCACTTGTGCGTTACCCCAATCACCTTTAACCAGATATTCCGACCCAAAGAAAAATCCCTCTTGGTCTTTACCTGTCAAAGACCGCCCAATCAAGGCCGCCACTTTAGCCATAATTGTACCAGCAATAGGCACGGCTTCTGCACTTTTTGGCACGACGCTAACCCGATAATCAAATGTATGTTTTACCAAGTCAGTCGTGCCAATGAGGGTGATTTTTGCGGGGATGGCATCAATCACCAAATTTTGGGTGACGGCTTTACCGTTTGCCACATCCAAGCGTCCATCGATGGTGTTAAACGTCAAACCTTCCTGATAAACATCACTAAAATCCAACTGCAAGCGCTTGACCCACTGGGCCATCGCCAATATGCCCAACACCCGCCCAAAACCCGGCTCTATACCTAATATGCGCCCTTCTTTTAAATGGACGTTTATTTTTCCTTGCCATTCCGCTAAAGAAAATTGATAAGGCGCACCTTTCCAGCCCCCGGAAAAATCAACTGCGGCGCTGGTTTCGGTGAGATTTTTGCTGATCCCCAGCTTGTTGAGCAACTGCCCTACCTGCGCAATACCCAGTGTGCCTTGTGTACGGGTTTGGGATTGCGTGCCAGTGACTTTCCAATCCCCTGAAAAATTGAGGTTTAAATCCTTCCCGGACAAAGATACCCGATTAAACCCGATGCCATTTGGGATACGCGCGGACTGCACGTCTAACTGCCCCAAATCTACCGATTGCCACAGTGTTTTTTGGCTGGCGATGGTCAGTAAAGGCATGACATCCGGTAGCTGTTGCTTTACGGGTGTTGGCTTGGCCAAGCTTTTGCCATCCTGGGATTCCAGCTGTTTTAGGGCGCTTAAGTTCATCTCTTCCATTAGTAGGGAAATACTGTCAGTGCCGTTGACATTCAAAGGAATTTTAAGCTTGCCATTTGCCAAATTGCCGCTGATGTTACCTGACCAAAAGCGTCCTTCCGGCTTTAACACCAAATTAATAAAACCCAAATCGTTCTTTTTCCACAAGCCATGCTCACTATGGACGCTTATTTCCCTAAGGCCAGCCATTGCGCTGGTGGTTGCGCCACCTTTATCCTGAAGCACGGATGCGGCCAGTCCCAACCAATCTTCCAAGGCCAAATTATCACGCTTAATCTCCAGCTTTATACCCGGCCCTTGGTTCTTTTCGACAGTGCCAACCCCTACCAGAATATGCCCGGACTCAATGCGCCGTTGATTGATATTGAATGTGAGTGCCGCCTTCATTTGGTTGTCATAAGTTAAACTTATGGGTAATAAGGTTGCATCCGCCAAATCAAAGGTCAACGCCAAAGGATGTTGCTGCCCCTTAGTTTTGGCCAAGCTGCCAGGTAAGGCAAGCGACACACCCGCCAAGTTGGACTGCACCCAAAGTTCGGGTGCAGCACCTGCACTTGGCAATTGTAACTTTAGTTGGTAATCGGCCGCACCATCAGCTACCTGCCAACCTGGTAGGTCAAACTGCTTTCTTAGCTCACCAATGCTGGCGCGGCCAGACACATTGACGGTAGTTTTTGCCTCGCTGCCTTTAAGGGAAATCTGGATCGGCTGCGCTAAAGCAACCGCATTTATCGTGTCACTGAACAGGCCTTGTTCATTGAATTTTATGGCTCCATTGATTTTTTCCACCCACAAATCAAGTGCTTTTACTTTAAGCCTGGCATTGGCTAACTGAGCATTACCATTGACTTTAGCGATGACATCCGTTGCCAAAGGCAGGTTTAAATCCAGCGTGATCCGTGTGCTCCCTTGCGGTGTCACCGCATCCAACAATTTATCGACAGAAAAATCCAGGGGTGATTTTTTCAGAAACGCCAAGCCGTCTAAAATGTCTGTTTCCAGCAGACCTTGAACCCCCAAAAATTTACTCACCCCTAAGTCAGCTATCGTCACCTTGGCCTGATTGATTTTTACTTTGTGGCTCAGTCCTTTCTGTATGTCAATCTGCAAACTATTCTTTGAAAACAAAACCTCGCCGCCCATGCCCGTCACATGCGGCCATTCAGGGTGATACAACAAGTCCAAATTTTCAACGGAAAATCCTGCTTTGAAAACACCTGGGCTGCCCTTAAAGGGAAATTCGTTTAAATTGCCATGGAGTAAAATGAAACCTTTGGGTATACGGCCACCGACAAAAGCATGGTCTAGCCAATACACCAAATCTTTAGCCATAATGCCGACTGGTAGATATTTCCCCACTTTGCCCATATCTCCCGCCGAAAATTCCGTTTTAATATCCATAAACGGTGTTCCCTTGGTCTTTGGGATACTTAAGTTCAGTCGGGTGACCGTTTTAATATCGGGTAGGTCAAGTTCAATCCGCGGGCTAGAAAGCGTCCATTTGCCAGCCGTTTGCTGCCAAGCCAATGTACCCTTAAGTTTAGGAATGTCTAGGGTATCGCGGAATATTCCTAAAGTTGTCAAACGCGTACTTTGTGGTGAAAAAATTATTTCACCTTGGGTATCACTGCCTTTTAACTGTCCATTGAGGTTTTCAACGCCTGGTCTTGTCTCTGTGGGGGCCACGGTAATGCCAGCAAATTTACCGCTGACCGCAAAGTGTTTGTTATCAAGATCGACAAAGCAAGACACTTGCCCTAATTTGCCTTTGAGTTGGGCTTGGGCCAAAAGCGTGTCTGCTGTCTTGGGCAATGGGGCAAAAAACCGCACTAACTGGGATGCTTCCTGCAAATCCATAGTGGCTACGTACAACCCCAATTCGTGGAAAAAACCCGATTGATTGGCACTGCCTGCCACACTAAAGCTAGTGGCAGGCAATTTTTTATCTGCTGTTTCCAGCAAAAAATGCGGTACATCCAAACGCCAACGGGGCCCATTAAGCGCCCAAAAAAATTGGCTTTCAAGTTGTTTGGCAGCAAACACCCCTTGCCCTGGCCGGGTCAATTTCACTCCCCCTAATTGCACATCACCGACTAAGGAAACCAATTGGGACTGGTGCAATTTGGCCCAGAACTTAGCTGTACCGGTCTCAGGGGGTGTCACTATGGAAAAGGGCGTGTAGTCGGACAGCCATCGGGTGATATTCAAGTTTTTTGTGGCGATATAAATGTCGCCGTCGACGGCTGAGGGTTCAAATACATTACCCTGCACATCCATTATCAGGTTTACCTCATCACCATGATTTCGGGGTGATTTTAACCGGACATTCAGTTGATGACGCTGGCCTTGGTTCATGATCGCCAGATCTACCTTGCCAACAAAGGCGGCTTTATTGTGGCTTAGCTCATCCTGCCAGCTGATTTCACTTTGCAAAACTTCGTATTTTCCGCCCTGTAACAGCCATAAGGGCTGTCCTTCAGTGGCCTTTAAGCCGTCAATGGCAATGCTGCCGTCTTGTTTGCGGGTAACTGAAAGCTTGGCACCCACCAATGTGACCCAGGTCGAAGCCAATCTGTCGCTATTGACCAGCGCATCAAATAAATTGATGCCTAAGCGGATTTCTTGCAGTTGGATGGCAGGGGGGGGATTGCCCAGGGTGGGCTTTGTAGGCAAGGATAGTAGCTTGATGTCTTTGAGTACCAATTCGGGATTAACCCCCCGCATATTGGCACTCAAACGTCCTATGGTGACTGGCGCCCCCACGAATTCGCTGATACGGGTCGATAAATCAGCCTTAAAATGATCAACCCCTGACAACAGCAGGCGCACAGAGGTCAAGCTGACGGCTGTGGCAATCAACGTCCAAAAAATAAGCTGCCGCGTTGCCCTTTTAAGGTGATGGATCATCAAAGCAACCTAAAGAAAACAGGCAAAAAGCTGCCAACTTCGCCTTGCATAGGGCCTGGGGACAATAAACCCCTGTACCTTACAGCAGGACAACGTCATATTGTTCCTGGTTATATTCCGCCTCGGCCCGGAACTTAATCTGCACACCCAAGAATATTTCCAATTCAGCGAGCATGTCGGCATCTTCATCCAGCAGCATTTCCACTACGCCATTCGATGCCAGCACAAGTATGGTCTGCACCTTGTAAAGCCGCACTTCCCGGATAATTTCCCGGAATATTTCCAGGCACATCGACTCTGCGGTCTTCAACACCCCCCGCCCACCACAGGCACTACAAGGTTCACACAGGATATGCTCCAAACTTTCACGCGTCCTTTTGCGGGTCATTTCCACTAAGCCCAACACCGACACTTCGGTAATTTTTGTTTTCGCCCGGTCTTTTTCCAGATTGCGCTCCAATGCCAGCAACACCTGCTTTTTATGTTCTTCACTTTTCATATCGATAAAATCGATAATGATGATGCCACCAAGGTTTCTTAGCCTGAGCTGTCGGGCAATGGTTTGGGTCGCTTCCAGGTTGGTCTTGAAAATGGTTTCTTCCAAGTTCCGCCCGCCCACATAACCGCCAGTGTTCACATCCACGGTGGTCATAGCTTCGGTTTGGTCAAAAATCAGATAACCGCCGGACTTTAATTTGACCTTGCGTTCCAACGCTTTCTTTATTTCATCTTCGACACTGTAAATGTCAAAAACGGGGCATTCACCTGTGTAATGTTCGATCACCGGCACAATTTCAGGCACAAAGACCTCGGCAAACTCCAACAGGCGATGGTAAGTTTCCTTAGAATCCACCCGTACCCGGTCAATCCCTTCTTTGTATAAGTCCCTTAATGTCCTGATACTGAGCGGCAAATCCTTATGGATAAATTGCTTGGGTTTGGCGCTGGCAATTTTTTCGACTATTGATTCCCACAGCTTCAGTAAAAACGTCATATCTGCAATGAGTATGGATTCTTCCACGCACTCAGCTGCTGTCCTTGCGATAAAGCCCCCACATTTATGCGTGGCCCTGAACCCATCAAGGCAAGCCCTAAGCCGTACCCGCTCAGCTTCACATTCAATCCGCTGGGATACACCAGAATTATTCGAATAGGGCATGTAGACCTGATAGCGCGAGGGGATCGAAATTTCGGTAGTTAACCGGGCGCCTTTGCTGCCCAAAGGGTCTTTGACCACTTGCACAACGATATGCTGGCCTTCATGCAGATAATGTTCAATAATTTCTGAACCTTTCTTTTCCAGATCCTTGGCACACAAATCTGAAAGATGGATAAACGCGGCCTTAGGCAAGCCAATATCAACAAAAGCCGCTTGCATACCCGGCAAAACCCGGCATACTTCACCTTTGTAAATATTGCCCACCAAGCCCCGTTCCCGGCTACGTTCAATGATGAGTTCCTGCAACACACCATTTTCTATGACGGCAACCCGGGTTTCTGGAGGCGTCACATTAATTAAAATTTCTTCACTCATTTGAAAAGCACTATCCCTTGTTTTGATAATAGTTCGGCAGTCTCAAATAATGGCAAACCGACCACGCCAGAAAAACTGCCTTTTATAGTTTCCACAAACACACTGCCCAAGCCTTGTATAGCATAACTGCCTGCTTTATCCAATGGCTCGCCGGTTTCCCAATAGTCTTGAATTTGCCGCGCTGTCAAATGCCTGAAAGTCACTTCGGTGATACTCACGACTTGGCCATGCTCCCGCCCCCTTAATGAGACCGCGCTATAAACCTGATGGGTTTTGCCTGACAATTGTGTCAACATTGCCAAGGCATCTGCTTGGTCTTTGGGTTTACCCATAATTATAGACCCTAAAACAACGGCTGTGTCAGCGGCAAGCACAGGAATTTCAGTATTGAGCCGGATCTTACACGCTGCCGACTTTTCAGCCGCCAGACGTTGCACATAGGCTAAAGGCGCTTCATTAGGCAAGGGGGTCTCATCAATATCCACCGGATAAACCTGATAAATGACTTTTATCTGGTCAAGGAGCTCCTGTCGGCGCGGAGATGCTGAAGCAAGGATAATTTGTTCGGCCATTAGCGGTGATAAGGGTGGTTATTAAGAATACTCCAGGCACGGTAAAGCTGTTCAGCCACGATAATGCGCACTAGAGGATGGGGAAAAGTGAGCTTGGATAAGCTCCATGATTCCCGTGCCAATTGTTTGGCGCTATCGGCCAAACCTTCCGGCCCGCCAATTAGTATGGCAACGTCCTGGCCGCTTGCCTGCCAGCGTTGCATGGCTTGTGCCAATTCCGGGGTAGTCCATGGCTTGCCAGGGATATCCAAGGTCACAACATGGTTGGCTTGAGGAATAGCCGCCAGCATCCGTTCCCCTTCCTCTTTTACAATACGGGCAAGGTCGCTGTTTTTGCCCCGCTTACCCGGTGCAATTTCTTTAAGCACCAAGCCGCAATCACGCGGCAAGCGTTTGGCATATTCATCGTAGCCCTGCTGTACCCAGCCCGGCATACGGTTTCCCACTGAAATCAGATTTATTTGCATGGGCATGCAGGATACAGGCAACAAAGCGTTGATGCAACGTAAGGTGCAGCATAAATAGCTAGCGCGGCACATTTTAAAACGAAGCCTAAACTTACAGGCAAACTAAAAAAATGGGGCTAAAAATGCGCAGTTAAAACAAAAATTGGCTGTTATAACTGGCTTAACGGTGGTTTAAAAAGCTCACCAACTGTGTTGTTTGTTGAAAACGACAAACAACACGCTTGGCAGTCCAGTTAAAATCCCGTAGATTTTAACTGGCTCTTTTCTGACTTCTTAAAAAGGTGATGTTAACAATTAGCTTGCCTGAACTGGGATAGAAAAGGCGGAACGTGACACTTGGTTTTTTTCGTTAAAATAAACCAGCGTGGGTTTGTGTAAATCGGCTTCTTGCTGATCTAAAATCGTATATGCGCACACAATGATCAAATCGCCTGGACACGCCAAGCGGGCCGCAGCCCCGTTCACAGAAAACACCCCGGAGCCGTCTTCTGCACGTATTGCATAAGTCGTGAAGCGTGCGCCATTATTGACATTGTAAATTTGGATTTGCTCGTATTCCCGTATGCCTGACAGATCAAGAATAGCGCCGTCAATCGCACAAGAACCCTCATAGCCCAATTCTGAACGAGTTACCGTGGCACGGTGCAACTTCGCTTTAAGCATCGTAATTTGCATAAATAAGCACCATAAATACGTGGAAAAACTGGGTATTATCCCTTAAATGCAGTAACTCATCAACTTTTTGAACACTTAACTTAGCTTATTGAAGGGGAAGTCACCAAATTAAAACGTAGGCAAGACAGCAAACCGCCAATATATAGAGTACGAAGTTGGTAAGGCGACACAAGATTCCCTTCCCCTTTGGGAGAGGGTTAGGGTATTTCAAATGTCGCTTTACCAGCTTCGGCTCCTATAACCCCGTGCAACAGGTCAAACGTTATCTGGAAAAATAGATATTATCAATTAACCTTGTTTTACCGAGTTTTGCAGCAACCAACAACACCAACTCCCTATCGTCTGGTGCGGCTTTTGCCAAATCGCTGCTGCGGCACACAGAAAAATAATCCGGTACAAACCCCGCCTGCGTTAAAGACAACAAAGCCTGCTGCTCTACGGCGTTATAATCTTGGACTCCCGCCAAAATGGCATCGCGGGCAACGCATAAAGAATAAAAAAGCTTTGCGGCTACTGCCTTTTCCTTAACCGTCAAATAGCCATTTCTTGAACTCATGGCCAAGCCACTAGGCTCCCTAACCGTATCCACCCCTAAAATCTCGACGGGGATATGCAAATCCCTCGCCATCGTTTTTATAACGGCCAATTGCTGGAAATCTTTTAAGCCAAACAGGGCAATATCCGGTTGCACACAATTGAATAACTTACAGACTACCGTGGCAACACCGCTAAAATGCCCAGGCCGGGATGCCCCACAATACTTGTCAGACAGGCCGCTTACGGTAACGGTGGTTTTGGCATCAGGCGTGTAAATGTCTGCAACCGCAGGTAAAAACAATAAGTCAGTGTCTTCTATGGCCAATTTTTTTTGGTCATCCTGCTCGGTGCGCGGATAAGACTCAAAATCTTCACCCACACCAAATTGGGTGGGATTGACAAAAATACTGACCACAATACGGTCGGCTAATTTTTTAGCCTCCCTGACCAGTTGGAGGTGTCCGTCATGTAGATTGCCCATGGTAGGGACAAAGGCCACTGTTTCTCCTTTTATGCGCCACGCTTTGATGGCATGGCGCAATTCGACAACTGTGTTTACGACCTGCATAGATACTAAAAACTCTCTTGGGAACTGGGAAATTGCGCCTGTTTTACGGCTTGATGGTAGGCTAAAATGGCAGATTCAATGCTGTCCGCATTTTGCATGAAGTTTTTTGAAAAACGGGGGCGTTTAGTTATGCCGATATTGAGCATGTCATAAAGCACCAACACCTGGCCGTCACAATCAACACCCGCGCCAATCCCAATAACTGGAATACTAAGCTGGCCGCTAATTTCCTTGGCCAGCGCCGCTGGTACACACTCCAACACCAACATCCCCGCCCCGGCTTCTTGCAATTGATGGGCATCGGCAATAATTTTTGCCGCATCGGCAGGGGCTTTCCCTTGCACCTTATAATTCCCCAATTGATTGATCAGTTGCGGCAACAAGCCTAAATGACCGCAGACTGGGATGCCTTGGTCAACCAAAAACTGGACGCAGTCATAACGGGGGCCTTCCAGCTTCACCATTTGTACCCCGCCTAGCTGCATCAATTTTGCGGCATTTTTGGCGGCAAGTGCTGGCGTGGAATAGCTCATAAACGGCAAATCAGCCATTACAAAAGCCCGATGCCTTGCATTGCTAACACAACGGGCATGATAAACCATATCCCTGACAGTAACTGGCAAGGTCGTACCATGGCCTTGGACTACCATCCCCAGCGAATCACCCACCAACATTACATCAACGCCAGTTTGATCAATTAATGCGCTAAAACTGGCATCGTAAGCCGTCAGGCAGCTGATTTTTTCCCCACGCCGCTTCATAGCCAGCAAATCATTGACCGTCAATAGTTTTGTTGTGGAATCGTAATTCGTTTGGTTCATATCAGTTCAGCCGTTTCAACCCAGAAAAAGGGCACTTTGCAAGCAGACCGCTAATGGCACCTTTCCCCGGAATAATGATGTCAGGGGCGATTTCTGACAAAGGGTATAAAACAAAAGCCCGCTCAGCCAAGCCTGGATGGGGTACGGTTAAATCAGGAAAATCAAGCATTTGATCGCCATAAATCAAGATGTCCAAGTCTAATGTCCGCGCGCCCCAACGCTCCCCTCTCCTTATCCGGCCTTGGCCGGTTTCAATGGCTTGTAGGGCTTGCAACAAAGCATGAGGTGCCAATTCTGTGGTTATCCCCATCACGGCATTTATATAATCAGGTTGGTCTTGAGGCCCCATAGGCACACTCTGGTACAAACTGGAAAACGAGATTTCCCGCACACCAAGCAAGTTGGCGATAGCTAAACGCGCCGATTTGATTTGGGTGACGGGTTCGGCAAGATTGCTGCCCAAGCCAAGGTAAGCGGTAACAGGGATGCTGTCGGATTGATTCATGGTTGATTTAATGTGCTGGTTTAGCTAAAGGCAAACAGCGTAGGCGGGTTTCAATAAGTATTCTATTAATTTGGCATTAAACTGCTACTAAACGGGTGAGTATCTTTAGGGCATTTGTAATTATTTACTTCCCCTTATGAAACTGCTGGGGGTGAGGGGAAAATCTCCCCTCACCCCTTCCAAAGAGGGGAACCGCATAGGTACGAAAATTATTAGCAATCCCACCAGTTGTTTAATCCATTTACAAACACGGACAAGGCGGCAACAGGTAAGCTTGATTGTGGGGGCATTGCTATGCCTCTTTCCCTGGGCTGCCACCTTTACTGTTACCACGGAAATTCCTTTTTCGGGCTGGTTTCCCATTTTGGGGTTTACGTGGTGGCTGGGTCATTTTCCGTTGTTCGTTTTCATCGGCTTCCTGATATTTACCCCACCACGCTGCCAACGTTGGGTCAGCCCCGCCCGTCTGCGCCCGCAAAACTAGGAAATCATAACCCGCCCTAAAGCGGGGATGGCTGATCAAGCGGCTAGGTTTGGAGCCGAAACGGGCATTAAACTTTGGCTGCAAACTCCAGACTTCACGCATGGCCATGGTGATATGTCGTGGTAAAGCGGTGCTCTTAATTTGCCTGCCGATAATTTCGTTGGCTGCCTCCTGATAAGCCATGAACTCAACCATCCCCTGAGCCATTTTTTCTTTAGCCCGCATTTGCACAGGCTCCCACAAAAAAGCGGCCAATAAAAAATAAGCCGTCACGGTTTTGCCTTCAGCCATGCGGTTGTCGGAGTTTTCCAAGGCTTTAATCAGCAATAAGCGTGGGAAACCATTATCTTCAATCGACAAGCTGTTTTCCGTGGCAGGGAACAGTACTTGGAACAAGCCATAGTGCCTCAGCATTTCGAAAGTTTGCAGCGCATAACCTGACAAAAATAACTTAAGCGCCTCGTCGTAAAGCCTGGCTGACGGTATGCTGGACAACAATTCAGCGGCTTGGTGCATCGCTTTTTCGCACTCAGGATGCAGCTTAAAGCCCAGTTTGACGGCAAAGCGCACGGCCCTTAGCATACGCACAGGGTCTTCCCGGAACCGGGTGAGGGGATCACCAATCAGCCTAAGGGTTGAGGCTTTATGGTCAGCCATCCCATCGACATAATCCACCACTGAGAAATCTTTTATATTGTAGTAAAGTGCGTTGACGGTAAAGTCCCTGCGCCACACATCTTCCTCTATCGTACCGTAAACATTATCCCGCAACAGCCGCCCTTCCTTGTTGAGCACTTGTTTGTCATTTTGCTCCTCACCAGCACCCCGAAATGTCGCCACTTCAATGACTTCGCGGCCAAAATGCACATGCGCCAACCGAAATCTGCGGCCTATCAGGCGACAGTTACGGAACACCTTCCTGATTTGCTCAGGATCGGCATTGGTGACCACATCGAAATCTTTAGGTTCGCGGCCCAATAATAAATCACGCACGCAACCACCCACAAGATAGGCGTCAAAACCTTCTTTTTGCAGCTTATACAAAACCTTCAGCGCATTTTCACTAATTTGGGCGCGTGAAATATTATGTTCAGGCCTAGCATAGATCTTGACTTTAGATGCGACTGGTTCAACTTCATTTCTAACTGAAGTGATCAATTTTTTAAAGAATTTAAAAATAGCCTTTAACCCTGTTTATTTGTTCTACTTATGGCAATCATATCATTTGATACATTCTATCCTACAAACAATCTTCTTTTTTTTTTACATTAGCCTTTTGAGTATAGTAGAATCATTGCACTGATTTTTACAAGCACCTGTTGTGCATCTAACAAAAATTAAAGATCAGGCAACCATTTTTTAAATATTCGCAGCAAACATTTGCGTACCTAGCGGGATTGTTATGTTCAAAAAGATTCTTAATGGCTTCATTGACCATCCACTATTAACCAGCCTTTTTGTAGCGGATTTTGGTATCCTCTTGTTCCATAGGCCACCTTTCTTATTCTCTTTGGCCATGCTGGGCGCGTTAATGGCAATGTGCATGTATTTTGGCCAAAAATTAGCTTTATTTAAAGCTTAGTGCCCCAGAAAATAAAAAAAGTCTTACCGCCAGGACTGGGCACTCCCCCAGCTCCTGGTTTTTTACGCCGTATGGCCGCGCAGGTTTATGATGGTTTGTTGCTGATTGCCATTTTATTCCTTGCCACTGCCTTATTGCTGCCCTTTACTGTCGGCGAAGCGGTCAGTAGCCAGCAAGTCATAATTTACCGCATCTACCTCGTTTTGGTCAGCTTCTTTTTTTACGGTTGGTTTTGGACGCATGGCGGACAAACACTAGGCTTACGGGCATGGAAAATAAAAGTCCTTACGCTAGACCAAAAAACCATTAGTTGGCCACAGGCTTTATTGCGGTTTGCCACAGCCGCTGTCTCGTGGGGCATGTTTGGCTTGGGATTTTTATGGATACTTGTTGATAAAAAGCGGCGCAGTTGGCATGACATGCTATCTGGAACCGCCCTGTTTTTGGAGCCCAAAGACAGGTGATGGCAACGGCTGGCCCCTAAAATAATTATAATAACTGCAAGATTTACACTTATGAAAAATCCTTTGCTTTGCCATGCCGACTTACCCCTGTTTTCCCAAATCAAACCAGAACATATTGAACCCGCAATAGACCAATTGCTGGCCGATGCCCGTTCCGTCGTCGAACAACAACTCCAGACCAAAAAAAACTACACATGGGACAAGCTGGTCGTCCCCCTGGAAGAGGCAGAGAACACGCTGAACAAAGCGTGGTCTCCAGTCAGCCATCTTAATTCCGTCGTTAATAGCGATGAGCTTAGGGCAGCTTACAATGAATGCCTGCCTAAACTCAGCGACTACTCAACTGAAATGGGCCAAAATCGGCGTCTATTTTATGCTTACCGGGTATTGGCCAAAAGCGCTGAGTTTGCGACGTTAGACACTGCCCAGCAAAAAGTTATCCGTAATGCCTTAAGGGGTTTTAAGCTATCGGGTGTCGATTTAAACGCCGAAAAGAAACAACGCTTTAAGGAAATCAACCAAGAACTTTCCAGCCACTCCAGCCAATTTGAAGAAAACCTGCTGGATGCAACCAATGCCTGGACTAAGCTTTTTAGCCATAAACGCGATTTGGCAGGCCTGCCCGATTCGGCCTTGGCCCAAGCCAAACAAACAGCGGCCAACCAAGGCGAAGAAGGCTGGATGATTACCTTACACGGCCCATCCTACCAAGCCGTAATGACTTACGCCGACGACCGCATGTTGCGCAGGGAAGTTTATGAAGCCTATTGCACCCGCGCCTCAGACCAAGGCCCCCATGCAGACCAATGGGACAATAGCCTGATCATGGAGCAAATCCTGTCCTTGCGCCATGAAAAAGCCCGTCTTTTAGGCTTCAATAACTACGCCGAACTGTCGCTCGCCACCAAGATGGCGGATAAAACGACGGATGTCATCGACTTCCTGCAAGACTTGGCCAGCAAATCATGGCGGCAAGCACGGAATGACTTGGTCCAACTGCACGATTTTAGTAGACAGCATTACGACGCTGGCGACCTTGAGCCTTGGGATATAGGCTATTATTCAGAAAAAATGCGCCAAGACTTTTTTAAGCTTTCACAAGAAGAAGTGAAAGCCTATTTTCCCATTAGCTGTGTGCTGCCTGGATTATTTACCATAGTTGAAAAGCTGTATGGCCTGCAAATAACCGAGATTACCGAGTTTGACAGCTGGCATCCCGACGTGCGTTTTTTCCAAATCAATGACAACACCGGTGAGTCGCGCGGACAGTTTTATATCGACCTGTATGCCCGCCCCCATAAACGTGGCGGCGCTTGGATGGATGATTGTGTGGGCCGCCGGAAACACAACGGCATTGTACAAAACCCGGTTGCTTACCTGACTTGTAACTTTACCCCACCTACTGGCGATGAGCCGGCCTTACTGACCCATGACGAGGTCATCACCTTGTTCCATGAATTTGGCCACGGCTTGCACCATATGCTGACCCAAATTGATTATCTGGACGTGTCCGGCATTAATGGCGTGGAATGGGATGCTGTAGAATTGCCCAGCCAATTTATGGAAAACTGGTGCTGGGAACAAGAAGCCTTGGCCTTAATTTCAGGGCATTACCAAACTGGCGAGCCTTTACCCGAAGACTTGTTGAAAAAAATGCTGGATGCGAAAAACTTTCAGGCTGGCATGATGATGGTCAGACAATTGGAATTTAGCTTGTTTGACTTTAGGATTCATCAGGATTATGAACCTGAAAAAGGTGGCCGCATCTATGAAATCTTAAGCAAAGTCAGGGCACAAGTTGCCGTCATCACACCTCCAGCATTTAACCGCTTTGCCCATGGCTTTTCGCATATTTTTGCGGGTGGTTATGGCGCAGGTTATTACAGTTACAAATGGGCAGAAGTTCTTTCTAGCGATGCCTTTTCCTTATTTGAAGAAAAAGGGATTTTTGACCAAGAAACAGGCCAGTCATTTTTAAGCAACATTCTTGAACAAGGCGGTAGCCAAGATGCCATGGATTTATTTATTAAATTCCGTGGGCGTAAGCCAAGCATAGACGCTTTGTTAAGGCATAACGGCATCACTGCATGAAATACCGGGATTTGCGTGATTTCATCAAACAGTTGGAACAACAAGGTGAACTAAAGCGCGTCACCATTGCCGTTGACCCTTATCTGGAAATGACCGAAATTTGTGACCGTACCTTAAAACAAAAAGGCCCCGCCTTATTGTTTGAAAACCCTACTGGTTACAATATTCCCGTCTTGGCCAATCTGTTCGGCACCCCCCGCCGGGTGGCAATGGGCATGGGCGCAGAATCCATCACCGAACTGCGTGGCATAGGCGAATTGCTGGCAACCCTCAAAGAACCAGAACCACCCAAGGGCATGAAAGATGCTTGGGAAAAGTTCCCCGTCTACAAACAAGTGCTGAACATGGCCCCTAAATTGGTTAGCTCCCCCCCGTGCCAAGAAGTGGTACGAGTTGGGGATGAAGTCGATTTAAGCGTGTTCCCCATCCAAACCTGCTGGCCAGAAGATGCCGCACCGTTAATCACTTGGCCTTTAGTCATCACCAAAGGCCCAAATAAACAACGGCAAAATCTGGGCATTTATCGCCAGCAAGTCATCGGCAAAAATAAAGTCATCATGCGCTGGCTGGCGCATCGTGGCGGTGCGCTGGATTTTAGGGAATGGCAACAGGCACACCCCGGCCAACCCTTTCCTGTCGCCGTCGCCTTGGGCGCAGATCCGGCGACGATATTGGCCGCAGTCACCCCAGTGCCAGACACTTTATCTGAATATGCGTTTGCGGGTTTGTTGCGTGGCAGTAAAACCGAAGTCGCCACCTGCCTAAGCCATGACTTGCAAGTGCCCGCCAGTGCGGAAATTGTCTTGGAAGGTTTTATCTATCCCGGTGAAACCGCCGCCGAAGGGCCGTTTGGCGACCATACAGGTTATTACAATGAAGTGGATGAATTCCCCGTGTTCACCATAGAACGTATTACCCAACGCATGGCCCCCATTTACCACAGCACCTTTACCGGTCGCCCGCCCGATGAACCTGCGGTTTTAGGCGTGGCCTTAAATGAAGTGTTCATCCCCATCTTACAAAAACAATTCCCCGAAATTATCGACTTTTACCTGCCCCCCGAAGGCTGCTCTTACCGCATGGCGGTCATCAGCATGAACAAACAATACCCAGGACATGCCAAGCGCGTCATGTTAGGCACTTGGTCTTATCTGCGGCAATTTATGTACACCAAATTTGTGATAGTGGTGGATGGCGATGTCGATGTCCGCAACTGGGAAGACGTGATTTGGGCCATCACCACCCGTATGGATCCGGCGCGGGACTTGACCATCCTAGAAAACACCCCGATAGATTACCTGGACTTTGCCTCGCCCGTATCCGGCTTAGGCTCAAAAGTAGGCTTTGATGCCACCAACAAATGGCCAGGTGAAACCACCCGTGAATGGGGCAAACCGATAGTGATGTCACCCGAGGTAATTAAGCGCGTGGATGCGATGTGGGGGGATTTGTTTTAAATAAGGTGGCTTATGTCAGAAAATATACAAATCTTAAAAGACAAGGGCCAATCTAAATTTGCTGTTATTGATTTTGACGAATATAGTTACCTTAAAAGCTTATTGTCCGATCCCGTTAAGGTACAGGATAATTTATACTATTTCTACATCCAAAATGTTTAGCAAAAAGCAGGCTAATGCTTTAGCTTGTCGGATGTTAAGGTTAAGTTAGGGCTATAGCTTTTGGGAGTATAGGCTACGCTAACGCCTACCTAGCATAAGTGTTCTCGTCCTTTTCTAAAGGTGGGAAAGCTTACGTGGGGGGGAATGGAAACGTTTGCACAAGTAATAACCTTTGGCATCGGTATTGGTGGATAGTATTGATATTTGGTTGTAGATAGAGCAACTATATGAACTAAAAAACGTATTAATATATTTTTTCACTTATTAATTAAAGAAATTATTTAGCAAGGTTTTTAATATGATAAAAAGTGCCTGGAAAGAACAAATAAAAGAAATTACAAAAACGTTAGTACAGCAGGAACATTATCAGGAATTATTGAAATCTATTGATGAACATATTATTAATAGTAGAAAAATAAGTGAAACATTAGATTTTGTTGGTTCAAAACTTCTTAGCTTAACGAAAGCAAAATCTGGTTGTTTTGTTTTTGGTACATCATATTTATTATTTGGAGAAAAAAATACTGAACACCTTTTTCATGAACCTGTTGAGATAATAGCAGATAAGAAAGACCTAGCAATATATATTGACAAAATAATACTTAAATTCGAAAAAAATGAAAACATAAGTAATTTTGAAGAAATTGGGTTGTCAGAAATTGGAGATTTTAATTTAGATGAAAATTTAGTTAAAATGGTTCGAAGTATTGGTATTCAAATAAATATAGCAATAAACCAATCTGTTTTAATAAGTGTTCATCAGTTATATAAAGATATAATTAATGAATTTTCTAAAAAAGGTGATTCTGATGATGTTTACGAAACAATTTGTAGAAAAATAATTAACGTTTTTCCGCAAACTAAAGGTTATCCTAGGGTAAATGAAAGTGATATTAGTGTTCAGTTATTATATTTCTATGAAAAAGATAAATTAAGAATTATAGGAAGCACTAATAAAAGCGAAGTTGGTGGAAATGTAGATGTATGCAATTCCATTTCCGGTTCACTTTTTAAATTAACAGAAAGTACAGCAAACAACGACGGTTATAAAGAGGAGTTGTATAAAGGTAATAGATATATTTATTTTATGGGTAATCCTAATAATGGTAACTTCAATTATAAAAAAACAATTTCAGGAATTACTAAATCTGAACTTGCTGTGCCATTGTATATTGAAGACAACAGCACATCACCCAGCAGTTTGATTCCTGTAGGCGTAATAAATATTGAGTCAAGTGAAGATAAGTATTTTAGAGAAACCCATGCGAGAAGTATTATATATCACAGTAATAATATTGCAGAATTGGTTGATAATATATATCAATTATCTTCAAGAAGGCAGGATATTCTTAAGGGCATGATATATACTCTTGAAGAATACATCAGGTCTGCTAACAGAGAATTTGACCATCAAATAAGACAACCTCTTCATCAACTTGATATGCTCGTATTAACTTTAGAAAAAAATGTTGGTTTTGAAAATAACACTCTACTAAACAAGATTAAAGAGATTTATACAAATACATTCAACGCACGAAAAATGTTATCAGCTTCATTAAAATCATTTTCGGCAAGAAAACGTTATATTGATCTTGAAAATATTATCAATGATGTTAGTAAATTATTGGCGGAAACAATTAATTATGAAAAAATAGAGTTTCATTCAAACATAAATATTAATTCAAAGAAAATTAAATTAGATAATTTATTCGTTCAATATTTGTATGATTTAATTAGAAATTCAATTGATTCTATCGCTTCTAAAAAAAATCGTAGAGCTATAGAAAAAGAAAACAAAATATTTAATCCAAAAATTACTATATCAGCAGAGCTAGTTGATGAGTTTAGTAGAAATGATGACAGTATAATATCCGATGAAAATAATAAAAGATGCTTAATTAAAATACATGATAATGGTGACGGCATGGATAAGGACTTATTAGGTAAATTAGGAGAGGATGGCTTTACTTTTGGAAAATCTCATGGCACTGGAAAAGGATTGTATTCATTTAAACAATATTTATCATTTAATAATGGTAGAATTGATGGTTTTGAAAGTGAAAAATATGAGTTTTTTTCAATTAGTTTCATTGTAGATATAGAAGAATAACTAGGACAATTTTTTAGAAAAATATAGAGGTTTTAAATGAAAAAAATTATACTACTTTGTGATGATGATAAGGGATTAAATAATGATATTAAAGATGTTTTAGAGCGTGAATTTAGTAATATAGAAATAGTACAGGCTTATGACCGGGAAACAGCCCTTGATTTTGTATCCAAGAGATATTTTTCTATAGCAATAGTGGATTTAAATCTTGAAGGTAATTTGCCGCCTGGTGACTGGAGTAAAACTGGTGGAGTAGAAATAGTAAACAAGATAATTGAGAATAATTTTGATACTAAATTTATTGTTGTCTCTGCAAATCCTGAAACTGAATTATCATTCAACTTAGCCAAATTAGGAGTGTCAAGTTATATTCAAAAAGGAGAAATGGGCGGCGCAAAAAAAATATTAGAATGTACAGCCAGTTTATTAAAATCAGATGATGATATGGTCAAAAATTTGCCATACAAAATGGTTAGTTTCGCTGGAAAAAAGGGTTTTGATAAAGAAATATGGGAAGATAACTCTATATCTTTACTGAGCATAAAAGGCGGGGCAGGTGGATTAGAATCTATTGCTAAAAAAGTTCTTAATAAGTTTTACCCTTATAAGTATTTAACAAAAGAGGGACTTTTATTAGATAAAGAAAATAAATATTTACATGGTGAAATTTGGTCATATCGACTTGGAAAACCACTAAATTTATTTATTTATAATAAAAAAGTAAGTAACATAGATAACATTGTTCATCAAGAAAATGAAAAAACTGATGAATTAATGGATAATATTTTTATTGTTTCACAACCAACAGATTCTTTAATTAAAATATTTGACGGTAATTAAAGTGAAAGTTTTAATTATAGATAATCACACCGATCAAACGCAAAGAACCAAAAATTTTTTTGGGTTTAATGATGAAGAAACTGATTTAGCACATACAAGAGATGAAGCAATTAAAAATATCATTGAATATCAGTACGATGTTATATTTTTAGATCTTATGCTTATCGGTGGTGGAGATTGGACAGCTGCTACTTATATTTTAGAACAAGTATTTCAAACAGAAAATAGGCATGGTGTTGTTTTTTTAATAACAAATTATGCTGATGGCATTAATGATGATGAGCGATTAAAACAGCAATTAGATAAATTTCCAATCATATTAATAACAACACCATTGCTTGGTGAAATAGGAGAAGTTATACCAAGAGAATATAATGAAATAAAAAAAATTATAGATATAATAGATAAAACAATTAAAAGAAACTCAAATAGACCATTTAGCAAAAACCATGCTATAAAACCTTTTTTTATTGTTTGTAAAAGTATATTTGTTATTTTTATTTTTATTTCAAGTATAAAATATTTGCCTTCAATACTTGATTTACCAAGAGATACAAATGGTCTTATTGTTTTCTCTATTCCACCTATTATAACCCTTATTGCTTGTTTCTTTAATGAATTACAAATTATAATTAATTTAGTAAAAAATCCTAAATAACATAAAACCACCTGATTAGCAAGACGCTTCAGCTTGACGAATCCAAATTGCGGGACGCGGCCCAAAAAGCACGGGGTCATGCCTTACATTTGACACACGTGGAAAACAGAGAAGCACTGGAAAACAGGCAGGTCTTGAAAAATCGCATTGTGTGCCAAGATCTGCTTGTCTACCCAACCTATCGGCGGAAATGTTTGTTAATAACGCGCTGGCAGGTTCGTCATTCGGGTCTTGCGACACTAATAAGCCAAGTAAGGTTGGCACATCTTTTTGAGCCCACGCATATACTTATGGTGCGTCCAAAATTGTTGGCATTGTCGTCATGCGAAAAATACGGTGCCACTATCGGTGGACGAAAAAACCTGCACACCCTACTTGGCTTTAACTATATTCTAAACCCAGTTATTCCAAATCGTGAAATCATAACACATTGATTTATGAGAAACAAAAACCTCCCGCTTTAACCAAAATTTAATAGCTTATAAAAAATTAAGCATTGGGTTACAGATTAAAATAGTCAATCGACAATAAGCGGAAAGCGGACAGAATGCGCTCTATGCGCACGGTATCTGGATGTACAGTATAGAAAATCAGATAACGCCCAAAAGGAATAAGGCGGATACCAGTTCCAAACTCTTCATGCAAAGGGGCTGCTTCTGGAAAAATAACTATTTTTTGGCAGCGTTCGCGGATTTCAGCGATAAATGATAAAGCGCGGCGCGGGTTGTCACGGGCGATATAGTCGGCAATTTCTTCAAGGTCAAATTCAGCGGCGGTCGAGAAAAAACAATTCATTGAATGGTTCAAACTTCTGGTTCGAGCATAGCCTGATATTTTGCCTCAAGACGTGAAAACACTGACTCGCTCGGTTTAGCAGGGCTTTTAATGGCTTCTTGAATTTTTGCGCGGTATTCCTCAATTTCAATTTTGCGCAATTCTTCCCTTCCTTCAAGACCCCGTAAAGCATCCCGCACTACTTCGCTTGCACTTATGTAGCGTCCTGTATCGATTTGCTGACGAATGAATTGTTCATAGTGTTCGCCTATGTCGTAATTGGATGTCATGGCAAAAACTCCTTATGTAGATAGGTTTTGATGTTATCAATATTTGATAATCTATACAATGATTAACCGTAATTCGTCTAAAAAACAAAGGTCTTTTTGACAACGTGAGTAAATATTCCAACCCACCGCTATTCTAACAAACGGATTAATGCGGCGCGTCGCTCATCAGACATAAGCCAGGGAATGAAATTCGTCAGCTAGGTCAGGCACATGCTTTTCGTGCCCGACATTGCAATGTTCGGATTCGCGGAAAGCTTCGGATAATCCCACTGGAAATGCCTATTCGGACACCAATATGTGGAGATTTGGGTTTTTGTCGCCACAGCTTTATCACGTCGCTTTGCGAAGGTCAGCTTGGAAATGCCTACCTTCAAACTCCGCTTGATAAAGGGGTTTTAGAACTCTTTTACATTTTTTGTATTAATCCAGTTGCTAAGGTTTCTATTTTAAGTACAATAATCCGTACATAAATACAGGGGTTTAACAATGGATACTATCAGTTATTCAAATTTTCGTAGCCATCTGGCTAACACCTTAGATAAGGTCAATGACG
Organism: Methylococcales bacterium; assembly: GCA_026399075.1. Classification (GTDB taxonomy): domain Bacteria; phylum Pseudomonadota; class Gammaproteobacteria; order Methylococcales; family Methylomonadaceae; genus Methylobacter_C. Next base: position 27,675 of record JAPLRR010000043.1, read on the forward strand.
ATCATGTACCCATCATGATTACCCGTCAAAATGGCAAGCCCGCCGTTATTATTTCTTTAGAAGATTTTAAATCCTACGAAGCAACCGCTTACTTGATGGCAAGTCCCAAAAACGCTACGCGTTTAAACCAAGCAATCGCCGAAATTGAAGCCGGTAAAACCGTTCAACACACGCTTGTTGACGAATGATTTTGTCGTGGGCAGAGACGGCATGGGAAGACTATCTCTACTGGCAAGCAACCGACAAAAAAACCTTAAAACGCATCAACCTGCTTATTAATGATATTAAACGCCATCCTTTTTCAGGTTTAGGCGATCCCGAACCCTTACGGCATAACTGGACAGGTTACTGGTCCCGCCGTATCGACCGTGAACATCGCATCGTCTACAAGGCCTCCACTGATGCCATCATCATTGCCCAATGCAGGTATCATTATTGATTAACGTAACGTGGCGGGGTCCAGTTCACTAGCCAGAAGGGCGGGCAACGCATGTCTGCCCACCAATTGTATGGGAGATGCTAGAGTGGGCAAATAAGCCTGCCCACATTACCTAACTAATTGAAGTTCTTGTCAACCTTACGCCCGTTTAAGGCTTGGCCTGTGCGGACATTGCCAAAATATAAATTTTGGAAGGCTGTGATTTGGGCTGCGGATACTTTTAATGGATTACGCAACACATACCAATCAATGCCTTCGGTACAGGGAGGGGCTGTCAAAGACCCGGCATACGTATAAAAAGTCTTGTTATCGGGCAATAATTTGCTGGGGTTAATCGTGGTGTTTGACGGTGTGATGGGGATGTCAATTTGGCCATAGGCGTTATCCAAAATTTTCTGTAATGTGGAATTGTCTTTGCCCTGATAGTTTTCAGTGACCAATACCCCAATTATCGCCTGCTTGCCACTTGCGGTGGTGTGCCGGAATTGGATTTCCATTTTCGAAAACTGCCCGTCAATTTTATGCTCACTGGGTGCATGGAATTCAAATTGCACCAGCTCATATTTTTGCTTACCAATAAAAAACGCATTCTTGTTATTTTTAGAGGCCGGCATGTTAACTTTAATCACATGGCCATTATTGGTGACTGAAAGTGGTGTTGTGGCATAACTAAAGCGGATGCCATTGATATTGCCATTTTTAACCGCATTGCTGCTAAGAATATCAATGGGTGACTGTTTTTTTCCTATGCCACATTCTGCATAAGGATAGAGTTCGGGAACCGGAGCCGCGGCATTCAGACTGGTTTGTGCGCCCCATCCCGCTTGGTTGATATACGTCCATTGGGGATCGGTGCCTTCGGCATGAGTGCCATTCGCCATTGCCAAACTGCCCATTGCCGATAGTACGAGGCAAACTTTCTTAAACGTCATATTCATTTTTTTCTTTGCTATTTTAGTTAAAAAATTAGATTTTGCTTGATCGTATGTTCTTTTAAATACCACGAGCTGAAAACAGGCCATTACCGCAATATATCTTTTACGAGACAGTGTCTATACGGCTGACAATCGCGCTGGATGCCAGCTCCAAGCCATTTTTATAGCAGGTAAAGGCATTGTCCTTATCACCTTGGGAAAATAATACATCCCCTAACAGCTGATACGCTTGGACAGTTGGCTCGGCAGCGATACTTTTTGCCAAGTAGCTTTCAGCTTTCAAGATGTCATCGCATTTTACTGCCAGCTTGCCCATAACCGACAATAACACGGCGTTTTCTTGGTGGACATAAGACCATTTCTCGGCGGTTTCAAGTTGCTTTGCCACATCATTGGACTGGATGCTGCCAAACAAGGCCAATAGCGTGTCATCCCAATGATTGGATAAGGCCTCCACTAATTCCTGCTCGATTTCCGCCCCAAAACCCGCATCGATCATCGCGGCAAAATAGATGGCGGCTATTCCTGGCAGTTTTTTTATGTGTTGGGGGACTTCTGGCCAAAGCGTTTGTAGCTCTTCAGAATTACCCGCTGTCGCGGCATTTTTTAATAATTGGCTGAAGGTTTCCGCTTCCAGCAACTTGACTTCTGCTTCCATCAGAATTTTGTTGGTGTGCAAAGACGGGATCAGTTTTCGTATGCCCTGCCAATCACCGACATGCTGGTAAGTTTGATGCAGTAACTTAAGGACACTGGCGTGGCCTGGGTCAATTGAATGCAATCGGCTTAAGGTTTCCAAAGCTTGTTCAAACTGGTTACCGGACAAGCTCAACTCGGCATGGGTAAGGCCTATCATGATATTGGAATCAGGCGCTTGTTCTGCCGCCGCCTTTAGGTATTCGTCCCTTTTGTCAAAAGCCCCGCGGGATTGGGCTGCCCTTGCTGCAGTTAAATAATGGATTAACGGCGCACCACTGTGCGAGGCATGTTTGATTAGGATATTTTCAGCTTTTTCCCAATTACCTTCGGCTGAATCCACCAAGCCTGCAATCAAGGCTTCTTGTGAGCGGTTAAACTTAATGTTTTTGCCACGATTTTTAATATTCCCCGGCAACCGTAACAGCCAGCCCAAAAACCTAAAGAACAAATAAAATACAAAAAAACCAATAATCAGGCTGACTGCAAATACGACTAGCGTCGTTTCCAATGACCAATGGCCAATGCCAATCAGCACATAACCGGGACTATCAAAGCCTTGCAGCCAAGTAGCCACAATAAAAGCAGCCGCAACAGTGGCAAGGAGAGCGCCTAGAAAATAAAATAGTTTTTTCATCGAGATTCTCTTATTGCGTTGCAGGCACTGCTTCAATTGGTGCCATTGTTTCGGCGGGCTGTTTCGGTATAACTGGCGCCACGGGTTCTGTGGTTTGCGTGGCCTTATCCGACTCCAGCCTTAACTTGGTAATATCGCGGAGCATTTTTAAGGAGCCGCTAATATCAGGGAACTGGCTATGAATTTTAAGGGCGTTTAGTTTATCTATTTCGGCAATAAATTTACTGAAGGCTGTGTTCTGGGTAAAGTTTTCCTCGGCCCATTTTTTTGCATCCGCCAAACTGGATTGGAATAAGGTCTCATTGTGCTGAACCAAAGCAATTTTTACCATTTCCAATTTTACCCCTAATTGGCTAAGGATAAATTGCGCTTCTTCGGGCGTTAAAATTTCTTTAACTTCATGCTCAGTGTGCCGGATAGTGACTATCCCTTCCAACTGATCTAGGGCTGAATCAATTACGCCTTCTTCATCTGTGCTATCTTGGACAACGGGTTCGGGGGTTTCAGCAGGTGGTACCAAGGCTTTTCCTGTGAAAGGCAATAACAACACCAAGTCATCGACGTTATTTTGCAAGGATTGGATGGCCGCATAAGTGCCAACCACATCAACGACAACCACGCTTTTGATATCTGCGATTTCATTGGCAATTGCTTCACGGACTTTAAACACGCCCGCATCGCCACTTTCCCTCAAACGCTGGTCGGCTGCCTCCAAGGCTTCGCGGGTGGTATTGACATCGCCGATTAAATGCAGGCGCTCATTGGCAACACTTAACAAATATTCAGCGTCGGCAATTAACCAGTCGCCACGGGTTTTACCCAATTGGCGCTGGACTTGGCCTATGGCTTCGGATAGCTGTTTACGGGTGCCTTCCAGTTTTTCGTTGTGCAACTGGGAATAGTCGGCAAGCATTTTTGTGTAATGGCTGTCTTTGCCGGCAATGGTTGATTCTACGGTCGCAAGTTGGGTTTGGATTGCCGCCAGTTGGGATTGGTAATCCGCAATTTGTTTGGACATTTGCCCCTTAACTTCGCCGCCTAAACCTTCCTGTTGGTTACGCAGTAAGGTGAAGAAATAGAATCCAGCGCCCGCAAGCCCAATGATGATGAGCAGGATGATAACGCCAAACCAAAAACCGCTGCGCGACCTTCGGATACGATTGGTCTCACTTTGGTCTTGTTCTTGTTGTTCACTCAATTCGGCCACTCTATTCCCCCTGTTACACACATTGTTACTGTCTCAAGAATTGCACTATCTGATGGATTATCTGCCACTGCAACCCGTTTAAATCCCAAATCGGCAGCTATTTGCCGGATTCTACCGCTGACCACCACGAGTGGCGTTTGGAACATTTGCTGATGGCATTGCCCGCCCAGCATGACCATTAAATTTTGCAACGCTTCGCCACTGGTTATCGTGATGACTGCCAGCTTACCTTGCGCTAGCAGCAAACGGACTTCTGTGCCATCAATGTTAGGTATCACCCTTTTATAAACATCCACATAATCCACGGTTGCGCCCCGCTTGCGCAGGACGGTTGCCAACTCGTCGCGCCCGCCTTCGCCACGGATGATCAAACACCGTTGGCCAGCCATCGCTTGCATGGCTGGCATGGCCAACAAGGCTTCGCTGTCATAGCCGTTGCTTGGCACTAAATCGACCGCCATCCCAGCCACTGCCAAGGCATGGGCGGTGGCTTTGCCGATGGCGGCAATGCGCGTTGACTTAAATTGTTCTATTTTAACACCATCTGAATAGTAACTGTGCATTGTTACTGCATTGGCACTAATAAAAATAAGCCATTGATAGCTGTCCACTTGTGCAAGCGCCCGCCGCACTGCAAACGGGTCATCCACCGCCGCAATCGACAAGCTTGGAAAGCGGACAGCCACCCCACCTTGATCTTCAATCAAGCGGCATAAATTTTCTGCCTGCTGGGCGGGGCGGGTGACCAACACCCGCCTTCCGTTCAACAATCTATTCAAGACTCAAAGCCTGCAAGATTTTATCCGCGCCTTGGGCCAGCAAATCTTCAGCTAATTGCCGCCCAATTGCCTCTGCCTGGTCATATCCGCCTGCGCCTTCCGCACGATATAGCAAGCTGCCATCTGGGCTGCCCACCAAGCCACGCATGACGATTTGACCATCTTTTAATTCTGCAAAACCGCCTATCGGCACTTGGCAACCACCATTCAAACGGGCATTCATCGCCCGCTCCGCAAGCACACAAATACCAGTTTCCGCATCGTGCAGGGCACTCAAAATGGCATTAATTTCTTTATCATCCACACGGCATTCAATCCCTATCGCGCCTTGGCCCATGGCAGGCAAGCTGACGCTGGCATCCAGTGTTTGCGTGATCCGCTCCGCCATCCCCAGACGTTTTAAACCGGCTGAAGCCAAAATAATCGCGTCATAATCGCCCGCGTCCAATTTTGCCAAACGGGTATTAACATTACCGCGCAAGGCCACTATCTCGGCATTGGGAAACTTTTCCTTAATTTGGCATTGCCTACGCAGACTGGACGTGCCTATACGGGCATTGGCAGGCAAATCATCCAAGCTTGCATAATGGTTTGAGACAAACGCATCGGTAGGGTCTTCACGGGTCAATATGGCTGACAAATGCAAACCTTCTGGAAATTCCACCGGCACATCTTTCATGGAATGCACGGCTATATCAGCCGTCCCTTCCAACATGCCTTGTTCCAATTCTTTAACAAACAACCCTTTGCCACCAATTTTTGCCAGCGGCGCATCCAAGATTTTATCACCCCGGGTCACCATAGTGACCAACACTGTTTTCAAACCTGGAAAACTGGACTCCAAGCGCCCGGCAACATGTTCTGCCTGCCACAAAGCCAAAGGGCTCTGACGGGTCGCAATACGAATAATTTTTTCAGCCAAAAGCAAATCCTCACTATCCAAAAATACGTTTATTGTAACCTTAATTTAACTTGATCGTTGCTTATAGCACAGATAAGCAGCAATTCTCATCAACGCTATAGGAGCCGTCATTTTGGCAGGTATGCCAAAACCCAGCGCCATGGACGGTCGTTTAAAAAACGCGTAGGTGATTGATTTAGCATTACTAAGCCAAAATCCGATTGGGGCCTACCTAGGGTTCTACACAAGTCAGAAAGCCCCTGCCCCCCTCTGGGAGAAGGTTGGCATAAGGGGTTAACTACCTGATTTTATCCCCTCACCCCAACCCTCTCCCTAGGGGAGAGGGAGCTATGTGCGCTGTAATCAAACCGCTACGCTCAAGCCTAACAGCCAAAATGTTTATTATAATCTTCCATTGAGTGCTTGATCACTTCATGGGCCTCGTCACGACCATAAACATTGGTGATTTCGCAGACACTCTTTTCGCTGGGCAAATGTTTGTAGGTCAAAAAATAATGTTTCAGGCGGTTGATATACGACTCGGGGCAGTCAGACACATCCCGCCATTGCCGATAGAATTCGTCGCCTTTCATCACCGCAATAATTTTGTCATCGGCTTCGCCGCCATCCAGTAAGCGGAAACCACCAATCGGGATGGCTTGCAACAAAATATCGCCATGGGTAACGCTACGTTCACTTAACACGCAAATATCCAAGGGGTCGCCATCACCTTTGATGACGATACGCCCAGATCTGGACGCGGCATACGAGGCCACTTTTTCAGCGCAATAGGTTTGCGGGATAAAACCATACAACGTGGGGATCATATTGGAAAATTTTTGCGGGCGGTCAATTTTAAGGTAGCCGCTCTCTTTGTCGATTTCATATTTTACCGTGTCAGACGGCACGATCTCGATAAATGCAGTGACAATTTCCGGCGCCTGCTCGCCGGGTTTAATACCATGCCAAGGATGCGCTTTATGTTGTATGTTCATAGTGGGGGCCTAATTGATGTAATAAATTGATGGAACCGACCTAGCGCACTACCAAAAAGCTTAACCTGCAAGGTCGCTTTTATCATGATTACCTAAGGTCAGGCCTTGTTCAGATTGAAATTGGCGCTTTGATGGCGGGGTGCGCCTGATAGTTTTCAAAACAAAAATCGTCGTAACAATAATCAAAAAGCGAGGCGGGCTTGCATTTGATTGTTAAGGTTGGTAACGGGTAAGGTTGGCGGCTTAATTGGATTTTGGCCTGTTCTTGGTGGTTAAGGTATAAATGTACATCGCCACCTGTCCAGATAAAATCACCCACAGCCAAATCGCATTGCTGGGCAACGATATGGGTCAACAAGGCATAACTGGCGATATTGAACGGCAACCCCAAAAAGGTGTCGCAACTACGCTGGTAAAGCTGGCATGATAGTTTGCCATCAGCCACATAGAATTGAAAAAAGGCATGGCAAGGTGCCAAAGCCATTTTGCCTTGCGCCACATTTTGCTGCGGGCTGATACTTTCATCGGGCAAATCCGCCACATTCCAAGCCGAAACTATGATGCGGCGGCTATTCGGTGTGGTTTTCAGTTGTGTTATCACTTGTTGAAGTTGGTCGATATGCCGTCCATCCGGCGCTTGCCATGACCGCCATTGCTGGCCGTAAACCGGGCCTAAATCACCATAGTCATCGGCCCATTCATTCCAGATATTGACGTGGTTCTGGTGCAAATAAGCCAAATTGGTGTCGCCTTTTAAAAACCACAACAGTTCATGGACGATGGATTTGATATGCACTGTTTTGGTGGTCACCAAGGGGAAACCTTGGGCCAAGTCAAAGCGCATCTGATAACCAAACAAGGACAAGGTGCCGCTGCCCGTCCTATCGCCTTTAAGGCTACCTTCGCTAAGAATTTTTTCGACTAATGTTAAATAGGGCTGCATGGCTGTTTAAAAGGTCATAGTTTGTGATTTTGCCGATACCACTGGCGGTTTAAAGGGACTTAGTCCCTCAAAGCGCATCTTCCCCGGCTGGCATCGCCCCGCCGTCTATACTGGGTTGATCCAGCAAGTGGCTTAGCCAAGCTTCGGCCGCCCCCCGATTAAGGTCTAAAACACCTTCAGGAAAAAAACCAAACGCTAACACCAATAATGCGGGAACCCCCAATAAGGCCAATTCCCGTGGACGCAAATCTTGTGCGTGTAGGACGGCACTTTGGGTGATTGGCCCAAAAAAAGCACGGCGCGTAAATGCAAACATATAGGCTGCGCCAAGCACGGCACCTGCCAATGCGGCGATACCTAAACCCGGGTGGGCGGTTAGGGCACCGATAATCAATAATAATTCAGCTGGAAATCCGTTAGTGCCCGGCACACCAATACTTGCCAGCACAAATAAAAAATAAAAGCAGGTTAGCCTTGGCATAGTCTTCGCCAAACCACCCAAATGGATAGCCTCAGTGCTGGCAAACCGTTGCTGGATAAACCCAGCAAGCAGCATCAGCGAGCTGGCAATCAGGGCAAAATTGAACAGTTGAAGAATTGCCCCTTGGATACCTTGCATCGTTAAGGAGGAAATGCCAATAATCACCAGCCCGACATGGCTGATGCTGGCATAAGCCAATAGCCGCCTGAGGTTGCTTTGTTGCAAGGCAATCAAGCCGCCATAAATGAGTGTGATGGCCCCTAAAATACCCAACACCCAACTATATTCCAGCGCCGCAGACGGGGCTAACGGCAAAGCAAAGCGCAATAGGCCGTAAATGCCCAGTTTTAGCCCCATCAGCAAGGCGGTCAGTTGCGCAGGGCCTTCCATTGCCGCCGTGGGCAACCAAGTATGGAACGGGATTAAGGGCGCTTTAACTGCAAACCCCAACAACAGCAACAAAAACACCAGTGCCTGCAAATTGTCAGGCAAAGGGCTTGCCAAGAGTGTTTCCAAATTAAAACATAGGCCATAGGGAATTGCCCCGTCCATCGCTTGCGCAGGATTCAGCGCCAAGATAATGAATGCAAACAATAGGGGCACGCCGCCAAACAACATAAACAGGGTATATTTCATCGCCGCGCCGCGCCGCTTCGGGCCTATGCCCCATAAGCCAATCAAAAAGAAGATGGGCGGCAGGGTCAGTTCCCAAAACAAAAAGAACAGCATCGTGTCCAAGGCTGAAAACACCCCGATAGTGATACCTTCCAATGCCAACAACAAGGCAAAATGCAAGCGCTGTAAATGTTGTACGGCAGTCCACGAGGCGCTTATCGCCATCAGCGTCAATAATGCCGTCATGGGCAAAAATAACACGGAAATGCCATCAACGCCGACCAAAAACTCACTATTGAGGCTAGGTATCCAAGCATAGCGCTCCAATAGTTGGAATGTGCCGCTGTTAGCCGGATCAAATGCCCAGCGCACCATCACCGTCAAAAGCAATTCAATAATTGCAACCGCCACTGCAATGACTTTGGCCCAATGTAGATTACGGCTAAGGCCAACCGCAATAGCCCCCAGCAAGGGCAAGAGGATAACGGTGCTCAATAATGGAAAACCGTCCCCAATCATGGTAACTCCCCGGCGGGCTGTAGTGTATGGGGCGGTTGTTGTGCGCCGTGCATAGGGTAATGCTCACCAATATCGACCACTTCTTGGTCTATGTAGTCTAGCCAAGGCGTGGTGTAAAAGCCAGTCACTATCAATAGGGAACAAATCACCACAGTGATGATGCGCTCTTTCCTGACCGGGTGATGGATGGTGCCATAAGGCTGTTGCACACGCTTAGGGCTAGCGATAAAAATTTGTTGGAATGCGCGTAATAAAAAAGCCGCTGCCAGCACATTGCCCAGCAAAATGGCAATGGCAATCAACCAGCCGTCTTCTTCAATAACCCCTTCAATCAGCAAATGGGCGGCATCATAGCCTGGTGTGCCGGGCATAACCATGGTACTGAGCGCACAAATTAAAAACAACAGGGCGATGGTGGAATTGGTGTCGAACAAGCCACCCAAACGTGGGATAAACGCGGTGCCGGTACGCTCATAAATCAAGCCCACACTAAACAACATCCCTGCCGTTGCAAGGCCATAAGCAACAGACAGCAATAAACTGCCTTCCAAACCGAATTCATTAAAACAAAACAAACCTATCACCAACATGCCGGTATGGCTGACAACGGCAAAAGCCATTAAACGGCGCACATTAATCTGCATCAAGGCCAATAAGGCACCATAGAAAATGCTAATCAGGCTTAAGGTCAAGGCAAAGCCCGCCCATTGTTCGGCAACACCCGGGACTAAAGGCAAAATAAACCGGATGACGGCATAAATGCCCAGCTTAAGCCCTACCATAAAAATGGCGGTGCTGGCCACCGTACCTTGTTCGGCAATCAAGGGCAGCCAGCCATGAAACGGAAACAGCGGCATCCGTATCGCAAAACCAAAAAACAACAAAACAAAAATTAACACTTCATCATGCAAATAGGCGTTGTTTTGTTTGAGCGTCAACCAGTCAAAGGTCAGGGCATGCTCGGCATCAATCAAACCAAAGGCAAGAAACATAAAACCCGCCAAAGTCATTAACAAACCGCTGCCCCAATATTGCAAAAACAGCGCCAGCACCCAGCGCCTGTTGTGCCCGGTTCCGGCATGGATAGTCAGCAATGCCACGGGGATAAGCTCCAAAGCGCTCCATAGCCAAAACTGCATCACATTCAGCGCGGCAAAAGCACCGATCAAAATCCCCTCGTAACCCAATAAGCAGGCAATAAACAAGCGGTCTGTGACATGCCGGGTAATCAGCGTATAAATTAATGCCAATAAAGTTAGCACAGAGGCCAATGGCAAAAACAAGATATTTGCGCCATCCACCCCCACACAATAACTGAACCAGCCCAGGTGCACTTGCTCAACCAGTTGGATGCTGGTGTTGCCGACATCAAACACCATCAACAGGTAGAGGCTGAGCAATACGGTCAAGATAGTGCCCAAAAAGCCGTAACGCACCGCTATTGCCGTCGAGCGGGCGCACAAAATCGGGATCATGCTGGCAATTGGCACCAGGGTCATTGCTGTTAGCAGCGGAAATAGCGCCGAGTCTGACCAAAGGGTAATCGGATTGTCCATTAGCGTCTCAAAATACCATCAACAAGGTGATAAACACAAACAACACCAAATAACGTGGCCTTAATATCAATAGCTCAAATTTGTTTGCGGCATGGCCTAGCTTACGGCCATAGTGCAAGACATCTTTACCTATGCCGCGTAACACAAAACGGTCCTCGAACCAGTGCATAATAGCCGCCACCCATTCCGTCAGCTTACCCGCAATCCCTGTGCCTAGTGCAAAATGGCTGTCGTCCTTATCAATGCGGGCGGCCAAGGTCTGCTCTTTCACTTGCGCTAGTGACGCAAGTGAACTGATGGTGGATAAAGGAACCCCCATAATGTGGTCAACAACATGGTCATCAAAATAACTCAGGTCTTGTGCTAAGCGTCGTATCGGCCTGACTAAAGTCCAATCGGTAATTTGGTCCAACCAGAAGCGCTGCAAGGAGGCAATATAAGCCCAGCGTAAGGCGGTCACGGCAGGGGTAACGGGTTTGATGGGATTGTCCAACACATTGTGCATTAAGGAGGGTGCGGTTAGAAATTGGTAACAGCGTACGATGGCATGGGCACAAAGATGCCAAGCCGCCAACTGCCAATAACCCAAACCACAGGCCAAGAACATCAGCCCTAACTGGCCGGAAGTGGCGAAAACCAAAGAGCTTTTGACATCGGTTTGGGTCAGGCCAACAATAAAACTATAAAGGGCCGTGGCGCCACCAATTACGGCAAGTATTGCCATGGCAAACGGCGCTTGTTCAAAAACAGGGGCCAACAGGCAAACTAAAAACACCCCGGCGTGAATCATGACCGCACCATAAAAAGCCGCGCTTGAAGGGGTTGGCCCTTCCATGGCCCGCGCCAACCAAGGGGTAAAAGGCAATTGCGCCGACTTGGCAAAAGCCGCAATCATAAAGCTTAGGGCAATACCTGTCGCTTCACCAGTGCTAAGTTGGGCGGCATTCAATTGCTGCCAACTGACGCTACCGCCCCAAGAATAACTTAAGCCTATCCCCAAAATAAAACCCGCATCACCAATCCGGTTGGTGACGAATATCCGGGTGGCGTTCATGGCCGCAATGGGTCGGTTATAGGCATAGGCTATCAGTAGATAAGAACATACGCCTGCAATTTCCCAGCCGAAAAAAGTGCCCACGGCATTGCCCGACAACACCAACAACAACATGGCTGAGGCAAACAGACTAAAAATAAAGAAAAAACGGTGAAATCCCGCTTCCCTGTGCATATAGTTGACGGCGAAACGCAGGATAAGCACTAACAGCAGCGCAAACAAAGCCGCTAACACGACATTAAAACCTGTGGTGATAAAGTTCACAGGAATGTCCAAGGTATCACTGTTTAACCAATGCCCAAGCCCCAACGACCCCTTATTTTTGCCCTGCCAATCTGCGCCCAGCAGCACCAAGGCCAGCAAACAAGCCATACTGATAGCCCAATTGGCAATCGTTGCCGTCACCGTTTCGCTGGCTTCCCCTTGGAGGATGCCCGAAAACTGGCCTACACCGATGAGTGCAGCGGCGATAAATGGCAGTAATGGAATTAAAACGGCTAAGGCATCCATGGCATAAAATTCAAGCAATCAGGTTCAAATTAAAGGGTATCAAAAATATAAAAGTCGGCCATTTAAACGGCTAAGCCTTATCCGGCTGTTTAATGAGCACAGGCGGTACCGGTAAGCTTTGTCCACGATAACAATCCGCTGACGAAGCCATCACGGCCACCGCATCCGCATCGGTGAGCCAAGGCACGAACCCTAGTCCTCGCTCAAACACAAAAATCTCGCCACTGTCAGGGTCTATTACACTTAAATGCAGCCAGCCACCTGCGATAAGTTCGCGCAGGTCTGCTTGGTCTGCATAAATGCGCCCCAACACCGCCGGTTTGGCTTCCACCAACAACTGCAAGCGCATGGCTTCGTGAATTTCCACCATTTGTTGCGGCAAACCCGTGCGTAAATCGCCGCCTGTGCCATCCATAACCCCAAAGAACCCAGTAACATTGTGCGGCACTTTGGTGCCACAGCCAAATTGGCCGTTATTAACTGTAGAAAAGTAATACTCCAAATTAATGCCAGCCCCTACCGGCCCTACCGCCAGCAGTATCCCTTCCAATAGTTTGCCATCGGCATCTTGGCTAGGGTCATAAGAAATTAAAAACACCCGGCGGTCAAAAAATGCCCCTTGGGTCAGTGAACGGCGACCCACCACCGCCGCCGCATTCGTGGCATGTCCCAACTCTGGTCTGGCTTGGGAAAAATCAGCGGCGCGTTCCACAATATGCGCCAAGGCTTGCTTAGGCGTGGCTTGCTGTGGTGCGGAAGCAAGCCTGCGGCAACGCTCATGCGCGGACATGCTTTGGGCATGGGCTAATTCCTGTTGTAGTTTTTGCAAGCGGTCTTGCCGTTCGGCAGGGACATCCGCCAAATCATACCAGCTAATGGCTTCATTGCAGGTATTGTGTTCTGCGCCTATAAACCACGTGTCCGTGGGAATAAGGATGCCACGTGTCGCCAGTAACGCCCGTATTTCCGGACGGTTCGCCATTGCCGCAAATGCCCGCGCATTGGGGCCACCATGACGGCCACTGCAAGCACCACAATCGTAAGCGGCCAGATGCGGGTTATTTTGGCTGATCGAACCGTGCCCCATCAACACCACCAACTCTGAAAAGCCGTAAGTCAACCCCGTGTTACGCAAAAACCCAGCCACCCGGTCAGCTTGTTCGTTATCAGTAAAACCCTGCTGCGGGTTTTCTGGTGTGGCAGGTGCTGTAGCCCCATCGCTTGAGGTGTAAGCCAGTTGCGTCTTTACTTTAGGTGAAACTAGCTGAGCTGCACTCTCAAGCAAGCGATGCTGGATAGTGGGGAAGAACGACTTTGCCAACAAGCCCAGCAAGGTGAATGGCGCCAGCACATCCATCAAAGGTAGGGACAATAACAGTTTACGCCGTAAACCATGGTGCAGCCAATTGGCTAAGCGTTTATTGAAGCCCTTACCACGGATGTGGCTAGGCAGGGTATGTTCCCCGTCTGGCCTTGGTATTTCGCAAACAGTATGGGCTGGAGTTACCACCACCGGACACAATGGGGTCACTTTGGCATCGTCCAAACCACGGTAATTCATGGCGACACCAAAAAAACCCGCCGCGCCCAGTGTCTCTATGGCCGGGTTATATTCTTCGAGATGCCGACGAAACCCTTCTTCGCGGTCATCCATACAAAAAATGATTTGTGCGTCCGGGCGTAACTCACGTTTAGCCCAACGGCCACGCTGGTGGTTGGCCTGCATAACTTGGAAAAAACGCTCACGGTAATGCAGTTCAAACGCATAAAGCCAAACTTTGCTGCGTTCAGTGACGGTAAACGCATCCAGCAGGTTTAGCATCGCCAATAAAACCGATTTGTCCAAGGCGTCCACATGGCTGGCATTCAGCCCCAAATGCTGGCATAAACGAAACAAGCGCCAGCCGCCATTATTCGCCGTACAGCCAGTATTGTTCCCCGCCTTAATGCTAAGTTGCCAGACATCTATTAGGCTAGCCAGTTGCCGCCAAGCCGTGCGGTCAGGCCGGTCAGAATCTGCTTGCATAGCCAAGGATTCAGCCGCTTGGGCCAGATATTCGGGCAATCCGCCTTGGTATAAACTATGCCGTACCGTAAACTCGGTCAGGTGTTTACTAAAATACGCATTCAATACGCTAAGTTTGGCTTCACATTTCCATTGCTCCCGACAAACCTGATTTAACCACAGCCTGTCTAGGGTCAGCCGTATCGCCAAATAATCAGCCAATTGCAAGTTGGTGTTATTGGCTGTTTGATAGCGGGGATGGTGTTGCCGCCAATTGACCAAGCCTGACCAGCCCGGCAGTTCCAGCGCCAGCCGCTGTAAATAGCCAGCCCATTGCATGACGGGGATTTCCAGTTCAGTCAGTTGCTCGATAATGGCATCTACAGCATCGTCAGGTAAACGGGAGGTTATTTGTTGCCAGTCGGGCAATTCATGTAAAAAAGGGTTGGCATCAAAATTTAAGGTTTCACGCCAAGCCGCATACAAGCCTAATTCACTGCGTCCAGGCAATTGCCAAGCGGCTACCCCGCCATCCATGGCTGAAGCGCAAAAACGTCCCAATTGTGGGCGTACCCAATCGAGGACATCAATACCACTTAAAGCCAACACAAAACCGCGCAAAGTCAGGCTATCGCCGACTTGGCAAACCAATTCAGCCAAAGTTTCAGCCGCTAGGCCTAGTCTGGCGATTTCAGCACCTGCGGATTCCTGTTGTTCTGCCAACCATTGTTCAACCTGCTCTAAGCCCACATCCAACAAGGCTTCTGGATGTTCCGCACCGTGTTGAATAGCCAATTTACTTAGTAGGCTTTCCCACAGCGCCCTAACCGCAGTAGCCGAACTGTCAGGCCAAAACTTGCCACGTATAGAGGCTGGCACATCGGCTTGCAAGGCGGTTAATGCCGCCAATCCATTAACTTGCCATGCCAGCTGCGCAGTGTTAATGCCCTGCAAATCAAATAATAAAGCAATGGAATAAATGTCTTTGCGGGTCAGCACACGCTCTGGCAAGGTGCAGATTATCTGTTCGGCTTGCAAACTTGGGTTGTGCGTAAAAGCACTGTCCAAATCACGGTCATTGATGCGGCCTTGCTGGTAAAAATGGCGGCTTTGGTCTTCAGGAAGATAGCCGCAAATCCCTGTTAAGGCCTCTGAGGCCGCCAATGCCTCTTCAAAAGGCAAATGCTGATAACCATGCAAGGTATTGTGATGGACAAAATCCAGTATCGGGGCTTGCCCAGGCAACACATGGTCCAAATGGTTTAGCGTGGCGATGATATGCCCACGTTGATCATTTACATTAAAAGCTGCTGACATAGCCACCTACAACAACCGCAAACTGATTTGCTGGTTCATTTGCGCAATACTCGCCGCTGATAGCCCGATAAAAGGCGCAGGCACCAAGCCGAACAAAATAATTCCGGCCAACAGGACACTTGCCGCCAGTGCTTCGGTAAGATTAAGGTCAGGTATATGCTGCATCTGGGGTTTAACCGTGCCGGTAAACAACAGGCCAATAGTGCGTAAAGCATAAGCGGCGCTAATTAAGGCACTGATGCTAAAAAACACCATCAGCCCACCCCATTCCTGAAAGCCGCCAATCAGCGCGTATAATTCGGCGATAAATCCCACCGTACCCGGCAAGCCCATTGCCGCCAACAAAGTGATGGTCATCAATAAGGCAAATCGCGGCATAACTTGGACAAGTGAGCTGTAATCTTGGATATTTCGGGTATGGGTGCGTTCATAAAGTAAACCCACCAACAAGAACATAGCCCCGGCAATCAGGCCGTGGGCGGTCATTTGCAAAACCGCGCCAGTCATTCCCGCTTCATTTAGGGTGGCAATCCCCAATAACACCAAGCCCATGTGGCTAACAGAGGAATAAGCCACCATCGCTTTAAGGTCAGTTTGCCGCCAAGCCAACAGCGCCCCGTAAATCATCCCGAACAAAGCCAAAAAAACCAACATGGGCTGCAAAATATGCGCGGCTTCCGGCAACATGGACACCGCCCGAATCAAGCCATAAGCACCCATCTTCAACAAAATGCCTGACAACAAAATACTGACTGGACTAGGTGCTTCAACATGCGCAAGCGGTAACCAGCCATGCAGCGGAAAAATCGGCATCTTAACGCCAAAGCCAATTAAAAACCCCAACAGCACCAAAATCTGCTCTAGTCTGGGCATGTCTTGTGCCGCTTGGTGCATAGTAGTCATTAAAGAGCCGCTATGCTCAAGATCATATTGGCTAATCGCCAATAGGCTGATGAGCATGAACACCGACCCGCCCATGGTGTACAGCACAAAACTTAAGCTCGCCGCATGTCGGCGTTTACCGCCCCAACGGCCTATCAGAAAAAACAAGGGGATTAAGGTCACTTCCCAGAAAATATAAAACAAGGCCCAGTCTTGCGCCAAAAAGACACCCAACATGCCAAATTCAAGTATTAGCAAACAGATATGATAACCCTTGACACTGCTGGAAACGGACAAGGATGCCAACATGGCAATTGACGTAAGCAAGGTCGCCAACACCAGCATTGGCAAAGACAAGCCATCAATACCCAATGCGTAAGCACTGCCAAGATCGGGGTTGAGCGGAAAATATTCGCTAAATTGTAAGGCCGCACTCTGTTGGTCATAGCAGCCCACCAAATAACAGCTAATAATAAAAGCCAGTGTTGTAAACACTAGGCCAAACAAACGGATGACGCGGATATGCTGGCCAGGAATAAAGGCCAATAGCAAAACGCCAACAGCCGGCGTCCATAGCAGCAGGCTAAGTATCCCCATGATTTCAATGTTCCTTTGGTCTGGCGTTAGTCAGTCAATTACAATGGCTGCAATTATACGTTCAAGCAATTAATTGGCAAGCCAAAATAGGGGCTGCGGGTGCATTGGCGGCCATCTTAGTAAGAACGGGTTGCCATTTCCAAACCACTTAACGATCCGGGCAAGCGGCTTACACCCGTATCAACACGGCCATCAGCATACAAGTTCAGCCAACGGTAGCCGGGGCTGCTGGTATCCAAGCTAAAGCTGGCGCTTTCAGGGGTAAATTGGAAACACGTTGATGGTGTGCCCAAGATGCGGGTGTCACCCTGCATAACATCCATGACCTGATGGATATGGCCGTTGGTGATAACTTTAATTTGCGGATATTTTGCACACATTGCCAGCAATTCGGGGCTGTTTTCTATGAGCATGGTGTCTAGCCAAGCACTTTGCGTTGGCACGCAATGATGGTGGACGGCCACTAAAGCCTTATGGTCTGGCAGATCCCGCAGACATTCTTCAAGGAACATCAGTTCCTGTTCAGCCAAGCGTCCTCCAGGAGCCCCCGGTATTTGGCTGTTTAGGCAAACCAACTGCCAGTGTTCAAACACCATTTGCCTGCGGCAACTGACCTGGCCCGCATTTAAAACTTGCTGCATAAGGCCAAAATCATCATGGTTGCCTGGCAAGCAAATACTAGGGGTTGGAAAAGCGTTAAGGATTTGTTGGATACGCTGGTAACTGGCTGCACACGGCTCTTGGGTAAGATCACCCGTCACGATAATCAAATCAAACTGGCCGTGTTCAGCAAAAGCCTGAGCAAGTACCGCCTGGAAATAGACCTCGGTGTTGATGCCCAAAAAGGTATCATCCAATCCCGGCATGATATGCAAGTCGGTTAGTTGTAATAGGGACAAAGGTTTCATAGTGGCGCTTAAACTATCGGTTTACAAAGAATCTTAGAATTTCTTTGCGGGTTATACAGCCCCTTGAGCGGTTCAGGAAGGCTGTGGATATCCGTCGCCAAAAAACCGCGCTCAATAAACCAGTGCATGGTTTGCGTGGACAACACAAATAATTTATCCAGCTTCAGTTGTTGGGCTTTGCGGTGGACATATTCCAACATCCTATTACCACGCGCCCCGCCTTGATAATCGGGATGCACGGCCAGGCAAGCAATGGCGCCGCACTGCTCTTGGCCATAAACATGCAAAGCGGTGCAACCGATAATCAGGCCATCCCTTTCGATGATAATGTAATCGGCTATTTCCATTTCAATTTTTTCCCTAGAGCGTTTGGCTAAAATGCCTTGTTGTTCCAAGGGTTTGATCAATTCCAAAATACCGCCAATATCGCCTAGCGTGGCGGGGCGCAGCTCTTCAAACGGTGTCGAGCTAACCAAGGTGCCAATCCCATCCCGGCTAAACAACTCCAATAACAAAGCGCCATTGATAGTGCGGTTAAGCAAATGGACACGCCCAATCCCAGCATGGCAACATTCCATCGCCGTCTTAAGTGGGAAACTAATGGCATCAGAAAGCGCGGGATATTGCTGCAAGAACCCGCCAGCCTCAGCACTGGTCATTTGCCGCACTTGTTCTCCGTTATCGGGGTTGCAACAGGTTTCCTCAGTCAGCAAAATCAATTTTTCAGCCTTTAAGGCAATCGCAACCGCCATCGCCACCTGTTCAGCCGACAAATTGAACACATCGCCACTAGGCGAATAGCCTATCGGCGAAATCAGCACGACATTATTTTGGTCCAGTTGCTGATGGATGGCCGCGCTATCAACCCGGCGCACTTCGCCGGTATGGCAATAGTCAACGCCGTCAATCACACCGATGGGTTTGGCGGTAACAAAATTGCCTGAGGCCACTTTTAGGCCGCATCCGGCCATGGGTGAATTTGCCAAACCCATAGATAACAAAGCTTCAATTTCCACACGCACCAAACCGGCGGCTTCTTTTACACATTGCAAAGCCAAGGCATCCGTAATGCGCAGATGCTTATGGAAACGGGGCGCGGATGCGGCATTAGCCAACCGTTGCCCTACCTGCGGGCGTATGCCATGAACCAGCACCAAGCGGATACCCAAGCTACTAAGCAAGGCAAAATCCTGGACATGATGGTCAAAATCGTCTGCCATCACGGCTTCACCGCCGAAAGAAATGACAAAGGTTTTATTGCGGTGTGCTTGTATATAAGGCGAAGAGCCCCTAAACCAGCTGACAAAAGATTTTTGTGATTCCATAACTATGCAATTGATCGTAAGGGTGTGCAGGCTGCAACACCCATTGTACCTTCAAGTAAATAAAGCCTAAATTAAACAGACAGCTGGAGTACAAGGGCTTTAGACCTTTCCGTGCCGGCACTGAAACCAAGGTTTAAGGCCCTTGTCCTACGCTTAACTGTGGGCAGTGCGTTAAGATGCCAACAAGCCAAAAGTGTGGCAATAACCAAAAGCACCCGCCTTTACAGGCAACTAGATTATCACCAAGCAAATTGAAAGGCATAAAAAACTGATGCCAAAAATAGAAAACCTAGCCACACTGCCGCCAACAAAACCGAACGGTTACGCGCCAAGGCAACGGCATAAGCCGCCTTCAACAAATTATTACTGCCACTGGCCAAAATGACTGCTGGCACAATAACTTTATCCGCCACCGAAAAATCACCGCTGAGCAAGGACAAAATAAACGGGTCAATATCCGTCAAGCCAACCACCATAGCCAGCGTTTTTAAACCTTGGTCACCAAAATTGCTGGTCACATAATGGGTCAAAAAGGTAAACAGCATAAACAACAAGGCAAATATAATCGCCGTTGACAATTCCAAGGGATGTTTGACTTCACTAAAATCATGCAACTCAGGGGCGTGGTTCTTGATCGTGAGCAAACCCACTATCGCCAACAAACACATAGCAATGATAATACTAAAGGGGATAAGCAGCTGAGCCGCCACGCCACGGTCAAACACAAAAATAATGGCCAACAAACGGATATACATCATCGTGGTTGCCATAATCAAGGCTGACGATACTTGCCGCCCAGACAAGCTAGTCAGCTCATGCGCCCTACGCGCGATAATAATAGTCGCGGCTGTGCTGGAATAAAATCCGCCCAGCAGACCCGTGATTAACAGCCCACGGCTTTTGAAAAAATACGTGTTGGACAGATAACTGAGATAAGAAAAACCTGAAACAATGATAACCGCAAGCCAAACCCGATAATATGTGACAGGCAACACATCCGCTATCGGATGATCCGGCAATAAGGGCAAAATAACCCCGGAAATGATAAGAAACTTGGCTAAAGTGACTATCTCTTCATTATCCAACTGGTCGGAAATACGATGGATCAGCGGCTTTTCGCCCAATACCACAATCAACACGACAATAAACAGCACCAAAAACCAGTTGGGAAATGTACTGGCAATAGGCCCTATTAAATAGATCAATAACGCAAACAGCGTACTGAACATCGAAAAGAATTTTTCCCCGGACAAACGCCAATAAAACACCGTCAGCAGCCCACCCAACAACAGCAACCCCGCTGCAAACAACAGTCTGGTAGGGTCTACCGCATACAGCACAAAGCCCAAAACGCCGATGAGGATAAAAGTCCGCGTGCTGCCAAAATGAAGCTTGTAGTCATTCGCGTGATGGTAGCTCCTAAACTCTAGCCCAACTACAAATGAAAAAGCCACAGTCAGGGCAAATTGCACCAACAACGGTGGGATGGCGTTGTAAAATTCCATTAACATTCAGCAGGCAAACTGCCCACGCAATTAATAGCCACCTAAACGACCCGGTGTTTCAAACTAATGCTCAGCAACGACCAGCCACCAAACACCATATTAATACCAAACAGCAAACCAATTAACCATTCCGCCGTACCTGGCCAGCCCATCCAAACCACTATCGCCAAAATGAGGGCCGTCAAACCACTGAACAAAATCGCCCCCCAATGCGCCAAAGGCCGCATCATAAAAGCAAAGGCAATTTTAGCAATGCCTTCCATACCAAAAAACAGCGCCATCAGCAGCGTTAAAGTCAGTATGCCTTCCAAAGGCTGGCTCAGGAACAAATAGCCAATCAGTGCCTGCAACACCCCCATAAACAGCCATAAGCCAAACCCCGGCATCTGGTGAAACATTACCGCCCTAGTAATCAGCATCACCCCACCAAACAGCAATATCCACCCTAAAGTGACCACAATGGCGACCGTAAAAAACTGCGGCACCACTATCGCAACCAGCCCCAACAGAATAAGGAACAACCCTTCTGCAAAAAACAACTTCCAATGAGTTTGGAAATAATGCTGCATTTTGAGCTGCATTTGTTTTATATCAATCGTAACCCTGTCATTATCAATCATGGCGATTCCCCTAAATGGTTAGTGGCCTACCAGTTACATAGGCATAAGGTTTGCACGGCCTGTAGATGCGGTTTTTCCCTACCGCTACTTACGGGCTATGTTATGCACGTTCCCAAGCAACTATACAGCATATCGCCAAAGATTGCGGGGCTAGTCCACCTTTCCATAGTGCATGAAATCCGCTTAAATTTTAGCATAAGGGTAAAAGACCTTCTGCTTAACGGTCAACCGCGCCGCGTTGAAATTGTCGGCATTTCCTTGAATTAATCCCGAAATGAACTAGACTTATAAAGGTTGTAACAAAGAAGGGTGCATGGCTGGAGGAGTAGATTGTTTGATAGGTTTACTGAGGTTCTTTAGGTTGTGCTAAATAATTCTATGCGAATGTATTTTAAGTATGTTTACATTTTTTAAGGCGTTTTGGCTTCCTATTTGACATAATGCTTTGTACCAAATAGGATGTTTTATTTTGGTTAGGCTCGTTGTGGAAAACACAAACACACTTACCGCTTTCACTTCTTCAGCTTTATCGATTGAAAAGCCCGGAAAAAATTGTATTTTTTGTGGCACACCGCTCGAAACACATAACACAGAAATTATTCCTTCCCCACGCTACACTAATGATGCCTCTTATAAATCATGGACACAAATGATATGCAATATATGTGGATGGTGGACTCTGAATTATTTAGCGTTAAACGATGACCCTTCGGATAACGGTCTTCTCAGCTTTTCCCATGCCCTTGCGATTCAACAACGTTTCAATATCGACAGTATTGAAGCCCCCGTTAAGGAGATCAGACGATACCTTGCTGAAAGGTTTGAGAGCCGATTCGATATTCACCCCAGAAAACTTGAAGAATTAGTTGCCGATATATTTAAAGATCATGCTCATAAAATTGAATTAACTTCCTATTCGAAGGATGGTGGAGTTGACCTATATTTGTTGTACTCTGAAAATTCAGAGCCGGTCGCTGTTCAGGTAAAACGAAACAAACGAACCAGGAAAATCGGAGTTAAGGAAATTGATACATTTCTGGGTACGCTTGTGCGAAATTGTGTACACAAAGGTATATTTATCACAACCTCTGACTATACCAAAGGGGCAAAAACAGCTGCGTCGGCTTTAAAATTAAAGGAGCAATCGTATTTTCTCGAACTTTGGAAGCCAGAAAATCTTTTCGATGCCTTAAAATTAAACTGTCAATTTCATACTCGATCTGCTGACATCGCTTGGAATCTTAGAAACCTTATGCCGATAGAGGATGAAAAGTCTGGGGATTGGTATGGTGGAGAAAATTGGCCAGTTCAAGAACGCTCAATTGCTCATATTGAGTGGTGGATTTCTCAAGTCTCTCATTATTGCAAAGCGTGTTTGCCGATACCGACTCCATCAGAAATTTTGCCTAAAGCTGCTTCTAGAAGCCAAGTTTTGGAATGGTTAGCACAATATTGCGACGATGAACTATGCGAAGTTTGGAGCTTAGCAAAGGAACCGATATATTTATATTGCCAGTATGGGAAAATAGGATGTATTAAAAAAGGGACAAGGCTAATTGTGAGTGGTGCAGAGAGACACGAAGATTTTACCAAAGAAGATAGGTGGTATGTTTACGCGGGTTATAGCGGAAGAGGTGGCGAGATTCATATAGAATCTGTTATCAAGATTGCCCCTCGCTCATTTTCTGCCCGTGACTTTGTTAATTCTGTAACTCGGTAAGGCGCAATGCATAATTCCTCGTTCCCAAGCTCCGCTTGGGAATGCCTACCCTCAAGCTCTGCTTGTTGAATTTGAATGTCCCCTTGCGCATCGCGCACCTTTACGGATGTTGCTTATCCGATTTCAAGTTACGGGGAAAACAATAGCGTGATAGCCATAAAATAAGAGAATTTTAATGGAATTTGAATGGAACTTACAAAAAGCAGAGATTAATTTCAAAAAACATGCTATCACCTTTGAAGAAGCAATTACGGTATTTGGCGATTATCTATCTTTAACTTATCCTGATGTACAGCATTCGATCCAAGAAACACGTTACATTATTATTGGCGTTTCTGATAAAAATAGAATATTGATTATTTCCCACACCCAACGTGGAGAAACCATCAGAATTATTAGCGCCCGACAGGCGACAAAACAAGAGCGAGATTTTTATGAATCAGGAAAATAGAGAAGAACTAGATGACGAACTTCAGGAAGAATATGACTTTTCCAAAATGGAAGGCGGTGTTCGTGGAAAATATGCAAAGCAATATCATGAAGGCGCAAAACTTATTATGCTTGAAGCTGATGTAGCAAAAATATTTCCTGACGCAAAATCGGTAAATGAAGCGTTGCGGGCGTTATCAAAAATTATCCTTCAACATCAGACAATTGCCTAACTCAATGGTAACTTCTCATTAGTTGTTGGCAATGGCGGTAGACCTGCGAGGTTTTATAAACCTCGCAGGTCTTTATTCTGCCACTAATAAGAAGCCATAGGTGCGCATCGCGCACCTTTACAGATGTTGATAATCCCACGATCATGGATTCTGCGGCCATATCGCGGTTGGTTGTTCTCGTTCCTAAGCAAGTAGTACGTATGTTTTTACACCCTATCTAATTGAAAAATAAACCCGCAAGCCCGTTAGATGGATGGATAGTGCGATCACAAAACCCATCCGAAGCCCCAAAGATTTCGTGGCTTAATCAAGAAAATTCCAAAATCCCAAGCATTAGCCGTTCACCGTATAAGCGCCCTAAGCATCGTGTTTTTAGGGGCGGTAGCGCCCAACTTGCCCATCATTATTCATAAGTTACCAATCACTAGGCCATTATGCGGTAAAATTGTTTTCTTTTTTACTGACATGGCACATGGCTACCCAAACCGTCCAACGTATTGCCTTAACGCCCGGCGAACCTGCCGGTATCGGCCCCGACCTTTGTGTCCAACTTGCCCAGCAAGACTTGCCCTGCCAGCTTATTGCCATAGCCTGCCCTGATTTGTTACGGCAACGCGCCGAGCTATTGGGCATAAACCTTGAGATTAGCTTGTTTGACAGCACCTTGCCAGCCACTGCCCAGCAGGCAGGCTGTTTGACGGTATTGCCCGTTGCGCTTGCAGCCGCCCCAGTGTGCGGCCAACTTAACCCGCTCAATGCCGCGTATGTGTTAGAAACTATCACTACTGCCACGCTAGGCTGCATCAACGGCTTATTTGCGGCCATGGTCACTGGCCCTGTCCATAAAGGCATCATCAACGATGCGGGCTTTGCCTTTAGCGGCCATACCGAATACATCGCCGGGTTGACTGGCGGCCACCCTGTGATGATGCTGGCCACAACGGGGCTACGGGTGGCCTTGGTAACAACCCATCTGCCGCTTGCAGACGTTAGTGCGGCCATTACCGCCCAGCGGCTTGAATCGGTCATCCGCATACTTGACCATGATTTGCGCACCCGCTTCCATCTTAGCAAGCCCAAAATACTGGTCTGTGGGCTAAACCCCCATGCGGGTGAAAACGGTCACTTGGGCCGTGAAGAGATCGACATTATCGAACCAGTACTGGAAAACTTGCGCAATCAAGGGCTAAACCTGCAAGGGCCCTTGCCTGCCGACACGGTGTTTACGGCAAAATATCTGGACTCTGCCGATGCCGTGTTGGCTATGTACCACGACCAAGGCTTGCCGGTGCTGAAATACATTGGCTTTGGCCAAGCCGTCAATATCACCTTAGGACTACCCATTGTCCGCACTTCGGTAGACCACGGCACGGCATTGGACTTGGCGGGGACGGGCAAAGCCGACATCGGCAGCCTGCAACTGGCCCTACAAACCGCATTAACTATGGCAACCCAACCTTATTAATAAAATGACACACAATCCCCGAAAACGCTTTGGCCAAAACTTTCTTCATGACCACGCCATCATTTACAATATACTTTCCAGCCTACAGGCCAGCCCTGAGGAACATTGGGTGGAAATTGGCCCAGGCATGGGCGCACTGACCACGCCATTATTGGCGATGGGTTTGCGTCTCGATGTGGTTGAGCTAGACCGCGACTTGGTCGTGTTGCTCAAAGACAAATACAGCCATGAACCGCGTTTGCAAATTCATAGCGCCGATGCCTTGCGGTTTGATTTTTCATCACTGGTAAACGACAACCAAAAATTGCGTATCATCGGCAATTTGCCCTATAACATTTCCACGCCGCTGATGTTTCATTTGCTGGATAATGCCCCGTGCATTGAAGACATGCACTTTATGCTGCAAAAAGAAGTGGTTGATCGGATGTGTGCCGCCCCAGGCAGCAAAAAATACGGGCGGCTCAGTGTCATGATGCAATATTACTGCACCACTGAGCTGTTATTTGAAGTGCCGCCAGAAAGCTTTGACCCTATCCCCAAAGTGATGTCGGCCATTGTCAGGCTAGTGCCGCACCCCCAGCCCCCTGTGCTTGTGGACGACTTGCACAAGCTCAATAGGGTCGTAACCCAAGCTTTTTCACAACGCCGTAAAACCCTGCGCAATTCCTTAAAAAAACTCATTGATGAAGACGCTATCAGCGCCTTAAACATCGACCCAACGTTAAGGGCGGAATCCCTCACCCTAAGCGACTTTGCCCAGCTCAGCAACCTCATTGATGATCAAGCCTAGCACTGCGACAATCTGTCACGCGGCAATATGCCACATTCCATCTGTTAGAACTTGGCTATAAACTATATGCAACTCTTGAGATGCAACCTTCCTCCTCGGAATTTAGAGTTTTATATCCTTCTTTATAATGCGGCCCCACTGGCCGCATTTTTTTTGCCCGTAAGTTTATCAAAGGGCCTGCGACAATCTGTCACGCGGCAATATGCCACATTCCATCCGTTAGAACTAGCCTATAGAATAGTCCCAACTCTTGAGATGCAACCTTCCTCCTCGGAATTCAGAGTTTTATATCCTTCTTTATAATGCGGCCCCACTGGCCGCATTTTTTTTGCCCGCAAGTTTTAGCAACCGGACTGCGACAATCTGTCACGCGGCAAAATGTCACATTTTAAACCCCGTATTTTACCGTTATCCTATACCTAACTCTTGAGATGCAACCTTCCTCCACGGAAATCAGAGCTTTACAACCTAACTCTTTATGCGGCTTATAGCCGCATTTTTTTGCCCGTAGTTTTTGGCTATCAAACTGCGCCTTAATGGCTATAACCGTAACTTCTCATTAACGGCAGGTCTGCCGCTAATAAGAAGTTACCTATATCCATCGGCACAGCCATTAAGGCGCGTGTGGTGCTTTGCATCACATTGCTGTGTATGATGTTGGTGCAAAAGCGCAGCCACACTTTCCCTGCTCCAAATACCAAAAAATTTTTGCTCAGCAACTGACTAAAACTGCCCATTTGGGATGGATAAGGTTAGAGCAACCAGTAGCGGCGTTGCTTGCCCATTTCCCGCTCGGCCTCAAGCCAATCTTCCATCTCATAACCATCATCAAACCCCCTTTTTTCGGCCCGGTAATACGCATTGACGGCAACCATTTCCCGAAATTCGTCGTTATTAATACTGGGGGCATACGTGTCAAAAGCCTGGTCTTCAGTTTTCATATTTCCTCCTACGCTACAGAGTGCGAAAGGCTACCCTTCGGAGGTCATAGTATGGGCAAAAAAACCCCTAGGCAATGCGTATAAATACCTAGCTTGGGCAATAAATTATCCCGTTAGCCGCTTTAGGGCGCTAACGCTTTACCCCCCCCCCCCGGAAAAAGGATAATGGCCACTGTTCGGCTTAGCCTCCAAGATTCCAGCCTGCGTCACCATCATGATGAGCTCAGCCAAATTGCTGGCCTGCATTTTTTCCATAATGCTGGAGCGGTGCGCTTCGACAGTGCGGTTGCTGATGCCCATCAC
This sequence comes from Methylococcales bacterium, assembly GCA_026399075.1. Lineage (GTDB taxonomy): Bacteria > Pseudomonadota > Gammaproteobacteria > Methylococcales > Methylomonadaceae > Methylobacter_C. The sequence goes on from JAPLRR010000043.1 coordinate 54,982, forward strand.
CCTTGCCACTTCCTTATTGGAATGGCCGCCAACAATCTGCGCCATCACTTCGTGTTCACGCGCGGTCAATAAGGCAAGGCGGCTTTGAATCTTGTCCTGGCCCTCGCGCTGTTCACGGTTGGCAATGTCTATTGCGATGGCTTCTTCCACACGTTTTAGCAATAGCCCGTCACTAAACGGTTTTTCCAAAAAATCCACCGCGCCAGCCCGAAACGCTTTTGCCGTATCAGGGATGCCCGCATGGCCACTGATGAAGATGATTGGGATGCTAATCCCACGGTTTAACAACAACTCCTGAAGCTCTAGCCCGCTGACCCCCGGCATCCGCACATCCAATAGCAGGCAACCCGGGCAATCCGGGTCATAGCCATCCAAAAATTCCTCGGCAGAGGCAAAGCTACGCACCGCCTGTCCGGTCGATTCAATCAATAGCGATAAAGAATCCCTCACTGCAAATTCATCATCAACCACATAAATCAAGCTATCTGGTTTTTTAGTGATCATGTTGTTCTTCCTTTATCGGCAGGGTGACATAAAACGTGGTGCCTTTCTCCGGTTTGCTACAAAAGCGCAACCCCCCTTCATGGGCTTCAACAATCGCGCGGCTAATTGCCAAACCCATGCCCATACCGTCTAATTTGGTGGTAAAAAAAGGCGTTAATACATACTGTTGTTGGGCCAGATCCATACCTACGCCGTTGTCTTTTACCCTAATTTCCAGCTGGCCGTTTTTATTCAGCTGCGTCTCTACAGACAATTGGCGCGGGATATTTTCTGGCAAGTCTTTTAAGGCATCAACGCTGTTGCGGTATAAGTTAATGAGTACCTGTTCAATCTGGACATTATCAACCGCCGTTGCCGGCAGGTTTTCCGCCAACTTAAGCTTTAAAGCGATATGGTGTTGTTTAAAATCACTGGCACATAAACCCAAGGTATCCCTGACCAAGGCATTGATGTTAGTGCTGAGGCGGTCTGTCCATTTAGGGCTGACAAACTCTTTCATGCGGCGCACAACTTGGCCAGCCCTTAACGCCTGTTGGTGCGCCTTGAACAAGGTGTCGCCGAGCTTTTCAAAATCCGGGTTTTCAGCGTCTATAAAACGCAAACACGCTTGGGTGTAATTGGCAATGGCAGACAGTGGCTGGCTGAGTTCATGGGCAATACCTGAGCCCAACTCCCCGACCAGACAAACACGGGCGACGTGGGCCAGTTCCTCCAAATGGGCTTTTTCCAGCTGCTCCTTATTTTTGCGCATGGTCACATCACGGACTATGGCAGCGTAAAAGCTAACATCGTCCAAGGAAAATATCACCAAGGAAACATCCAATGGCACGATTGAGCCGTCTTTACGCCGCCCCTCCAACTCATGGATTTCTTGGGTAAGCAAGGGATTGTTAGCTTGCCAGTTAGGCAGCGCCTCTTTGCCATGCCAGTTCTGGGCGGGTGATAACAGCTTCTTAAATGGGCGGCCACACAGTTCCTCTTCACAATACCCAAAAATGCCAGTCACAGCCTGATTGACCGACAGCATGGTGCCTGAACTGTCAATGGTGATAATACCTTCAATCGTGGCATTAAAGATGGCATTAAGTTTGGCCTCACGTTCCCGTAATTCCCGTTTTGAGTGTTGCAGTTCGGCAAGGTTACGGGTCAAGTCCAGATTAATTTCTATCAATGATGTGGTTTGGTCGAGTATCTTTTGCTCCAACTTTCCATTCAGGCAGGCGATGGTTTCGTTGCTGCTTTTATAATCAGTGACATCGGTAACCGACAAGTAGATCTGCACGCCATTGCCATCGGGATAATTGGCTATACCGCGCAATTCCACAAATGTATAGGGATTGTTGTGGATGCACAATGAGCGTTTGCAGCCGTACAGGCTAAAGCCATGGCATTCTATATGGGAACTGTGGTTGTTGGCCGCAAGCTTGACGTTCAAGGGTTTAGGGTTTTTCCCGATGGCAAGGTCATAGAGAAAAAAATGAAAATCATTTTGATCCGATGGATGGATAAACCGCCCTAATTTCTTGTTGTCCAATTGCTGTTTTGCGCCGTCCAAAAGCTGCCCGGCCGCCCGGTTGAATTTAAGGATGGTGCCATTCCCATCCAAGGTCAGGTAGGCGGCTGGCGACAAGTCATAAATCCTGGCAAAATCATCATGGCTATCACCCAACTCGTGATGCGCCCGTTTAAGCTCTTCATTCTGCAATTCCAGCTCTATTTGGTGTACTTGAAATTCAAACAGCAGCTTTTCAAGCTCAGCAGCAGACATTTTGGCAAAATCGCTGTCTGCCCGGCAAAACAAGGCTTCCCGCTTTTCTTGGCAGGTTTCTTGGCGTTGCGCCAACAATTGCTCCGCGTCATTTCGGAGCTGATCGATATCCCGTTCCCCAGTAGATTGGTTAGTCATCGCTTAAACCTTGCCCTATGGGCCAATGAATTGTAAGTAACCATACATAAGTTTTTAGAGCGTTGGGTTGCATGCTTTTCGCAAGCCAACATGACCGGGTGCCTATAACTGGAGTGATGGACCTGTCAGCCAAGTAGTAAAACCCACTCATCCCAACCTTCTCCCAAAGGGAGAAGGTTGGGATGAGTAAATAACTATCATCTTTAATCCCCAACAAATCAAGCCCCAGTGACATCTTGTATGGCCAACAAAATCATGGCTGGACTACCGGGCGATTGTTTCAGTATGCTGGCATTGACCAGCAGGCGCTTATGGCCCACCCCCGGAAAATCCGCTTCCATACAATACGCATCCAAAGGCATGTTACTGGTTAATGTCCCGGTCAAATAGCCGCGCAAAGCGTCGCTATCCCATCCTGCCCCATTGATGGCAAATAAGGCTTGCCCCGCCAAGTTGTCATTATTGCTGCTAAAGGCTTGGTTGAATGCGGGGTTGGCCGTCAGTATGCAGAACTTGTCATCCAACACCAGCAAGGGTTGGCGAACGGTGTTGACTATCGCCGTTGTCAGGTAAGCGGCCTGTGCGGTTTGTTCCGCTTGTTTAAGCCGGCCTATGTCCACAAAATTGATCACCAAGCCGTCAATCATGTTTTCTGCGGTACGGTAAGGCAGGATACGCAACAGATACCATTCACCATTGACCGTTTGCACTTCGGTGTCCTTAAAAACCAGGGTTTGCAGGACACTAGTGGCATCATCCAACAAATGGTCATAACGCAGGGTGGACACCAAATCGCTTAACGGCCTACCAATATCGGTGTCGATCAACTTGATGATATTTTTGGCTTGCCGGGTAAAACGCTTTATCCTTAATTTGGTGTCGAGAAAAATGGTGGCAATATCCGTGCTGTTCAACAAATTCTGCATGTCATCGTTGGTTTCAGACAGCGACTCGACTTTATTTTGCAACTCGCTGTTGACGGTATTCAGCTCTTCATTGAGCGATTGCATCTCTTCCTTGGCGGTTTCCAGTTCTTCGTTGGAGCTTTGCAGCTCTTCGTTGGTGGATTGCAATTCTTCATTGGTGGATTTTAGCTCCTCATTGGCGGTTTCCAGCTCCTCAATGGTGGCGCGCAGCGATTCTTTGGTAAAAAACAACTCCTGTTCCAACTGCTCTTTTTCACCCGGCTTGTCATGAACTACTGCCGGCTCATGGGGAGCGTCTATAAGATGGGGCGTGTGTTTGGCATCCATCGGATGAAAAGACACAATGAACAAATCCTTCAGGGTTTCCGGCTGTAGGATCTTTGCCAAGCGCAGGTCTATGGTTTCAAAATCGCCATTGGTTTTTACCCTCAGCCCCGGGCTAAAAACTTCAGGCTCACCTTTTTTGTTCGCCAAACGCAAGGCTGACACCAATGGCAGCCGCAAGCCTTCCCTCGCCATCTCAATAATATTCCAGCTGGGCTGCCCCGCCGAAGGCTCCAGGTATTTGCCTGTGCGCCCCTGTATGTAAAAAATCTTACCGTGTTCATTAATAATCACACAGACTGGCGCATAACGCTCCAGCAACAAACGCTCTATTTGCCGGACTATATTGCCGGGCTGTAGCTCCAGCCCAAGCGAGGACAGGGGTTGCGGTGGCGGCTGGCCACTGCTGATGGGCAGTGTGCTGAGCCTTGACATTGGCAGGCTGGGACGGGTGTCCTTGCGCTGGTAGAGCTTCCATTTTTTGTCCAAGGGGGTGAACAGGTCATCAAATGCGCCTATGGATTCTGATGAACCCAAGAACAAGATGCCGCCCGGATTGAGCGCATAATGGAACTGCGGAAACAACTCTTTTTGCAATTCCGCACTCAGGTAAATCAGCAGGTTTCGGCAGCTGATCAAATCCACATGGGTGAACGGCGGATCTTGGATCAGGTTTTGGGTGGCGAATATCACTGTCTCACGGATTTCTTTGCTGATACGGTATAAGCTATCCTCCAGCTTAAAATACCGCTGTAAGCGTTGCGGCGACACATCAGCGGCAATGCCACCCGGGTAAATGCCTTCCCGCGCTTGGTTTATGGCCGATTCGTCAAGGTCGGTGGCAAAAATCTGAAACCGATAGGTTTTGCCAATTTTCTCCATGTATTCTTTTAGCAATATGGCAATGGAATAAGCCTCTTCGCCACTGGAACAGCCTGCCACCCATATCCGCAATTCATAATTGTCGGGCTTGCCCGCCAACAGTTTCGGCATTGCCACGGCGGCCAACACGTCAAAAGCGTCAGCATCGCGAAAAAAATTGGTCACATTGATTAACAGCTCCTTAAACAGCCTATCCAGTTCAATCGGGTTTTCCCGCAAAAACTGCACATAATTGTCAGGGTTTTTGATTTGGTGGATATTCATGCGCCGGGCTATCCGCCGCCTAATCGTGGACGGCTTGTATGCCGACAAATCATTGCCTGTCCGGTTACGCAGCAAGATAAATATTTTCTGGATAGGCTCAAAACTGACCATGCTTTCAGGTTGGTCGGTGTACTTGCGTTTAAAATAAGGGCCTTTGCTATATTGGACCAACTGTAAACCCATTTTTTCCACAGGCAGGACAAAATCCACCTCACCTTTGGTTATTGCGCTAACGGGCATGCCGTCAAATTTTGCGGTTTTGGGGTCTTGCACCATGGTCATGCCCGACACGCCCTTGATGGCTTTAAGCCCTAAGGTGCCATCTGTCCCGGTGCCGGATAAGATAATGCCAACCGCCATTTCTTGGACATCGGCGGCCAGTGAACGAAAAAAATAATCAATCGGCAAATGCCACGCATCATGGCTAGGAAAATCCATCAGGTGTAACTGGCGGTTAAGTAAAGCCACGTTTTTGCCCGGTGGACAGACAAAAACATGATCCCGTTTTAGTGCCATGCCATCTTCGATGCGCATCACCGGCAATTCGGTGGAAGTGGCCAACAAATCTGGCAGCAGGCTGATATGCCCAGGCTGCTGGTGGGTAACAACAATAAAGGCAAAACCTGTCTGTAAAGGCAGGTTTGCAAAGAACGCTTCCAGCGCCTCCAGTCCGCCTGCTGAAGCACCGATGCCGACCACGGGCAACGCGGTATCGTTACTATAATCGGAAGGGGCGGGGTTAGCGTTGTTGTTAATCGATGCCACTGTATTTGCCTTGGTTTTTGTCATATTGCTGGTAAGGGCGGCCCCACCAGCAAGATATCCTCCCAGTAAAGCCGTGTCGTTAACGCTTTTAGCCCAGACTATCACAGCAAACCGCCATAAAAAAGCAAATGCCCTAAAAAACACCCAACAAGGCCACTAGCTTCAACGGCTGGACTTTATACAACAACCCTACTTATAAAGCTATACGTAGAACTACCTAGGTATTTGTACGAATTCACCCAGCCTTGCTTAGGGTTTAAAGTAACTCCGTCCTGACAGAAGGCTGCCATCTAGCCGCGTAATTAACAACAGGAGGCTATATGGCTATTGTACGTTATGAAACTTGGAGTTTATTGAGCCAATTGCGCCAGGAATTAATAGGCTCAATTGCAACGTCGGAATGGGCACCAGCCGTTGATATAAAAGAGGAGACTGACAAGTTTGTCATTGTTGCCGATATTCCTGGGGTAAAGCCTGATGATATTGAAGTCAGCATGGCAGCAGGGGTGTTGACTGTCAAAGGCCAAAAGGCATCTGCGGCAAATAATGAAGAAGAAGGCTATAAGCGGGTAGAGCGCACCTTCGGTTCTTTCTATCACCGCTTTAGCCTACCCGATTCTGCTGATGGCTCAGCCATTAATGCAAAAAGCAAGCTCGGTGTGCTGGAAATTGTCATCCCCAAACGGATCAATGTGACATCAGAAGAATAAATACCGGCCCCCTGTTATAGAATCCGAAGCTGATAAATCTACATTAAACCTCCTCTCCCTCAGGGAGAGGGTAGGGTGAGGGGGGGAGCTATCACTAAGTAGTTGGGCGGCGTGTATGATTTTTTGTGGCGACTCCTATGAGCCTACCCTCCCCGCGCGGGAGGGGTTTTTTTGGCGTGTTTAACCATACTTGTCATCCAACATTCCAGTAGCCCGATCCATTTGTGAGTATCCAGTCCCACTCTTTGTAAAAAAGTGGGTTAGGGGTGGTTTTATTAGATAAATCCCCCGGGATAGTTACAAAAACATGCAATAAGAACTTAATTTTAACCCGCGCCAAGCTTTGGTACTATAAAGCCATGAACTCATACAATTTATCGTTATTGCATACCGGAACAGTCATTGAAGAGGACAATTTGACCCTAGGGCAGTTGTGCCGTGCTTGCGGCACAACTGCCGATTGGATTATCAGCCTGGTTGAAGAAGGCATTATTGAACCCCTGGAAAAAGACATGCGTGCTTGGTACTTTTCAGGGGCTAGCTTGATGCGTGCCCGCTCTGCCTTAAAGCTACAGCAAGACCTAGGCATTAATTTGACCGGTGTTAGCCTAGTTTTGGATTTGATGGATGAACTTGAAACCTTATGTGCGCAAATAAAATTAACCGGTAATGCCTAACTCCCCCTCTTATTATATGCGCGGCTTAACTCACTAACTTAGAGGAATTAACCATGAATCCCACCTGGATACTCGTCGCCGACAACGCCCGCGCCCGCGTTTTTACGGTAGCCACCCCGGCAGCGCCTTTGGAAGAGTTAGATGCCTTAAGCCATGCCGAAAGCCGTTTACATGACCGGGACATCACTACCGACCTACCCGGGAAAATTAAGGGCGAAGGCCATGTAGGCCATGCCTTTGAACAGCCCACCGATCCGAAGGAACATGAGGCCGACTGCTTCGCCCACTATCTTGCCCAGTATTTGGAAATAGCCCATAACGCCAATAAATTTAAGCAATTGCTGATTATTGCAGAGCCTTCATTTCTTGGCTTGCTACGTAAAAGCTTGTCTGAGCAGGTAAAAAAACTGGTGTGTTTTGAGCTTGATAAAAACATCACCACCCACAGCACCGACGACATCAGACAGCACCTGCCGACTTATTTGCCTGAGCATTAATATCTAACCCTCTCCCAAAGGGAGAGGGAATCTTGTGTCGCCTTACCAACTTCGTACTCTATAGGTCGGCGTGTCTTCCCAAAACCTAAGTATTCCGCCCATTAGCCCTTAAAACTGAGGGCGGCGGCCTTGCCCCTGCCCTCATTCACTTTGGCTAACATCAACAAGCCCAAGATAAAAAAGGCTAAGGTTGACAGCAAAGACATCCGGTGATTGCCATGGCTCAGGTAATTGATCAGACCGTAGCTCAAGGGGCCAACAATTGCCGATAAGCGGTTGACCACCCCCCATAAACCTAAAAACTCACCGGCCCGCGCGGTGGGTGAAAACTTGCTCACCAAAGCCCGCCCTACGGCTTGGCTTGCACCCATTGCCAAACCAATGATATTGCCGGCTATCCACATGTGTGCAGGCTCGCTGGCCAACAAAGCGGCTATCACCGCCACTATCCAAATCACCAGCGTAACCGCCAATGTGGGGACTGACCCCATACGGTCTTGTACATGGCCACAAATAAAGGCGCCTACCGCCGCTGTGACATTGACCACCATAATCAGCACTATCAAGGATTGGGTGTCAAAGCCCATCACTTCTTGGGCATAAACCGCCGCCAATACCACCACGGTGCTTACACCGGACTGGTAGATGCCCAAAGTGATCAAAAACCAAAGCAAGTCACGAAAATGGGCGGCTTCTTTAAAGGTTTGGGCCAATCGGCCATAGCTGACTTGCCAGGTGGTCAGGCTAGTGTCCCATAGTTGCGGTATTGCCCGTTCCCGTAGCCAAATGAATGTCGGTGCGGCGGTTAAGGCAAAAATGGCGGCAGTAAACAATAAGGTGACGGGCACGTAATGGGTGGCGGCTAAGCCTTGCTGTTTGGCCCAGGTAATATAGGCCAAGCAAATGCCCAAGGTCAAAAGCCCACCAAAATAACCTAAGCTCCAGCCATAACCGGACATCCGGCCCATATTTTCTTCGGGCACCAACTCCGGCAAAAATGCCGCGATCAAGTTTTCGCCGCTGGCAAACATAATCGCTGAAAGCGTGACCAACACCATGCCCAAGCCTATATCCCCCGGCCCAACCAAGGCCAGCATCGCGGTGCAAACGATACACCCGGCCGAAGAAACCATCAAAAACCGTTTTTTGCATGCCTGATGGTCAGCATACGCGCCTAATAAAGGGCCGCTGATCATCACTACAAAATTGGCGATGCCTATGGCCAAAGACCACAGTAAAGTCGATAAGCCGGGACTGACGCCTTGTTCAACGCCAGCCACCACACCGACAAAAAAAGCGCTAAATATCGTCGTTTGCACCACGGTGGTATAACCGGAATTGGCAAAATCATATAAGGCCCAAGCCAATAATTCCCTGCGTCCGGCATTGCCAATTTGCGGGTTGTTTACCCCAGCCTGCGTGTTTGTCTGATTACTGTTCATAGTCAAAAGCCCATAAATCCTATTGAATGACCATCCTTGCCTTAAGGGTGGCTGTTATAAAGAACGAAGGAAGCAAAACGACATTAAATCCCCTCACCCTACCTTACACGTGTAGGTTTTTAATAAAAAGTATGACGAGACAGTGCGTTGAGGTAAATTGATGAGAGTCATCAACATCTATTTACCGAAGGTACCGCCATGTCTCGCCACCCAGAACTATACCAATGGATCGACACCGTTGT
>JAPLRR010000004.1 GCA_026399075.1 Methylococcales bacterium
CTACCCAGGAATCTGTGTATTAATCCCCAAACCCGTAGCCCATTGAAGGCGGTTTAGTCCAACAAGGTTTATCTGTCGCGATTTAGCTCATCGCTTTGATCCGATTTGAGTGGCGCGACAGATAAACGCTATTCGTTATGCCATACAATCGGCATGGCGGGAAGGGTATCGCTGGGTCTATGAATCCGACATTGAAGATTTTTTTGATAGTGTCAACTGGCAACGCCTAACCGTTAGACTACAAGCCTTATGGGGCGATGATCCCATCGTCAGGGCATTAGAGCTATGGATGCAAGCTCCCGTAGAGTTTGAAGGACAAACCATAAAACGTGTGCAAGGTTTGCCGCAAGGCTCACCCTTAAGTCCGTTGTTGGCTAATATCATGCTGGATGATTTCGACAACGATATGCAGTTGGCAGGTTTTAAACTGGTGCGTTTTGCCGATGATTTTGTGGTGCTATGTAAATCCAAAGAACAAGCACAACTCGCTCACCAAGCGGCAGAAGCGTCATTACAGGAACACGGGTTAAGACTCAACAAAGACAAAACCCACATCACCAACATGAGCGACGGTTTTTATTATTTGGGCTATTTATTTGTGAATGACATGGTACTGGATAGCCCCAAACGACTACGCCCACAAACCGTTGATGAAACTATTTCAAAACACTCATGGTTAAGCCAAGTCACAGCACGAGAGCCTAAAGCTATCGAGCCACCACAGATAGAAATAATAGTAAATCAAGATCAAACCGTTCGCCCTGATTTTTCGACAAGTTCAGAAGTTGAAGGGCGCGAGTATAAGCCGCTCATAGTTCAACAAGCTCACCACGAACAACTTAATCCCCATGTTACATTAGAAACGAAAATAGCCGCCGAAGCCAAACAATACGGAGAACGAGACCAATACGGTTTATTACTGTGTGTGACAGGCGAAAATTGCATTATCCGTACTGAAAACGAACGCCTACGAGTGGAACGCGAAGAGCAAACACTTTACGATGTACCGTGGCGACAACTACACGCAGTGTTACTGTTGGGGAGACACAACATCACCACCCCTGCCTTAATCGCGGCGATGGAATTTAACATACCGATACACTTTGCTAGTCAAACAGGTAAATACCAAGGCGTAGTATGGAATGGACAAACAGGCGCGAAAGGCAGTGAACTATGGCTAAAACAACAACAAACCTTTACCCAAACCGAACACGCCTTAACGATTAGCCGTGAAATAATTGGCGCACGGCTATTCAACATCCGCGAAACCTTAAGACTCAGAGCCAAAACCCAGCATAGTTCACAAATAGACGGCTTAATAAAAAAACTTGCCACAGCCCAAACACTGTCAGAACTTAACGGTTTTGAAGGCAGTGCCACACGCATCTATTTTTCTGCATTAAGAGAACTACTACCCGTTGAATTCGGTTTTAATGACCGTAATCGTCAGCCACCGTTAGACCCGTTTAATGCCTTGCTGTCTTTGGGTTATAGTTTGCTATACAGTTGCTTGGAAACCGTGTTGCGTACCGATGGCTTGCTGCCTTGGCAAGGTGTGTATCATCAACCACATGGCAAACACGCTACACTTGCTTCTGACCTAATGGAATCGTTTTGCCATGTTGTAGAACGTCTAGCCCTGTCAGTAATCAAACGCCGTGAGCTTAAACTAGACGATTTTTATATCACAGAAGACAATGCCTGCTACCTAAAAAAAGACCGCCGAAATTTTTATTTAAGTAGCCTTATGGCAAAATTTGAATCGACAAATTTATTTGAACTGGTTCACCAGCAAAATTTATCGCTAATAGGTTTTATTGAACACGGCGAAGACTTTACCGCGTGGCGAGTACGCTAAAGGAAAATCCCTATGTTATATCTGGTTTGTTTTGACATCAGCGACAACAAAACCCGTAATCGTGTCGGTAAATACTTAGGAGCGTTTGGCAATCGCGTTCAAGAATCCGTGTTTGAAGTGGAATTTGCTGATGCTAATGCTCTGAGTTATGTTCAGGATAAATTAGCAGATTGGTTAGCCGATGGAGATGATTTACGTTTTTATTGTTTATGTCGTAATTGTCGGTTAAAGTCTTACACGGCAAAACAGGAACGCATTGCTAAACTGCCTAGTCTGGTGATTATTTAACAGTTTTGACGGGTGATTTTAAAAATCACTGATAAAAAGCACGGTTCTTTAAAAATACGATTAAAATCATTGAAGTATAAAATAAAGCTATTTTTTACTTTAAAAATCGCACGTCACGCCATGAAAAACAAGTCAAATTTCTTGAAAAAACGACTAAAAAACCCTAAAATACCCTTGGTGTGCGACAATTTGAAAGAGGTTCGTCAAACAGGGGTCAGGCTGTTGAAACTTTTTGTGTTTGTTATTGTGTTTGAATACATAGGTCGCAGACCCACTAGCCGCTAAGGCTGTTGAAACCTTGCAGTTCCACAAGCGGGATCATTACTCAAATGGTCGCAGACCCACTAGCCGCTAAGGCTGTTGAAACCTTTTTGTTCCGGTTCCAGTTCGATCGGCTTTGTCGCAGACCCACTAGCCGCTAAGGCTGTTGAAACACCATATTTTAATTTAGCAATTTTCATAAAAAGTCGCAGACCCACTAGCCGCTAAGGCTGTTGAAACATTTTCTTCTTTGAAAAAAGCTGATTGCCAGAAGTCGCAGACCCACTAGCCGCTAAGGCTGTTGAAACTCTTTTGTCTATGTTATCCCACTTCTGGGAGTATGTCGCAGACCCACTAGCCGCTAAGGCTGTTGAAACCTTCTAACACCTCTTTGTAGCGGTCTATCTTTGGTCGCAGACCCACTAGCCGCTAAGGCTGTTGAAACGTTTTTTGACATCTTCTAAATGACATCTTACCGTCGCAGACCCACTAGCCGCTAAGGCTGTTGAAACAGCTATTAGCTCTTTACCATTTGGCAGCAAGTGTGTCGCAGACCCACTAGCCGCTAAGGCTGTTGAAACAGTTTCATGACCTTCAAGACCAACTCTTTATTGTCGCAGACCCACTAGCCGCTAAGGCTGTTGAAACCAATCTGTTGTACTTTGCACCTTAAGCGCCCTGTCGCAGACCCACTAGCCGCTAAGGCTGTTGAAACTCTTTGTTATTTTAGTCATATCTAACCCCATATGGTCGCAGACCCACTAGCCGCTAAGGCTGTTGAAACATATTATTTAGATAAATTCACATACAAAACTACGTCGCAGACCCACTAGCCGCTAAGGCTGTTGAAACCTTATTTGTTGACACGATGTATTAAATATAATTTGTCGCAGACCCACTAGCCGCTAAGGCTGTTGAAACTGAATTTCTTCAATGCGCGAAAGCATAAACTCTGTCGCAGACCCACTAGCCGCTAAGGCTGTTGAAACTTTCTTACTGTACGGTAAGTTGTGCACATAAATGTCGCAGACCCACTAGCCGCTAAGGCTGTTGAAACTGATGACATAATATTATCTCTTTATTGATTAAAAAGTCGCAGACCCACTAGCCGCTAAGGCTGTTGAAACTTTTTAATGTACTCGCCCAGCGTAACAGCAACGTCGCAGACCCACTAGCCGCTAAGGCTGTTGAAACTGTAATCCCGTTCTGCCCTTTGATCTCTATTTCGTCGCAGACCCACTAGCCGCTAAGGCTGTTGAAACACAGCCTGACACCTCGCCAGCATATACTGATGGGTCGCAGACCCACTAGCCGCTAAGGCTGTTGAAACTTTCACCTTTGTGTGCGTACAACGTAGGGAGACGTCGCAGACCCACTAGCCGCTAAGGCTGTTGAAACTTATTGTAACTTCCGGAAAATTGTATCTTATAGAGTCGCAGACCCACTAGCCGCTAAGGCTGTTGAAACTTTTTTTATCTTTTCCGTCCTTGTGTGTTTATTTATGTCGCAGACCCACTAGCCGCTAAGGCTGTTGAAACAGCTTCATCTTCATACATATCATTCGATAATCCGTCGCAGACCCACTAGCCGCTAAGGCTGTTGAAACAAAGAAACACAATCTCAGAATCAGGATAACAATTTGTCGCAGACCCACTAGCCGCTAAGGGTGTTGAAACCAAACAAAGCTAATCTGTCCGTAAATCTGGTGTGCCGCAGACCCACTAGCCGCTAAGGCTAGGCGTAAGGATTCGTTCGTAGTGCGACGTGAAGTCGTATAAGTAATTGTTTAGCTGGAGCAATGCTGACTAAACCTGCCGTTCCTCTGGCAGTAGCCTTGGAGTGCAGGCATTAACAGTAATGTGATGTTTGAAGCCACTCTGACAATGTATCCCAATCGAGAGATGAAGTCGAACCCGTGAGGGTAAAGCGGAACTGCGTACAGCGAAGTATTTTTGTTACTTTCTGTATGCCAGTCAATTTGGTAACTTGATTGTTGAGCCTCAAGAGATGTGGCGCTCTTACCGGCGTTGCCAATGGTTGGTCCAGTGGATGATGAAAAGGGGAGGAATTTTGTTGATGCCAAGTGTGAAGTAGTGATCATTACAGGACTATGTATTCGCCAGCCCTACAAAAATTAACAACAATACTTCGTTGTACAACCGCCGAAAGTTCATAGCCCGCCCTACCCGACTAAGCAGGTTGCATTTTCCGAATGATCTGGATAATGGGATACATCAAGCAACCAGTCCAGTAAGAGGCGAACCCATGAAAAAAGCAACACCCCCCAAGCAAGTAGAATTCACACTGCTTCCCAGCAAGCAAATCAGCGTCCTAGCAGGATTCAACCCACGGAAGTTCTTCGACAACGATGAATTTCAGCAGTTAGTTGCTTCCGTGAAGGCAGAAGGTATCATCCAGCCAATTGTTGTCAGGCCGGTAGCCGAGGGCATGGGCTACTGGATTGTGGCCGGCGAGCGCAGGTGGCGAGCCGCGACTAAAGCCGGTTTAACAAATATACCCGCCGTTGTGCGTCACCTGAACGATCAGGAAGCCAGATTGGTTGCCACCGTCGAAAACTCCCAACGGGCGGACATGAGCCCTGCCGAAGAAGCGGTGGCCGCTAGGGATGTGCTAACAGACTGCGGCAACGACAAAAGCGAGGCGCTACGCTTATTGGGATGGAGCAGCAGCAAGCTTGACGCTCGCTTGTTACTGCTTCACGCCGCGCCCGAAGTTCTCGCTGCGCTGACAGAACGCAAAATCAAACTGGGCCACGCAGAATTGCTTTCGCAATTGCCGAGTGACTACCAGACCGCCACCCTCGCCAAAATTCTTGAAAGCGGCTATTCCGTTGCAGAACTCAAAAGCCGGTTGGCCTTGTTCTCCTTGGAATTGGCAAAAGCCACTTTTGATAAAACAGCTTGCAATGGTTGCCCCCACAATTCAAGCCTTCAATCAAGCCTGTTTGAAGACCATATCAGCGAGGGATGCTGCGCCAATCCGGTCTGTTTTAAGCAAAAGACCGAAGCGGCACTGGTGGAGAAAAAGGCTTCGTTGTCCGAACAATACGCCGTTGTTTTCCTCGACACCGAGCGGCGACCGGGTTCCTACAAGATTATCTGCCAGTCAGGTGTGGATGGGGTCGGCAAGGCCCAGTTTGACCAAGGGTGCAAACAATGCGCCCACTTCGGTGCTTTGCTGTCCACGTCGCCGGACAGCCTAGGCAAAATCACTGGCGATTGTTGCTTCGAACTTAGTTGCCATACGGGCAAGGTTGCCGATTACCAAGAGATGGCTAAGGTTTCCAACGCAGCTGTAGCCGCTGGCAACAATAACAGCCACGCTACGGCTAAGGCCACGAACACAACCCAGCCTGTTGGGCAAGCGGCAGGGCAAACGAAGGGGGTATCCAATAACGGTAGCGATGAAGAAACGGACAAAAAAAACATCGAAAGCAGCAACGTAAGTAACGCGAGCAATGCCAATAACGCCAATAACGCAAATATCGCAAGTGCAGCAACGCTCCCTACCAGGGTGATTGAGAAGATCGAGGCGTTTTACCGTGATCTTGGTGCCAAACACATTGCCGATAACCAACTAGCTGTCCTGTGCGTGAACACCTATGCGCTTTATCGGCTAGTCAGAAGTTCGTTGCCGGCCGGGATAACACCGGAGCCCTTAAAAAACCCAGGGATATTTAGCATTGACATTGATGGCTTCGTGACAGCGCTTTCATCCTTGGGCTTTGAAGAAGCACAGGCCTTCAACCATCGCCTGCTGACCCATTTGCTGGGCGAACATGAAAAAGCAACGCCGATTCTGAACGGGGCGTGGGCAAAAGGCGCTGCGTCCGTGTTGCATATCACCAAGGCGAGGTTGGTGGATCATTTCGTTCTGGACAGGGCGTTTTTGAGGTCTTTCACCAAGGCGGGAATCGAAGGGGTACTGCGTGAATCGGTCAATGGTGAAGGTTTGTCGTTCGTCGGGCATTACGAAAAGCAAAGTGAAAAACACAAGTTCGCCGCGCTGATGAAGAAGAAAACCAACGAAATCTTGGACGAGGTCTTTGGCTGCGGCTACGACTTCACGGGTTTTGTACCGCGTTGCGTTTTTACGTTCATGGGCGAAGATAACCATCAAGACCTGGCTTCGAACAAGCAAACCCTAGCCAGCGTCCCTACCCTGTCCTTAGACCCAAAAGGACACCCCCAAGACCAACAAGAGGCCGCCTAATGATCTTTGATACCTTTAACAAACTGCTCAAACACGATGAGCGCATTCAATTTACCATCACCCGCAAGGGCAACCAGCTGGCGGTACTGGTTCAGCCGGTGTTGCAAGGGGCAGCAGACGAGGATGCCTCAGAAGCCATCCAAACACTGAGGGCGGCCTTGTCCATGCCCTTGTATGTCATCACTGACCCTCAAACGCTGGACACGGATTTTCCGCGTTCACTGGCTGAATTTGCCGATGTGCGTGTAGGCACCCATAACGAGTTGGGACTAGCGATAAGCCGAATTACCGAAGCCGGAAAGCAAGCAAAGGCCAGTGCGGCCAAGCAGGCTGACACGCCAGCCAAAAAAGTTGGCCACGAACAACACGCTGATCAGGACGATAACACGGCAAGCGCAAACCCACCGGAAACGGCAGCTTCGGAAACGGCAGCTCCAAAAACGGCAACTGCCGAAGACACCAAATCACTGTTTTGAGGATTCAATATGGACAATCGCACTCACACTACCACGGTTATCCGTCCGGTCAGGGTCTTTAAAATGGGGGCTGTTCGGCTTGCCGATCCTGCGCCCACGCTATCGCCGGAAGCCGCCATTAAGCTGTACGCGGCGTCTTACCCACATCTGGCGAATGTTGAACTGAATGAGCCTGAACTGATAGGCGAGGAATTGCACTATGCCATCAAGCCACAGCAAGCCGTCAAAACCAAAGGCTGATAGCGGCGGTATCGCCCAGTTAAAGGAATGGGGGAGCCAATCCCCCATTGATAACAACGCAAAGATAGAGAACGAGCCGCCATGCTTCCAATTCAGGCTGAACTTACCCAAACTACCCCCCCCGTGCGCTGACGGGGATAGCCCCACAGCAGCTGCCAATGCTGTAATTTCACTGTTCGGCCAGGTCAGGATTGAAACCGACCTGGCCAGTCTGATTGACGCTATCCGGTATCAAAAAGATAAGGCGGATTACGAAGCTAACCGACCGGGCATTTCCTGCATGATCTTGTTGGCGCATTCACTGGGGTTAGTAGCGGAAATTGACATCGATCACGCCGTGGCGGCTGGTTGGGAAGCTAGCTACCGGCTATACCAGCATGCCGTTGCCAGGGTCATGGATCACCTAAACCGAGTATCGATGACTATTGCAGGGATTAACGTGTCCCACAGCGATTTTGAGCCGATGAACCTCGAATTGCGGCAAAGCCAGAATGACGGCATCTCCTTGGTGCTGGGCGTTTACCCCAAGTTTTCCCGATTTTCCTTGTTGGACATGGATCGTGAGCTTGCCAAGGCCGTGGCTGGGTGTCTGAAATGGACGCTGTTCAATGGCGGAATCGGCATGTTGGTCGATGATCTTTGCGAGATGTCGATGATGGGAGATGAGTTGGGTGCACTCAAGGAAGGGCTGGAATCCCACGGCCATCTGAGTAACGGGGAGCTGGCCACCTTCTTTTTGGAAAACGAGGTGTACCCGTTCATAGATCTAACTGACGACAGGGAATTCCTGGAAGAACACCTTGTTTACCTGAAAGCCATTTTAAACAATAACGGCGCATCGACCTTCGGTAAATTGCCGGCTATGGGTGACATCAGTCGAATGCTGTCCAGTTGGCGACAATCAAATCCGGCAATCTATCAAAATCCTTGGGTCACGTTCATTCGGGAATCCCTCAAGGTTTGGCGGTGGCTTAAAAAGTCCGGGCTTAAAGCCAGCGGATACCACCTATCGCCATGTGACAGTCAGGGTGATGTGTCTCTGGATTATGGTCATATCATTGGTTTTGGCTTCGATTGGGAAGAAACCGTGGTAGAAGATATTCTTGAGGATATCGCCCAAGTGGGGGAAAACCCAGAAGGCATTATTCGATTAAATACCCTTGTGTTTTCGGAAGTCGGTGCGAGACTGTGTTTACTGGCGAAGTCGAGAGGTCTGATTCGGCTCGCTGAGGTGATCAACGCTGATTTTGAGGCCCACTGTGAAACCCACTGATTTTTTTCAATTCGACCACGGTGAGAACCCGGCCATCGTGCAAAAAGTTGCCATCCTGATCCATCAGGCCCAAGGGCTTTCGGGGGGTCATTCGTACCGCCCCAACAATTTTCTGGCTTCGATGCACGACTTCGTGACTAACGGGCAAGGCGAGTCTGTCATCGGGGCCGGTCGCTTAATGTCCAAAGAAGATGTGGAGGCTGTTCTGCGGTCGATGCTGGAAATGGGTAAGCGCAAAGCCAGCTTGTTGCCGCCCACTGTGGTGTCGATCTCCGAATCTCATATGGCCTGGACGGTTCCGGCCATAGTCCGACCCATGTTGTTCAATCTGCCGGGTCTGCCGCTGAAAAAGATCGATGTGCCGTGGCCACGGTTACTGCTGGTGGCGAACCGTCATGGCAAGTTGGCGGTTGCTGCGCTAAAGACCAACGGCAGGGCCAGCGCGAAAACAACGCTCTACCATGCGCCGTTGATGAATGTCTATGCCAGCGGCAATGTATGTACTGGTTCGGCGGCATTGCCGGATGAATGCGGCATCGATCAAATCGGGGCATGGGAATCGGTCATGTTCGATAGCGCCTTTTCCCACGTCAATAATCCCGCAACGCTTGCCCTGGCCGGTAATAAGGACAAGGCGGTGGATAGCAAGGCACATTACCGGTTCTGGCTTTCCCTTACCAAAAGGAAAGCCGACAAATTCCCTAACGAAACCCTTAATCCCTTGCGCCAAGGCATAGAGGATTTTATTGCCACCCATTCCTAAAAGGAACCCTAGCATGAATGACCAAGTCATTGCCGCATTTAACGAAGTAAGAAAGTACCACCCAGAGGTTGTACAGGTATTCATTTCGAAACTTGGCTTATGGCTGTTTTTCGACGCTGATTGACAGGCAAATGAACACCTTTAAAACTAATCATTGGGTTTTTCAATTGCTAAAAATCGTGCATTGTTCCTGATTTCGAAAAACTTTGCGACACAACTGTTTTAATAACAACCAAACCGATTCAATAAATACTTCTTATCGCCAGTGATTTTAATAGAGCGGCCGGTATCCGGGTCTGTCGTTGGGTAAACTGGAATAGAAACACTAAAGGCATCTTTTATAGCAATGCCCATATCGTCAGCTTCAATTCGAAGGTCGTCAATTGATTTGGTAAAAAGACCTGATGAACACTTGCTTATTGTACAAAAATCCGAGGGCATTTCTGTGACTGTTTGATCACCATTTTTATCAAAAACTGGTTCATACCATTTCATTTCCTCTGGGTTATAGTAAATGGTAATTTGGTCGTCCCCATCCCTTAGTGGGGTCTTCTCATAAATACCTTTGCCAATCCACTCTGGGTTGATATTACTTTTTATATGATCAACGTGCTCATCCAAAGTTGTTTGAATAGCATTGTTATCGTATCCAGAAAGCAAATGGTGGTTCCTTGTACAAAACCTAACGTCCGCATCGAATCGCTCGCCAATACTGGTCTCATCCAATAGTTTGGAAAGATCGTGACTGGAGTGTGTTGATTCGCCACGGCCTTTTTTTTCTTCATACCCTGGCCGAACAAAACAACACTCATTTTTCTTATCATTATTCTCCATAATTTCTTTAAAATTATATTGCAAGATACCTATATTAGGCTGAACTACTTCGGCCAACCTGTGCCTATTAACCCTGCCTGCGGTCTGTACAATCGATTGCGCACTTGATGGATCGACAATAGCCCAATCAAAGTCATGGTCACGGCCTACTTCCTCGACAGGCGTTGCGACGACAATAATTTTTAAATCTTTTAAGCCTTCAGCCTTGTGTTCGTTAATAATGCGCCTGATTTCATCGCTCTCAAGGATATGCTGGTTGGGATTCTCCTTGTTTTTTCTGTTCAGCAGTTTATTGAGGTTTCTTTCTATGAAATACCGTTGGATAACAAAATGCCTTGAATGATAACAACACACTTTCACGCCCGGAATATTTTTTATTTTATTGGCCAACTTAGCTGCATTTTTTATGTTGGCAACACGGATTAGCCCAAAGGAAATAGTAAACTCATCGTCTTCCGGTGAACGCCAACCATGGCGATCATGCATAATCTCTATGCTTTTATTTATCGCTAAAAACAACCCTCCTTCTGTTTTTTCAAAACGGATTATTTCAGCTTTTTTAGTGACCCTTCCTGCGCATACCTGCATCATCATTTTCGAAATATGGCGCTCGTATACAGTGCCAAAGTCATCGGCTGGGGTCATATTCTGGGGTGCAACTGCGTCATCGATAATGGTGGCATTAAAGCCATTCTGGTAACCATTCATTGCTTTATAAACAGTAAATCCAGCTTTGTAGCTATTGAACACTTGTTCGGCGATCAGTTTGGGCATGGTTGCAGATGACACAATAACGTTCCGCCCAAACATTGCCGACATCTTGATCAACCGAAGCACCGACATGAGGGGCTTCGGTTCATAACCGTCTATCTCATCAATAATTAGATCGCTGTGCATTAAGCGCAACAACGCAAATGAATGCTTAGCCTGTTTTCCTGGATCGCCTGCAAAAATAAGATAATCAATTGTTGAAACCAACATCGGTGCCATGACAATTGCTCTTTGGGCATTGTTTTTACAGTTCCCATTGATCCATGCCGGTACCTCATACTGATAATCTTCCGCTAGAGATTCTTCGTAATCTTCAATGTCATCAGGATCACCTTTACGATTTAGTTCGTCTGCTTTTTCATAATCATGCAGCTTTCTGGTAACGCTGCTGCCCGTGATAACCGACAGTTCATCAAATCCAACACCCAGATCTGCCTTGTATGAATCCCCCGTTTGGAGTGTGAGTGAACGCAGGTTTAGTACAACAGAAAGTCTTAAGGGTTTTTCGCCGGCCAGTATGGCCGCCACCCTTGAGTTCATGATAGTTTTTCCAGAGCCGGTGGAAGCAACATTAAAAACAATCGCAGGAAGTTCTGGCGTTAGTGCGTTTGCAGCTAAGTTTTGCCATTCAAACCGGCCTTCAGATCTACTGGTGATCTTCTCGACGGTGTCTTCACTCAATCCAGGCGGATCAAACAATGCCATATTTCTGAGTGTGCTGGCAGCTTCAATGCTTACATGCTCCAAATGATAGGCTAGCGGTTGATTATAATCTCCAGCCATCGTATTGGCGAAACACTCATTATTTTTTAACGCTTCGATTCTATTTTTATACGCTGCCCCAGTCATATCGTCTGGCATGCGTGCAGAAACCTTATGGTCAGCTAAAATTAATGCCGCCCTTGTCAATATCGATATGCCATACCAAAAATCAGACGAGCTTACTACCGGTTTTACTTCAAGTTCTTTGCGTAAAATATACTTAGCTAAGTGTTCGGCAATTTTCATGACATTACTTGAGCCACGTTCGCTGACAACAACATTAATCACAGCACCCGTGCCATTGATATGGCTGTCCATATTTAGGATTTTGGTGTTGTCTTTTTTGTTCGAGAAAAACAACTTGTGATGGGTTGCAATACAAAACAAAACGGAATCGCGATAACTTGCAATGCCGTTTTGAATAAATGACACAAAGTCAGGCATCGCTTTTTTATCGGGAGGCCTATATTCACTTTTACAAAGCCCAGAGCTAAGCAGATCGTCCCATGCATCACTCCACTGCTTGCCATTTAGCATTTTATGAACGATAGCTGTTGAGACCAACTCATGCCTAACCGGATCTGATTGACTGGCGGAATTGATTGCTGGATTGATTTTATTTTGAAAATCCTGAGTTGCCTTACCAATATCATGGCCAAGACCAGATGCTTTGGCAACTGAGCAAGCGATGTTTAACCAGGGCACACTTGGAAGACTTGATTGATGGGCTTTTGTTGCAATAGCGATCTCGCCATTTTTCCCGAACGTACTTTTATTACCGACTGTCCAGACCAGCTTCATGCGCATCATGCCTTCATTTTTATAGCACGCTACGGCTGTCTGGCGTGTTGCTGATCTTTTTAGTGCAGACCTAATGGTGTCAAGCGACTCTTTATTAATAGGTGTGGCCCAAGCGGTATTCCCAACTCTATTAGCAAAGCTATCAAGAATCCTTCTGGTTTTTTTAATGGCGTTTTTTTCGCACATTGAGATAAAAATGACGTGCATTAAATGGTCCTCTAATGTCGCTTATGAATGGCTCTTGTATTGAGTATTACAGGCCAAATAGCGGACTCAGTTGTTGGTATGTCGCTAAACCGCCTCAAAAAATCAACCTTTGAACGCTGCGAAATCTCCATTGCGCAGTCCTTGTCTATATTAAGCTCATTCCTGATGGCGTCCTCCTGGTCTTTGGTGAGATCCGGGTTCAATTCAATCCTAACCAACTCATTCAGGTCGTTCAATGCCTTTAAGTATCGATAGAAATTAACCGGCAACGGGGCTGTTAGCGACCTGTGTCCGAAAACCCTTGCAAGCACGTAAGTCTTTATCGGATAACCCTCTGAATCAAGATCGTGTGCTATAAGTCGCCATTGATCCAATATCCGCTCCAAGCCAAGCGGAACGATATTTCTCCATTTGCAGGAAGCACCCTTTTGCATCGATACATACAAAATTGACAAGGACGACCGGTGGTCAATCCGTTTGCCAGCTTTTTTGATGTGCAGGGTACAAGCAGCTATTGCCGTGAGAAGACCACTTGAAACGGAATCCCCGAACGACCAAGTTTTAATGTTTACCGGGAGCTCATCGGGATAAAGCCCGGTTAACTTGGGATCACCGCCTTTCTTTATAGCATCACTTAGTTGGCTATCTGAAGCAATCACCATGAAGATATGGTTATTGTTTGGCTTGCTTGCAAAATAAGGGTCTTTAAATTGGAGGTTTTGCCCCTTTTTAATGACATCAGCAGTAAATGCAGAAACTTTCTGCATGGCCCTGCTGGCAATGACTGCTGAACACCCTATGGTATTAGTGATATCAGCCCTGCAAACGGTGCCCGTGCGAACTAATCGTCTTACAGCGAAAGTATAGGCCATATCCGTTACTGGGGATGCCTTAATAAAGGGCTCCTGTGCTTCCTTAGGGTTCATTTAATATCCATAAAGATAATTAGTATTATGCAATTTATAACGTTATATTATATTAATGGATAATATAATACAAACTACTGGAAAAAATAAATATTTAATTGATTTTAGTGTGCTACGATGACTCCCCTGTTGAATTAAATTAGGGGTATTAAATGGCTGAACTAAAAGAAGATAAAAAAAAGCAGTGGCTATCACTAGGCAAAGCAGCTTACTTGTCGGCTTACCAAAGAATGGTGCATTTCTCTGCCAAGGCTGTTAACAGTAACGCCTCAGCCGCCGGTGTGCGAATTATTGATCGGGCCGACCTGCCTTATATCTCCGTTTCCTCGGTAGGGCCTGCATTGGTGCCACTTGATTACTTCAACGGTGCGAATACAGCCACTGCCTCAAATCAAATTAACAGCTTTGTGCTTAATAATCTAAGGGATCGCTTTAAAGAGATTGATGAGGACGAAGTTAGCTTCATCAAGCAGATGACGACCCGCTATGATTTTGCTGATTTAGCTGGCGAGATTGATTGTCACTTAAAGCAAATTATTATGCCTGACGAAGCGGGCAATGATCTCTGCCTCACTCCCTTACATTCATCAGGCTTATCAAAGCTCATTAACGATACCGAGCGGCGGATTGCTCAGGAAAACGACGATAAGAAATTCTCGCTATTTAGGCATGCAGGCATGAATTACGGCGGAAGCAACACGCAGAATATAGGTGGCTTGGCCAATGAATTAAAGAAGCCCTTATTTTTTGGTGCCCCGGAAGAGGACATGGACATCAGAAAGTCACTGGCTATTCACTATAAGGGCTTTTCCTATATGCCGACAACACAGGTTGATGATTATCTTGATTGGCTTGATGAGGCCTGCTCGCCAGACAAAGCAAAAACAATGCCTCAAAAGCTCGAAGAGGAACGGTTATTGAAAAGGATCGTCAGATCTTCCTTTCTGGAAGCCGACAGGCAATTCGCTTATTTAACCAAAAACAAAGCCAATTTTCCTGGCGAACAATTGTTGAGCAGCGATCTTGACCGTGTTTTTCATGGCTTGATTTTTGAAGAGGAACGCAACAACGATTGGTTTATTGATTTTGGAAATGCGGTAGCAGACTATATTAAAAACAAGAAACGTAAAAAAACCATTGCAGGCAAGCGAGTGGATATTGACGCCATCATAAGCAACCAAGACGCCATCACCCTCCAGGGGCTTATTAGTGATATCGCAAGAACATTGTCACAAACAACCGCCAGGAGCACTATTTAATGAGCAAGGACTACATTGTCATTCCAAGAATTGAGGTATCAGGGGCTAATGCCCAGTCAGCTTGGTGGGTTGTTAGTGGACCTTCCCCCATGGCTTGGCTGGGTCTGGTTAGAAACATTGCCTTGCAAGCTGGCGTCCAAGACAGCCATAAAATTACTGTTGCCATCATCCATCACGATATTGAGTATCGCGGGGAGTTTACCCAGTATGGTGATTTTTTACCGGCGCAATACAAGGGCGCTTGCCTAACAAATAGCAAAGATGGGGCACAAAGATCAAAAGATTATGCCGCGGGAAGCTTATCAATGGGATTACAGCCAACTGCTCTTTGTAATATCACAGCAACACTGGTTATTGAGGGCTTAGTGGGCGTAACAGATGCTGAATTATCAAAACGTTTGTCTTGCAGCCGACTTGCAGGCGGGCAAATCCAGTCGTTTGGGAAAGTTGAACGGGTGGATTATGGCGATATTTTCTCAAAGATTGGATCTGGATTCTTTCTGAAAGACCAAAGCGGTCTTTTAAAGGGTATTCCGCCTGACGAAATGATCGACAGCCTGATGCGGAGGCTACGCCAAAAGCAAGACGAAAATGGCAACAAGATAAAAAACGACCAGTGGTTGGTTCCCATGTCCTTGGGTTATTTGCCTATCACGGCACCCACACACAAAGTGAGTGCACGAGCCGACCTGCCCCATGCTTATGCGGAGCCTCTGGTTGGACTTATTGAGTATGTGTCAAAAAGCAAAATCCAGGAAGATGATCTGAAGACTCTTTTTTGGGGGTACACACAGGTTGGAAAGGCACTGATTGTGACCAATACCTGACACTGCTGATTACGCAATCCAAAATCCAGTTATGACTGAATAACTAACGAAATTAATTAACTCAATTTTATAAGGAAAATACCTATGAAAAAGCTACCCGGCGTTATGTCTATCCAAAGAACCGTTGTTATGAGCGATGCGGTAATGAGCAATGTATTTGACGAGGGAAGAACGTCTCCAGTGACAGTGATCCGCCACGGCATTCGTGGTACGCAAAACCTTAACAATGGCCACAAAGACAGCGAGGTGTCTAATATCCAAGAAACCGACACCGCAAAGCTTGATCCACAAGCCAAGGCAATGGCTGTGGCATTTGATATTAAGTTTATCGATATTGGCAAGGGCCTAACTGCTTGCGCCCCCAGTAAAAGCCAGGACAGGTCTGAAATTTCGGCCTACCGGGAAAGCTTGAATGGGTTTATTGAAAACGCTAAATCATCACAAGGGCTTGAAGAGGTTGCTCGGCGCTATGCGAGGAATATTGCAAACGCTCGCTGGCTCTGGCGAAACAGGGTTAACGCAGAGAACATTTCTGTTACGGTCTCTTTTGAAGGATCAACTGAAAGCTTGGTTTTTGACGCGTTTAAAACACCGCTTAATGAGTTTGGCGACTATTCTACAGATGAAAAAATGCTTGGGAAATATATCTTGGATGGTATGGCCGGAAACATACTAAGTACCATAAAAGTTTCGGCCGAGGTTGATTTTGGTGTAAAAGGTGCTGTTGAAGTCTATCCCAGCCAAAACTATCTTAGCGACAAACCCAAGGGTTTTGCCCGCTCGCTGTACAAGCATAACGTCAGGCGAGTCATAGACAAAACAGACATGAATGTCGTTGGCTATGCTGCGCTTAGAGACCAGAAAATCTTAAACGCCTTGCGTACTTTCGATACCTGGTATGTGGATTATGCTGAACGTAAATTACCTATCGCCATTGAGCCCAATGGTGCCAACCTTGATGCCCAGATGTTTTTTAGGAACAACAAAGAAAGCTCTGCTTTCGATTTATTCCTTACGTTTGATAAGCTGGATCCCAATACCAAAGAAGGCATGTTTTGCCTGGCTTGTTTAATCAGAGGGGGTGTTTACAGTGGTGAATCTGATAAAAAAGACGGCAGCGAAAATAAAGCAGCCAGAAAAGGGAAAGCTGCTGATGCTGATGTTGCCAACAATGAAGACGAGGGCTAATTTATGACCCCAAAATTCTATCTGGACATCAAGGCAAATGCCATTGATAGCGAGACACCCGCCTACGCGGTACTTGGAAAGGCGGTACATGTTCTGCATGGTGCTTTTTCACAAAGCGATCATATCGGCAAGTTTGCTATTTGCTTTCCAGCTTCAAGGCAAGGCGCTGGAAAACGAACGATTGGTGACGTGATTAGGATTTTTGCCAGCAGTTCAATGGAATTACTGATGCTACTTGATAGCCTTAAAGGCCATCACGTAATTCGAGACTACACCACATTTACTATGCCTAAAGAAGTGCCAGATGATTTTTCTGGGTCATGGTCTGTTTGGCGTAGGGTCAGGGTGCAGAAAAAAGTCGGCGTTAATCGAGAAAAAACTATCATTCGAGCCACTTCCGCCATTTTTGTGGATATGCACTCCAGTACAGGGCATAGTTTTCCATTGAGGATATTAAGGGATGCTGTGGAAAAACAAGGCAATGAGGCCAAGCCAAACAGCTATGGCTTGGCAAGCAGTGAAAACTTATTTTCATTGCCAGACATCATCTAATAGCTAGCACCCAAATAACCGCTCTTTAACAATATGAATAGAATTAAAACCCAAGCCGTTATGATGTCATCCCGCTCCAATGTTTTTTATTTGGAGCGGGTAAAAGTTTGCCAAGATGGCGACAGAGTGGTTTATCTGTCAAGGGATGGCAATATTGACAAACTATTTAATATCCCGGAAAAAAACACGGCTTTCGTACTGCTTGGGAAAGGTTCATCAATTACGGATGCGGCGGCAAGAAAACTGGCCGAATCAGGTGTGATGTTAGGTTTTTGTGGCTCTGGTGGCTCGCCATTATTTTCATCGACATCACCCGTATTTCTTGAACCGCATAGTGAATACAGGCCCACTGAATATATGCAAAATTGGTATGGCATTTGGCAGGACGAAGCTAAAAGACTGTCCGTTGCTAAACAGTTTTTAAGCATAAGGGCAAAATGGGTTTGTAAGTCATGGCAGAAGCTCATTGAAATTCAGCCCAACGAAAACCTACTTAACCGGTTTTCAAACAGGATCGAAAAGTCAACGAACACAACAGAGCTTTTGTTGGCCGAGGCAGAGTGGGCAAAAAACCTTTACGCAACACTCGCAAAGCACTTCAAGATTGATAGCTTTACCAGACAAGATGGCCTAAGATCTTCGACAACAAAGCCAGAATTAATTAACGGCTTTTTAGATCATGGTAACTATATAGCGTATGGGTATTCTTCTGTTGTTTTGACGACGCTAGGCATATCATATGCTTTTCCAGTACTCCATGGAAAAACAAGAAGAGGCGCTCTGGTGTTCGATGTCGCCGATTTATTTAAAGATGCAATCATAATGCCGGGTGCCTTTATTTGTGGGAGTAAAAATATGTCTGACCAGGACTTTAGGCTTTGGCTGATAGAAAAATGTTACCAAGAGAATTTATTGGACAAGCTTTTTGATACCTTCAAAAAAATAGTAATAGATAATATTATTTTAAATCAATAGCATAGCATGATGATAAAAAATCGAAGCCTTTTAGCAAAAAATAGCATTAAAATTATGATTTTAAATGACTTATGAGCTAATGGACTCAGTTCGCCGCCCCATGCGCGGCTTAGAAAAAACTTAAATTTGAGACCGGAGTCCCAAAGGAGATCGCCGCCCCATGCGCGGCTTAGAAAACCATCAAAGAACCCGAATTGGTGAGAGCAAGGTTCGCCGCCCCATGCGCGGCTTAGAAAACATGAACTTTTACACGAAGCTAAACAGCTCCGTTCGCCGCCCCATGCGCGGCTTAGAAAGATTCAGGTTCCAAAACATGTTGGAATGGTCAGTTCGCCGCCCCATGCGCGGCTTAGAAAAACACAAGGATGTGAATATTTAGTTGTTTTAGGTTCGCCGCCCCATGCGCGGCTTAGAAACGATTGTCCAACGAACGGAGTTTCATTATTATGTTCGCCGCCCCATGCGCGGCTTAGAAAAACAAAAAACAAACCACAAAAATAATTAACAGGTTCGCCGCCCCATGCGCGGCTTAGAAATGCGGCTTTAGCCTGTCCAGCATCATCATTTCGTTCGCCGCCCCATGCGCGGCTTAGAAAGACACACGGATTCCGCAAACATCATTAACATCGTTCGCCGCCCCATGCGCGGCTTAGAAATGTCGAGCAAATCGCACAAGCTGCCGGATTCGGTTCGCCGCCCCATGCGCGGCTTAGAAAGCTGCAATTACCAGTGGCTGGGTTGCCAAGGTGTTCGCCGCCCCATGCGCGGCTTAGAAAACGTCGCAATCCGAAAAAGACGATGCCATTTAGTTCGCCGCCCCATGCGCGGCTTAGAAAAGAATCATGTCAACTAAAAACCCACTACCATCGTTCGCCGCCCCATGCGCGGCTTAGAAAATATTTAAAAATCCACCAGCGTGCCAAATACAGTTCGCCGCCCCATGCGCGGCTTAGAAACGTTCATAACGGGTGCGCCAGTGTCGCTTGAGGTTCGCCGCCCCATGCGCGGCTTAGAAAACTTATTGAAGATAAGAAGCCAGAGCCTAATGGTTCGCCGCCCCATGCGCGGCTTAGAAACCAAGGTATTGCTACCCGAAGCCGATGCTGTTGTTCGCCGCCCCATGCGCGGCTTAGAAATTGGCCACTGTTGAAAAAGTGCTTAAGTCACAGTTCGCCGCCCCATGCGCGGCTTAGAAAAGCCACCAATTCTGTAGGGTACGCCATGACCCGTTCGCCGCCCCATGCGCGGCTTAGAAAAAGGTTAAATCGCTGCCTGCGCC
>JAPLRR010000034.1 GCA_026399075.1 Methylococcales bacterium
ACACCAGCAATAACGTCCCCGAACCCAGCACTTTAGCCTTGTTCGGCCTCGGCTTAGCTGGTTTCCGGTCATTCCGCCGCACCAAGTCTTAACCGCCCGGTTTAACTGCACCTTACCTGCCCAAATTAAACCAGTAGGCCGAAATAAGCCGCTTTGAGCGATAGCGAAAAGCGGCGTTTCCGGCATCTCGGACATCTAGTTTGCCGGAAACGGCAGTTTTCACTCCTGTTCAAACTGCCTTATTCCGGCCTACATGGTTATAAAGGCATGGGCTTAGAATAAAATATAAAGCGTTAATTTAATTGGGATTAATTGGGTTTGGGTTTGGGTTTGGGTTTGGGTTTGACAAAGTTTTAGGATTTTATTAAAATTTTTATGGTAATTACCTAGAAACGCACTTACACATACTAACCACTCTCACCCAATCAAACTGGAAAACACCTATGCAAAGCATCCCATCCCATCCCATCCCATCCCATCCCATCCGCAGCCTAATCTTAGCATTAGGCTTGGGCCTCTGTTCGCTGAACGCAGCCGCTGCGATCATCACCTTTGACTTTGGAGCATTGGCTCCCAGCGTTTATGGCAGCTCGCTCAATATCACGTCGGGCGGTGTCACCCTTAGCCTGACCAATCCTGCCGTGCATCCAACACAATCTGAATTCGAAACTGATGGGGATGGTATTTTTATTACTGATGACACCAATTTTTCAGGAGTTACCTCATTTGACCTGAAATTGAGTGTCGATGCGAAGATCACGGGTTATTCGATCACTTATAATCAAGACCTAACATCCGCCTCCTTCAACCTGACTGGCGGTAGAACGGGTGCAGCCTCATCTCTAAACAATTCCTTATTAACATCAGGGAATTTCAGTTTGTCTTCTGACTATATCCTGAACGCCAACCAAACCGGCTCATTTTCCGCAACGCTGACTGGCAATGCTTTCAGGGTAACCCAATTGCACACACTGACCATCGACACTAACGTAACTAGCAATAACGTCCCCGAACCCAGCGCTTTGGCCTTGTTCGGCCTCGGCTTAGCCGGTTTCCGGTCATTCCGCCGCGCCAAGTCTTAACCGCCCGGTTTAACTGCACCTTACCTACCCAAATTAAACCAGTAGGCCGGAATAAGCCGCTTTGAGCGATAGCGAAAAGCGGCGTTTCCGGCACCTCGCACCTACCGACCTTGCAATGCAAGTCAGCGCATTGAAACGTCTTTGCCAATTGCCAAAACTTAACCCTGTAAGTAGAGGTTCATAAGTTACCCACGGTTTATGGCGATCAACATTAACGCCAAGCAACTTATGTCGGCTTACTTCTTAATCTTGCAAAAAGCTCAGCACTTGCCCAACAAAAACCACGGGCTGTTGCACGTGTAACCAGTGGCCTGCATCGGCGATGACAGCCAACTTGGCATTTGGAAATAAGCCGCCAATAGCTTCTGCCTTGACATACCCAGATTCAGAACCTGCCAAAAACAAGGCTGGGCCGATATAGGGCTGCAATCCCGCAGTTTCGGGAAATGCGGCTATATTGGGGCCTGTTTGGTAAAAAATATCCAAATCCACCCGCCAAACATAAGCACCATTTTTTAACACTAAATTTTGTAATAAAAACTGGCGGTAGCTTAGCTCGGGGATGGCGGGGGCCAGCAGCTCATCGGCTTGTTTGCGGTTGGTGATGGCGGCTAGGGGCAAGGCTTTTAAGGCGGTGATTAGGCTGTTAAAGCTGTGGCTGTAGTTGATGGGCGCTATATCCGCCACAATCAATTTGGCCACCCGTCCCGGATGGTGTAAGGCAAACCACATCGCTACTTTGCCGCCCATGCTATGGCCCAGCAAATGGGCGCTAGCTAAGCCGTGTTTGTCCATAAAGTGCAATAAGTCTGCCGCCATCGTGGGGTAATCCATCTGCGGATGATGTGGTGATGCGCCGTGGTTACGCATATCCGGCACCAACACATGGAATTGGGCGGCAAGTTTTTCAGCCACTTGCCGCCAGTTGCGTGATGACGCAAAAAAACCGTGCAGGATGATTAATGGCGGTGCCTCGGGGTTGCCCAGCTCCTCATAAAATAACTCCCCCATTAGGCAAACACAAACAATGCGCCCATCAGGCCACCAAAAATACCGCCCCACACGACCAGCCAGCCCAAATGCTCGCGGATTATGGCTTGCACCATTTCTTTGACCAACTGCGGGGTGAGTTCAGACAAGCGTTTATCTATGACAATTTCAATTTTGTCGATGATGTCGATGCCAATTTTATGCGCGTCCAAGCCTTCTTTTAGGGCAGATTTAAAACGGTCAGATTCGATCATATCCACTAAAGTGACCTGCATTTTTTCGGTGAACGGTTCTTTTAAGGGGGCCAATGCCTCAGGGCCGCCCATCATCAGCAACATACCGCCGAATGAGGATTCCATAATGGAGGTTACCAAGCTTTGATAAATCCGGTCATAATCGACAGCAGCCAAGAAGGGTTGCAAGTTAAGCAAGTTGCTGCCCTGTTGTTCTTCGGATTCGATAAACTGTTCGATGTTTTGGGCGGTAAAAAACTGTTGCATCATCAGTTGTTTGATAGACAGTTTAAACTCTTCAAACCGTTCTGGAATAACGCCTGAGCCGTATAAATACGGCACTTTTTCAAACAACATATAAATCGCCAACCAATTGGTAATGGCGCCGGACAAGGCGAAAAAACCAATGGATTTGACCAGTTCTTGTTGCACCGGACAAACATAGCCGATGGCGATAATCAGTACGGAAATAAAATTAGTCAGAAAGCTTTTGTTTAACAGTTTTTTCATCGTTTTTTGATAAACAGGTCAGTGATAGTGCCATCGATCATTTCTGCGGATAAGCCTAGGGTCTCCGCTAAAGTGGGATGTGCGTGGACAGTTAAGGCCAAATCTTCCGCATTTGCGCCCATTTCCAATGCCAGCACCGCTTCGGCAATCAAATCGCCTGCGTGGGTGCCAACAATCCCCGCGCCCAGAATGCGCCCGGTTTTTTTATCGGTCAGCAATTTGGTGATGCCTTCTTTACGGCCTATGCTTAAAGAACGGCCACTTGCCGCCCACGGGAAAGCGGCTTTGTCGTAGTCTATACCTTGCTCTTTGGCGGCGTTTTCAGTCAGGCCCATCCAAGCGATTTCAGGGTCGGTATAAGCGACGGACGGAATCGTCAGTGCTTGCCACTCAACCTGATGGCCAGCGATCACTTCCGCCGCAATCTTGCCTTCGTGTGTGGCTTTATGCGCCAACATAGGGTTGCCGACCACATCGCCTATGGCAAAAATATGGCTGACATTAGTGCGTTGTTGTTTGTCAACGGCGATAAAACCACGCTCATCAACTGCAACCCCAGCTTTTTCAGCGGCAATCTTTTTGCCATTGGGACTGCGGCCTACTGCAACAAGCACTTTGTCAAACAGCTCAGATTCAGGCGCGGATTTGCCTTCAAACGACACTTTTAGGCCGCTTACCAAGGGTTCTATGCTTTTGACACGGGTTTCTAGGTAGATAGCCTCATACTCGCCTTTAATTTTCTGCATTAAAGGTCGGACCAAATCTTTATCGCAGCCAGGGATGATTTGTTCCTGCATTTCAACGATGGTGATTTGGCTACCTAAAGCATGGTAAACCGTTGCCATTTCCAAACCGATAATGCCACCACCGACTATCAGCAGCTTTTTGGGGATGTCGCTCAGGTTTAAGGCATCGGTGGAATCCATTAAGCGCGGGTCATCATTAGGGAAGCTGGGGATTTTAACAGGCTGTGAACCGACCGCGATAATGGCTTGCTTGAATTCTATCAACTGATCGCCTACTTGTACGCTAGTGTCTGACACAAACTGCGCTGTGCCATTGACTATGGTCACGTTACGTTGTTTGGCCAAGGCGGCAAGCCCGGTGTTCAATTGGCTGCTGACTTTGTTTTTCCACGCCCGCAGTTCATCCAAATTGACTTCCGGCGGGGTAAATTTAACCCCGGCAGGGTTTAGCTCTTTTGCTTCATTTAACACATTCGCCACATGCAATAAAGTCTTGGATGGGATACACCCAACATTTAAACAAACGCCGCCCAATACGGGGTAACGCTCAACCAGAGTCACTTGTTTTCCTAAATCAGCGGCCCTAAACGCCGCCGTATATCCGCCAGGGCCGCCGCCCAATACCAGAACTTCTGTTTTCAATTGCATACCTTTACTATATCAGTGAGATGAAAGCCAATTGGCCAATGTTAATTAGGGGTTTTTGGGGTGATTTTTTAATACGGAACCAATGCGGACAAGGCGTTCATGCCACGACATCAATAATAATAGACTTATAAACAATGCGTAGAAACAAAGCAAGCACTTAAGGCAAATTTTGGGGGCAACTTTAGACTTTTTCCCAGTAATTGCCATTAATGTCCAATAGCCAGAAAATACTGGGGCATCACTAAGCTATAATAATTTCCAAGCACCGCCTTATTCCGGTTACTATTAAGCAACATCATCAAACCTAAACTTTTACCCCTGACCCTACGATTAGCTATGACCCAACACACCCCACTAGGCCCTGTCATGCTGGATGTTGAAGGCTTAAGCCTGGCTGCCCATGAACATGACAAACTTAAACACCCCAATACCGGCGCAGTCATTTTATTTGCGCGTAACTACCAAAGCCCAGAACAAGTTGCGGATTTGATTGCCAGCATACGCGCGGTACGGCAAGGCGACATACTGATTGCGGTGGATCAGGAAGGTGGCAGGGTGCAGCGTTTTCGGGAGGGTTTTACCCGTTTGCCACCCGCAGCGTTTTATGCCCAAAATCCCGAACTGGCAGAATCGGCGGGCTGGCTGATGGCGGCAGAATTATTGGCGGTGGGCGTGGATTTTAGTTTTGCGCCTGTATTGGATGTTGATTGCGGGATTAGCCAAGTGATTGGTGACCGCTCTTTTGCCACAGATGCAAACTTGGCTACGCAACTGGCCAGCGCCTTTAGAAAAGGCATGAACGCGGCAGGCATGGCGGCAACTGGCAAACATTTCCCAGGGCATGGCGCAGTGGCTTTGGATTCGCATTTGGCGCTGCCAGTGGATGGGCGAGATTTGGACAGTTTGTGGCAAAAAGATTTGCTGCCGTTTAAACAGCTGATAGCCGAAGGGTTGGAAGGCATTATGCCTGCGCATGTGGTGTTTTCAAAGATTGACCCGAATCCAGCGGGTTTTTCGGCGTTTTGGATACAACAAATTTTACGCAAGGAACTCAAGTTTAATGGTGTGGTGTTTAGTGATGATTTAAGCATGGAAGGCGCGGCATCGGTGGGCGGTTTCCCCGAACGTGCCCGGCAAGCCCAAGATGCAGGTTGCGATATGCTATTAGTGTGCAATAATCCCCACGCAGCCGAACAAGTGCTGGAAGCCCTGCCTATTACCCAAGACCCCATTAGGGAACAACGTCTTCAACGTATGCGCGGCCAAGCCCACAAATCCCTGCATTATAAAAATTCTGAACAATGGCTACACATTTCTAACTTACTGAACCATTTAAACCATGCTTAACGAAATCAAGCACGTACAGGCCACCGCCGATTTGCTGCATAGCGAACAGGAAGTAGAGGCCGCTTTGGACGCTATGGCGGCACAAATCAACATTTTGTTGGCCGACCGCAACCCTTTAATCTTGTGTGTGATGAACGGCGGCATTATTGTCGCAGGCAAGTTAATCAGCCGCTTAACCATGCCGCTGAATATTGACGCAATCAACGCCAGCCGTTACCAAAACCAAACTTCTGGCGGCACCATTGAATGGGTGCTTAAGCCTAGCGCTTCCCTAAAAGGCCGCACGGTTTTGATTATTGATGACATCTTGGATGAAGGCATCACTTTAGCGGCAATCCATGATTATTGTCTGGCTGAGGGTGCAAGCTCGGTTTACAGTGCTGTTTTGGCAGATAAAATGCTGGGCCATAACAAACCTATCCATGCAGATTTTGTCGGCTTAGAAGTCGAAAACCGTTATTTGTTCGGTTATGGCATGGACTATAAAGGTTATTTACGCAACGCAGCAGGCATTTATGCTTGCCAAGAACCCGCACAGGAATAAACTCATGACTAAACTTGCCATCATCGGCGGCACCGGGCTAACCCAGCTCAGTGAACTTACCATTATCAAACGCGAAAAAATCGATACGCCATACGGCCCACCGTCGTCTGAATTTGTAACGGGTGTACTCAACCAAAAGGAAGTGGTGTTTTTGGCGCGGCACGGCAATCCACACACTATCGCCCCACACAAGATCAATTACCGCGCCAATATTTGGGGGCTTAAGCAATTGGGCGTGGAACAAATTATTGCTGTTGCGGCTGTGGGCGGTATTACTTCGGCCATGACCCCTAGGCATATTGCCATTCCCGACCAAATCATTGATTACAGCCATAGCCGTAAACAGACGTTTTTTGAAGACGAAAATTATCCAGTCACGCATATCGATTTTACCTACCCGTATAACCCAGCGCTGCGTGCCGCCTTAATCACCGCTGCCGCCAACGCGAATATTGCTATCAGCCCAATCGGGACTTATGGCTGTACCCAAGGGCCGCGCTTGGAATCGACCGCAGAAATTAAGCGCATGGAACAAGATGGTTGTGATGTCGTGGGTATGACAGGAATGCCAGAAGCCGCTTTGGCAAAAGAATTGGGCATCGATTATGCCGCCATTTCGGTAGTCGCCAATTGGGCGGCAGGCAAAACCGAAGGTGAAATCACCATGGCTGAAATCGAGCAACATTTGCATATCGGCATGGTGAATGTGGCGACAGTGCTTAAAAGCTTTCTCGCCTTGTAAGCTAACGGCGTGGGAGCGGCTTTAGCTGCGACGGTTAAAGCCGCTACCTCGCGATAGGCCGATGGCATTAATTATGCGGTAATGTCCGGTGCGTAAAATCAAATTTATTACCCCACAATTTTAGGGGGTAGGATAGATAAAACGCGTGTAAAATAGCATAACCCCAAAATTTCTACGGCTAAAGGATCAACCCATGCAAGCCTTCATCCAGTCCCTAGTTGCAAGCCACCAGCATCAGCCCACGCATCTGCTGGCTATCTTAAGGGCCATACAAGCCCAAGCCCATTACATCCCCGAAGCCGCGATCAAGCAAGTCGCCACGCTGCTCAATATCCCGCGCAGCCATATTATGGGGGTGATTGAATTCTACAGTTTTTTGCACCTTACGCCGCAAGGCCAGTATGAAATCCTGATCAGCGATTCGATTACCGACCAAATGTTGGGTAAAAACGAGCTGATGGCGTATTTGTCTGAGCAACTGCATGTTGCGGTCGGCGCGGTGCGTAGCGATGGCTTGGTCAGCCTTAACAACACCTCGTGTACCGGATTATGCGATCAAGGCCCGGCGGGGTTAGTGAATGGTTATGCCTTAAGCCGCTTATCGCGGGCGCGTATCGACCAGATTGCCGCCTTGGTTGAACAACAAACGCCTGTAAACGAATGGCCTTGCGAACTGTTCCAAGTGGAAGACAATATTATCCAGACCGATTTGTTGATGACCACGCCTATCGAATCCGGCGCAGCCCTTAAAGCCAGCTATGCGCGTGGCTGGTCAGAAACCCTGGCGGAAATCGACCGCGCAGGTTTACGCGGACGCGGTGGCGCGGGTTTTAAAACCGCCAGCAAATGGCAGTACTGCAAAGACGAAGCCGGCCCCGAACGCTATGTGGTTTGTAATGCCGACGAAGGCGAACCCGGCACCTTTAAAGACCGGGTGCTGTTAAACACTTATGCCCAGCAAGTGTTTGAAGGCATGACCGTATGCGCCGCGATTATCGGCGCCACACACGGCTTCTTATATTTACGCGGCGAATATTTATTCTTATACGACAAACTGCAACAAATCTTAGACGAACGGCGGCAAGCGGGCTTGTTAGGCAATAACATCCTCAACAGTGGCTTACAATTTGACATTGAAATTTGTCTGGGTGCGGGTGCGTATATTTGCGGCGAAGAATCGGCGCTGATTGAATCCTTAGAAGGCAAAATGGGCATCCCACGCAACCGCCCGCCGTATCCGGTCAGCCAAGGTTATTTACAAAAACCCACGGTCGTCAACAACGTCGAAACCTTTTTAGCCGCCGCCCACATTGCCGTACACGGTGGCGACGCGTTTGCCCAAATCGGCACGGCGCAATCCAAAGGCACAAAAATCTTAAGTATCAGCGGCGATTGCGCCCGCCCCGGCATTTATGAACTGCCGTTTGGCACGACTATCCACGCGGTGTTGGCAGCCTGTGGCGCAGAAGATGTTTTAGGCGTACAAATTGGCGGGCCGTCCGGCACGTTTATCGCCAACACAGAATTTGACCGCCGTTTGGCGTTTGAAGATTTAGCCACAGGCGGCTCGTTCATCATCTTTAACCATAGCCGCCAACTTTTGGACATCGCCCAAAACTTCACCCACTTTTTTGCCCTCGAAAGCTGCGGCTTTTGTACGCCCTGCCGCGTTGGCACCTCGTTGTTAAAAAAACAGCTGGACAAAATTGTGGACGGTCACGGCTCAGCGGGAGACGTCGCAGAACTCGAAGCCCTGTGCCAAATTGTAAAAAACCACAGCCATTGCGGCTTGGGCCAAACCGCCGCCAACCCTATCTTAAGCACGCTGGAACGCTACCCCGAACTGTACCAAAGCCGTCTGAAAGCCATCAGTTATGAACCTGGTTTTGATTTGGACGCGGCCTTGGCGACCGCCCGCCGATTGGCAAACCGCAACGATGCCGCCGCGCATTTGGCGCAAGTGGAGGACTCCTTATGAGCAACACCTTAACTATAGATGGCAACACTATCCCGTTTACCGACGGGCAAACCATCATGCAAGCCGCTACCGCCACTGGCGTGTACATCCCGCATTTATGCCACCACCCCGAATTTACCCCTCATGGCAGTTGCAAACTTTGCACTGTCAAAGTCAACGGGCGCATTTGCTCGGCGTGTACGTTTCCGGCGATGGCGGGTCAAAACGTGCTTAGCAATACCCAAGAACTGACCGCCGACCGCAAAAAAATCACCCAAATGCTGTTTGTCGAAGGCAACCATTTTTGCCCTTCTTGCGAAAAAACTGGCAACTGCCAATTGCAAGCCGTCGCCTACCATTTGAATATGCTCGACGACCACTACCCGCTGTTTTACCCGCAGCGCGCCGTCGATGCCTCGCACCATGAGGTGCTGATCGACCATAACCGCTGTATTTTTTGTACGCTTTGCGTCAGGGCCAGCCAACAAACCGACGGCAAAAACGTGTTTGCGATCAGCGGGCGCGGCATAAACAAACACTTAATCGTTAATGCCGACAGCGGCTTGCTGAAAGACACCGACCTAGCCGCCAGCGACCGCGCCGCGCATATCTGCCCGACCGGGGCGATCTTAATCAAGCACACCGCGTATCAAGTCCCGATAGGCCAACGCCTTTATGACCACCAACAAATCGACCAAGTCAGCCTAGCACAGGAGCAAACCCCTCATGGCGAATAAACTTAGAATTGCCACCACCTCGTTGGCAGGTTGCTTTGGTTGCCACATGTCATTTTTGGACATCGACGAGCGCATCATCGCCCTCGCCGACTTGGTGGAATTTGACCGCTCGCCGATCACCGACATCGAACACGCCAGTAATTGCGACATCGGCCTGATTGAAGGCGGTGTCTGCAATTCCGAAAACGTGCATGTGCTACGCGAATTTAGAAAAAACTGCAAAATCTTGGTGGCGGTAGGTGCATGCGCGATCAACGGCGGCCTACCCGCCATGCGCAATTTCATCCCGCTGGAAGAATGCCTGAACGAAGCCTATTTGGACGGCATCGGCGTAGAAAACCCACAAATCCCCAGCGACATCGAATTGCCGCTATTGCTGGATCAAGTCCGCCCGCTGCACGAAGTGGTAAAAATCGATTACTTCTTACCCGGCTGCCCGCCCTCAGCAGAGGTGTTTTGGACGTTTTTGACGGATTTGTTGGAGGGTAGGCAGCCGGTTTTGGAGTATGGGTTGGTGCATTTTGATTGATAAGGTGCGGACGTTGTTCTGCAAGTTCTTTCAAGCACCATTATTTTTATTTAAGGAATATACGTGACCACATTAGCAATTGAATTACCCGAGGCCGTTTTTTCTTCATTGAAACGCACACCTAAGGATTTTCTGTTACAAATGCGCCTTGCTTCTGCAATCCACTGGTATGCAAGAGGTGAAATTTCGCAAGAGCAAGCGGCGTTGATTGCGGGATTGGATAGAGTGGATTTCTTAGCGGCATTGGCGCGAGAAGAAGTTGAGGTTTTTTCGGTGGATATAACTAGCTTAGAGCAAGAATTGCATGATGGCTAAATGCGCTATTGTAAATAGTTCACCGTTAATTTTTTTGTCTAAAGCGGGTTATTTGGATTTGTTGAAATTAGCTGCGGATGAGGTTTTTGTACCTGATGCCGTGATTTTGGAGATTAATCGGCGAGGAGCAGATGATGTAACGGTACTCGCGTTACAACAGGCAAGTTGGTTGCAAGTGGTTGAGGTGAAGCCGCAGTCTTTGGAGCAGGCCCCGTATTCCGCTAACGCTCCATACGGGCTACTTGCTATGAAATGTACTCTAAAGATTGCCAATGAATCACCAAAAAAAATTAGATGTTGAATTACTTTTAGATAAGTATAGAAAACTAGACTGTTTTGCTAATATTGGATTGATTAAATTTGATCAATCTGGAATTGGCGAGGATACCCCATTGCACATGGCAAGTTATTCGGGTGATTTTAATAGTTTAATAGTAATGCTAGATACAGATGTGGATGTAAATGTTAAGGGGGATATAGGAAATACACCCCTACATAATGCTGCACTAAAAAAACATGCAGATATTGTTTTAGCCCTCTTAAAAGCAGGTGCAGACCCCAGTATAACTAATGATTATGGTGATTATCCGATTGACTACGTGTTGGGGGATGATGCCTCAAATCTCAAAAACATTCTTCGTTATAACCCTTAAGCGCCGTTGGGCAAACGTCTTTTTGTTTGCCAGACAAATTAGCGAGGGGGAATGTCGGGCACGAAAAGCATGTGCCCGACTACCCGGCTGCAACCATGGATCGTGCCCTATATGGAAAATGACATACACGCTAACGTTCTTCAGTTGCAACTAGAGGAAGGAAAAAAGGCGCTTGATGCAGGTAATGATGCTCTAGCTTACAAATTTTTACTGCCTTGTGCAGAACCCGTAAGACGTATTAATGTAAGGTGGATTCGCGCTAGCAATCCACCAAAGCGAAGCCTCGGTGCGGCTTTTGGCATGGCGGTTTGCTATCGCGAAACCGCCCTACGGGCTAGGTAGATATCTCCCTGAAACCTAAACTAACCTACCCATTTTCCTAACACAACAACCCATCGGCACGTTTTACAGCCACTTACAGGAAACCACGACTATGTATGAACATCTAGAAACCGCCGCCCCGCAAGCCAACTTAAAACGCGTGGTAG
Source organism: Methylococcales bacterium (assembly GCA_026399075.1). Classification (GTDB taxonomy): domain Bacteria; phylum Pseudomonadota; class Gammaproteobacteria; order Methylococcales; family Methylomonadaceae; genus Methylobacter_C. Next base: position 11,522 of record JAPLRR010000034.1, read on the forward strand.
TTGATCCCGTCTCGCGGGTTGAAGGCCATGGCAAAGTCACCTTATTGCTGGACGAAAATAACAAAGTCCAGCAAGCGCGTTTGCATATCGTTGAATTCCGTGGTTTTGAACGCTTTATCCAAGGCCGCCCGTATTGGGAATTACCTGTGTTGGTGCAGCGTTTATGCGGCATTTGTCCGGTCAGCCACCATTTGGCGGCGGCAAAGGCGATAGACCAATTGGTGGGTGTAGATCCCGAAAATCTGCCCGCCACTGCCGACAAACTGCGGCGGCTGCTGCATTTTGGGCAAGTGCTGCAATCGCATGCGCTGCATTTTTTCCATCTTGCCAGCCCTGATTTATTGTTTGGTTTTGAAAGTGACATCAGCCAACGTTCCATCATCGCCGTGCTGGCGGCCTACCCCGATTTGGCCGTGCAAGGCGTTAAGCTGCGCAAATACGGGCAAGAAGTCATCCGCATGGTCACGGGCAAACGCGTACACGGCACGGCGGCAATCCCAGGCGGCATGAACAAAGCCTTAAGCAAGGCCGAGCGTGATTATTTGCTGGAAGACATCGACCAGATGATCGCATGGTCAAAAGCATCGGTGGACTTGGTTAAGCAAGTGCATTGCTCCAAACTGCCGTATTACGATGACTTTGCCACTATCCGCAGCAATTATTTGGGGCTGACCGCCGCTGATGGCGCCTTGGAACTGTATCACGGTGGCCTACGCGCCAAAAACGCCGGCGGTGCTACGATTATCGACCATGTGGATTATTGCCACTACAACGATTACATCCACGAAGAAGTAAGGTCGTGGACGTACATGAAATTCCCGTATCTATTGTCGATGGGCAAAGACGACGGTTGGTATCGCGTCGGCCCCTTGGCGCGGGTGAACAATTGTGACTTTATCAACACCCCGCTCGCCGAAGCCGCACGTCTGGAATTTAAGGCGCACAGCCCAGAAGCGATGGTGCATAGCACTTTGGCCTTCCATTGGGCGCGGTTGATTGAAACCCTGCATTGCGCCGAAAGCATTAAAGCCCTGCTCCTCGACCCCGATTTGCTGGGCCATGAGTTGGTCGCGCAAGGCGAAAAACGCCACGAAGGCATAGGTGTGATAGAAGCTCCGCGCGGCACGTTGTTCCATCATTACCAAGTCGATGACAACGATATTGTCACTAAAGCCAATCTAATAGTCTCCACCACCAGCAACAACCATGCGATGAATGAATCGGTGCGGCAAGTCGCCGCCGAATATTTGTCGGGGCGCGAACTGACTGAGCCTTTATTGAACAACCTTGAAGTGGCAATCCGCGCCTACGACCCGTGCCTGTCCTGCGCCACCCATGCCCTAGGCAAAATGCCTTTGCAACTGGAATTGCTGGATGCCCAAGGCCAGCTTATCGACAGCTTACGCAAACACAGCGACGGGCGCATCGATCGGCTAGCGCATGGTTAAGCCTGTATTAGTGTTCGGCTACGGCAACTTAAGCCGTGGCGACGACGCGCTAGGGCCGCTGCTGTTGGCGCATATCGAAGCGCATTGCGATTTGGAACGGGTTGAATTGCTGGTCGATTTTCAGCTGCAAATTGAACACGCGCTGGATATACAACAACGCGAGTTGGTGTTATTTGCCGATGCCTCGCTCAACTGCCCGCCACCGTTCGCTTTCACCGCCATCAGCCCTGCACAAGATAACAGCTACACCACCCACGCCATGAGTCCTGCGGCTTTATTAGCCGTATACCAACGCATCAGCCCCCTGCCCTTGCCGCCGTGTTTTTTGCTGAGCATCCATGCAGAAAAATTTGGTTTAGGTGATGGCCTAAGCCCAACAGCGGCAAGTAACTTGGTGTTGGCGGGGCAATTTGTAGAAACGTTGTTGGCTAAAGCCAGTGTGGAGGATTGGTGCTGTGCGGCAAAGGTGGGTTAAGGCAACACGATCACTTTCTAACCTTAACATCAGAATTTAACTATGGCTAAGATTACCCGCCTAGAGCAATTGGATCTCAGCAAAAGCTACACGTATGCCGATTATATGACCTGGCAATTTAATGACGCGATAGAGCTCATCAAAGGCAAAATCATGTTGATGTCGCCTGCGCCAAATGTTGAACACCAGCGTATTGCAAGAAATTTACTGGTAAAAATTGATGCTTATTTGCAAGGCAAAAGCTGCGAAGTCTTTCCCGCACCGTTTGACGTGCGCTTATACGACAGGAAAAAATCGCTATTGGCTAGCCAAGAAATCCACACCGTGGTGCAGCCAGACTTATGCGTGATTTGTCGGCCTGAATTATTGGATACCCAAGGCTGCAATGGTGCGCCAGATTGGGTTATTGAAATATTATCTAAAGGCAATTCCAAACGCGAGCTTAAAACCAAATATGCCCTGTATGCAGAAAGCGGTGTCAGCGAATATTGGCTGGTCTACCCCGAACATCGCACTATCCATCAGTTTGTATTAACTGCCCAAGGCGATTACACGCTAACCGCCATGTACACCGACGATGACCTAGCCATCCCGCATTTATTTCCTGATTTGGCGATTGAAGTGAGTGGTTTGTTTACGGTAGGCAAGGAGTAAAACGGCTTTAGACGTTTTACGCGTGGCACGGCAATGTCTAAAGCCATTGCACTCCAGCATATCTTAACGTAAAACAGCCTTACTCTTTTCCAATGGTTATCAAGCCATGCCCAAAAAGACCTACGAACACAATCCGCCACATATCTTTATGGACGATGCCGCCTATTTCATCACAGCGGCTATTTACCAAAAACGCCCTTTACTCAACAGCCCCGAACTCAAAACCAATTTATTGCAGTGCATCAAACATTATTTTGACCAACATCGATGGCTATTACAGCACTGGGTCATTTTGGATAACCATTACCATTTGTTAGGGCATAGCCACAAAGGCCACGAATTACCCAAACTAATCAACGAAATCCATAGCGTTAGCTGCTTCCATATCAAACACGCAACAAAAATACACGGTCAGGTTTGGTGGAATTACTGGGATTATTGCCCGCGTGATGAAAATGACTACCTGTTGCGGCTGAATTACTTGCTGATGAATCCGGTAAAGCATGGTTATACCACCCGGTTAGCCGATTACCCATTTTCTAGCTTCCACCAAACCATTGCCGACTGTGGCAGGGAGCATTTGGTGCAACAATTTAAAAGCCATCCGGGATATAAAGACTTAAAATTACCGGAAGATGATTTTTGAGGGGGAAGTGTAAAATGGCCTTAGCTACTGGAGTAAAATGGCTTTAGACATTTTACGTATGGCACGGCAATGTCTAAAGCCATTGCACTCCGGGGCTGGAGTAAAATGACTTTAGACGTTTTACGGGTGGCACGGCCAATGTCTGAAGCCATTGCACTCCGAGCTGGAGTAAAATGGCTTTAGACGTTTTACGGGTGGCACGGCAATGTCTGAAGCCATTGCACTCCGGGTTGGAGTAAAATGGCTTTAGACATTTTACGGATGGCAAGGCAATGTCTGAAGCCATTGCACTCCGGGTTGGAGTAAAACGGCTTTAGACGTTTAACGGGTGGCAAGGCAATGTCTGAAGCCATTGCACTCCGGGTTGGAGTAAATTGGCTTTAGACGTTTTACGGGTGGCAAGGCAATGTCTAAAGCCATTGCACTCCGGGCTGGAGTAAAACGGCTTTAGACGTTTTACGGATGGCAAGGCAATGTCTGAAGCCATTGCACTCAGGGCTGGAGTAAAACGGCTTTAGACATTTTACGGGTGGCACGGCAATGTCTGAAGCCATTGCACTCCGGGCTGGAGTAAAACGGCTTTAGACGTTTTACGGGTGGCTTAGTCTTGCGGGGGTAGCCAGCGGTTGATGCCGGGGATTTGGTAGAACTGGATATAGTGGTTAGGTTTGCGGATAAACCAAACACGGCCTGGGTCGAAGCATTTTAGGCAAGGGATGAACAGCGACACAAAGACTAAGGCTAGCCAGATAAACAAAGTATTGAAAGTCCAAGCATCTATATTCCAAAAAGGTGTAGGCGTTGCCCATCGCAACTGGCTTGTTTTGCGATCCCATAAGCGTAATCTGCCATCTTTTGAGCCAGTGTATATGCCTTTGCTATCGGGGGGTATAGGCCACGGCATAGACGGGCTTATCAAGCGTCATCCGCCGCTGCTCAGCACCAGTTTGGCTGTCCCATAACCGCGCGGAACTATCATCAGAACCTGTCAATACGCTCAAACCATCAGGGGAAAAGGCAACGGCATTCACATCGTCATTATGCTGAAACCGCCGTAACTCAAGGCCTGTTTGGCTGTCCCATAACCGCGCGGTGTTATCATAAGAACCTGTCAATACACTTAAACCATCAGGGGCAAAGGCAACTGCATTAACATAGCCATCAGGGGTAAAGGCAACTGCATTATGCTGAAAGCGCCGTAACTCAAGCCCTGTTTGGCTGTCCCATAAACGTGCGGAGTTATCTCTAGAACCTGTCAATACCCGCAAGCCATCAGGGGAGAAGGCAACAGCATTAACACTGTCATCATGCTTAAACCGCCGTAACTCACTCCCTGTTTGGCTGTCCCATATCCGCGCGATTTTATCACTAGAACCTGTCAATACCCGCAAGCCATCAGGGGATAAGGCAACCGCACTAACAAAACCATCATGCTGAAACCGCCGTAACTCACGCCCAGTTTGGTTGTCCCATAACCGCGCGATGTTATCATAAGAACCAGTTAATAACCGCAAGCCATCATCGGAAAAGGTAACCGCATTAACAAAGCCATCATGCTTAAGCCGCCGTACCTCATGCCCTGTTTTGCTGTCCCATAACCGTGCAGTGTTATCCAAAGAACCCGTCACTACCATCGAAGTGGCGGATGTACTGGCTAAACTGCTTATTGGTCCTTCATGTCCATTAAGTACAGGGTTATGCAAAAAACCTGCAAAGAAAGCTAAGCAAAACCCAAGCCCAGCAAACCACAAAGTCCGATTAAAATTCCACCCCACAAAATTAGCCATTTTTTTGAACTTGCCCATTCCAACTGGAACAACAGCCGATAGACAATAGGGCCTTACTAACGCAGGAAAAGCATCTAACTCCCCTAACCATCCCCATCGTTTCAGGGCAGAACGCCATAAGACAAAAACCAGCATCACCAAAAGCCCAACAAAACTTAACAACAGACTAAGAATAAAAATATTCTGCATCCTATCCGTACTAGAATCCACTTCCGTTTTGAGGATCAACATCAACCCCGTCAACACAAACCCACACACCACAGGCACCCCAAACAACACCCTCCCCACCGTCAACATCCGCACCCGCCCTGTCCATTTATCCTTATCACGCGGCAATTTTAGCCAAGCCTTTAACTCCGCAGCGGTTTTATCACCCAACACCAACCCCAAAAAGTCTTGCCAAGCAGTATCAGTAGCCGCAGCAACCCCAGCAATGCGAGCCTGTTTTGCCCACAGCAATAACACCGCAAACGCCGTCGCTGGCTGTGCCACTGGTAAAAACGGGTAAACCTCATACACTTGCTGACGGGTAGCGTCATCTAATACGGGTACAGCACATTCGTTCAAGCGTTCTACCGCGCCGTCTTCTGCCAATAAAACCAGCAATCTTGACAAGGTTGCGTTTGCCGAAGCTGCCTCACCTAATGCCCGAAAATCCCCCAATAACTGCCACAACAACGGTATCGTATCCAAGCTGTCAAACTGGCTTAAGCCGCGTAAGGCGGTGATTTTTCGGGATGGCTCAGGGCTGGAGGCCAAATAGCTTAAAAACTGCAAGGCCACTGCGGTTTCTAAGCGGCTGATCTCGTCGATCAGTTCATCGATATGTCCGGCTTCCAGCAGTTGGCGCATCAACGCATCCAAACGTTGGCGTAAAGCCGTGTCGCGGCTATTGCCTAAGGCTAGCAAGCTTTTCAGCAAGGTTTCGCGCATATTTATCGCGGTTTCGGCTTGTAAGGCAGTCGCCAAGTTGTCCAATAAGCTTAACCGCAATTCATGGCGCGGTTGTACCAACACAGCAGCACAATGTCCGGCTAGGGCCAGCAATTGGGGATTGTGTGCGCTGTGGGCCAAGGCTTGTAGCTGTGTGACTAAGTGCACGGCGTTGTCGTTGTCATCATCGATGGCGGCATAAAAAATTATCACTTGCCGCCAAGCTGTGTCGGTCAAATGCTGGCTAAGTTGCGCTAACCCCACTGCGTTTTGGCGGTTTAAATACGCTGCCGCGCAGTATTCGTTTAAGGAGCGGTGGGCGTATAAATAACAACTGCCGTCTTGCAAGGCGTTTAGTAATCCGGCTTGCATTTGGATTTCTTTAACCACCTCATGGGCGGCGTCGGGCTTATAATCGACCCGGCCTTGCTCTGCCAAGGCTTGCGCGGCGGCTTTAATGTCTTGAAAACTGAAGGTTTCAAAATCGCGGTTGGCGGCGCTGGCAGCCATCAGGTTTTGATGGGCAAAATAGCGCAGCACTTTAAATTTGCATTCGGCCTTATAGCGGTTGGCGGGCTGTCCGCTGTGGGCTTCGCGGAAATCGTGGCGGCGCAGAAGATTATCTAAAGCTTGTTCGTAAAATTGGGCGAGGTTGTGCGGTATTTCTTCGCCGGGTTTGTGCAAAAACACGCCCATAGACAAAGTCAGCAACAAAGGGTTGCGGTGCAGTTGCAGGATGCTGCTATCGCGGAACACTTGCGCCAAGTAGTTGGGCAGGGATTTTTGTTTGTCGGTAAAGCTGGTTTGGCGGCGGTGGACGATGGCGCGGATTTCGGCATCACGCAATTCGGCAACGCGGTATTCTTTAAATCCTAAGCGTGTGTAGTGCTGGCTGTCGGGTAACTCATCGTAGTTTTGTTCGCGGCAAGTGAGCAAGACGCGGCACTGGGCTTTAGGGTCGTAGTCGGTTAAAAAGTGGGCAATTGCGCGGTTGATGCTATCCAACCGTTCGCCCGCAACTTCATCCAAACCATCTAACAGCAATAACACCCGACCTTTTGCCAACATGGCGGCTAATAAGCGGGGGTTGGCAATGCCAAAACGGGGTAGTTCGTGTTCGGTTAGCCATGTAAACAAAGGCTGGGCAGGTTCTTTTTGGGCGTAGTCGCGTAAAGACACCAGCACGGGGACTAAATTATTAAATTGCGGCCATTCGTGGCGGCTAATGCCCACCGCCAAAGCCCTCAGCAAGGTGCTTTTGCCTGAACCCGGCGCACCTAACAATAACAAGCGTTTTTGTTCGGGATCGGTGAGTATGGCTTGGGTACTGGGCGGTTGGGTCGGGTTGGGCGATGCAGTGCGGCGGGTGGCGCGTAAGGTAAGCGGCACAAACACTTGGTTAAGGCTTAAGGTTTCGGTTATGCCTAGGTAGATGTTGATGAGCTTGCCATATTGGTCTATCACATTGCGCCGATACGCCCACCACGCGAGTTTTGACAAGCCCCGGAAACTGCCGAGATAGCCGAGAAGTCGCCAGAGTTGTGTGCTGAATTGGCGGGCTATAAAAATTAGCACAACTCCCGCTATCGTAGCTAGTAACGTTCCCCCAGCATTGCTCAGCATGTCATTAACTAACTCTTTATTCGTGCTGACCCACGCCAAGATTTGGTCGAGTTGTTCTGTGGAAGGTTTGGGTTGGTTTTGGGGATCCATGGGTTATTCCAGTTAGGCCGACTTGAGTATAGTATAGTCGTTTTAACAGAAAGCAAATTGTGTAACCACATACCCACAGCATAGCTTTAATTTAGTGTTCAGGTAAAATGGCCAGCTTGCAGATACTGCCCTGCCCTACGCCATTACCTTAGAATACCATCATGGATAAACGCACTTTTACCAACCGCATCGTTGTGTTGGATACTGAAACCACGGGCTTGAACCCGCAAGAAGGCCACCGGATCATTGAAATTGGTTGTGTTGAGCTGGTCAAGCGGCGTTTAACCGGCAAACGCTTTCATGTGTACATTAACCCAGAACGGCTTATTGATGACGGCGCTATTGCCGTGCATGGCATCACTAACCAGTTTTTGGATGATAAACCGCTGTTTGCGCAGATTGTTGAGGACTTTATTGCTTTTATTAAAGGAGCGGAGTTGGTGATACACAACGCGCCTTTTGATGTTGGCTTTATCAACCATGAGTTTTCACGGCTGGGTAATAAGGTGGGGACTGTCGCGGATGTAAGCGGGGTGTTTGACACCTTGGCTTATGCCAGAAAAAAGCATCCTGGACAAAGGAACAGTTTGGACGCGCTTTGTAAACGCTACGGCATTGATAACAGCCACAGGGACTTGCATGGCGCTTTATTGGATGCGGAAATTCTGGCGGATGTGTTTTTGTTGATGACTGGCGGCCAATCTTCGTTGTTGGATGAAGCGCCAGCCACAGCTAATGATTCAGCTGCCCCAGCTAGCATTGCCCAAGCACAGCCTTTGTCAGCAAACCGTCCGGCTTTGAAAATTATACGTTGTAATGAGGAGGATTTGGCCGCCCATCAAGAACAATTGGCGGTTATTGAAAAAGCGGGAGGGAGTTGTATTTGGAACAAATAAGCCTTAAGTACCACAAACCCGAGACTGCTAAGGTGCGAAAACGCACCTTAGCAACAGGCCGGATTATTCGGCTTTAGGCTTTGCCCGTCTGGAGGTTGAACCCATCCGTTTTTTGCTCTTATCGACTTTTTTGCCGGCGTCATCTGGTTTTGCTGAGCGGCGGCTACTTTCATCCATTTTTGAAATATTAAGCAGTTGCCCTGCCACCCTGATTTTTTTCAGTTCTTCAATCAGTTCTTTCGGCATACCGGCTGGCAATTCGACTGTGCTGTAATCGTCTTCAATACGGATACGGGCGATATGGTCGCCGTCTATGCCTGTTTCATTAGCGATGGCACCGACAATATTGCCTGGTTTTACACCATGGGCGTGACCCACTTCAATACGGAACACTTCCATCTCAACGGCTGCGCCACTGCCAAATGCCCGTTTTGGTTTGCGCTCACGTTGTGGACGGTCATCGCGTTGCGCACGGTCGTCACGGTCACGATATGGCCTGTCTTCCCTTTGTGGCCGATCTTCGCGGCTTTCGTAGGTTTTCTTAGGCAGATTTTGCATCAACAGCGGGGTGTCACCTTGCACCAGTTTTGCCAATGCTGAAGCGATTTCCAAGGCTGATACATTATGCTCTTGCTGGTATTGCTCTATCAGTTGGCTAAAAAAGCTCAGCTCTTCCGCTGCCAAGGTATCGGTGATGTTTTGTTTAAAACGGGAAATACGTTTGTTGTTGATCACTTCTGTTGAAGGCAAGCCCATTTCTTCAACTTTTTGTTTAGTGGCTTTTTCGATGTTGCCTAACAGCTTCCTTTCCCTGGGCGCGATGAACAAAATCGCGTCCCCAGTACGGCCTGCACGGCCTGTACGGCCTATACGATGGATGTATGATTCCGTGTCATAAGGGATGTCGTAGTTGACCACATGGGTGATACGGTCTACGTCCAAACCACGGGCGGCAACGTCGGTAGCAATTAAAATGTCCAGTTTGCCGTTTTTAAGGTGTGCTATTGTGCGCTCCCTAAGTGCTTGGGACATATCGCCGTTAATGGCGGATGCGGAATAGCCACGCGCTTCCAGCTTTTCTGCCAGCTCAATCGTTGCCGTTTTGGTACGCACAAAGATAATCATGCCATCAAACGTTTCGGCTTCTAAGATGCGGGTTAAGGCGTCGAGCTTGTGCACACCACTGACCATCCAAAACCGCTGGCGGATATTCTCAGCCGATGCGGTAGTGACTTTTATGGTGATTTGTTCTGGGTCGGTCAAATATTCTTGGGCAATTTTGCGGATTACTGATGGCATGGTTGCCGAAAACAGCGCAATCTGGATGTTATCTGGGGTTTGTTCCAGTACCCATTCCACATCATCAATAAAGCCCATGCGCAGCATTTCGTCAGCTTCATCTAACACCAGGACGTTCAGGCCGTCCAAGTTTAACGTGCCTTTGCGCATGTGGTCCATAACGCGGCCAGGTGTACCAACAACAACGTGGGCACCACGCTTTAACTGGCGCAGCTGGGTGCTATAGTCTTGTCCACCGTAGATAGGCAAAACATGAAAACCTTTTAAATGGGTGGCATAACGTTGGAATGCCTCGGCCACTTGGATGGCCAATTCGCGGGTTGGTGCCAACACCAAGACTTGGGGGTCTTTTTGGCGTAGGTCTATACGCGACAAGATAGGTAGTGCAAAGGCTGCGGTTTTACCGGTGCCTGTTTGTGCTTGACCCAGTACATCCTTACCTTGAAGCATGAGTGGGATAACTTGTGCCTGAATCGGCGAAGGTGTTTCATAACCGACATCATCCAGTGCTTTTAGCAAGGGTTCAATCAGTGCTAATTCACGGAAAGAGGGTAATGGTGAAACATCATTGGACATGGATTTACCTGTTTGGAGTTTTTGGAATGCGCGTAAGGCGCGGGGAAATGTGTATTTATAGGCTAATTCTATCATATCACCGCAAATTTTGCAGTAAATAGATAGGTTTTAGTGGGTGTATGTGTAATCATTCCGATTGGAGTGCCGTGCCCACTAGGGTGCATAGTTTGATTCTATTGCCATGGAGCTAAGCTTAGTTGGCCTGCCAGCATTTGGTTTAGCGGCTATAAATTTGAAGTTTTAAAATTCCTGCTGCGCTATCCCCCGCCAGAATGGCAGTATCACGACTTGTGTTGTTATTGATTACCGCGAGGGTAGCGCCTTAGTTCATTTTTTTAGCAATGCCTTTAGCTTAAGCGCGGCTTGTTCACATTCGTGGGCAGATTCCTGAACACGCCGTTGCAACAATAAACCAATGCTGGCGTCATCATTCTCTCGGGCGGCATATTCATTGAGGGAAACACAGGCCTTTTGCATCTGTTGTTCAGCGGCAAATAAGGCTTGGCCATTGTTTATGCCTTCGGTTTCCTGCAACAGCATCATTTCGCTAGTCATACTGTTTTGCAATCGGAACACGTCTTCCACATAGCGCGTAAACTCTTCCTTGGTTTGGTTGTTTGCACCATACCCACCTAAAAAAAGTGGGGTGCAAGCGGACAACAGTAGTGACATGGCTATGAGCAGTAAATTCGACCCATCAACCTTTGTTGTAACCCGTTTTACCATTTGACCCCTGCATAAAACCCTAAGCAATAGCCCAATATACTATAGATTCGTTTAAAATTCAGTTTAAAAGTGTATGAATTACCCAAACAGCGGTGCAGACCATCTACCGCAGGAATGTAAACTTGCTTTAATGGGGCGCTTGATTTTTTGTATAATCAAAAGATGGCTAGGTGTATACTTCATATACTTTTTTATCACTTTAAACTCAAGGCCGCCAATTTTGTAACCGGATATGTAGCAAGGTTTTTCCGACGCTGCCCGGCCTTAAACTGACGGCTAAATTCTGGAAATACGGGGTCAAACAAATGTCTGAAAAGACCACAAGCAAATACCTGATCAACCTTGAAAAAAATTTCGCCTATGACAATCCGGTTTTGCAAAATTCAGCAAAAATTTTTCATGAACTTGATCAAATAGAATATGACCTCGGCCTCATTGATCCCGAAGAAACCACCGCCTGCAAGAACTCTTGGTGGCCCATCATCAGCTTGATTGGCGGAAACTCTACGGCAAAATCCAGATTTATCAATAATTACCTGGGAGCTACGCAATTACCCTCTGGCATACAAGCCTCCAACCATAAATTTACCGTGCTATTGCATAATAGCCAAACCAATTCGGCAACCTTGCCCGGCACTGCGCTTGATGTTGACCCACGTTACCCGTTCTATCAAATCAGCAGGAAATTCGAACAACTGCAAAAAGGTGAAGGCAACCGCATCAATTCTTATCTGGAATTAAAGACCATAAACACTGACCGCTTAAAAGGCAGGTTATTTATTGATTCGCCTAATATCAGCGCTACCCCAAGCCATCCAATCTATTCATTGCTTACCCAGCATACGGTGACAACTTCTGACTTGGTGTTTGTTTTTACCGATGTATTTGAGTCTGCATCGCCTATGCTGGATGAATTAATCCAGCATATCGCCATTCAACAAGACTCCAACAAATTTGTCTATTTGATTGACGAACCTTTAGCCATGTTAAATCCGGCCAAAAGCAATGAAATTATTGCGTCATGGCAAAGAAAGCTATCAGCACTGGGCCTCAATACCGGGCAGTTTATTATTGTCGCCAACCAACAAAACAACATCAACCCCCTCAGTAAAGTGGATTTTTCAGAAATTGACCAACGCCTGGCCAATGTGGCTTATGACCGCACTTACCGTATTCTGGACTCACTGGAAAAAAACATCCACGACATTGAAAATGTGGTGATCCCTGAAGTCAAAAATGGCATTGCCCTTTGGAAAGAGCGCGTCAATATTTCCAGCTTGGTTGTCCTTTGCTTTATTGCCATCTTGGCGGTTTTTGCAGAAATTAACTTCGGCGTTTTGGAGTTTTTAATCGACCCTATCATAGGCCCCATCATTGTTGCCATTTTACTGGCGATTATGGTGCCCACCCATTTGCTGATGAGCAAATTCCAAGCAAAACTAATCATCAAAAAGTTGAACGAACGGCAGGCTGAACTGCATCTGATGGAAAACTTAGCCAACCTCTTTGAACAAAATTTAACGGTTACGCGTATGCTGATGCCAATTACTGAACCCCTTGGCTGGAATAAAAAAATGAAAGCCCGGTTAATTAAACTTAGTGAAAAAACGAAAGAATTGGTGCAATCACTGAATGATAACTTTGGTTCGTACAATGAACCGATCTTTGAACCTGAACAAGTCCCCCATAAAAAGCCGGCCCACACCAGCTATTTGGATTTGTCAAAACTTTAAGACCGCCACACCACAAAGAACCGAAAGCCGCTAAAGACCTTGCATGACCTGAATTGAAAGACCATGTTAACTATAGAAACCCTAAGACAATATTTGCCTTTATGCTGGTTAAGGAATAATCCGGTTGAGCTAACAAGATCAATGGTTTTTTTTCAAGAAAACCTGTTGTTTTATTTTGTTGTTGAGTATTTTATGCAGACAAATATGACAGACGACCCTTTTGAGTCATTGACCGAAGTCAGCATCCAAATACTGTTAACCTTGTTTCTTATAGCGTTTATCCTGCGCTTAAACAAAACCTTGTATACCTACATCCAAGTGACAACCTCGATTTTGGTGTGCGCAAATGTCGTCTCCCTCTTTGTTATCCCCGTTTTAATTTGGTTGACCGTCACTGAGGATCTTTTAAGCTATTACACATTGGGCTTACTGTTTATTTGGGAGTTTACAGTGCTCGCGTATATATACAGAAAAGCCCTCTCTATAAATCTTGCCGCCAGCTTGGCTTTAACAGTACTTTACTTTACGGTGACTTATCTGGGTGCTTTTGCCATTGGGCAGGTATTGGTTTAAGCTAACACCAGTTGAACTAAACCGCTGACGCGGTGGCAGTTCCCCTCAGCATTTCGGTTAATGACTCTGTTGGGTTGACTCAAAAAAACGGTTACCTTGGAAATCAGGGAATGTTCCCTGTTTTTCCGAGGAGATCATCATGACCCCGCT
>JAPLRR010000093.1 GCA_026399075.1 Methylococcales bacterium
ATTGAGCTGCTGTGGCGCAAAATGAAATATGAATGGTTGCCCTTCAAAACGTTTACTCCCGACGAACTGGAGCAAGCCATTGATGAGATCGGAAGTGGATTTGGCTCAAAATACACGTTAACTTTTTGCTAAGCGCTTATATTTTATTATGGCTTGCTCAAGATGCGACTGGCGAAAAATGGCTTCTTGATGATGGTAAGGAAGCAAAGATATATCCTGGAATTGTAAGTAACCCAGAACCCAATTCAGAAATTGCAAATCAATTTTTAGTTCCAATAGAGATGGTTTGGTATCAGTTGGCTACTGTGGAAAATCACTGTTGCTTAGATAGTGGAATAACACAGGGACTGGAATCTTTTTTACCAAAAGGGCAGATATTCGAGGGTGAGCTTTTATTAACGCCTGCAAAAATTAAAAAGGCTTTGATATTACTTGATACGAAGCTTTTCATTACTGCCTTGCAAGAAACAATTGCTGAGTTTGCCTATGTTAAAGATCGGGGTGACTACAGAAATAGTTTTAATATTCATAACGTAACCTATGGTTCGATACCGATTCCAACTAAAAATCAGCAAGAAGAACTAATCTATATTAGTGAACAATTTGTATTATGCTTTGGCTCTAATTGCATTTTTTCAAATAATATTGCTGCTTTGGATCAGATAATTAACTGTTTAGCCGAGAATCAAGATTTCAAAATTCGAACCGAATTGTTGAATTCTTTGAAAGGAGACGAGCAGAGCATCGACTATAACACTTCTTTAGCTGAGCTTATAACTGTTCATCGCCGTGCAATTGAAAAAAAGGCTATACCATCACCAGAACAGGTTTTTGAATTGGCGTTTACGATACTGCAAGTCTCCGTCTCCGGTCAGACTAATAGTAGCCGTGTAATAGCTAAATCCGCTTTTGTTTGGTTAAGTGCCAAATGGACATTCATTTTGAATAACCAGCGATTTTTACTCAAGTGTCCTAATTTCTATGAAAAAGCTATTACTCAAGCTTGCAATGCAGAAGATGGTTCATATCAAGAAAGGTTAATTGCCTTATTGCAAGCAATGCTCCCTACATTGGGAATTGGAAACGCAATTCAGCTTAACCAAATATTAAAAGATTTACGAAAAACATAATGTTGAAAACAGCTTTCCGTACTGTAGCTGACATAGATAGAAATAATTGAATGTTTCCGAAGCGACGATTAAAGGTAATACAGATCTTGCAGATTATACGATTTTTTTCAAAAACTTGGCATAAGTGAATTGGATAAAGTTCACATGTTTTTACCCTGCCAGTTACAAAAGTTACGCCTTCATAATAGTATGGTAAGCACTTAACCTAAAGAGAAAACAACATGAATAGTCTAGCATTTGATATAAAAATCCCTACAGCTATAACACAATTCGGCATCAGCAAAGAAGACATACAAAATCACGTTGAAGAATGGCTAGTTTTATCGCTGTTTACCCAAGAACGCATTTCATCAGGAAAAGCCGCCCAATTACTGAATATCAGCCGCATAGAATTCCTAAAACGCTTGCACCGTTACCACATCAATTATTTTAATTATACTGATGAAGAATTAGCCGAAGAATTTGATGCGGTTAAAAACTTACCGCTGAATACCTTATGATTATCGTTTCAAATACCACGCCGTTAATCGCTTTTTCGTCATTGCAAAAATTCGATTTACTCAAAAAATTATTTGGCAAACTCTATGTTGCAGAAGCTGTTTACCATGAAGCAACCATTGCCAAAAAAGAAAAAGATAATCTAGCTTTTGAAATTGCTCAAGCAGACTGGATACAAACAGTTAAAGTAAAAGATAGATTAGCAGTAGATGTGTTGTTGGATGAACTCGATTTAGGTGAAGCCGAAACCATTGTGTTAGCCAAAGAAATCAATGCAGATTGGATATTAATGGATGAAAAGAAAGGCAGACGCAAACTGACGCAATTAGGTTTAGCAAAAATCGGCACAATTGGATTACTGGTAAAAGCCAAAGAAATTGGTTTATTGGCAGAAATTAAACCTGAAATTTTAACGCTCACCGACACGAGTTTTAATTTAAGCGAGTCAGTTATTAACACCGTATTGCAACAGGCAAATGAATTGTAAGTACTTAGCAACAAGTCGCCATGTACATAATCTGATTTTGATGATGTATTTTCTCTAATTTGGTAGAGGAAATACATGCTAACTTTTTGCAATTTGCTTATGGCTTGGAACTGAACCCCAATGCGCCGTTTAGTTTTTAGGGGATGACGAGCGCCAAAGGTTATAATACCCGCCTTTTAACTGTTATCACCGATGACTGCTTCCGATCTCGTCAAACAACTCACCCCGCAGCTACCGCTGTGCCTTAACCAAGACCGCCACCCCTTAAAACGCCAGTTAGACCGTTTGCGTGCCGATTGCCAAAAAGGCAAAGAACCTATTGAGCAAATCCAAGCATTGTCTAGCCGTATCAGCCAGTCGATGGCGGCGCGTAACCAGCGTTTAGCCAGCATTCCTGCACTTAACTTCCCCGATTTGCCGGTAACGGGCAAAAAAGATGACATCGCCAAGCTGATTCAAGACCATCAGGTGGTGATTGTGTGCGGTGAAACGGGGTCGGGCAAAACCACGCAGTTGCCTAAAATCTGTTTGTCGATAGGGCGTGGGGCGGCGGGGTTTATTGGTCATACCCAGCCCCGGCGGATTGCCGCGCGTACAGTTGCCGACCGGATTGCCGAAGAATTGGGCGAACCCTTGGGCAAATCGGTCGGGTACAAAATCCGTTTTAATGACAAAACCCACGCCGAATCCTTGGTTAAGCTGATGACCGACGGGATTTTGCTGGCAGAATCGCAAAACGACCCGTACTTAAACCAATACGACACGATCATCATCGACGAGGCGCACGAACGCAGCCTGAACATCGATTTTTTATTGGGCTATATGAAATGGCTATTGCCCAAACGCCCCGACTTAAAGCTGATTATCACCTCAGCCACCATCGATCCCCAACGCTTTGCCACGCATTTTAACAACGCGCCGATTATAGAAGTGTCAGGGCGCACTTATCCGGTGGAAATGCGCTATCGCCCGATAGAACAAAAAGAAGAGGACGACGAAACCAGCGATGATTTGCAAAACGCGATTCTTGATGCCGTAGACGAGTTGTACCGCGATTTGCGCGGCGATATCCTGATTTTTTTAAGCGGCGAGCGGGAAATCCGCGAAACCACCGATTCCTTAAAAAAACACCATCCTAGCCAATACGACATTTTGCCCTTGTATTCCAAGCTCAGTGTCAGCGAGCAAGAGCGCGTGTTCAACCCCAAAGGCGGCAAAATCCGTATCGTGTTGGCGACCAACGTGGCGGAAACCTCGCTGACCGTACCCGGCATCCGTGGCGTGATCGACACGGGCCACGCGCGTATTAGCCGTTACAGCCACCGCAGCAAAATCCAGCGTTTGCCGATAGAGCGCATTTCCCAATCCAGCGCCAACCAACGGGCGGGGCGGTGTGGTCGGGTTGCGGAAGGGATTTGCATACGCCTGTATTCGCGCGAGGATTATTTGGCGCGGCCCGAATTTACCGAACCGGAAATCATGCGCACCAATTTATCGGCGGTCATTTTGCAGATGACGGCCTTAAAATTGGGTGATATTGAAGACTTCCCGTTTTTGGAGCCGCCCGAAGACAAGATGATCCGCGACGGCAAGACCATGCTGCATGAAGTCAATGCCTTGGATAAAGCCGGAAAGCTGACCGAAGTCGGCAAGCAATTGGCGAAATTGCCGACCGATCCAAAACTGGCGCGGATGTTGTTGGCGGCTGGCGAAGAACATTGTTTGACCGAAGTGGCGATTATTGTCTCGGCCTTAAGCATTCAGGATCCGCGCGAAAAACCCGCCGATAAAATGCACTTGGCGGATGCCAAACACGCGGCGTTCCGGCATCCTGAATCGGATTTTTTAACCTTGCTGGCGATTTGGAACACCTTCGAGGAACAAAAAAAGCATCTCTCCAACAGCAAATTGCGCAAATATTGCAGCGACAATTTTTTGTCATACATCCGTATGCGCGAATGGTTCGACATCCACGCGCAAATTATGCAGGTGATTAAGGGCGATTTAAAAATGCACCCCAACACCGACGAAGCGGGTTATGAAAAAGTGCACCGCGCCTTATTGACGGGCTTGTTGTCGAATATTGGTTTTCGCCATGATAGCCATGAATATTTGGGGGCGCGGGGCTTAAAGTTTTATATCTTCCCCGGTTCTGGTTTGCACAAGCTTAAGCCCAAATGGATTATGGCGGCGGAGCAGGTGGAAACCAGTAAAGTCTATGCCCGCACCGTCGCCCGCATAGAACCGGAATGGATAGAACACTGCGCCGGGCATTTGGTCAAACACAATTACTACGATCCGCATTGGGAAAAGAAAGGCGCACGGTGCATGGTGTCGGCACGTACATTGTTGTATGGCCTGACTTTGCAAGCCGGGCGCAAAATCCCCTACGACCATGTGGATGCCAAAGCGGCGCGGGAGATATTTATCCGCTCGGCCTTGGTCGATCATGAATACCACAGCAACGCGCCGTTTTATGTGGCTAACCAAAAACTGTTGGAAGAAGTCGGCATTATCCAGCACAAAGGTCGGCGGGTGGATTTGGTCGAAGACGAGCAATGGTTATATCAATTTTATGACCACAAATTGCCGCCGGAAGTGGTCAGTGGTGTCACTTTAGACACATGGCGCAAAACCGCCGAACGTGCCAATCCTAAACTGTTGTTTTTGACCAAAGAAGACTTAACGCGTGAACAAGAGGCTGAATTTGTCAATGAATGGGATTTTCCCGACACCTTTCCCCGCGCGTGCTTGGGTAGCCGCAGCAATTTGACCATCCCCTTGCAGTATCGCTTTGAACCGGGCCACGAAGAAGACGGGGTGACGGCGGTATTGCCTGTGCATCAACTCAATCAAGTCCCAGCAGCGGCATTTGAATGGCTAGTACCGGGCTTATTGGAAGAAAAATGCAGCGCCCTGATTAAGGCCTTGCCAAAAAACATCAGAAAACATTTTGTACCCGTGCCGCAAACCGTTAAGCAATGTTTAGAAATAGAGCCGGATTTTAAAGGCAGTCTGCAAGAATGGTTGGGCAACCGCTTGCGCAAACTGACGGGCGAGGCGATACCGCTAAATGCCTGGTCGTTTGAGGCTATGCCCAAACATTTGCAAATGAATTTTAGGGTGATAGACGACCAAGGCATCTTGCTGGATTTTGGCCGCGACCTGAAAGCCCTACAGCTTAAATACACCGTGACGGCGCAAAGCAGTTTTGACCAAATCGCCGCCGATGAGTTGAATTATACAGGTTGCATATTGTGGGCGTTTGATGACTTGCCCGACACTTATCAATTTATCCAAAACGGACAAGCGTTTATCGGCTTTCCGGCGGTGGTCGATGAAGGCGACACCGTCGGCGTGCGTATTTTTGACACCGAAGCCAAGGCCGCAGCCCAACATCAAGCGGGATTGCTGCGCTTATGCCAGTTGTATTTGCGTAAAGATTGCACTTATTTGTTAAAAAACCTGCCACAATCGGCGGCTGCGGAGTTGGCATATAACCGCCTGCCCAAACACCCGTTGTTGGCGACGATTTTGGGCGGCACACTCGATGCCAGCCCGTCTTTTAAAGACGATATGCTGTATTTGATTTTGCACAGTGTGTTTATAGAAGGCAAAACCTTACGCACGCAACAAGCGTTTGAACAAAACTTGCAGCAAAACAAAGCCAGCCTGTTGGTGACCGCGAATGAAGCCGGTAAAACGGCCTTAGAAATCATGACCACTTTGGCGGCCTTAAAAACCGCCTTGCAACGCTTTAACGCCCAAGACGCGATGGCGAAAGACATTAATGGGCAATTGGATTTGCTGATTTATGCGGGCTTTTTACGCAACACGCCGTATACGCAGTTAAAAGCCATCCCACGCTATTTAAAAGCAATTTTGTACCGCTTGGATAAATTGGACAATAGCGCGCAAAAAATCCAAGAAGTGAACCGTTATGCGGCGAGGTTTTGGAAAGACGTGGAAAACAAAGCCAAAAAAGGGCTAGTGATACCCGAGCAAGATCCCTTCCGTTGGGCATTGGAAGAGTTTAGGGTGTCCTTGTTCGCCCAACAACTCAAAACCGCTTATCCGGTTTCGGCAAAACGTATGGATAAGCTGTGGGATGAGCGGGGTTAAGTTGGTCAGGTTAGGCGGTAGCCGTAACCCGACCATTTAGGGCTAGGTGTGTTGGGTTAAGCTGCCGCTAGCCTGAGCTAGTAGGCTGCCGCATACATTTTGGCGCAAGTTGCCAACTGGCAAGGCCGCAAGGTTTATGCTTACACCAAACCGGATGATGTGGCCAGCCAAGCGTATGCGCGTAGCCTAGGTGTAGTTTGGGCTGGTGCTACGGATGAAACACCGCCCGAAAAATTGGATGCGGCCATCATTTTCGCCCCAGTAGGCGTAGCCCTTCAAGCTGTAAGAAAGGTGGGCGGGTAGTTTGCGCAGGTATCCACATGAGCGACATCCCGAGCTTTGCCTACCGATTATTATGGGAAGAACGGCAATTGCTGTCCGTCGCCAACCTAAGCCGCCAAGACGGCATCGATTTTTTAAAACTCGCCCCCGAAATCGGCATCATCACCCAAACCACCCCCTACCCGCTAAAACAAGCCAATCTAGCCTTGGCCGATTTACGTAACGGACGTTTTCAGGGGGGCAGCGGTTTTGATGCCGTAGGAGTAAAACGGCTTTAGACGTTTTGCGGAGGACGCGGCGGTATTAGTTCCATTGCATAGGCTGGTTATGCGTAAGGATTGCGGATCATTCACGGACAATTTGTAAATGCACTAAACATGCTAAGGCGGAAACATCGCTGACGGGTGTTCCCCTTAAATTAAGCCATTCCAGCTGCCTTACCCCTGCCAAAGTAGAAACATCGCTGACGGTTGTCTCGTGTAAATCAAGCCATTTCAAACGCGCCAGTCCCAATAAGATGGACACATCGCTGACGGCTGTCCTGTTTAAATCAAGCAATTTCAAGCGCGGCAGCCCTGCCAAAGCCGTCACATCTCTGATGGCTGTCCGGCTTAAATTAAGGTATTCTAATTGCAACAAACCTGCCAAGTTGGACACATCGCTGACCGCTGTCCCGCTTAAATTGAGGTCTTCCAACTGTACCAAGCCCGCCAATGTGGACACATCATCGATCTCAGTAAATGACAAATTCAGCTTTGTCATAGTTTTCATAGCGGACAAACCCAGACTCATCGCTCCAAAATCCTGCTGCCATAAGCGGTTAAACAATGCGGCACGCATATGAAAAAAGCTGTAAAAAGGTATCCGCACATAAAACCGCCACAAACCCTCAATAAACTTTTTCCGTTCGCTAGGGATGAGTTTCACACCGCTATCCATCACAATGGCCGCCAATAAGGCTTGGGACGATACTTGTTCTTTGGTTATTCCGGTATTAACATCTTCCACAAACAAGTTTTGTATGTACTTAGCCACCAACTTGGCATGATCGACTTGTTCAAAAAACAACACAAAAGTTTCTTGCCACCAAATCATACGTGTTTTTGGTCTATACTTTTCCCAATCCAACTCACCCAATTCAGCGTGTAGTTTTAAGGCTTTGGCGGCAAAGTATTCCAAAAAGCTTAAATGGCTAAAGCCATACAGACCCTCGCCGCGCGGTAAAAACAAACCGCTACGTTCGGCAAAATGGCGTAATAAAAAGCTGATTTCGGCTTGGATTTGCGCGCCGGGGATGCCCAGTTCGGTGAGTTTGACAGTTAAGATGTCCCGCACTTGCTGTTCTGGGATTAACAGGGCGGTGTCCTCTTCACCACGGTTTTTTTGCATGGTTAAGGCGATCTCGCTCAACCATTCACAACGATCCCGATAATCAAAGCTAGTGCTACTGATGCCGCGCGCCGCATCCAGTGACACTAAATAGGTTTCGGCGATGCGTTGGTAGAGTTCGGCACGCCCGTCTGGCAAACGGCCCCGGCGGGCATGGATAAAGCACATCATATTCAGCAACACGGGGATGCGCGACAAACGTCCTAAGCCGTCATTTTTTTTGATGCGCATTAACAATTCGCTGACCCGTTGTTCGTGCATACTGTCTAGCGTAGGCTGGTAATTTTGGTACCAATGGCTGATAAATTGTTGGGCTTGCGGGTAGCTAAACGGGGCGAGATACGAGACGGGTAACAGGTCGGTTTTTTCGTGGTGTGGGCTTAGTGCCAATTCACCACTGTCAATATCATCATTTTCGCCATTGTCTTTATCGTCAGCAAAACCCAACCATTCCGCTTGGTCAAACCCCACAACCCGCGAACTGATCACAAACCGACAGGCCGGATGATTGTCCATGGCTTGCAACACGATTTGGCCTAGGGTGCGCCGTGTGGCGGCGTGGGTAATTTCATCCAGCCCATCTAGCAAAATCAGGGCTTGTCCTGAGTTTAGCAAGATGTTTATGAGCGTTGGCTGGTCGGTAAACGGTTGCATCAATTCAGCATTATGTTGGCAATGTACTTGCAATAAGTCGTCGAAATTGCTGATTCCGCCCAAAGGCAATTCGCGCAAAATCAGCGCAATAGGCACTAATTCGCCTAAGGCGATTTTAGTTAAATTGCTGCCGCTGTTGGTAAACGCCAGCATCAGGCTGTGGATTAAGGTGGTTTTACCGATGCCAGGGTCGCCTAACACAAAGCTGCGCGGATGTTGGGCGATAATATCGGTGATGCTTTGCCAGTTGGGCTGCTCATTCTCGTCTATTTCGGCGCTAATGATTTGTTCGGGCAAATAATGCCGTGGCGCTAAGTGCGGCGCAACGTATAGGCTGCGCAACGACACCCGCGCGTCTTTTTTTAGCTCACCGGCATCGTCTAGCGAAAGGCCGAAATTATCGGCCTGGTTGTAGCTTAGTTGGACATTTTGGCAATAGCGCAATAGCGGATGGCTGTTTTTAATGTCGATAAAAGCGGCGATATCGGGGGCTTGCGGGCTAGAAAGAGTCTTTATCGCCATGGCTAGCGTCCTAGAAAGGGTTGGAGTTCGGCGGCTAACACTGTACCCAAATTGATGAACAGTTCGTGTAAACGGAAAACGTGGCTGTCGCTGGGGTTGGTGGGCAGTTTGTCCGTGCCTGAATACGAGGGTTTAATACTTTTCATGGGCTCATAAATGCCACCCATGTCAGCAGGTGGTTGTCTGGCATAGAGGATGACGGTATTGATATAACCCGCATCTTTTTCTAACTGCTCAATCAACTCGCGGTGGAAAGTGTAGATAATGGCAGTTGCCACTAAAAGCTGATAGTGTCGCGGTTCAGTCAAAGCTAGCTGATGGCGCAACACCACGGCCAAGCGATTGGCGAGGGCTTTGATTTTGCGTGGGTTGGCAGGTAGGCAGTCATAGGATTCGGCGACGGTTTTAATGCCTGCGATATGCGCTTGATCGGCTGTGATGTCCGTTAGCAAGCTTGCCAAGTAATCGGCTTTGTCAGCTTGTTTGGGCAAAGGCAAGTGGTAAATGTCTTGGCAGATTTTTTCTAAATATTCACGCGCTTGATGGCCATCGCTGCCGTCGTTAAGGTCTAGGGCTTTTTTTAAGCCGCGTTCGATTTGCCGTTGGTCTATGGCGAACACGATCACACAGTTTTTAAGGTTTAGGTAAACCTTGATACCTTCCAGCAGTTTTAAGGCGGCTTCGGGATGGCAGCGGTCAAGATCATCGATAAAAATCACCAGTTTTGGTTTATTGCCTAAGGCGGTTGCGATGGCTTGTTCTAATAACTGGCTGATGTCTTGGCTAGCTAAAGGGTTTTGGTAACGCTGTTGTTCATAGTTAGCCCCAATTTTTGACAGCTTGCCCAATTTGGGAGATGCCACACCGCCGCTGGCGGCTTTGATGGTTTCGTCAAACGCACCTAATACGCCTAAGGCGGTAATGGCGGCAACTTTACCCGATTGTTCAAGCACTTTGTTCCATAAGTTAAAAGTGCTGCGAATTTCATACAATAAGGCCACAATGGGCAGGGCTTCGTGTTGGTAACGCCAGGCTTCAAACCACACGGGGATAACAGGCGATTCTTTGGGGATTTTTGAGCCACGGCTAACGGTTGTTAAGGCTTTGTATAACTGCAACAAACTGCTGGTTTTGCCCGTGCCCCAATAGCCATTAATCGCAATGCCTTTGGGCGGCGTGCAGTCTTTGATGATACCCGCGATACCATCTATAAAGTCTTGTTGGCTAAGGCCATCGGTGTCGGTGGGGGTGTCGTTATGGCTTAGTGTCTGCATCAGAATGCCTATTGGCGGTGGTTTTAATTTTAGTAGTGGTGCAAAAATAGTCTTAAACAAATGTGGAGGCGGCTTAACCCTTGGCCGTTTGCCGTATAGTATAGCGCGTGGGTGGGATAAGGGTAGAGCCTGTGGTGTTTTGCAGAATGGCTAGGGTCAGGATTCGTTTTTGTAGGGTTGGTTAGCCTTCACGTCGTTTTTTGTAAAAGGATGATTTATCCACTAAAATCTTCCCTCCCCGCTTAACCAAAGCGGGAATCTCAATTCTTACAGTAACCCTAGCGCAAAAGGTGGAACCAATGGGTAGTGAAGCACAATTACTTTGGGGGCTGTTGTTTGGCTCTATAGGCTTAGGTTTTTTTGTTTACGGCAAGAAACAAGGGCGCTTGATACCGTTTGTATGCGGCGTGGCCTTGATGGTTTACCCCTATTTTGTGCCTAACGAATTGGCCATGGTGATAACAGGCGTTGTCTTGGTGGCTATCCCCTATTTTATCCGCTTGTGAGTGTTTTTGTCGGGTTACGGCTATCGCCTAACCCGACAAAGGCTAGTCGCTAGCTTATCCCTAGCCTGTGGTGTTGAATCAAGTTTGGTGGTTGTTCCTGATGTATGGCGCTGGCTAGACTGTTAAAGTACTGCTAAAAGTCATTAAAATTAACGGAAAAAGCGCTTTAAGCTATTGATTTTTCGTTGCCGAAAGTAGAGTTTTTGTCTAATTTCAGAATACTTTCACAGTCTCTGGCGCTTATACACCCGTGCTGGTGCAAAGCCTGCAGCAAGCTAAGCGTGACTTAGACTTAATAACAGCAATGACGCGTCTGGATAAATATCAGGTACGGGTTATTGATGATATTGGTTACGTCAAAAAGACCGATACGAAGACACAGGTGCTCTTTAAATTCATTGCCCATCGGTATGAAAGCGGTAGCCTAACCATCACTTCAAACCAACCGTTTAGCCAACGGAATCACATCTTTCCAGACACCATGATGACTGTTGCGGCAATTATTCCCACAAATATGATTTAAACTTTCTGCTGGATTCATGGTTTGTTTCCCCAATCTTTAGAACTTTAGGCGGTTCTCAGATTGGGAGACTCGCGATGGTTCCCAGAATTGTCAAACTTTGAGAGTCCCCCAACAGAGCCGGGGGTGTACCTATGATTAATTAATACAATAAAATTTATGATATCTTTAACATTACGCTATTGTTTTTTTCTAATGATCATATCAAATTCGGCTTTTGCTATTTGCTTACCGAATGTTGACTCTGTGGACGTTTCTTGTAGATACAAGGCAGGGGATTCATGGTGTGCGACTAATGGCGAAGGTAATTTATTTGCATTTGATGACCATTGTTTGCAATCGAGGGGAAAAAGTTCATCAACTCCCGTAATAAATACTCCTTCGGCAGGTTATAGTAAAAAATCAAAACCTTTTTCTAAAAAATTTGGGGATATATGGTCGAGATCGGTTCATATTTTTATTTATTGCATTTATATTACATTAGCTTACTTTGTAACAGAAAAAATATGCAACTTAATAGACCCTGAGAATATTTTAGAGCTAAAATCCTCTTTTCACCTCAAGGATAAGAAGCCGTCAGATTTTAAACCATTATGGGTAAAAAATTCATTATCTACTTTTGCGTTGAAAAGTTGCGTTTTTATTTTTGTTGCAACAATTATTTTATTCAGATCAAGAATCATGGCACAAGCAATTAATGTAAATGATCAATTTATACCTTTAATACTTGCTGTGTTTTTTGGATTAGTTATGGCGTTATATCCTATTTTTTCATCATACACCCTTGCGTTTGGATTATTGCTAATTCATTTTAGGGCCTTATATTTAATAATACTTATTTCGAAAATACTAGGCGTAATCGTTATAATGATTTTACCTATCATTCTCGGTATCGCCGGTGGTTATATTGTTTACTTCAAAATCCTTGAGTTATATGGTTTTGATATTTTATCAATCGCAATTATTGTGTATATTGCCTTTATTATCGGTCTAGCAAAATCAATTAAATTACTTACCAGTAAAATTATCAAAGGATACGAAACAATACTTACCATTGCGGAAATTGTTATATTAAAGATTAACGAGATACTTACTGTTCTTATAATCAGATTTGCCGTGAGTATAGGTGGCGAAGAGAAGGAATTGGGACATTTTTTATCATGGCTGGCTCGTAAGGCGTAATAGGTGATAACGTTATCGTGGCTATCGCCTAAACCGACCTATACGATTGGATAGGCGGGTGGTTTGCTTGACGTTCAGCTTCATTCATACCCGGTAAGGCTGTCAGTGCTTGTCATTTGGGGAAAATGGAGTAGATGAATCTTGCCAAGTACAAATAATTTAATTTTATTAATATAGTGCTTCTTTCAGTATTATCTAAATTTCAACAACAAACTCGCCAAACAGTGGGTTTATGTGTCTTCAAAACCTGCAATTTCAACAACCGTCTCGCCTGATGCCAGTAATGCTTGGGCTTGAGGAAATACCTGCGTAAATAAATTATGTAATCGACTATTAGTCACGTTACCACAAGTGACCCAAAGCAGTTGCGGCGGCGTGCCAAACTGCAACACCATCTCAACAAAATCACTGTCTTTACGGATGATAACAATAGTAGCTTGCTGTGCTTGTCGAAAAACCGCCCCTTTTTCAGCATCCCGTAAATGCAAGTCACTCAAGGCGTAAGCTTCCACTTTAAATGTCCACCTAAGCCAATCTGCCAGTTGTGGTGGAAACTGCGCATCAACCCAATAGATCATGCCACCAAGCGTTCCAAATTGACACGGCGGGCAGCAAGCAGTAAACAAGCGTGAATATGTTCCAGTACCAAGTCAGGGAAGCCCCGTAAAATCTCTTCGGTGCTTACCCATTCGGCTAACATTTGAAAATATCGCTAACGCGGATTCTCATACCACGTATACAAGGTTTGCCGCTGCATTAAAGGAGGTTTTTGGTAATTCTGGTTTCTATGTTCATGATTGGGATACTTGGTTGTGGTTGCACATATTAAGTTAAATTATGCATTTAAATTATCCGGAAAAGACAGCAAAACGTTAATTTTAACGGGGGTAGCTTTGCTATACGTAAAGCTATTCTGACGCGCCTGGAAAGCTAAGAAATAAAACCGTAGTATAACCACGCTCCGGTTGAGCGTTAGCTTAGCGTTTGTTCTTTCACTTGCTGCCAGTTTATGTTGTTGACTTTTTGCGCTCTGTACGTATGCTTCTTCATGGCGGGAATACCTCCTACGGTTAGGGTCTTGGGTTCTTTGGTAAAAGACTCTATTTTGAGGGTTCCCGCTTTTCTTGCGGAGTCTGCACTATAGCTGACTACGCAACTCTTCTTGCTACAACCTACTAGGTCGGTGATAATGAGGCGGCTGGTTGTTCGAATTTCTAGTGTTGATTTGTTTTTTTTTGTCTTTAACCGATGATACAGGACTGAGCAACGGGTGCTAGATTTTGTCCCGGATTGGAAGCCGTTTTGGCGGTACTTATTCACCTCCCCCCTTGGAAAATGGGGGATTGAGGGGGTATTCAATAAAACCTTCCCTACCCCCTCCTTATTAAGGAGGGGGACTGAATGTTTACTTTTGGCGAAGGTATTGCGTGCACCTGAGCGCTTTAATAAGCGAATTGCAAAAAGTTAGCATGTATTTTTCTCTACCAATTACAGAAAATACAACATCAAAATAAGATGGTATACATGACGACTTATTGCAAAGCATTTAACATATTTAATATATTTAACTTATGAGCAATTTCATAGAATATTTTCCATTATTTGCCAGCGAATTTATTTACTGGAAAAGTAGAAATTTACAACCACATAATGTGGTTACCCGTCTACATGAATTGAGTGAAACATATACGTTCTTTTATTTAATTAAAATTCAGGATGGTTATGTTTCGTTAGTTGAAAAAAATAATGCGGGGAAACTTGCTGCAATGCGCATAGAGTTCTATCTTGATTTTTTTAGAAAAGTTATCCATAAAATGCAAATTCATCAAAATATGATATTTGGAATTTGTGTTGCGGATCGTGAAATTAAAGATTGCAATGTGCCAACATTTTCGTTTCAAAAAGACATTTTTGAGAATGGTTTCCTTCTCCCAGATATTGACTTTTTAGATTTAGATTTTTATAAAGATAATCGATTTAATTTCGATGAAAAAGAGTTTTGTCAAAAGAAAAATTCCGCTATTTTTGTTGGTTCTACAACTGGAGCCCCATACCTAGATGGGGTTGGTCGTTTTTATGATAAGGACACAATTATAAAAGGGTTAATTCCGAGAGTAAATTCTGCACTGTATTTTAAAGAAAGTGAAATAGTTAATTTCTACTTGCCAAGTATTGTTCAAAGTAAAGATAATGAAGCTCGTGATTATTTAAAAAACTTAGGATTTGGAGATGATATTAGAATCTCATATCAAGACCAGTTTAAGCATAAATTCATAATTTCAATGGATGGTAATGGTGCAACATGTTCCAGGGTCGCGTTAACATTAAAACATAAATCAATATTACTTAAATACGACTCAGATAGTATTTTATTTTACTTTAAGAAACTAGTTCCATTCTATCATTACATACCAATTAAACAAAATTGCGACATAGAGAATATTGTTACAATTGAAAATAATCATGAACTTTTTTCTTACATTATAAAAAATGCTAATGATTTCTATGAGAAGAACCTTACAGAAAATGCTTTAATTGAGTATACGGGTAGTCTTCTTTATTTCTATGCAACATACTTATTTAATTCGGACAAAAAATTTGATTAATCCTGAAATTGGCCTCTGTATACGGCAATAAGCTAACAAATTGATTAGTATATGGTTGTCAATCAACTTCCAAAGGTTTTCACCTATCAACACCGAAAAGTTTCTAGGTGTGAGAGTAAAATTTATAGTTTTTCGTCTGCTTTTTTTCGTTGTTTGAACCGGTAAGAGTCATTGCCAGTTTCAAGAATATCGCAGTGATGGGTCACACGATCCAATAAAGCCGTTGTCATTTTTGCATCACCGAATACCTGTACCCATTCGCCAAAGTTCAGGTTTGTCGTGATGATCAACGAGGTCTTTTCATACAATTGGCTGACCAGATGAAACAATAAAGCGCCGCCGGATTCAGGGAACGGCAGATAGCCGAGCTTGTCCAAGATAACGGCATCCATTTGTATCAACTGCTTAGCCGGATTACCAACCTTGCCCAGCTGTTTTTCCTTTTCCAGTTGGTTGACCAAGTCGACGGCGTTATAGAAGCTGGTACGCTTACCGTGATGAATGGCCGATACCGCCAGGGCTATTGCCAGATGGGTTTTACCCGCTCCCGTACCGTCCACCAGACTCAGGTTATTCGCCTGATCCATGAAGACTACCTAGGACACTTATGGCATTAAATGAAACCCAATAACTGCACTCTAACTGACAAAATGCCCGTTTTGTTTGTTGGGCATGGTAACCCGATGAATGCGATTACCGATAATCGCTATAGCCAGCGCTGGAAAACCATCGGCGTACAGTTACCGATCCCTAAGGCTATTTTATGTATATCGGCGCATTGGCTCACCAAGGGAACGTTTGTGACGATGGCAGAACAGCCAAAAACGTTGCATGATTTTGGTGGTTTTCCAAAGGAATTGTTTGCAGTCCAATACCCCGCGCCAGGCGCTCCAGACTATGCACGCAGGGTTATATCCGCCATTAAATCCACAACCGTGCAGGAAGATTTTGCTTGGGGTCTTGATCATGGCGCGTGGTCTATCTTAAAAAACATGTATCCCAAGGCCAATGTGCCCGTTTTTCAAATGAGCATTGATGCGACTAAACCACCCTTGTACCACTTCAATTTAGCCAAAGAATTATCTGGACTTAGGAACCAAGGGGTATTGATTTTAGCCAGCGGCAATATCGTCCATAACTTAGGCATGCTTGACTGGGACGGTAAAACCAAGGCGTTCGACTGGGCGGTAGAATTTGATGCTTTTGTTAAAAACAATATTATCGATGATAATCCGCTAGCGTTAATTGACTATCAACAATTAGGAAAACTGGCGACACTCGCACACCCAAGCAATGAGCATTATTTGCCATTGCTGTATGCACTGGGCCTAAGGGATAACACCGATAGCGTACAATTTTTTAACGAAGACATGGATTTAGGTTCTTTGAGTATGCGTAGTGTGGTCTTTAGTCCGCAGGTCGGTACGGCTACCCCGGCCTTCATTCTGTGCTTTGACGGGATACCAACTTAGTATTACCTTGGCGTTACACTGTATCATGCCTGAATTCAAACGTGTGGGGCGGGTTAAATAACCCGCCCGCTGGAATTCCTAAAGAAGCCTTGTTTTTAGCGGGAAAAGCTTTTTTGCAGTATAAAAAACGCCAAGGTAGCAAAGTGAACGTGTTGCCTGATTTTTTCATTGGTGTCCATGCGGCGGTATCAGGTTACAGCTTGGTGACCCGTGATAAGGGACGTTTTGAACTTATTTTCCCAGTGTTCAATTAATCATGCCCACATCAGGACAATCAAATTGAACACAAAGCCCTGTAGGCAGGACTAAGCCGCTAACATAGCGCTCGGTTTTTCCGGCGAATCAGGTGCGGTGCGCCTAAAACGGCAGTCTTTATTGAAAGCCAACTAGGGCTGTTAAATCGAGTATGCTTTCACATGTTAAGGAGCCCAAATGACAAATAATGATATTAATTTTGAAATATCTGACGACTGCCCAGAAGAAACCGTAGAACAGTTCAAAAATTACGTTGCAGCATTTGAGCAAGCTACATGGCGGCAACCTTTTGAAATCCTAATTCAATCGGGCATTTCTTTACCGTCCGCAAACGAGCTGCCAGAGACAGAACTCAGTGCAAAATTAGCGGAAGTCATAAACGCGCTTTCCTTATTGGCTATCTACTTGGAAAATACAGACCATTTGAGTGACCGTGAGCTATACACCCTGCTTTATGAGGATATTTTGCAGGAAGAGACCGTTGTTCAATCTGGCGATATGATGAACCTAAACTGTCACATTGATTTGATTGGTAGCGGTAGCGAAGCAGATACCGAAATTTATCTGACGTATTATGCTGATGATAATGACCGTGCATATTGGCTTAAAGAGTTTCCTGACCATGTCCTACCCAAGCACGAACCGCTGCCGTTTAATCGTGACCGCCATTTACCGAAGCCATATAGTGCATAGGTTGGAATGAGCGACGAACCCAAGCTTATATCGGTCACTCGCTGGGGTTACCGAAGATAGAATGGGCAATAGTGCCAATCTATTACGGCGGCTGCAACCCCCTGTTCTGCACAAAGCAGCCAAACCTTATTGTTTAAACTGCTTGCTAGGCAGATAGGCATTAGCCCAACCTAGGGCTGTTCTGGTTTATCTGACGGTAGAGCGCGGTTTTCTTCAGGACAGCCATAATTTTTTGCCGTATACGATAAAATAAAAATGGCGACGCTTAACAAGCCTATCGCCACTGTAATGCTCAGCAATAAATAAAGGTGGAAACTATCCGTCACTTTTTGCACATCGATGACCAAATGCCGTGACAAGGCGGTAATGGCAATATAAATCAGGTATTGCACGGGCAAGCGGTGGGTTTTGAAGTAAATGCCCACCATCGCGCCCAGCTCCAGGTAAATAAACAACAGCAGGATGTCTTCTAAGGTGGCATGGCCAGTTTCTATCATCAGCAAATATTCATGTACCGCCGACCAAACGATGGTGGCACCAATGCCAAACAAGGCCAAGTAATGGAACACATCCACCAAACCATCGCCTAGCTTGTTAATGAGTATGATTTTCTGCTTCATAAGGCCATGCCTTTATAGTTGTTTTAGCTGTTAAAGCGTTCATGCGGTTCTGCGGTTAAGTCCGCCCCGCCCGCATGAAAGCACACATCAATGGTCAGTCTCGTCGTTCAATTCTAACCATAAGGTATTGATAATGGCCAATGAACACGCCAAACCGACCCCTAAAATCCAAGCGAAATACCACATACTAGTCTCCTGTTAATATAAGACGTGCGAATTGTTTTGAATGTCTGCGACGGTCACTTTGCCGCGCATGACGCGATATACCCAAGTGGTGTATGCCATTACCACGGGCATTAATATGACGGCGGCAAACAACAGCATTTTCAGGGTGTAATGGCTGGCGCTGGCATCCCACACCGTTAAGCTGCTGGTTGCTTGGGTGCTGGAAGGCATGACGAACGGGAACATAGACCCCGCCGCCGTTATTATTACGGCAATCACCACCAGGCAGCTCGCCAAAAATGCCCAGCCAGTATGGCGTTTAGCCGTCAACAACACGATGATGCCCGCGCCACCCAGGGCCAATACCGGTGCCACCAACAAATACGGGTAAAGGCTATAGTTGGCTAGCCACAAGCCCGTAGATTTGTTGACGGTTTTGGCCAGCACGGCATTAACGCCCTTGGTATCAATGGCGGAACTGACCTGATAACCGTCCAAGCCATAAGCCAACCAAATACCTGCGGCAATAAAGCTGAGGCTAAAGATCACACTAGCCCA
Source organism: Methylococcales bacterium (assembly GCA_026399075.1). GTDB lineage: Bacteria > Pseudomonadota > Gammaproteobacteria > Methylococcales > Methylomonadaceae > Methylobacter_C. The sequence continues at coordinate 18,936 of JAPLRR010000093.1, forward strand.
AATAATGACCACCCGCGCCCGTTTTGCAATCACGCCTTCCGTGCGCCAATGCAGGAACACCGCGCCGTGTAAGGCAAGTAAAGCAACCCCTACCACGACGGTCAGCAAGGCAAAGGGTTGGAACAAGCCCCAAAAACTGCCAGTATAAAATGACCGCAAATCGGCATCGATATAAAAAGGTAAGCCTATCATTAAATTGCCCGCCGCCAAGCTTAAGACCACCGCAGGCACCGCGCCCCCGGCAAATAAAGCCCAATCCCACGCGGCACGCCATTCTGGGTTGCTTAATTTGCTGCGGTAATCAAACCCAACCGGGCGCAATAACAAACCAAACAACAACAGTAACATCCCCGAATACAGCCCCGAAAAAAGCGTCGCATAAACAATAGACCAAGCCCCAAACGCAATGCCACCCAAGGTGATAAGCCAGGTTTGGTTGCCTTCCCAAGTGGGGCCTATGGTGTTGAGCAACACCCGCCGCTCGTCATCGGATTTACCAATAAACGGCAGCAAAAAGCCGATGCCCAAATCAAAACCATCCATGACGGCAAAGCCACAAACCATAAACACCAGCAGCGCCCACCAAATAAGTCTCAAGCTTTCGTAATCAAACATGATTGGCTCCAATTTCTTCAAAATGATAACGGCCTGTATGTAAACTGCTAGGCCCTAAACGGACATACTTGAGCATCAAAAACAACTCAATGACCAGTAAGGTGGTATAAAACACAAAGAACCCCACCAAACTCAAGTACAACTGCCCGGCGTCCACGCTGGATGTGCTTAAATGAGTGGGTAAAATCCCCGCAATCGTCCATGGTTGCCGTCCGTATTCGGCGACCACCCAACCCAATTCACTAGCTATCCACGGCAAAGGCATCCCATAAAAGGCCAAGCGTAATAACCAGCGTTGTTTGTGCGCGGTGCGTTTGGCATTAAAGTAAAACGATGCTGTAAAAATAAATAACATCAACACTCCGCACAATACCATGCCCCGAAACGTCCAAAACATCGGCGCAACTTTGGGGATGGAGTGGCGGGTGGCATCTTCGATTTGTTCAGGGGTAGCATCAACCACTTTGTCGGTATAGCGTTTTAACAGCAAACCGTAACCTAAATCAGCTTTATGGCTGGCAAATGCCGCTTGCGCAGTGCTGTCTTGCTTATTGGTACGCATTTTTTGCAGATTGTCATAGGCAATCATGCCGCTTTTGATGCGCTCACGGTTGTTGTTAAGGATATCTTTAATGCCGATCAGTGGCTCATCGATTGAGCGCGTGGCGATCACCCCCAAAATCCACGGGAAAGTGACGGCATAATGCGTGGTCATGGTGTCCTCATCCGGCAAACCGATCAAGGTAAAGGCGGCCGGGGCGGGTTCGGTTTCCCATTCGGCTTCAATGGCGGCAAGCTTTGCCTTTTGGACTTCGCCCACGGTATAACCGCTTTCATCACCCAATACAATCACCGACAATATTGAAGCCAAGCCAAAGCCTGCGGCAATACGGAATGAACGTCGGGCAAACGCAACATCCCTATTCCTCAGTAAATAATAGGCACTGATGCCCAACACAAACATCGATCCTGTCACATAACCGGCAGCGACCGTGTGGACAAATTTAACTTGGGCAATCGGGTTAAAAAACAAGTCGCTGAAACTGGTCAGTTCCATACGCATGGTTTCGTAGTTAAATTCAGCCCCGACCGGGTGTTGCATCCAGCCATTGGCAATTAATATCCACAATGCCGACAAGCTGGTGCCTAAGGCCAGCAACCACGTGATGCCCAGGTGTTGCAGCTTGCTTAAGCGCTCCCAGCCAAAAAAGAACAGGCCGACAAAAGTGGATTCCAAAAAGAACGCCATCATGCCTTCAATCGCCAGCGGCATACCAAATACATCACCGACATAATGCGAGTAATAGGCCCAGTTAGTGCCAAACTGAAACTCCATGGTGATGCCTGTGGTGACACCCATGGCGAAATTAATGCCGAATAATTTGCCCCAAAACCGGGTCATGTCTTTATAGATAGGGCGACCCGACATCACATAAACCGATTCCATAATCGCCAATAAAAACGACAGCCCTAAGGTCAGCGGCACAAACAAAAAATGGTAGAGCGCGGTCAGCGCAAACTGGAGTCTGGACAACTCCACGACAGTATCAGTAATCATAACGGCTCCTAAGGCGGGTTGACTGGGCTGTGCCGAAAATTGCCCTTTCTGTGGGCAACGGATTGGAGATTCCAAACAGTTTTTCAGCAATGATGGGGGCATTAACAGGCTGTTTTTGGCCAGCAAAAAATAGCCACCATAATGCCCATAACAGTAAAAACTTAAGCAACACGGCCGCCGTTATTTCCAAACCAAACGCCAGCGAATAGCGGTCCATTTGTTTGGCTAGCCAGGCGCGGGGCGGCATGGCAGGGGGTTTAATAGTAGTGTTCATCATCGTCTCTTATCGAAATTAGGGGATGTTGGGCAGGTTTTTTTGTTTCCCTTAGATCAAAAGCAAGGCTTATGCCAATATCTACTTTTTCGATGAAGACTTTGTTTTATTGGCTAAAACACTGTCATTCCGTTGTAAAAGGCAATAGAATGTTTCATTTAATGTTTCAATGAAACTATACTGTTTCATAGCTGTGCCATTAAGCCGACTTCCGGTTAACACTTAACCAATACCACATTGGTTTGAAATTTGTAGATCTACGTAACTTCTAATTAGTGACAGGATAAAGACCTGCGAGGTTTATAAAACCTCGCAGGTCTGCTGCTATTGCCTATAACTAATGAGAAGTTACAGCTCTACACCGCACAACCATGATTCAAACAAAGTAACGATGAAACATCCTAAGAAAGCTTAGCCATGACCCCAGCGCTTGACTATTTAACCCTTAAGATGTATCAATGTAAGGCGGATTCACCTCTCTCCAGCGGAGCTTCGCCCCGCTGAACTTTGTGTTAAGGCCCATGCAAGGAATTGGAATTTATAAATGCTAAGGGATATAAAAATCGAAAATAAAGCCAAGTCTGACAGATACCGTATACAATCCACTTAGGGGGATGATAATTTACAGCCACTGCCCTAGAAAATTAATTTCATAGGGAATAAGTTAGTATTTTCTGCTTCCTTTATGGAAATAATAATTAAGTAATTGCTTGCCGCTAGAGGTTTGATGATGACTACAAATACCTTGATTGAAACACATGTTGATAGTTATGTGAAAGATGAAGCTGCCATTGTATTGGCTACGATGGGATTAACCATTTCTGATGCTATTCGTCTCATGCTCATTAAAGTAGCACATGACCACAAGCTACCTTTTGATGAATTTATCCCTAACGCTAATACTATCAACGCAATGGAAGAAGCCAGGGCGGGCCAATTGCAAACATCAGAAACCATAGAGCAATTTATGGTTGTTATGAAGTCATAAATGAGAAAAATTGAGTGGACTACTGCTTTTAAAAGGGATTTTAAAAAAATAGCTACGTTTGAATCGGCTTTTATTGAAGGTCTCTGGAAATTAGCTAACGATGAACCCTTACCAGAAAAGTTTTGTGACCATGCGCTAACTGGAGAATGGAAGGACTTTCGAGATTGCCATATTCGCCCTGATTTGATTTTAATCTATCGAAAACCAAACACCACTTGTCTTCAATTGGTTCGTCTCGGCTCCCATTCAGAGCTTGGTCTTTAACGGGCATCGTTAGCTTGCCACATTTTGGGTTGTTGCGGCGGGGTGCGACATTTGAAATACCCTCACCCTAACCCTCTCCCAAAGGGAGAGGGAACTTTGTGTCGCCTTACAAACTTCGTACTCTATATTTCTGGATCCCCGCCGCAACAACCCTGTTTCAAATAACTTACCGATGCAACGCCATGAACCCATCCCTTGACTATTTAACAAACAATGCCGCTTGGCTAGCCCAAGACAGCCAAACCCTGTTATTTAAGCTGCTGGCCTTATGCGGCAACGCCTCTATCTACCTCGTGGATGGCGAGCAGCAAGTTATGTATTGGGGCGATGGCATGGTGCGCTTAACCGGATTACCTGCGGAAGACATGCTGGGACAAACCTGCCCTGCCCCTTACAGGATAATTGCAACTGACGGCGAGCAGGCACAATCCCTCATGGTTGCCGGGCATCAGGTCAATAAAACAGCACGGCAATTACACCATAACAATGGTGTGTTTTGGGGGGCGATCGGCATCTTGGAGTTGGCTACTGAAGCCGTTAAAGACCTTGATGAAACTAACAAATCCGATCCCCGCAACCAAAATTTCCATGGTCTGTTAAGCCGTTCCCCTGCGATGCGCCATATATTCCAGATCATTGAAAACGCCGCCCAAACCGAAGCGACAGTGTTGGTGCGTGGCGAAAGCGGTGCGGGTAAAGAGTTGGTTGCCAAGGCCATACACAAGCTAAGCGCCAGACAAAAAGCCCCATTTTTGGCGATCAATTGTGCGGCCCTGTCCAGCAATCTGCTCGAAAGCGAATTGTTCGGGCATGTGCGCGGAGCGTTTACTGGGGCCATTAAAGATCATCAGGGTTTGTTCCAACGTGCCCATGGCGGCACTTTATTTTTGGATGAAGTGGCTGAATTGCCTTTGGAGTTACAGGCGAAATTGCTGCGTGTGCTGCAAGAGCGCAATTATATCCCCGTGGGCGGCGACCGTTCGATTGCCGTGGATGTGCGCATTGTGGCGGCAACCCACAGATCGTTACGCGAAGAAGTGAAAAACGGGCGCTTTCGGGAAGATTTGATGTACCGCTTACGGGTTGTCCCTATCTTCATCCCGCCTTTGCGTGACCGCCGTGAAGACATCCCCTTGTTGGTATGGCATTTTATCAATCGGCACAATAATGAAAACTTCCGCCGCATCGACAAAATTGATCCACTAGCTATGCGGACATTGTTAGATTACGCGTGGCCCGGCAATATCCGCGAACTGCATAATGTTGTCGAATATGCTTTCGCCGTTGGCCGTGGCACAACGTTACGCCCTTCCGACTTACCCCCTGAATTTAGGGAAACCCAACCTCCGGCAACCCCATCCACTATCCCTGCCGCCCCGGTATTGCCTGTTGACCAAAGCGCCGCCATCTGCCTTGCCTTAGAACAACACCAAGGTAACATTACCGCCGCCGCCAATGCCGTTGGTATGAGCCGCGCCACGTTTTGGCGTAAACGTAAACAATATGGATTGTAAGTCTGGCCGCCGCAACTACTCATGCCGCAAGGCATCAATAGGATCTAACTGTGCCGCCTTACGGGCAGGAAAATAACCAAACACCACGCCGACACTGGCCGAAAATAAAAAGGCGACCAGCACGATGTCCGCTTGAAACACAAAAGGCACTTCCAACAACCCGGACAAGGCCACCGACCCCACCAAAGCCAAAGCGATGCCTATCAGCCCGCCCAGTGACGACAGCACCACTGCCTCCACCAAAAACTGCAACAGCACTTCGCGCTCCAAAGCACCAATGGCTAGGCGTATACCGATTTCCCGTGTACGTTCGGTGACCGAAACCAGCATGATATTCATAATGCCGATACCGCCCACCAGTAGGCTAACCGCGCCTACGGCACTCAGCAAACTGGTCATTGTCCGGGTGGTGGTTGACAGCATGGCGGCGATTTCTTTCATATCCAAGACCGTAAAATTATTGTCCTCATTGGCGGCAAGATGGCGGCGTGAGCGCATCACCCGCTCCAAATCGCTTTTCACCAATTCAGTGTCCACCCCATCATTTACCGAAACCTTAATCATATTAACTTCCTGATTTCCGGCAATACGGCGCTGATAGGTGCGCAAAGGCACAACAATCAGGTCATCTTGGTCTGAGCCCATGGACGACTGGCCTTTGGACTTGAGTAGGCCAATGACGACGCAGGATAATTTCCGCAGCCGGATACGGTTGTTCAAGGGATTTTGCGCACCAAACAGCTTAGTTGCCACGGTTTGGCCCAACACACAAACTGCTGAACCCACCCGCGCCTCACTACTGGAAAACAACCGGCCCAGGCCAAGTTGCTGGTTACTGACCGGAAAAAATGCCTCTGTGCTGCCGGTGACATTCGTAGACCAATTTTCATTGGCATAAATGGCAGTGGTAGAACCCATGGCAACCGGGGCCACTGCCGCCAAACCGGGTATTTCGCGCATAATGGCTTCTGCATCGGCGACTTTAAACGCCGCCGCACCGGATGTCTGCCCCGGCCCCATCCGTTTTCCCACAGTGACCATCAATAAATTGCTGCCTAAGCTGGCAATTTGTTCAGTGACTTGTTGAGTTGCACCACCGCCTAAAGTCACCAAGGTAATCACTGCCGACACGCCAATAATAATCCCCAACATGGTTAAAATTGACCGCATCACATTACGGCGCAACTCCCTTAAGGCTAAAACAAAGGCATTGCCTAACATGGGATTGCCCCTGCTTGCGGTTGGTCGTTGGCTATCAGGCCATCCTTAAAAAGCACTACCCGTCTGGCGTAAGCGGCCATATCCGGCTCATGGGTGACCATCACTACAGTAATGCCCTTATCCCGGTTGAACGCTGTCAGCAAGGCCATAATTTCCAAGCTACGGGCTGAATCCAAATTACCTGTAGGCTCATCAGCCAATAACAGTTTGGGGCCGGTGACGATGGCACGGGCAATGGCAACCCGTTGTTGCTGACCGCCGGACAATTCGCCCGGTGTATGCCCTTCCCTATCTGACAAACCCACGGCTTGCAAAGCTTCCCTTGCCAAACGATGGCGTGTTTCGGCGGCTGTGCCGCGATAAATTAAGGGTAGTTCCACATTCTCCAAAGCCGACGTCCGGTTTAGCAAGTTAAAGCCCTGAAAAACAAACCCCAAATAATGGCGGCGCAACAAGGCGCGCTGGTTACGGCTTAAAGCGCCGACATCAATGCCTTGGAACAAATAATGGCCAGCGCTGGGGGTGTCCAGACAGCCCAAAATGTTCATGCAAGTACTTTTGCCTGAACCGCTGGCCCCCATGACCGCAACAAACTCGCCGGGATAAATGCTCAAATTTACCCCCGCAAGGGCTTTCATTTCCGCATCCCCAGAGCCATAAATTTTAGTAACCCCGCGCAGCTCCAGCAACGGCGTAACAGGTTCTGTCAAATCGCTCATTTTTCCACCACGATGCCCGTCACCAAGGCCGTACCTTCTGTCACATCGCCGCTGACAATTTCCGTAAAAATCCCGTCACTAAGGCCCTTGGTGATAGTGATCGGCTCCAAGCCCTGCGCACCCAATTTCCAAACTTGCTGGGACTTACCAGCAGGCTCATCACCTTTATTTTTTTTGTCGGTTCGGGGTGGGCGTGGCAACATGGCCCCCAACAAACCAGCCGATTTTTTCTCGGCGGTCTCAATTTCTGGCGGGGCAAACCTAAGCACCGCATTGCCGAGTAATAACACCTGGTCTTTTTTATTGACTGTCACCAAAGCGGTGGCAGTCATCCCAGGCCGCAGTGACAAGGATGAATTATCCACCGTCAAGACGGTTTTGTAAGTGACTACCCCGTCCACGGTTTGCGGGCCATAGCGGACTTTAGTGATAGTTGCGGGAAATGTCCGTTCAGGATAGGCATCCACGGTAAACGTGGCAGTTTGGCCCTCATGCACTACGCCGACATCAGCTTCATCGACATCCACCTGCAATTCCATTTTGGTCAAATCTTCCGCCAGTTTAAACAACACAGGCGCTTGAAATTGGGAAGCCAACGTTTGCCCAGGCTCCACAGAACGCTCCAAAACCACGCCATTGATTGGCGAATGCACCACCGCTTTGGTGATGTCGGTGCGGTTTACGTTCCATGCTCCGGCGGCTTGTTCTACAACGGCCTTGGCACTGGCTAGATCCGCCTTGGCCCGTGCCAAGGTGGCTTTGGCCGTATCCAAATCATAAGACGACGGCACTTTACCGCCGCTTAATACCCTAACTTCATCCAAGCGGGCCATTTTAACCTGCGCCTCTTGCAGTGTGGCTTCGGCTTGTTTGACCTTGGCCCGTGCCGACGCCAGCGCTGAAGCCGATTGCTGCGCCTGCGCCTCGAGTCGGGTTGTGTCCAGGACAGCCAAAACCTGCCCCACTTTTACCCGGTCATTGTAATCAACCAATACCGATTTTATTGTGCCTGATACTTCGATACCGACCTGTACTTCCTTTACCGGAGCCAGTGTCCCCGTTGCGCTAACCGTCACCACCAAATCACCGCGCTTGACTGCTTCAGTCTGATACTGCACGGGTTTTGGCTGACGGGCTTTGATGAACAAAAATACGGCGACAGCAACAATAATCGCCGCCACTAACAGCCAAGGCCAGCGCTTTCTAAAAAATCCCCGCCGGTCATTAGGATCACCCAGCCCCAAAATGGCTTCAATCGTTGCTGGATTTTCTGGTTTTGCTTTAATCATGATGTAGGCTTCGTTATAGGGTGTGTTATCGGCCAGCCGCCGCCCAAGGCTTTATAAAGCCGTATAAGGTTTGAGGCGACCTCCGCGTCACTTTGCACCAGTTGGTTTTGTACGCTAAACAACGTCCGTTGTGCATCCAGCACCCGCAAAAAATCAACCGTGCCAGATTCATATTGTTGTAGCGCCAACGCCAAGGCACTACGCCCAGCCTGTTCCGCCACTCGTAAGGTATCGCGCCGACTTTGTTCTTGGGCGAATGCAGTCAGGGCATTTTCCACATCGCGTAGTGCCTGTAAGATTGTCGCCTCATAAAACGCCATTGCCTGTTCTTGTATGGCGGTTTGAATATCGACATTACTTCGCAAGCGACCGCCATCGAACAGCGTCAACGCCGCACTGGCCGCCATTTGGAAGGCTTTGGCACTGGCACTGTAAAGATTGGCATAAGCCAATGATTCCAAGCCTATGGAACCTGTCAAATTAAAATTTGGGTAACGCGCCGCCGTGGCAACACCAATTTTTGCCGTTTGCGCCGCCAAGTTCCGCTCCGCGCTACGGACATCCGGGCGCTGCCGCAGCACATCCGCCGGAATGCCAACCGCCACTGAAACTGGCGCAACAGGGATGGCTTGCACAGGTGTCAGCAAAGGCAGCAAGGCGCCCGGGGCAAGCCCCAGCAACACCGCCAAACGGTGTTGCGCCTGCGCTAGGCCACTAGTCAAAGTGGGGATTAACGCACGGGTGGTTTCCGCGTTCACTTTGGCTTGGTCTTGATCCAGTTGGGTGGTCAAACCAGCTTGGTAGCGCCAAACCGTCAGTTGATAAGTGTCCAGTTGTGCGCCAAGATTCGCCTCAGCAACTGCCAGCCTAGCTTGATATGAGCGTACCTCCACATAATTTAGCGCGGTTTCTGCATAAACACTGACCATCACATTGTTTAAGTCATCCCCAGACGCTTGTAAGCTTGCGTCAGCTGCTTCCAGGCCACGGCGCAGTTTGCCGAAAACATCGACTTCCCAACTGGCATCAAACTTATTTGAATAAAATTCCGAGGTCAAGCCTGAGCCCGCTTCTTCACTGCTTCCGGTTTGCGCACCAGAAGCCCTCGCATTCAAAGTTGGGAACAAGCCCGCCTTAGCCAACCCACGTCTGGCGCGCGCTTCCCGTAACCGAGCTTGGGCTTGGCGTAAATCCAAATTGCCTGCTTGCACCCTAGCCATCAGACGGGTAAGCGTAGGGTCGTTAAAAATTGTCCACCACCGCTCAAATTGCCGATTTTTAATGGCTATGGTTTGGGCTGGCGATTTGACGCTCCAATTAACCGGAAGGTGGCTGGCAGGCTGCTTATAATCCGGGCCAACCAAGCAGCCACTCAGTGTCAGTAAGATAAGGGCCAAAATCGTGTGGGGCGGGTGTTTCATTAATTTCCATTTAGCTGGGCTGGTCTTTAACGCCTGTTAGGCAACCAAAATAAGGGCAGTATAAGAAATAGATAAATCGGGATATTTACAAAAATGACCGCAACAGTTAATTGGAACGGCGTCTTGCTGCACAGACAAATCGTTTAATGGGAAGTTGCACCCCCCAAGGCATAACTATCTACACAAGTATTAAAAACTATAAAAACATTAAGTTACACTATGCAACAGCGCCCTCTCCCTTAGGGAGAAGGGGCTTTTTAACTTGTGTAGATACCTATGCCTGTAGCTGTGCAACCATATACCAAATCATCGGCGGCATCGGTACGCTATCGTACATAAAACCATCCGAAATGTATCGGTAAACCTCCGTAATGGCTAGCCATCGTTTGATATACCTGCATTTATAAGCAAGGCAAGCCAAGGTTACCTGCCAACAAAACCAGTATGGACACCCTTTCCGCCATTCAACACTTAATAATTGCCAAATAACATGGAATAATAAGCCCCGTCGCGTTATCCTCCACTTACCTTAAACTGATATTCCAAAAATTATGGCGCAATACATTTATTCAATGAACCGGGTTGGCAAAATTGTCCCGCCCAAAAAATATATCCTTAAAGACATCTCATTGTCATTTTTCCCTGGTGCAAAAATTGGTGTGCTGGGCTTGAATGGTTCAGGAAAATCAACCCTGCTGCGGATTATGGCAGGTATCGACAAAGAAATTGAAGGCGAAGCCATCCCGCAAAAAGGCATTAACATCGGTTATCTGCCGCAAGAACCACAATTGGATCCGGCCAAAACCGTACGCGGCAATGTTGAAGAAGCCGTGGTTGAAGTCAAGGCCGCATTAGCCCAGTTGGATGCCGTTTATGCTGCTTATGCCGACCCTGATGCCGATTTTGATAAATTGGCCGCCGACCAAGCCCGCTTGGAAGACATTATCAATGCCTGTGACGGCCATAATCTGGACCGTAAACTGGAAGTCGCCGCCGATGCCTTGCGCTTACCGGATTGGGATGCTGATGTCACCAAATTATCGGGTGGTGAAAAACGCCGCGTCGCCTTATGCCGCTTGCTGCTGTCCAACCCCGACATGCTATTGCTAGATGAGCCCACCAACCATCTGGATGCTGAATCGGTCGCGTGGCTAGAACGCTTTTTGCATGATTACCCAGGCACTGTGGTCGCTGTCACGCATGACCGCTACTTTTTGGATAATGTCGCGGGTTGGATTTTGGAGCTAGACCGGGGATCCGGTATTCCGTGGGAAGGCAATTATTCCAGCTGGCTAGAACAAAAGAGCAACCGCTTGTTGCAGGAAGAAAAACAAGAATCTTCCCGCCAAAAAGCCATGAAACAAGAGCTGGAGTGGGTGCGTACCAACCCCAAAGGCCGCCATGCCAAAAGCAAGGCACGTTTGGCCCGCTTTGAAGAACTGTCATCCGCAGATGTACAAAAACGCAATGAAACCCAAGAAATCTATATTCCACCTGGGCCACGTTTGGGCGATGTGGTCATCGAAGCGGACAACATCACTAAAGCCTTTGGCGACAAACTGTTGGTCAATGGCCTGAGCTTCAAACTACCACCGGGCGGTATCGTCGGCATTATCGGCCCCAACGGTGCAGGTAAAACCACCTTGTTTAGGATGATGGCAGGCTTTGAACAACCGGATTCCGGCGCTTTGACTATCGGGCAAACAGTCCAGTTGGCTTATGTTGACCAGTTGCGGGATGACTTGGATGCGAAGAAAACAGTCTTTGATGAAATTTCAGATGGCTTGGATTTAATCACCGTCGGCAAATATGAAACCCCATCACGGGCTTATGTCGGACGATTTAACTTTAAGGGCGCTGACCAAGGCAAACGCATAGGCGACCTGTCTGGCGGTGAACGTAACCGCGTCCATTTGGCCAAATTGCTAAAAACGGGCGGCAATGTCCTGTTATTGGACGAACCCACCAACGACCTTGATGTGGAAACCTTACGCGCCTTGGAAGACGCATTACTGGCCTTCCCCGGCTGCGCCGTGGTCATTTCGCATGACCGCTGGTTTTTGGACCGTATCGCCACCCATATCTTGGCTTTTGAAGGCGACAGCCAAGTGGTCTGGTTTGAAGGCAATTATGAAGATTACGAGGCCGACCGCCATCGCCGCTTAGGCAGCGATGCCGATAACCCCCATCGTTTGAAGTATAAAAAACTGACTTGATGCCAGTATCCTAGGCATCTACACAAACTCCCTCCCCCTATGGGGGAGGGCTGGGGAGAGGGAAACTAAACCAAGCCCATCCACTAACAACAACCGCCGCTAGTTTTACACTTGTCCTGATGCAAACCGCCCTTAGTTTCTGAAGCGGGGCGCAGTGTCCCTGTCGCACAATCCCACGGTTTACCTTCCTGTTCTATTGCCGGGGCAATGCCAATAAAGTCATCGCCATACGCATCACCCGTCAGCAAGGCATAATTGCGCCCGCATACCGCCATACGTTGCCCCCGAAAATAGACATGGCCTTCATCGTCATACACTTTTGAATAAGGCCCACGGTAAATGACCGCATGGCCTTTATCGATGCAAGCTTCATTGTGTGGTTTAACAGCCGTGATGGTCACAGAGCGGAACTCAAGGCCCTCAACCACTTGCCACGGCTGGCTTTCCCATTTGTCATAACTGACCGCCACAAAGCCCGCCCCAACAAACGCCGCCAAAAATGCCTGTTCTTGTAGCGCCCCAGAAATACAACCACTCCATAAGTGCGAATCTGCCTTTAAATGTTCGGGGACTACTTCGTCGCTGACTATATCGGAAATGGCAACCCGTCCGCCCGGCCTCACCACCCGAAAAATCTCCTGTACCAGTTGCGCCTTATCACTGTCATGCACCAAATTAAGCACACAATTGGATACCACCAAATCCACCGAATTATCAGCAATTAACGGCGCTGTCCGGCGCTGCTGTTCCTGCCATTCACGCAGCCCAATAAGGTCTGTGGCCTTTTGTACCGGCTGTTTTGCCAAATAGCTATCCATTGCCGCCATATCCAAAGCCAAATCCTGAATCTGGCCTTTAACAAATTCCACCCGGTTGCCGCCCAGTTTGTCAGCCATTTCCGGCTGATATTTCCTAGCCAAAGCCAGCATGTCATCATTCATATCCACACCGATGACCTTGCCTAGATCACCGACCAATTGCGCCGCCATATAGCAGATTTTGCCGGAGCCTGAACCCAAATCCAACACCACATCCCCGGTTTTGACATAACGGGATGGGTCGCCGCAGCCATAATCTTTGTCGATAATCTCTTGCGGCAAGATGGCCAATAATTCGCGGTCATAATCCACCGGGCAACACAAATCAGTTTGCCTTGCTTCGGCCCCTGCCGAATAACGGTCTAAAACACCTGTTTCTACAGTCATATTGATTCCTTCTAAAGTCTAAAAAATAGCGTCATTCCAAAGCCCCACTACAACTGCTGCCCTGCCCTGCCGTGCATCCATAGCAATGCTGGCGCACTGTGACCGCAGCCCCAACCAAGGTGCTTAGGCTAGCCAAATCGCTGATATGGGTCTTGCTGGTCGGGTTTGCACCTAATGGCAATTGTAGCATTTGGTTAAAATCACAATCATACACAGTGCCTTGCCAATCCACACTCAAGGTGTTGCGGCACATGACAGCCGCCAGATTGTCTACACGATGGTGGTCTTTTAACAATTGCATATAAGTGTCAAACAAACCCTTACTAACCAACATACTGCCAAAACGTGAAATAGGAAGGTTAGTCAAGGCAAAAAGTTTGTTAAACACGATGCCATACTGGTTTTGCAAGTGGGTTTTATACGCCAATTCCAAGCCCTGTTGTTCCGGCGGAAGGTTGATGCCTTGTGGGTTGAACACCAAATTTAGCTGCAAACCGCTGCCCTCTTGCCCATAGCCTAAGCGGTTCAATTTTTTCAAGGCGGCCAAACTGGCATGAAAAGTCCCTTTACCACGTTGTTTATCGACATTGTCTTCCAGATAACAAGGTAAGGATGCCGTAACCACCACCTGATTATCGGCAAGAAATCCGGCCATGGCTTCAAACCCCGGCTGCTCAAGGATCACCAGATTGCAACGGTCTATAACCGTAACCCCCAAGGCGCGGGCCGCCGTGACCAGATAGGTAAAATGGGGGTTCATTTCCGGTGCCCCGCCAGTTAAATCCAAGGTATGGATGGCTTCTTTTTCGACCAACAACAGTACTTGGTCGATGGTGGCCTTGTCCATCAGTTCAGTGCGCTTAGGGCCAGCGTTGACATGGCAATGGGTGCAACTCAAGTTGCATAAATAACCCAGATTAAGCTGAAAAATTTCCAGCGGTTTTCGGGTGACGGCAGGAAAATCCGTTGTTGCCAATAAATGGGAGGTCGGGTGCATAATTAGTTTTTGCTGAAGTAAATGTCGCCATAAAAAGCCGTTGCTTTGCCGTGGGTATTGTCGGTGTCAGTCATAATGGCAACCGCATCAATAAAGTTACCGTCCACACCTAACAATTGCTTAAGGTCGGCCCGAACATCCCTTTTTTCAGTGTACCACGTGCTGGTTTGGTCACGGGCCGAACGTAGCGCGACCATCATGGCATGATCGCCTGCATAGGCATTAGGCCAAATTTTACCGACCGGACTGCTGCTTGCCCAGACATAATTGACGGCCTTGGTTTGCCAAAATGCCAAGCCGCCACTAACCACCACATAAATCCGTGCCGCGTAATCATCACCCGCCTTGATTTGTTCATTGGCATTCAGCAAGCGGTTTTCTATACGCCAACGCCAATTCATAAACGGGGTCTTTTGTAAATCAATACGCTGGCCCTTAAAAAGCCCGGAAGCACTGGCATCGCTTTGGGCTTTTAAAACACGGCTGCCTGCAAGGTCAACAATCTGGTATTGGGTTTGGCCAGTAAATTCCTTGGTTTGCCAATCCGCCAAGGAGCCAGATGAAAACAGCCCGACCATTAATTTCTCTGGGGGCTCTCCAGCCCATACGGCGGTATTGATAAACAGTAAAGCGTAAATCACGCGGATTTTGGATGCTGGCATTAAATCGTCCCCTATCAAATAACTACTTTAAACGGTCAAGTTTACGTTTTTGGTAAATTACGCTTAGCCTACAACAAAGCAAAAGGTACGCGCGACGTACCCTGTGGTAGTTGATATAAGACAAGAATGGACGGCTCACAGTCTAGTTGTACCCTCAACCCGCGCTTCAAAGCCCAGCAATTCTCATTATGGCTATATGAGCCGTCATTCCGGCAGGGATGCCGGACTCGTTAGAGCGCATAGCGAATCCAGTGCCATGGATGGTTGCTCAGACAACGCATAGGTGCTTGATTTAGCATTGCTGTAACCTTAAGGCTTCACATCCATGTGTCTGGATACTGGCATCCCTGCCAGTATGACGGGCGTTTTAAACGCATTAACGGTCATAATGAGAATTGCTGACAGTTTTCAAACAAACGGGTTTACAATTATTTAAAAAAATTAGCCTACAGGTCTGGATTATTTTTAAGATTGCTTTATAATGGTCGGCTTACCAAAGTTATCGATGCCTCGGTGGCGAAATTGGTAGACGCAAGGGACTTAAAATCCCTCGACTGTAAGGTCGTGCCGGTTCGACTCCGGCCCGAGGCACCAAAGAATTCAAGGGCTGCATGTTTTCATGCAGCCCTTTTTTTATGCCTGTTGGTTTTGTGGCGTATTTCAAAATACTTTTCTGCAACACTTGCCAATATTTCATGCACAAAAGACACCATGAAGGCAGTTGTTAAGCTGTGTGCGCATCGCGCACCTTAACGAAGGCCGAAGATTGGAAAATGTGAGCGATGCGCACCCTACCGGGCTGATCGATTGAATATACCAATTAATCTTTTGAACACTTGGTTTACGCAAAAAAACGAATGCTTCTTAATACGACCCACTAAACTAGAAAAATTGCTTTTTAGCTGGTTCTTATTTTCTATAAACTCACGCATGTCCTCAGCTTTTATTCCTTCTTTTTGCCATATTTCTAGGCAACTGGGAATAGTCAAAGACAATGATAAGAACAAGAGAAGCCCCCAAAAATCAAAGAAAAGCCAACCCCAACAACTCCCAAAAATGAGTGGTAAAAGACTTCCAGGCATACGTCCTGCTGAGTTGGTTCTGTCATCAACGCCGATTGTTATTTTAAGTTCTTCCCAATATTTATCTCCAAGGATATGTTGCGCTTGCCAAGCAGCCCTTATAGCAAGAGCAATAACAATACATACTGATAAACCGAGCCAAGGAAGAACATTGATTAAAGCATCTACCTGCTCTGGTACTGGGCAATTTGGATTAGGGCCACCACGTGCAATGAATCCATATCCAGCAAAGAGAAATGATTGTGATGTAAGTAGCCAAGTAAGCCTGTTATTGACAAGCGAGTCTTCTTGCCACCAGCGAGCATGGGCAAATTTTCGTTTCTCTATGAAAATCTTCTCTGCTTCGAACACTAATTTTGCATATTCATTTTTTGTGTAATCTTCTTTAGAATCAAATTTATAGTCAGAAAACAAATCTTTAGCTTTTGGCATGTTGTTCCCAGTAATGTCAAACGTTAAGGTGAGGGGTGCGCCGTAGACGCGTCCCTCTAGACCGATGGGTTGGTTGATTTCTTGACTAGGCAATAGACGGCAGTGCCTCCTGCTATGGCTAATTGAAGTAGTATTGCCAAAGGCCAGTAAAGCATCCACTGCAATGGAAGGCCAGATGGATCTGGCGGGAAAAGCCACAAACTGGCAATTGCTGCGAGAGCAATTGAAGATGCAATGAAACCAGCATGCCACAAAGTACGTGAAGCCTTAGCGACAGCGGCTACAACAGCCCATAACAAATGTGGGGCTGCGTAGAACAGGTAGCCTCCGATAACATAGACAGAAAACATTTCCATTCCAAATGGCTCACGTCTGAGAGCAACACCAAACGTGCCCAGCGTTACAAGGGCAGGAATACTTAAATGAGTTGCGATCAATGTTCTTTTCATGACGCCCAAGTATGATTGGACAGCCCAATAGGTGCTTTTCTTTACACCTTGTAGGCCTAATGTTTGATTGTCTACTTATATGTTGTTATTTGTCAACAGCCATGCAAGAAAAATACACCCCATCGGAAAACTCAAACACACCTCATGGCAAGCCAAAAATTGCTGGACAGGGTGCGCAATAAAATCCGTTTGAGGCAGTACCCCTTGCGTACGTGGGTAGACCAATAGCAAGTAGTTTATTTTGTTCCATCACAAGCGTCATTCCAATGAAATGGGTACGGCTGAGCTTAAGTGGGTTGCAAAAACAGCCCTGTAGGGTGCGCATCGCGTACCTTCACAAAGTCCGAAGATTGGAAAATGTGCGCGATGCGCACCTTACCGGGCTTGATGCGCACTCAGGCTCGAATTACACAACTAGTTCACCGTTTTTTGGCTATCCATTTGCCATTATGTGGACCAACGAAATATCCGACAAGACCAGTCTCCGTATCGCACAGAACTTCCAATCTTCCGCTACCAGGGTTGAATGTTTCTGTATCTGCCGTCTCAACTTTATCGCATTCATATCCAGAAGATTCGATAGCGGATTTAACCTTTCTTTTAAGTTGCTCTATCCTCTCTTCATCATCAAAAGCATCAGGAAAGGTTATTGGCGAAGAAAAAAGGATGAACACAGCAAAGAAGCTTTTTAAAAACATATTTTTCATTGTTTGATTGCCTCGAAACCATTTGGCCTAACGCCCCGATCAGCGCTCATCGCCACACCACAAAACTCGAAAACATCAAGGCGCTTTGAGACGCGGGTGCGCTGGGTCGAGTTGTTAAGCCAGTTTGTTGGTTGGAAATATTAGGGTTTAACCATCATTCTGCCAATCCTTTCTATGGCTTCAGCAGATAAAGTAGGTTCCTTGCTTAAATTCACAATATTCTTTAGAGAATTAAGCTGTGAGGCTGTAGCTATATCATTTGTATCGTAAACCATTGTCATGCGCGATAAATCTACTTCCTTTTTCATTTTTTCAGTTGCCTCCAATATCTCTTCAAATCCAGCGTGACCGCCATGTCTAATGATTCCATCGAGCAAATGCTTTTGACTTTCGCAATTTAAAATAAAGCGAATAAAAAAAACTTCAATTTGCTGTTCAAGGCAAGCTTTGTATTGGCTATCATGACTGTTTAGTGTGTCATTTTTCAAAATCTCACGATATTGATTACTTAGGGTTCTTAATCTGTCTGCAATATTAGCATTTCGAGTTGCAAAATTATTAAATTGAGACGTGAGACAACTCATGATAAAGGTACGATTGTTAGCCGCACTAACATTGTACGACTCTT
Source organism: Methylococcales bacterium (assembly GCA_026399075.1). GTDB lineage: Bacteria > Pseudomonadota > Gammaproteobacteria > Methylococcales > Methylomonadaceae > Methylobacter_C. The sequence goes on from JAPLRR010000093.1 coordinate 37,177, forward strand.
TTTGCAACTTATAAGCATAAATGCCTAAAATAAGGGTTACGCCGATCTGCAATATCCTTAAAACAATATCCAAAAATTCGTTCATACAACACCCATCGTCCTATTTCGATAAAAGCCTAACTATAATTAAGGTAACTCGCAAAAAATACCCCACACTAATTTTTTAACAATACTGTTCAAAATCGATATATGCTACAAACACAATTTGACACATCGCAACCTAGAGCATGACCCATATATCTGAACAACATATTGCAACGATTAAAGA
>JAPLRR010000003.1 GCA_026399075.1 Methylococcales bacterium
TAAAATCTCTTGATGTCGGGTAATACGTTTTCCAGGCAAGGGTGAGCTCCCAATAAAAGTGAAACTCACTGTTGTCCTCCGTATCGGTCAACCGGTCAAGATAGTTGTCGTCATACCGGACATAGTAATTGTCGCCGAACAAGGGTTAGCTATTAAGCGCCCTGGATTTTACAAAAAGTAACAAAAATACTTACACGAAAGTAACAAAAATACTTCGTTGTACGGATAGGAGTTCATCCTTTGTGTTAAAACAACTTCCTGCTCGTTTCCATGGTTAGAATGAATCATCGTAGTATCAGCCCTTGGCGGAGCACGGTTACGGTCGCTTGGTTGTTGACGGTCTTGATCGGCATATTTTCACCCTTGGCAGGCGCCATACCGCCGCCTCCGGAACGGCCACCGCATACCGTGACCCTTCCGGATTCCGGTTGTGCCGTCAAGGTCGAGGACGAAGTTCGCGCCTACGATTTCGTAACGGTGCGGTTTTCCGGCACGAAGGGAAGTACGCTGGCACTTGAACTCACAGGAGATCTTGCGCATCATCTTCAATTCGACTTGCGCGCGCCTTCAGGGGCACTCCTGGAGATTCCTGCATCGATAGACCGAGGGCTTCAACGCGTCTTGCTTCCGGAGGACGGCGATTATTATCTGTACGTGGTGATGGATGCCGATCAGGCGCGGATTGGCCGATCGATTCGATTCATACTGGCGTTATCCAAGGAGACGCGATGAATCCAGAGTGTACATCGCGCACCTTAAACCATGCTCCGACATGGGGTACAGCCGACATACGTGTAAAAATAGGACATAGCGGCTAAGCTAGGCTGCATTTCGGGATTCATTCAAAATTTGAATTGCAACCGACTATCTTTGCCCATCCCCTCGAATAGGCTGTATTCAGCCTATTCGAAAAGGTAATAATTCGCGAATGCTTATAGATGCCCATCACCGAGCGAATTGCCTACGGTGTTATCCCTACCGACTGCCATAAAAAATCATAGGAAACTGGTGCGCGTTGTTGAGCGTTGGCCTGCTGGGCTTCGCCATGCTCGTAGGTATGCAGCAAGAATTTCACCTGCTCCAATCCTTCCGGCGTTTGAATCGCCCCACGCGGGGTTCTATCGCCCAATATTGGTAATGGCTTGTCAGCCCAGTCCGCATAAAGCTGTTGAATTCTCGTTTCGATGAGTTCACTCAGCATCTCTGGCGGCAGTGACATCAACTCCGACGTTTCCTTGCCCTCGCTGGGCCGCACGTTAGCGAGCATCCCCTTGGGATCAGATATTTCCCGGCTGACAAAGGCAACAGCCGTGTTTGCAACTGCTTCGAACCAAGGCCGGCCTTCGTCTGCATACAGTTGAGTGCGATAAGACACTTTGATTCGATCTGGGCGTTTGCCTGTATCAACACCAAGGCTCCGGCGTGTCAACCCATCCTCCCCTTCAAAAATGCGACTCCAGCCTTCCGCGCGACCACCTTCAATATCCGCTTCACCGGACAAGGCCTGATCCAGAGCGTCCCAATCCAAAACCCGGTAATGATCGGTGACGAACAAAAGCGGTTCCCCTGTCACCTGATCGATTAGTTGGGGCATTTCAAAGGTGGTTACAAATAACTTGAGCCATTGATCCGGAATGATGGCACTGGTAATTTCCTTGGCGAGATACGAATCAGGCTCGACGCCTTTCAGTTCACCCCGGAGTTCTTCTAACAAGTCCCAGCTTAGGTTGCGGGGGAAAGCGTACGCGGCACCGGACAGTTCGAAATGATTTTCAACCGGCAGGATGCGTGCCGCCATGAGATCATAGGGGTTCGCTTGCCGTGATCCGGATTTTTCCAGGATGACGACCTTACAACGAACTAAATTTAGAACAAAATATAATTTAGAAAAATCATATAAATCATTTTGTTAAATATCGGTTAAATTAATTTGTTCTGACTTTTACTTCGCTGTCTTGCGAAGTAATTTTGAAACTTTTAGAATAATGCGAAGTAAATTTAGAACTTTTTGAACAATTCTAATCTGGCTGCATAACCAAGGCATCTACATTTAGGATGGTAATCAAAGTGACATACCAACAACCCGTCCGAACAAAAGCCATCGCGTTGATGCCTATAGCCCTAAGCTTGGGCCGACCGATCACCCTATTTTCCTAGCCTATTGGCGTGGCGCTTTGGAACGTTCTTTGGCGTTTGGATTGACACCGGCATTTTTATCACGGAACCACCCGCCTACTGCCATTGATTTATGGATGGCGTTGTTGCCACCGATAGAAACCGAAGAGTCCAAACTGGCGGCCCTGGCTAAATGTGGACACGAGATGGCTATATCATTTTCCCGCTGTATGCCACTAAGCGAATGGATGCGGCAGTAAGGGGGTTTTTGTTAAGCCCCCCTCATTTTTCAACTCATTATTCCGCAAATTTGTATCCGGTTTTACCGATAATTGATTAGCAAACGCAGCCAAGTCCTTTGAAAACAGCAATTTTCATTCAAAAAGTTCTAAATTTACTTCGCGTTATTCTAAAAGTTTCAAAATTAGTTCGCAATTTGCATTAATACTACATCATTATCAACGGGTTGATAATGATGCGGTAAACATAAAAAACAAATAATTCAGACAAAACACCACCCAAAAACTATCTTATTCAAAAAGTTTCAAATTTAGTTACACGTTTGTTCTAAATTTAGTTCGTTGTACGCCTGTCAGGGCCAATCACGCACGGATGCAGGCTTGCAGCTGTGTTTGGAAAGGTGATAGCGCCACGTCTTCTCGGTTTTTGTTGGTGCTGCCTTTCGGTTTGCCGGGCATTGCGTTTTTAGGCTTGGCGGCTTTGGGGGCGGATGCCTGGACATCGCCGCGCACCAGTTGTTCGGTGATCAAAGGGTAAGCGACCAGGGTTTCCACCGACACCAATGACAGGTTCAAAAAACACAGGCCGGGCAACGCCTTGTTGAAAATTGAAGAAAAAAATCCCCAGCCCATGCGTATGTTTGCCGGATTTGGTGACCATGACCTCATCACCGACAAGTAGCCATGCCCCTTTCATTTCCGTCGTGTGTGGCTTGATTAGCTGCCAACGCAGCGTCGGCCAGTCTATCTTTCCTTTAAAAAACCGCTGCACCGTCCGATAGCTGCCGCCTTTTTCAGTCCAGCGCGACACGCCCAGCATCGTCACCCGCCCTGTCATTGCCAGCACGGCCTCCACAATCAGCGTCAGTTGCCTTAGGGTGCGTGGGTTTAAGTGTGGACTCAGGGTGTCCAGTATTGTTATGATTTCGTCCATGGCCAGTTTGGGTGTGGATGCTTTTTCAGAAACTGTATTCTACCTTTTCTGCCCTTCCCCCATCTTCCAATATCCACAATTACTCAAGTTGATTGGCGAAGGTATTGTTGGTTAATTAACCCCATTTAACTGTTTTGACGCGTGATTTTAAAAATCGCTGATAAAAAGCACGGTTCTTTAAAAATACGATTAAAATCATTGAAATATAAAATAAAGCTATTTTTTACTTTAAAAATCGCACGTCACGCCATGAAAAACAAGTCAAATTTCTTGAAAAAACGACTAAAAAACCCTAAAATACCCTTGGTGTGCGACAATTTGAAAGAGGTTCGTCAAACAGGGGTCGCTAAGGCTGTTGAAACCTTGTTGTGCACGGTCTTTGTCTTTTACCAGAGTCGCAGACCCACAAGCCGCTAAGGCTGTTGAAACCATTTATCATAATTTAGCACTTGCTGTATAAAGTCGCAGACCCACAAGCCGCTAAGGCTGTTGAAACTTTTCTGGAAAGAAGCGCAACCAGCCAAAGACAGTCGCAGACCCACAAGCCGCTAAGGCTGTTGAAACTCTTTTACGTCGTATACGGTATAAAAACAACCAGGTCGCAGACCCACAAGCCGCTAAGGCTGTTGAAACTCTAACCAGTGTTTGGTCGTACCTTTGGTGTCGTGTCGCAGACCCACAAGCCGCTAAGGCTGTTGAAACAAAATGATATCGTCTGTGATCTCAATAATTTCTTGTCGCAGACCCACAAGCCGCTAAGGCTGTTGAAACTTAAAAATTACTATGTCTAGCTTAGCGTAAGCAGTCGCAGACCCACAAGCCGCTAAGGCTGTTGAAACTCTTCCGTGGCATCGTAAACCAACCCCGTGGTTAGGTCGCAGACCCACAAGCCGCTAAGGCTGTTGAAACTTTTTGGCAATTAACGATAACTTCACGTCAGTGTCGCAGACCCACAAGCCGCTAAGGCTGTTGAAACTCTAGCCAAACTCCATCAAGCGCCTCAACAATTTGTCGCAGACCCACAAGCCGCTAAGGCTGTTGAAACAATATACCGTTAGCAGTATGGAAGTCTAACCCAGGGTCGCAGACCCACTAGCCGCTAAGGCTGTTGAAACCTTAATTTCTTTAAAAAGACTTCGCCTTCTGAGTCGCAGACCCACTAGCCGCTAAGGCTGTTGAAACTTTATGAATGCAGCTTCAGGATCATAGGAGATTTTGTCGCAGACCCACTAGCCGCTAAGGCTGTTGAAACATAATTGCAAGTGCAGCAACTGGATCAGTTGCGTCGCAGACCCACTAGCCGCTAAGGCTGTTGAAACCAACCACTGCTGCAAAGTCTCTGCCCTTGTTTGAGGTCGCAGACCCACTAGCCGCTAAGGCTGTTGAAATATAAATAAACCTAGCAGGTCTTTAAACTTACTAGGTTTTTTATTGCCCCAGCTTTCTATTAGCTACCAGACTTATTAGCTGGTAACATTCCCTCACCGTGTTAAATGTTTTTAACCATCAGGAGCGTTTATGCCCAGCAAAATCACAGCCAGCTATCGCATCGTTACCCCCATGTTCATCGGTGACGCTAATCAACAAGCAAGCGATATCAGCCCCACGTCCGTTAAAGGTGCATTACGTTTCTGGTGGCGAGCATTAAATTGGGGAAAGGCTTTAAAAGAAGCAAACAATAATGAAGCCGCCGCTCTGCGTGAATTACACGCACAAGAAGCAAAGCTATTTGGCGGTTTGGCTGAAACGGTTAATGATGAACAAACGGGCGGACAAGGGGCATTTTTGTTGCGGGTTACGGATAATACTCAGAGCTTAAGTGCTAGCAAATTGGATAATGACTACTCTTTAAATGGAGCATGGCAGTCGTATTTACTGGGGCTTGGTTTGATTAAATATGAAAATCATGCAAACCATTATCTACGCTCTGCCATTGTTAGCGGTTCTTTTTCTGTCCAGCTCTACTGCAAAAATTCACACTATCAACAAGAACTTGAAAATCTTTTACTGCTATGGGGTTTGTTAGGCGGCTTAGGCAGTCGGCAACGTAAAGGCTTAGGTTCTATCAGTATTACTGAGTTAAAAGTGAATAATGAAATCATTGCGTTACCACAAAACCGTCAGGCTGTTTTAGAAAAGCTTGGACGACTTATTGATAAAAGCGCGGTAAATGAACCGCCTTATACGGCATTCAGCCAATCATCCAGAATTTTATGTTCTCCCACAAAAAGACAAAAACCTTGGGAAATACTTGGTGATATAGCTAAAGATATACAGCTTTTTCGTGGCTGGGGATTTGATGCGGGTGGCGGTCATCGTATTAATCGCATACCCGCCAACCATAACGCTTATAGCCATAAACAAACAGACCATGACATTGTTTATGACTATACAGAGCGTGCAGTGCTTACCAAACAATTACCTGAAAGTATTACTTTTGGTTTACCGCGTTCTTATAACTTGTCCACTCGACCAAGAAGCGAATTTAGATTAGATGTCCAAGCAACTAATCAAAATGACGAAGCAAAACGTTCACGCCGCGCTTCACCTGTGTTTATTCATATTCATCAATTTCCGAACGAAGAAACAATGATTATTCAATCGTTTTTGCCTGCTACGTTCTTAGCCGTAAATGACCAAGTACAAATACAACAAAAGATAGGCAATCGTTGGGATAACGTCGATAGTGTCAACCCAGCTACAAGTTGGCAAGTCATTACAGATTATCTAAATACATTCAGCACTTGGCAGGCGGTGTAATGATGACTATTCAATACTTCCATTTCTCCCTAGCCCCCGTCCAAGGTTTTATCGCTCAAGCTCGCCGTACCCGTGATTTTTGGGCAGGTTCGTTTATTTTATCGTGGTTGTCAGCAGTAGCCATGCAGGCAGTCAAAAAACAAGGCGGTTGCGAGATTATTTTTCCTAAACCAGACGATGATTTTTTGTTGTGGCTGGAAGGTAAAGGCAAAAATCCAGCGCCTGAACATGGCAGTGTGCCGAATCGTTTTAAAGCCAGTGTGAATGAAGGTTTTGACCCGCAAGCGGTGGTTTATGCGGTCAACACTGCTTGGAAAGCCTTAGCGGATAAGGTGTATGAGGGCGATTTAAACGCCATCAACAATGATAAAACCAAAGAAATTTGGGACAGACAAGTTAAGTATTATTGGGAATTGAGCTGGGTGATTAGTGATGACTCAAAAGACAGTTCAGCCTTGGATGTGCGCAAAAATTGGCGTTCTTATTTACCCCCCGAAGAAGCAGGGGTGAAATGTATGATGATGGATGGTTGGCAGGAGTTATCAGGTGTTCCAAAACCTAACGCCGATGAGTTGACGGCATTTTGGAAGAAGATTCGTAAAGGTAAAACGGGAATAAAGAGCGATTTACGGGTCAATGAGCATTTGTGCGCGATTGCTTTTATCAAACGACGATTTGTGCGTTATTTTGATCAAGTCAATCAACCAATGACTGGCTGGACTTTGAAAGGCTGGAAAGTTGAAGCAGGTAGACCGTCAGTTGCTTATATGGCGGCGGTGCATTGGTTGGAAAATGTACTGGTTCAAGCACAACATTATTCTGATGTTGAAACCCAGATTTGGCGGTTTCATGATGCGGCTATTAAGTTGACTGAGGGTAATTATAACGAATGGGGAAATCAAATTGCGTGCATTAAAATATGTGACACGTCTCATAAATGGAAAGCGTTAGACGGCAATGTGTTTTTTGAATCGGCGTTAGAAAATGCCAATATTTATGATGACCAAGAGCAAGCTGGATTGGTTCTTAAGGAATTAAAAACCTTGCAAAAGTTAGTTACTCAGGAAAAGCCAGATATTCAATCAGCCACACCATTTTATGCAGTGTTAATGATGGATGGTGATAGCTTGGGTAAGCAAATGAGCGATACCGATAAAGAGCCCGCTATTACAAAAGGCTTGGGTGATTTTACCGCCAGTGTTCCAGACTTGGTTAAGAAGCATAACGGTTTTTTGATTTATGCGGGTGGTGATGATGTGTTGGCGATATTGCCGCTTGAAGACGCGCTCTCCTGTGCTTTAGCGATACGCGATAAATATACCAGTATTTTTGTTGGGTTAAATGGATTGGTAACGGAAGAAGCCAAAAAAATCAGCACCAGTATTTCTGCGGCTGTAGTTTTTGCTCATATTAAAATGCCTTTAACAAAGGTGTTAAAAAATGCGCATGAGTTGTTGGATACCGTGGCTAAAGAAACGTATGGACGTGATGCTTTAGCGGTTAGGGTTTGGAAGTCTGGTAATCAGATTTTGGAATGGGCAAGACCTTGGGATTGTGCAATTGAAGATGGACAACTGGTTTTAGAACGCTTAGCCGAGAAATTTGCCTCCGATGATGAAGACGGACAGCTTAGCAATAAGTTTTTGTACAAAATCCGCGAGCGATTTGAGTTGTTAAATCCCCCGTCTAATAAAGATAAAAAACCTTCTGATGATACCGAGACATTTTCTCTTAGTGCGGATCAAGCGGTTGAATTAATGGCTGCTGAGTATTTTTCATCGGGGCTTTGTGATAAGAATTACAAGCCTTCCCAACGAATGGAACACGCACAAGCTGTGGTGCGTCCACTATTAGAACAATGCCGCCCTATTTATCGTGATGACCAAAAGCCAAAAAGCCCAGATGATTGGCGAAGAGATGATAAAGTTTTTGTCGATGCCGCTTTATTAGTCCGCTTTCTAGCACAAAAAGGAGTGAATGTATGAGCAGACTCACTTGGCGTTTTACTGCATTCGATAGTTTGTTTTTTCGGGAGTCACGTCCGTTTGACACTATTGGCGGTTCTGAATTAAGCAGTGTGTTTCCGCCTTCACCTGTGACGATGGCGGGGGCTATTCGTTCGGTAATTGGGGATTCTCAAAAAGACGGGGTTATCTGGTCGAACTATCCAAAAAACTATCCTGAATTACAAACACAAATTGGCGATAGCGACTCATTAGGTAATATGCGCTTAAAAGGTGTTTTTTTAAGTCGAAAAAATCCAAAAACTCACGATTGGGAAAGATTGTATCCTGTCCCTGCCCATCTAGTTGCTATCAAAGAAAAAGCTGAAATTAAAGACCTGCATTTTTTACAAGTCGGCAAACCCGTACAGTGTGATTTAGGCGTAGGCGTTTGTTTAGCGGTTGCACCTAAAGATATAAAAGGCATTAAACCGTTGGATGGTTATTGGCTAACGCTAGCAGGTTTAAGCCAGGTGTTAAATGGACAGTTACCCGATACCAGCGAATTAATAGCCTCGTCTGAGTTATTCAAACATGAAGCACGTTTAGGTATAGGTAGAAACAATCAACACCGTACTGCTGAAAAAGGAATGCTTTATCAAACCCAACATATACGTCCTAAAAACTCAGTTGCTATCGAAGTGGATGTTGAGGGTTTAAATGCAACAGAATATCCACGCTCTGGCATTACCCGCTTAGGGGGTGAAGGACGTGGAGCGGCTTTTGATGTAATTGAGATAAGCAATAACTTGATAAAAATCGACGATTCAAAAACTGACATATTAGGCATTAAGTTAGTGTTATTGTCAGCCGTGTATATGCCACAACTAGAGGGCTACACGCCCTTACCTGATTTTAAAAAAACTGAACCAGAAAGTAAAACCACCGTTTGGCAAGGACAAATCAATAGCGTTGCTTTAACACTCCATTGCGCGGTGATTGGTAAAGTGTTGCGCGAAGGCGGTTGGGATTTGCGTAAGTTTCAAGCTAAACCTGTGCGCAGCCTGATTCCAGCGGGTAGTGTTTTTTACTGTACCGTTGAAGGGGATATAAAAGTCGCGCTTAAAAAACTACAACCCAACCAGATTGATTCTGATAACAAAAATTCCCTAGATAACCAATTAGGACGCGGTTTATTCACTGCGGGTTTTTGGTTTAAACATGACAGCATAGACGATAAGGAAACCCACTCATGACAGCAACAACGGCACTATTAGGTTTATTGGCGCAAACTTCTATTCATGCGGGGGCAGGTTCTCAAACGGGTATTATTGATTTACCAATACAGCGCGAAGGGCATAATGGCTATCCTTGCGTGTTTGGTTCAGCGGTTAAAGGCGCGTTACGCGATAAAGCCGAGCAGGGAATTATGGCAAAGCTGGAGGGCGAAAAGCCCAAAGATGCTAAAAGTTATGCTGACAAGATTCAAGCAGATGATGCTATTGTCAGCGTTTATGGCGCACCACCTAAACAAGCAGGTGATTCAGCAGGGGCTATCATCGTTACCGATGCTAGATTGTTATTATTCCCCGTGCGTTCTTTAACTTCACAGTTTAAATGGGTGACTTGTCCAGATGTGTTGCGTCGGTATAAAGAAGATAGTCTGCGTTTGGGTTTACCTGTGGATTTTGAACTTTCAGAACTTAATGGTATTGATGAAAATCAGGCTATTGTTCACAGTGGTGTTGGTAGTTTATTTCTCGAAGAATACCGTTTTGAAATTCAAACAAACGATTTAAGCGAAATAATAACGGCATTGGCTCAACTCATGCAACGAAACGATGCAAAGCAAGCACTGGAAAAACAGTTAGTCATTGTCAGTGATGATAGTTTCGCCCATTTAGTTAATCACGCCACGCCTGTTAATGCCCATATCGCTTTGGATTCTTTAACCAAAACAACCACGGGCGGAGCATTATGGTATGAAGAAACGCTACCACCTGAAACCTTGTTATACATTGGCTTAAGTGCCAATGCGTCACGCCAACAAGACAATACACAGTCTGCACAAGCTATTTTAAAACTGGTTTTAGAGCTTTTTAAAAATCCGTATTTACAATTAGGTGGCAATGAAACGGTGGGCATGGGTTGGTGTATTGTTAAAGTATTGGAGAGTAAGTAATGCAAACCATACAACAACAACGCGCCGCCTTTGCCTTAGAGCGCGTACAAAATGCAGCGCATAATCACAGGGTTAATAAATCCGAATACAAAAGCTACGCATCCGCCTTACCCGCCATGATCCATATCAACGGTTTAGGACAAGCGGCGGCGTTTTACAAATCCAAAGGCGATACGCATGAGTTACTTTATGAGCTACTTTCTGATTGGCTGACCAAACCTAATCAACCCTATGCAGGTAAAAGCGATTTAATTACAGGCATCACGGAAGAAAATATGCACCAATACCGCCTAGCCCAAGCGGAATGTGTCAATGACTTTGGGACACCAAGCTGTTTTATTTAGTGTCTAACTGATGTGTGCTTTCTGGTCGTGGTTCTCCTGAATGTTAATGGGCGGATTGATCCAGACGGCACTGGGCAAGCTGGGTGGCAGCGG
>JAPLRR010000078.1 GCA_026399075.1 Methylococcales bacterium
CCTCGGAAAAACAGGGAACATTCCCTGATTTCCAAGGTAACCGTTTTTTTGAGTCAACCCAACAGAGTCATTAACCGAAATGCTGAGGGGAACTGCCACCGCGTCAGCGGTTTAGTTCAACTATAATTAGACATCCTAATTTGACGCGAAACATTACGCCATTTGTTTGTCTAAAATGATTTTTAAAATGTAAATTGTCTCGTTCCCAAACCCTTAAGGCGTATAAATTTAGGGTGGATTCGCCGATAGGCAATCCAGCATTTTTGGGCTTGATGCTACATTCGGCATGGCGGTTTGCCTATCGACGAAACCGACCTACGGCCTGCTGCTTTTGATATGAAGCCACGCCCATCACCCACACTTACTCTCCCCACAATTCAAACACGTCATGCAGCCATCCATCAATACCATGGCTTTGGTTTGGCATTTGGCGCATAACAGGGCTTTGGCTGGGAAATTGCCGGATTCGTCCAGTATTGAGGTGTCGCTGTGGATGGCTTCAAATTCTTTGCGTTTGGCTTCTAGGAATTGTTTTTGGTGGTTGTCGAGTTCCTGCGGTTTGAGCATGCCGATTTTTTTCAGATGTTGTTCGATAGTGCAGCCAATTTCTGCCACTAATGACGGCATGAACACACCGCCTTTTTTAAAGTAACCGCCTTTGGGGTCGAACACCGATTTAAGCTCGTCCACCAAAAAACACGCGTCACCGCCTTTGCGGAACACGGCCGAGATAACGCGCGTCAAGGCCAACACCCATTGGAAATGTTCCATGTTTTTGGAGTTGATGAACACCTCGTAGGGGCGGCGTTCTTCGTATTCGGTGTCCATGTTCAAAATCATGTCGTTGATGGTGATGTATAGCGCATGTTCTGATTGTGGGGTTTTGATTTTGTAGGTGGAGCCAAACAGCACTTCGGGTCGGGTGACGTTTTCGTGCATACTTTCCAAGTCCATTTTTTCGGCTTGGGTTTGCGCTTCGGCTTGTGCTTGCTCGGCAGCGGCTTTTTCTTCGTGGTTGATGACTTTGTAGCTGATGATTTTTTTGTTGATGCTGTGTGCCATTGGGGGTGTTCCTAATAAGTGTACATAAAGGCGATTAAGTTGATGGCCTTGGTCATAGGTATTGGCGGCTGCCGTTATTGTGGATCTGGCAACTGCTGTTCGTAGTGTTCAATAAATACGCCTAATGCGGTTACTAAACGGGCAAGCGGATGGTTTTCATCTGCCCCGCCCAAATCCAGCAAACGGTTGAGTACGTTGACGGCGGTTTCGTAATCGTGTTCATCCGCTATCGGATAAAGCGGAATGGTCGCACATAGCGCGGCATAATGGTTGATGGCTTGGGGTGTTGTGGTGGCTGTTAAGGTTTCCATAAATCGTACTCTTGATGTGTCAATACGGCGCGGATGTATACAATCTGTGTATTAAAATGGATGGCAGTGATTTCTCGTTCCCAAGCTCTGCTTGGGAATGCCTACCTTCAAGCTCTGCTTGATGTATCCGCTACGCCAAGCGGAGCTTGGTCATAGGTATTCCCAAACTGGAGCTTGGGAACGAGATGACCCCCGCGCGGGCAGCAAGCCTAGGCTAGGCTTAAAACTTGCCGTAATAGCCTTCTTTCAGGGCATCAAACAAATTCGCCGCGCTGTGCAGTTCGCCGTCATATTCGACTTCTTCATTGCCTTTAAGCTCTATCACTTCGCCGTCTTCTAGGGTGAATTGGTACGTGGTGTTTTCCAAATCCGATTCTTTGACCAACACGCCTTGGAACACTTCGGGGTTGAAGCGGAAGGTGGTGCAGCCTTTTAGCCCTTGGTCGTAGGCGTATTCATAAATCGACTTAAAGTCTTCGTATGGGAAATCCGTGGGCACGTTGGCGGTTTTGGAAATCGACGAGTCTATCCATTTTTGCGCAGCGGCTTGGATGTCAACGTGTTGTTTGGGCGTGACATCATCAGCGGCGATAAAATAATCGGGCAGTTTTTGCCCTGGGTCGTCGCTGTAGGGCATGGCGTTGGGGTTGATCATTTCCCGGTACGCCAATAATTCAAACGAAAACACATCAACTTTTTCTTTGGACTTTTTGCCGGCACGGATCACATTACGTGAATAATGGTGCGCAAAGCTAGGCTCTATGCCGTTGCTGGCGTTATTTGCCAAAGACAGCGAAATAGTTCCGGTAGGCGCTATGGAACTGTGGTGGGTAAAGCGTGCGCCAGACTCAATCAAGCCCGCCACCAATTCGGGTTCTTCTTTTGCCAGTTTTTGCATATAGCGGCTGTATTTGGCATGTAATACTTTGCCGGGGATTTGGTCGCCGATTTTATAGCCATCGGTGATCATTTCCGGGCGTTTGTGCAGCATTTCACCGCTAACGGTAAAGAGTTGCTCCATGACAGGCGCTGCGCCTTTTTCTTTCGCCAATGACAAACCAGCCTTCCAACCTTCCACGGCCAAAATTTTGGTGACTTCTTCGGTAAAGTGCAAAGACGGCGTATCGCCATATTTCATGCCCAGCATGGTGACAGTTGAACCTAAGCCCAAATAACCCATGCCGTGGCGGCGCTTGCTGATAATTTCCTCGCGTTGTTGTGGCAAAGGCAGGCCGTTGATTTCGACGACGTTGTCCAGCATACGGGTAAAAATCCGTATGGTTTTGCGGTAGCTTTCCCAATCAAAATAGGCATCTTGGGTAAATGGTTTTTTTACAAAACGGGTAAGGTTGATGGAGCCTAGAAGGCACGAACCGTAAGGCGGGAGCGGTTGTTCGCCGCAATTATGTGCATGTAAGCCATTGGCATCAAAGGTATTTATTCCTGGCACTTGAATATCGTACACCGCTTCGTTGCCGTCGGCTGTGATGGATTCAACAGTAGCGACAAAGCGTTCACGGTTTAATGAACGGTGATAGTTTTTTAAGGCAAAATCAAGTTGTGCGGCTTTATGGGAGTCCGCAAAGTTGATTGCTTTTTGGTAAATGGCCAAATTATCGCCACTGATGACCAATTCGTGTTGGGGGGAAATTTGATAATCAGCAACGCCGCCTTTGCCATTAGGCAGTTTTGTTATGCCTGCGGGGCGGCGGTTACGGTAAATGGTTGAGTTGATGCCTAACCGGAGTAGCATACGTTGCACGGCTTCTAATCGTGGCAGGTCGGATTGGGCCAAGCGGATACTCACACCTTTGTTTTGGCTGCCTTGGACAGAAGCATCTGCATCAAAAAATCCCTGCAAAAAGCCCCGGTAAAAATCACTGGAAGCGGTTTCTAGTGCTGGGCTGATACATTTGTTTCCTGGGGTCATGCCCAATTCTTCGGCCAGTGTCTTGAGCTGGGCAAAGCTAAGCCGAAACTCATTTCTTCCGGCTATTTCAAACCAACCTTTGAAATCACTCCGCGTGTTAAATTCTCCAGTGGCCGCCATCACTTTATCCATGATCGCTTCAACACCAGCATTCAGCGTATCAGTGCTGCTATTGACGATTTTCGCATTTTTCCAAACGGACAATACGGCTTTATCTTCTTTTAATGTGCCGTCACCGACCAACAAGCCGATTAAGTAGCCTTGGTTTTCACTGTGGTTTCCAGGCCAAAAAGCCTGTTGGCGGTGGTTGTTCAACAAAACTTGGTCGCCCGCATGAAGTTGGTCTGCCGCACACCATTCCGTTTCTAAGTTATAACGGTCTAGGCGGGTAATTTTACGCACCTTATGGTCATGGGTTAGGCGTAGGCTGTAACCCTCTTTAGTCTTTAATTTGACGACCTCTTTAGTGGCTGTTTTAAAGAAACCTTCATGCCCGGACAGATGCTTTTGCCCATCAACTAACACGTCTATTTGTTGACCCAAGATAGCGCTGACTTGTTTTGGCCCTTGTCCTGTTTGTACCCATGTATCACCCGTCACACATGGATTCGTCGCCCGAATCTTCTCGCAAAACCAGTTGTTGTTCATCTCGTTCACTTTGTCGATGAGGATGAAACCGGGTTCGGCATAATCATAAGTGGAGCTCATGATGATGTCCCACAAGCGCTTGGCGGGGATGGTTTTGCTGATTTTGCAGGCGATAAAGCCGTCGTTGTTGACGACATAGCCGTCTTTGACGGGCAAGTCGCGCCAGATGATTTGCTTGCTATCGCTTAAGTCCAATTTATCCAGCTTGACTTCTTTTTCAGTGACCGGAAATGACAGCGGCCAAGGCTGGTCATTTTTGACCGCTTGCATAAATTCCGTGGTGATCAGCAGCGACAAGTTAAATTGGCGCAGCCTGCCATTTTCGCGTTTGGCGCGGATAAATTCGATGACATCGGGATGGCCTATGTCAAATGTCGCCATTTGCGCGCCGCGCCGTCCACCTGCGGAAGAGACGGTAAAACACATTTTGTCGTAGATGTCCATGAACGACAGCGGCCCGGACGTGTACGCACCAGCGCCGGAGACGTAAGCATCTTTTGGGCGTAGTGTTGAATATTCATAACCGATTCCGCAGCCAGCTTTTAATGTAAGCCCCGCCTCATGCACTTTGCCCAATATATCGTCCATGGAATCGGCTATGGTGCCGGACACGGTGCAGTTGATTGTGGAGGTTGACGGTTTGTGCGCCAAAGCGCCCGCATTGGAGATAATCCGTCCGGCTGGGATGGCCCCTTGGCGCAGCGCCCATAAAAATTCTTTGTAATACTGCTCTTGCTTATGGTTGCCTTTTTCGACTTCAGACAAGGCTTTGGCGACCCGTTGGTAGGTCTCATCAATTGAGCCGTCTAGTGCCACCCCATCTTTGGTTTTTAAGCGGTATTTGGTGTCCCAGATGTCCATGGAAGCATCTTGAAAAGGGATTTCGGTGACGTTGTTGGCAATGACATGAAGATGTGCTGACATGGGGGATTTCCCTGACGTTAATGGGGTTGGTGAGTAAAAAGAAACCATAAATCAGCACCTTAAAGGGTCTGGGTGATCTTGGTTTTAATGTCTATATATAGGTGTTTTTAAATTTATGAACACAATATATAGTGTTTTTTAAGAAAAACAACCGATTTTTCTGGCACTGTAAAACACCCTGGGCCAGGTGCTTGTTTTTTAAGGTATGGGATTTTTTTGGGTCGATTTTGGCATAAAAAAAAGCCCGGTTTGGGCTTTTTGCTTGCCGCTTAGGGTGGAAGGTGGTTCTGGTTAGTCGGAAAAATTGCTGGTCTTTGCCGCTTGCGCCGCTAGAATTTTCAAGGCCTGTTTATCGGCACCCGAGGGGAGTTTTGGGGGCTTGCTGTTAATCCAAACGGCTATATCATGCCAAGCTATAGAGGCTTGTAAGTCGCGTAATAGCATGTGGTAGCCCTGCGGATAAATGGCCACGGTTTTGGTTTGGGTATCGGTGGCGAGAAATTGTTGCAAAAAAGTATAGGTGGGTTGTTTGGGGATAATCTCGTCTTTTTCACCATACAACAGCAAGGTGTTTTCGTGTAGCAAGTTTGCGCTATTAAAGGCACTGTCCATCAAATCGGTCAGCCCATAGATGGTTTCCACCCGCGTCCCTTTGATCACTAAAGGGTCTTTGCCCAAGGCGCGGAGCATGGGGATATTGTCTGATGGCATAACATGCACCCCTTCACCCGTTAAGGTCAGGTTAGGCATCGTATGCGCCAATGTCCACAGCAAGCTGGTTTGGTACCACGGCATGGTTGAACGCGCCCACAAGGCGGGCGCTGCCAAAATAATGCCCGTTACCTCGGGTTTGTTGGTTTGGCTCATGGTGGCCATAATAATGGCCCCGCCCATGCTCTCACCCAGCAAATAAATCGGACGCTTGGGGTAGCGCTGTTTGAGCAGTCCCACTAGCGTGCGTACATCGTCTGTATAGGCACCTTCACCTGCCCATAGGCCACGCTTAGGGGCGGCACCAAAGCCCCGTTGGTCATAAGCAAAACAAGCGATGCCTTGCTGACTAAAATACTCGCCGGGTTTTTCAAAAAAATGGCTGTAATCATTAAAGCCGTGCAAGGCGATCAACACGGCTGTTGGTTCAGTTTTTGGTAGCCAATGGCGTAGCGGCAATTTAACACCGTCTTCGGTCAACAGCAGTTTTTCTTGTAGTTGGGCGGCATTGGTTTTTGCACCCGGCGGATATGCCATCGGTGTACAGCCCGTTAGCGCGGTAAGCAATAAGGCAAAGAGTGGCAGGTATAGGGTTTTCATGGATTCGGTTTGATAGAAGGTGGTGCGCAATCTTGGGCAATGATACTCCTACAGCAGGTTAATCCGTTTTATAGAGTACGAAGTTAGGCGACACAAAGTACCCTCTCCCTATGGGAGAGGGTTAGGGTGAGGGTATTTCAAATGTCGCTTTACCAGCTTCGGCTCCTATATAACCGGTGGTATTATGGGCAACCCAGCGTTCATTATCGGCCAATAGCCGTTCTTTTTTCCAAAAGGGCGCTTTGGCTTTTAAGGCTTCCATCAGGTAACGGCTGGCATCAAAGGCATCACCCCGGTGAGATGACCACACCGCCACCAGCACGATCGGCTCAGTCGGCAATATATCACCTACCCGATGGACTATTAAGCTATCCAGCAGTTGCCATTGTTGCTGCGCCTCGCTGACGATTTTCCCTAATTGCTTTTCCGTCATACCGGGATAATGTTCCAAGGTCATTCCTTTAACAGACTCCCCGTCATTAAAATCGCGCATCGTGCCGATAAAAATACTGGTGGCACCCACTGCACCGCCGTGGGCGATGGTCGCTTGATAGGCTTGGATTTCCTGGTACGGGTCAAACCCCGTTGGGCATATTTTGATGGCCATGGCTAGCCACCTGTGACAGGTGGGAAAAAAGCCACTTCGTCACCATCTTGTACCGCACTGTCGAAGCTCACATACTCCATATTGACCGCCGCCAAAATCGTCTCAGGCAAGGCCAAGCCTGGGTTGGCAGCCGTCCAGACCTCATGCACAGCCAGCGCGTGGGTAAACGGCAAATGGTCTTCCGGGCGGCCCACGGATTCTTTTAAGCTGGCAAAATAGCGCACTTTAATGGACATAATGGTTCACGGGCTAAGAAAAGAGAGATAATAAAACATCACAAACACGGTTCTACAACTTAATTCTACTGATAATGACTTACACACCGCATTTTAATCAAGCTGGCGAAGCGCACATGGTCGATGTGGGCGAAAAAGCCATCACCCATCGCACCGCCGTCACTGAAGGCTATATCACCATGCACCCCGAAACCTTGCAAATGATTATTGCAGGTGAACACAAAAAAGGCGATGTGCTGGCGATTGCACGGATAGCCGGCATTATGGCCAGCAAAAAAACCGCCGATTTAATCCCGCTATGCCATCCCTTGCCCATCACCCATGTGGAAATCCAGCTTAGCACCGAGCCAGAAAACCAGCGTGTACGCTGCCAAACCACGGTAAAAACCAATGGCCAGACTGGCGTTGAAATAGAAGCCCTGTGCGCCACCCAATGCGCCTTGCTGACTATCTATGACATGTGCAAAGCCGTTGATCGCGGCATGGTCATCGCCTCGGTGCAACTGCTGGAAAAGGCTGGAGGCAAGTCAGGGCATTGGCAGCGTGATTCAAGCTAAAACAGCCAGAAATTGTGGCCTTTGGCTGGGGCAGTTGCTTCACATCACTTCAGCGATTTCCAAGCAGGCCGATACGCTATCGGCTTTTCGGCTGTGACCGGTACCTGTCCTAGGCATTTTAAAACACATTCATCAATCGATTGTTTAACAATACTGCTACGGAAAGAATCATCCACTTTTAACCAACGCTCCGCGACCGATTCACTAAAGCCCTCGTCCAAAATCGCTTGTTTTAACATAGCTTGCCGCAGATCGGACATTTCATCGGTGATAAACATGTGCATGTGGACAAACGCAGGTGTATCGCCACGGTACATGTTTTCACCCCCGAAAGCCGCCACCATGAATTGGCTTTGTTTTTCGGCGAGGACATCTTCGTGTTTCCCCCAAAAAAACTTACCCAACCACGGATCCTTAAAAATAACCGCATAAAAGCGTTGGTGCACCCTCAAAATACCGTCTTTGCCACCGACTTCAGCCAATAAGCCGGAATCATAAGTGGTCTCGTCATAATGGCCGCTACTGGCCTCATCAAGGGGGGTATTGGCCATAGCCACTTTCATGATCGCCGACACTTCCGCAAACACAGATTGCCAAGCGGCATCCAATGCGGGGCTAAAATTTTCGCCAAAATACTGGCGTAAAGCCAATAACAAGGCCTGTTCGACACTTGCAAAATGATCTGGGCTGACACCGTATCTTAAACTATGCCGCTCGCCCATTTTTTCCACCGAAGCGGTGATTTTTTCCAAATGCGCGGTGTTCTTGAAAGTTGCCAGCATATTGGCAAACTTCCGGTTTAAAAAGACAACATTACCAGGAAAAACGTTTTTCAGGTTGATGTCAATATGGAACAGTTCACGGTAAAACAGCTGCGATAGCTTGTCGATATTGCTACCTAAACTTTCAATATTGGCTTTGACGAGTTGTCGGTGTGCGGTGGACATAGGCTAGGGGGTGTAGGGTTGTTGGATAAGGGGCTGGAAGGTAAGGATAAATAAAACGGTGGGCCGGGTAAAGTTAAACTGGCAAGAATTTAAGTTTACTCTGAACCCCTGTTATTCGAATTTACTCTTGAAATGTCGGGCTCTGTCGCCGTAGGAGGCAAGTCGTGTCTTGGTTTGCGGGCGACCGCGGTGCTGACAGTTGCTACCAGCTCTAGGAGAGCATCCCTGCGCACTTACCTATAGCGAATTCTGGCAAGTTTACGGAAGTTTGCTGGGGGGGCTTCTACCCTAAACGCTCAAAAAATAAACTTTTTCCTTGTTGCCCCACCAGAAAACCAACCAACCAAGCTTGATGCGATGGCACTGACAATGCCAGCCGTCCGGTATTATCATCAGCTGCACCTGCAGCAACAAGCGCTGGTAAGCCATTGAAAAAATTAAAGGCGCTACACATAAGCATTGGTTTCCACACTATTAAAACCATCCATTCGGCTTAAGCCACTGGATTTTTTCGTTAACGCTTTATCGCCGTAAACTAAAGCGATGATTTCCCTTTTGGCTTCTAGCCAGTCCCGGATTTCATTGCCGGGATAAAAGCCACGTTTTTCGGCTTTGTAATAGGCCGCTTCAGCAATCATGGCCTCTAGGTTAATGGCTGGGGTAGGGGGTGCTACCGGTAGGCTAAAGCCGAATTTGATCAGGTTCACCAGATCGAGTGGGGATGGGTTCTTGATGCCGGCCCTGTCAGGATTACAGTGTTTTAGGGTGCCAAACAGCCAATCCCAGAGTGTTAACACTGCCCCGTAGTTGCTGTCATGTTCATGGCGTTGGATGGAATGGTGGGTGCGGTGCAGGGCAGGGACGATAATGATCTTACCCAAATATTTTTCACCCTTGAAGGCTATATTGCTGTGGTGGAATAGGATGAATACAGTCATTAGCGCTTCACAGCCCATCAGCAGGTCTTGGCCGATGCCTAATACTATGATCAGCAGCGCTTTTAGGATAAGGGTGATGATTAGTTCTAAAAAATGTATCCGAAATGACGTTGAGACATTCAAACAAGGGTCGTTATGATGTACTTTGTGGAACATCCATAGCCATTCAAAGCGGTGGCTGGCCCGATGCCAGAGATACATCAACAGGTCGAGCATTAAAAATGACACAATGGCTTTGAGGGCTGGGCTGGGTAATCTGTTAAGCAAGCCTTGGCTGGAGTAGCGTTCGGCCAACAGGAATAATGACGATGCCGACACCAAGGACAAGGCGATGCTGTTTACAAGAAACAGGCTGATATTGGTTTTGTAAGATAGGCGCAGGTGTTTGGCGGCTTGTTTTTTTTGGGGTGCGCAGCTTTCAAGGGTGGATAGCAGGGCAAAAACGATAAGTAGCGTTAATGCCAACACTTCTCCTGACAGGCTGCTAGGCCATCTAAAATGAATTTCAGATATGTGGGTAAGGTTTAACATGGTCTGCTCCTCGCTATTAGGTGCAATGATCTTGGGTACGGTAATAACAGGTAGAAATTAGTGCCGAAGTTTTTGCATTCGGGTAAACGCTGTTAGGCTTGCTTAAGTAGTAAGCAACACTTGTGCCGAAGATGGTTTTGCTGGGTCTGGAAGTGGGTAGGATGCTTGCAACGCTTGATAGTCAAGGGCAAAAGCCCGTGTACCAAATCGGTAAGGTGGGATTGGTGTTTGCGGGTAACGTGGTCTAGTTGCTTCAATTAGGTGCTATTGTGTTTGTAATTTGCACCAATATCGTGTTTAAGTTTATATTGTTTCTTAAATGTTTATATTGTCTGTTGCTTTGGTGTTTTCCGGCTGGCTTTTTTCGGTCAGCAGCACTAGCCGATTACAGGCAATCGCCGTGGTTCATGATCAACAGCCGACAGTCGAAGAAAGTTTCTGGGTAATAAGTGCTGATAATGAAGCGCAAAAAATAGTCGATGAACAAATAAACGGTAATAGCCCGCGCTGCGCTACTCCAAATTTTATGGCGGGTGTGGCCAGAGCACCGCCAGACTGATGTTACCCACCATACGCTAGGCAAAAACAACATGCCATGCGCTGTTTTCCAACTGGTTATGGTATAAGTGACGTTAAGCACCCGGTAGTCTATATAATAAAGTATGGCATTTACCAGCAAGAAAAAAGGCCAAAATGCCTGCCATAAATGTAATTTCCCTAGCCATGAAGATTTTAAAAATTGGTACAAACTTAAATCGGGCATGACCACCCAATGCTTGCTGGCTTTAGGTGTGTAACAATAAATCAGGACAAAGATGACCGTTAAAAACATGACCGCCTCAATTAATGAAAAGAGATGGGTATAAGTAAAAATAATTGGTAAGGTAGTGGTAAACATGGTCATCATTATTTGAAAAGCGCCGATGAAGGCCAGCAACAGCGAGTATGGATTTATGCCCCCCGCCACCCAAATTTTTATTTATGTCGCTTTGCCCTGTGAGGCCAAGCCGTTAGTGGATCATTTCCGGTTAAAAAAAAATGTCAATGTGCAGGCGTTTGCCATTTATTCAAATCAAGACATTTGTTTAACGGTAACTGGGCTTGGAAAAAGCGCAATGGCTGCGGGATTGGCCTACACCCAGGCACTGTTCAGACCTCTAAACCAGCCAATATTGCTTAATATCGGTATTGCAGGCCATAGGGATCATGGGCTTGGTAGCTTGTATTTGGCGGATAAAATTATCGATGGTGATAACCAAAAAAGCTATTACCCCTCCTTAGTCATTACGCCCCCTTGTCCTAGCTGTAGTCTGCAAACCTCATCAAAACCGCAACTTGATTACAACCATGCCCATCTTTGTGACATGGAAGGTTCTGCTTTTTATGAAACGGCGGTGCGGTTTTCTAGCAGTGAATTAATTTTTTGCCTGAAAGTTATTTCAGACAATCAATTGTCTTCTGTGGATGCCATCCACGCTGACAAGGTTGCCAATTCAATTGCAACCCATCTTCCGGCTATTGCCACATTGTTGACCAAAGCGGCAGCCTTGGCTTTACAGATAAACTTGCCTGAGCCACCCTATTATGAAGAGCTGGTAGACGCTTACCGGTTTACCGCTAACGAAAAGATGCAATTAAAAAACCTGTTACAGCGTTGGCATACCGTCACAAACGACCAGCCACTTACGCTTGATGATGCCAGCCCGCTTAGCGGTAAACAGGTGCTACGCTGGCTGGAGCAAAAAATTAATGGCATTGATTTTTGTCTGTAGCGGCTTAGCCAACGTTTAAAAAAAGAAAAATGCGTTTTTGGTCACTGCAACCATACCGATATAAACAAAACAGGCCATTGCACCGGAAAATGCCAGCCAGCGGGTTGTTCCGCGATTACGCATAGCCACAACCCCTAAGCCAATATAACCAAATAGGGCCACCATTTTGGCGATCAGCCAGCCAAATTCTGTTGATAACCAGCCACCTTGAAAAACAAGGGCAAAGCCGCTGAGCAACAAGAAGGTATTAATGATATGCGGGCCAATGTTAAAGGCCTTTTGTTTAAGGATGGACGGATGGGTTTCTGACAAAACGACTTTACCTACAAAGCTTAATACAGACAGCAAAATAAAGGTAAGGTGAAAATATTTAAGCATAATGTTCTCAAGTGGTTGATTATAAAGCTTGGCATTATAACGCTACCGCCAATAAATGCAGCCCTTAAATTGCATAAAACCTAAAATACCTAGCAAAAGTGTCTGGATTGCACGGAAGACTTTGATGTAATGGTGTAGCATTGATTTTGGAAAGGTCAAGGGTTGGCAAAACAATCAGCAGCTTGGGCTAGCTCCCACTAAAATTATTGTTGCCACTAAAATTGCCAGCTGTCCTTTAATGCAATTGACAAAATTAGACTATAATCTATAACTGCTTGTGTTAAATTTATTAACTTTGTCGGTTCAAAGAAGCTAACAACCCCGTTAGCCGCAACGACGTTGCTTGTTAGGTGTCTTTATTGCCCTTAAATTTTAAAGGGTTGGTTTGCCCAATAGGGTGCTTTACAAGTCTTTCTTGCCTTGTTAAACCAAGCTGGTTAATTGTTTGGGATTCCCTGAGTAGTGTCCCATTACTACATTAAGTGAATTAAGGTTATGACACATTTAAAATACTGTGGCATAATAGGTAAAAATTGTAGCGAAAGTGCTACCTGTTGGCTTGGCTATAGTTAAGGTCACTTGTTGGTAGTTAATTTAATCTTTGTTTTTACGATTGACCGTTTTTATTTCTGAAATTAATTTAAGGAGAATGTTATGTTAAAAAGACACTTACTTGCTCTTGCCGTAATGTCAAGCCTAGGCCTGGTACAGGCGGCCCAAGCTAGCGATGTTGTTGATGACCGTTGGTATGTTGCCCCATTTGGTACATTTGTCCAACCAGGTGGTGACCGGAATTCTGATAATGGCTGGGGCGGTGGTATGGCCTTCGGTAAGATGATTGATGAACATTTCAACGTCGAAGTGAAAGGCTTTTACCAAGGCTTGGATGGCGCTAACAACAATGGCAACTGGGATATGACCGGTGGCACAGCTGATGTGCAATATTTCATCACACGCGGCATGATTTCACCTTATACCGTATTGGGCTTAGGTGCGATGAATTCTAGCCACAATGGCGGCAGCGGCGTAGGCTTTATTGGTGAAGCGGGCGCTGGTTTGACTTTTGAAGTGAGCGACAACTTCTTGATCCGCAGTGATGTGCGTTACCGCTACAATCAAAACTTCAATGCCAATTTGCAACCAGGCACCAACGAATTCCATGACATGGTTATTAACCTTGGCTTTGTAATTCCTTTTGGCCCAAAACCAACTGCTGCAGTTGCTGAACCAACCCCAATGCCTGAACCAACACCGGTTGCTGTTGCTGATTGTTCAACACTTGATGGTGATAACGACGGTGTCAACGATTGTAATGACCAATGCCCAACCACTTTGGCTGGTGCCCAAGTCAGTGTCGTAGGATGCTGGATTGTTGATGTTAAGTTTGATAATGACAAAGCGATTATCAAACCAGAATACTTCGGTAACCTTGACAACGTTGCAAAACGTATCCAAGAGCATCCTGAAATGGCCATCGAAATTCAAGGCCACACCAGCAAAACAGGTGGCTTTAAACACAATATGGCATTGTCAGAGCGCCGTGCATTGGCTGTTAAAAAATACTTGGTTGACGGCACCCATTCACCTAACCTAACTACCCGTGGTTACGGCTGGACTCAACCAATTGACACCAATGACACTGAAGCAGGTCGTGCAAACAACCGTCGCGTACAGTTGCAAGTTGATGGACAACCACAACAACCTTTAAACCAATAATAAGTCTTTAAACGCTTATGTTGGCTGTCGGCCCCTGAGATTATCAAGAGTCGGCAAATAAAAAACCCGCAGTTAATGCGGGTTTTTTTTGCCCAAAAAATTGATTGCTTTGTTGGCAATTAAATTTCCCAAAACAGTGGGTATTTAGCCTTGCGGTATAAACGCGCCATTGATAGGTTGGGGAATTATCCCTGTCAGCGTTATAATGCAGGATTTGTAAAACCCAAGCCCCAGTTCGGCAGTCTCCTTAGTCTATGAAAATACTTACTATCCATTTCAAAAATATCAACTCATTGGAAGGCGAGAGTCTGATTGATTTTGAACAATCTCCGTTTACCGATACGGGGGTGTTTGCGATTACAGGGCCAAATGGATCAGGCAAGTCCAGTATTTTAGATGTCATTACTTTGGGTTTATATGGTGAAACCTTCCGGTTTGACCGTCCTGCTGCCCATGTGATGACCCGTCACACCGCCAGCTGTTTTGCCATTATTGAATTTGCCTTGGGCGGGGAGAAATATAAATCCAGTTGGCAGGTTGCCCGTATGGACGACAATCCTGACAGCGGCTTAACCCCCCCTGTTATGCAGTTGATACGCCTAAGTGACGGCGCAGTGCTGGCCGATACGCCCCAACAGGTTTGCACCCGGATTACAGAAATCACCGGCATGAATTTTCGTAATTTCACCCGCTCAATTTTGTTGGCACAAGGTGATTTTGCGGCATTTTTGAATGCGCTCGATAGCGAACGCATGGATATTTTGGAAAAAATAATCAGCACGGACATTTACGCCGAATACAAAAATGAAATTATTGAAAAAGTAACTGGCGCCCAACAAAAACTGGATCAGTTAAAACAAGAGCTGGCGGCCATCACCTTGATGCCAGCGGAAGCAAAAGAAGCCTGTGAGCATGATTTGATTGATTTCACCGAACACCTGGCAGAACTGGGCGAAGAGCAAAATTCGTTAAAACAACAGCAAGCGATGCAGGCAAACATAAGCGCCTTAAAAAAGCAGCTTGCAAGCGAAGAGAAAAACCTGGCAGAGGCAAAGGCGCAGCTAGAAAATACCCAGAATACCTTAGATCAGATTGCTGCCGCACAAGATGCCTTACTATTTAAAGAGGATTTTGATGCGCAACGGGAAAAAAACCATCAAATTCATCAAGGCAAATCAACGCTGGATGATTTATTGCAAGAGCTTAAACAGCTTAAATCCATACCGGGAAGTCAGCGGCCAGCCCCAGATAATCTGACGCAATTATCATTGGCGGAACAGCAGCAAGTTTTAAGCGAAATCCAAACGGCCGTTAGCCAACTTAGTCAGAACAAACACGCTGAAATGGCCCACGAGCTAGCTTTGGCGGCACAGATGTCAGAAAAACAGGTGGTGCTAGACTCGCTTAGTCAATGGTTGGAAGATCATGCGGCAGCAGCGGTATTGTTGACGGATTTCCCTGAAATTGGGCTGTTAAAAAAACTAAAGGCTGAACTTGTCGAGTTAACCGGTAAGCAGACAGGCTTTTCTAAACAATCCAATAAAACACTCACGTCACTTAAAAATAACAGCGCCGATCTTGCCAAAGAAATAAAAAACCAGGCCGTTTTGAAACAACAGTTGGAGGCCGACAGCAAAGAATTGGCCGCGATGGTGCTGGCGCATTCGCCGGAGGAATTGGATGCTTTACGGGCAACCCAACAAGAGCGGGTCAATGATGCCAAGGCACTTTATAACCTTGCCCAGAGGCATCAACAACTGACAGGCGGATCTGGTTTCTTCTCTTTGTTTAAACGTAAAGACCAGCCTGAACCGGACATCGATGCCCTGAATTTTGAACTTGAGACGCTCAGGTTGGAAATAAAGCGCGAAGAGAACATTAAGAAGGTGTTGGATGAATCGATAATCCGCGAAGCCTTATTTAAAAAACTGGGGGCGGACAGGGTTCATTTACAAGACGGTAAGCCTTGCCCGTTTTGTGGCGCATTGCAACATCCTTACGCCAAGCATCCGCCAGCCTTAACGAACTCTAAACAGGCGTTGATAGACCAAAAAGCGAAAGTAAGGCAATTGCTGGAAAAAGCGGCGAACTTCGAGCAAAAAATCAGCATCGGCAAACAACAGGTAGAGAGGGGGCAAGCCAAACAGGCGCTGTTGCAGAACCTACGTGGGCAATGGTTGGGTTTATGTAGCCGTTTGAATACGCATGATGGCAGCCTAGAGATCAATAAGCTGGGGTTGATGAAGGAATTGATCGATAAAGAAAGCCGCGAATTGGCTGAAATTGTCCATTTCACGGCAAAATACCGGTCTAAGCAAGCCAGTATAGAAAAAACTAAAGTTTTGTGTGCCAAGAGTGAGGCGGCAATTGAACAATTACAATTGGCTGCCCAGCAGTTAGGCAACAGCACCGAAGGCCTCAGCCAAGAACAAGAGGATCTTGAGGCGGCTTTGGAGCAGTGTCTTGAAGAAGAGAGGCAGCTCTCCCAAAAAGTGCTGGAACAGTTGATGTTGTTAGGCGAAAAAATGCCTGGTAAAGGCCAAGAGGAAGCCTTGATTAATCGGCTTAACAAGCGTAGGGAGGAATATCATGGCTATGCTTTCCGCCATAAAAACTTATCTGAAGAACTGGCCGTTTTAGAAGCTAAACTTAGCGTTTGCCAAGCAGAAGTTACGCGCTACAACAGCCAGCTAGAAAGCTTGTCGGATCAGTTGCAAACCCAAGAATCCACTAGCCTGCATTTGGCTTTGTTGGAAAAACAAAAACTCATAGCTGAAAAGGAACAATTGCTGGCCCAGCAGGAGCAAGATGCTGGCCTGTTGCATCAGGCTATACTTGAAAAATTGCAGCTTAGCCGATTTGCCAGCCTGCCCGAGATTGGCGAGCTACTCGTTCAGATCGGCACCCAGCCCGAGCTGGAGCGTAAAAAGGCAGAGCTGGAACAGGAGATTGATGCTAAATCCATAAGCTTGGAAGCGATGGCTGAGCAGTTGGACGCAGAGGCTAAGGATATGGCCACGTCGTTAAATAGTACGGAATTAGCCGAACAATTAAGGCGTGTTACCCGAAAAATAGAGATGGCCAGTATGGAAGCCCAGCAACGGGAACGGCTATTGCTGGAGCAAATCCAACTACTACAGCGCCACGATGCCCTGACAGTCGAATTACAACAACAAGAAGCTCAAGCGCGACCCCATTTTGCCGAAGCCGCGTTATTGGCGGCAGAAAATGGCATGGCGTTCCGGCGGCGGGTACAAGGACGGCTTGCGGATAAATTATTAGTACAGACGAACGCCATCTTGGAAAAGATCAGTGGCCGTTATTATTTGCGGCAGGCAGCGAGTGAGCAGGGTTTGGCTTTAGAGGTGGAAGACACTTATCAGGCCAATGCCAGACGTTTGCCTAAGACCTTATCAGGCGGCGAGAGCTTTGTCGTGAGTTTGGCCTTGGCCTTGGGGCTTGCCGAGTTGGCTAATAATGGCCGTTCTGTGGATTCGTTATTTTTGGATGAGGGCTTTGGCAACCTCGATGCGGAGTCACTTTACACCGTGATCAGCACTTTGGAAAATTTACATACCCACGGCAAAACCGTCGGCGTCATTTCGCATGTGGAGGCCGTGCAAAAGCGCTTTAAGGCCCAATTGCAAGTGGTAAAAAAGCAAAATGGCATGGGTGAATTAAGGAAGGCTTCCTGATTCAGGCATTCCATAATCACGGCATAAGCCCCAATCTTCACTAGATAGTCTTATAGTTGGAGTGCAATGGTTTTACTTTGCACCCCAACCTTATCCGTCAGCTTGGGGGTTAAACACCCCGCTGGATTATTTCTGCATTTCTTCGCTGAATACCTTGTCCAGTTGTTTGTTGGTTTGCGGGTTGTATTGTTGGGAACGGTCAACGGGAGGTGCCCGATAAACAGGGGCGGCCACTGGCTGTTGGGCTGATTCAGACAGGATTTTCTTGGGGGCGGCAGGTGGCGGGGTTTTATTCACCTGCATGACATCCCCATAAGTTGTGTCTACATCAAAATCTTCCCAAGCATACAGCGGGTGGGCGATGGGCTTGGTGGGTAAGGGGAAGGTTAATAAATCGGCAACGGCAACCCCCATGCGACCGCCCGTATTGACAAAGCCTTTGAAGCCACCGCCCACAATGCCATAAAAAATGTTGCTGTTATTGGTGGTGTTAATGATATTTTTGGGGATTTCTAGCCATCCCATCGTCAAGTTGCCCAAGGCACATTTGGCTTTTTGGCTGATTTTTTCGTTATAAGTCAGGTTTTGTTGCCCATCATTAATTTGCGTAGTGGGGGTAAAGGTATTGTTGCTGTAATTTAATTGCGGCGTATCCGCTAGGCTTATCGGCGCATAGGCCATAAACAAGGAGGTGCTAAATAGGGCGGCTATAAATCGCTTGTTGTTAGTCATGTCAAATCCTGCGGGTATGTTAGTAAGATTTAGTATAGCAGAGCTAAGGTTATTTGTTGGCCCTTGCCTTGGCAAAAGCGTTAGCCATTAAATTTTGGGCAGTTGCTTGGGGTTTTGGCTTGTTAGCGGATTTTGGGTTGTCACGCGGCATTTTCGGTTGGATGGCTTCCGCGTCGGATTTCATGGATAAAGAGATACGTTTACGGTCAACATCTACTTCCAATACCTTCACTTTTACCATATCCCCCGTTTTTACCGCCTCCCTAGGGTCTTTGATAAAAGTATCTGACAAATGCGAGATATGTACCAAACCATCCTGATGGACACCGATGTCTACAAAAGCGCCAAAATTGGCGACATTAGTCACTACACCGTCAAGCCTCATGCCGGGTTGGAGGTCAGAAATCTTTTCTATACCCGCTTTAAACACCACACTTTTAAATTCTGGCCTAGGGTCACGGCCTGGCTTTTCCAATTCTTGTAGAATATCAGTAACCGTAGGTAATCCAAAGTGTTCGTTGGTATAGGCAACAGGATTTAGCGTCCGCAAAAAACCGCTTTGGCCGATAAGTTCGCGTATAGGTTTACCCGTGTCGGCAATGATCGCTTCAACCACTGGATAGGCTTCGGGATGCACTGCTGAAGCATCAAGCGGGTTGTCGCCATTCATAACGCGCAAAAACCCCGCAGCCTGTTCATAGGCCTTATCGCCTAGCCGTGGCACTTTTTTGAGTTGTTTGCGGTTCATAAAAGGGCCATTTTCGTTGCGGAAGGCGACGATATTATCACTGACACTGGCCGACAGCCCCGACACCTGTTTTAACAGGGCCGACGATGCCGTGTTGACATCCACGCCCACCGCGTTTACGCAATCTTCCACCACCACATCCAAGCCTTTGGCTAGTTGGGTTTGGTTGACATCATGCTGGTATTGGCCTACGCCTATGGCTTTCGGGTCAATTTTAACCAGTTCTGCCAATGGGTCTTGTAAGCGTCTGGCAATGGAAACCGCACCCCGCAGGGTGACATCCAAGTCAGGAAATTCTTTGGCCGCCAGTTCGGAAGCCGAATAGACGGACGCGCCCGCTTCAGAAACGGTTATTTTGGTGAATTTAAGGTCGGTATGTTGTTTCATGACATCCGCGACCAATTGGTCGGTTTCCCTGGAGCCAGTGCCGTTGCCTATGCTCACTAAATCAACGCCATGCTTTTTGATTAGTTTTGCCAAGCTGGCTATAGATTCGTCCCACTGTTTACGCGGTGGGTGCGGGTAAATGGTGTCAGTGTCCAGCACTTTGCCAGTTGCATCGACCACTGCCACCTTAACACCAGTACGGATACCGGGATCAAGGCCGATTGTGGCTTTGGGGCCTGCGGGTGCTGCCAATAGCAAGTCTTTTAGATTGCTGGCAAAAACCCGTATAGCCTCTAGCTCAGCCGCTTCGCGTAGCCTAATTTTTAAATCGAGGTCGATGCGGGTGTAGAGTTTTATTTTCCAGGCAAAACGGGCGGTTTCCGCAAGCCACGCATCGGCGGGTTTGGACAAGTCGGTGATGGCAAGGTGGTTAGACACAAACTGGGTGCATAACTGGTGTCCTGCCTGCTCATCAGGTTCGGGTTTTAATGTCAATGACAACAAGTCTTCGTTGCGTCCGCGAAACAAGGCTAGGGCGCGGTGTGAAGGGATTTTGTTGATGGCTTCCTGGTAATCAAAATAATCTTTAAATTTTTCCGCAGCCACTTCTTTACCGCTGGCGACGGTCGAATGCAATACCCCTTTTTGCCAGACCCTTTCCCGTAACTGGGCCAATAAGTCGGCGTTTTCAGAAATGCGTTCCATAATGATTTGCCGTGCGCCTTCTAGGGCTGAAGAACTGTCAGCGAGGCCTTTTTCGGCATCGATAAAGTTGGCGGCAAGAACGGTGGGAATGACATTGCGGTTAGCCATAATGGCATCTGCCAAGGGCTCAAGGCCTGCTTCACGGGCTATTTGGGCTTTGGTGCGGCGTTTGGGTTTGAACGGTAAATATAAATCTTCCAGCAGCGTTTTGGTGTCTGCGCCGATAATGGCCAGTTCCAATTCAGGTGTCAGTTTATCCTGTGAACGGATGCTTTCTAAAATGACGTTGCGGCGATCGTTGAGTTCCCGTAGATAATGCAGGCGTTCTTCAAGCTGCCTTAATTGCGTATCGTCAAGGCCGCCAGTCACTTCTTTACGGTAGCGGGAAATAAATGGCACGGTTGCGCCTTCATCCAGCAAGGCGACGGCGGCGATGACTTGTTTGCTGGAAACAGCCAGTTCTTCGGCAATACGTTGGATGACATCCATTTATAAATTTCTTGGGCAGTTTAAAATGGTTTATTGTAGCATTTGGGCGAGGGTTTCTTAAGTATTGTTGTTACCCTGCAGTGGCTTTAGCTGGGCTAGGGGAATAGGTTTAGGGGGAACGCAAACGGGAAACAGAGGGCTTGATCCCTTGGGCTGGGCGAATCGGTGCCACTTACGATCTTTGGCAGGCGGAACAGCAACCAGGGCAACCTATGGCACTGTTGAGCGTTGTTCCCAAAACCACCCTAATGCCCAAGTGGGGCTGTGCAAAAAGCTAGGGGAATCGTGGTTCATACATCCCCGCTTTCTAACTCTATGTGTCGGTTTTGATGCCAGTCCTGTAGCCCTGACAGGCCGGAATAAGGCAGTTTAAACCTGAGTGAAAACTGCCGTTTCCGGTGCACTGCTATAAAGCCTGTTTAAGAAGGGTGATGCTTATCCAAACAAAACCAATTGTGGTGATAATAAAGCTGATGGCTGAATAGACTTTCCATTTTGTTTTGTCCCAAAAATTAGGGTCAAAGGCGGCTATTACAAACACAGTTGGGTTGGCGAATCCACCAATTGCCACGCACCAACAAGCAATCACAGGTAAATCAATCCCTAGGCCATAAAAGCCCAAATTAAATAAGGCCATCAACGCATAATCAACATGCGCCCGTATCATGGTCTTGTAATCAACC
This sequence comes from Methylococcales bacterium, assembly GCA_026399075.1. Taxonomy (GTDB): domain Bacteria; phylum Pseudomonadota; class Gammaproteobacteria; order Methylococcales; family Methylomonadaceae; genus Methylobacter_C. Next base: position 21,308 of record JAPLRR010000078.1, read on the forward strand.
AAAAATTTGCCGTCTATCCCTTGGATAGGAAACCAGCGGGCAAAAGTCATTAGCCAGGCTGAGACGATTAATGCTGTCATACAAGCCACAGCGCCTATTAACAAAACGTTCATAAATTCCCCTTAATGCTTTATACCTGAACAGTGGATGGATAGTAAAAGTAGGCCGTAAAATACAGAACGGTAAAGTATACGCGAAGGTTAAGGTTTAATAAATTGTGCTGACAAGGCTTCCGACTCATTACAAACCACCCTATTAAGCCTGAAAGGGCGTAGCAAACAACAAGCCCCCACCAAAATATCCACCACCGTACGTTTTGACCGCGAGGTGCTTGACGCATTAAGTGCCACTAGGCATGGTCGGCAAACTTGCATGAACGATGCCTTAAAAAATGGCTAGAGAACTTACCACTTAACATTACTTAAAGCCCTACGGCGAAGTCAACCCGACAAGCAGAGCTTGAAGGTAGGCATTCCCAAACAGAGTTTGGGAAAGAGAAATCTCTGTTTAGCCAGCAACCATGAAGGCGAAGAGCCACACTATGGCTGATGGAAGCTAGAGGTCGATTGGTGTTCGTTCTGCTTATTAGGGTAAGCGGTCGGGGTTTTGATGTAAAATTAAGTTGCGGTTAGTTTGCACAGGGTCGAAACAGCCGCGCTATCTAGGGTTGGCAAACTCGCATGAGCGATGCATTAAAAGAATGGTTAAAAGAACATATCGCTTAACGCCCTACTGAAAAGTCAAACCGACAAGCAGAACTTGAAGGTAGGCGTTCCCAAACAAAGTTTGGGAACGAGAAACATGACGCTGTTGACCGAACTGGCGACAAAAAACAGCAGGTCTTTGCCTATATGATAAGGGAACACGGTAAAAATAACCACCCGCATTCCCGCCACCTAGGGATAAGGAATTACGGCAGGCTGGTAAGGGCTGTGGACAATTCCGGTTTTGCCCAAAGCCACTGCGGCATTGCTTCATGACTGTTGATTGGGCTAGACGGTAACTTTTGTAGGCCGTAATATGGCAGTTTGAACGTGATTGAAAACTGCCGTTTCCGGCGCACTGCGCACTCGATGCACTGGATGGTACTTCCGCTCAAAGCGGCTTATTCTGGCCTACAGGGCTTTTAATTGATGGCCGTATATGCCAAAAGCAGCAACAGCGCTAACTTCCAATTATCGGCGGATGATGGGGGTTGAATAGATTGGCATACCCAAAAAACTCAAAAATTTAATGGCTAAGGAAACTAAAATGGCATTTGACCGTGAAATTTCAGATGAAATGATCAACGCACTTAATAAGCAGTATGAAGATGAAAATAGTTGGTGGCGCAAATTGGCTGACCATGATGATACCTTAATAGCTATTCGAGAGAAGTATCTGAATGTTTATTTCAATGGTTGCAATGTCGCTAAGGTTGAATTAAAAAATAAAAAGCTCAAGGCAAGCATACATTATAAGTATCTTTTAAAAAATAAAATTAAATCCCCTTACATTGAGCAAATTGATAAGGAGTTTAAAATTACCAAACATGCGGATCTTTTCATTACGTCGCTATTAGATTTTAAAGATATTCTGGGTGCAACAAAAGCTTATGGCGGTATAGAAAAAATAGGTGTACACAAGATAATCCGAGCTAACCAAAATATAATTGATACTGAAATTGCTTTTTCTGGTGCTAAATCTGATGAAGATGATGATTCTGGAAAAAAGAACTCACGAATCGATTTTTGCGCCATTCAAAAAGAGGATGGAAAATTGTTGTTGCGGTTTTTTGAAGCCAAAATTTACTCAAATAAAGAGCTAAAGGCAGAACCTAGTAGGAAGATTAAAGTGATTTCACAATTAAACAGATACCACCATATTTTAGAAAATCAAAATGCCGATATTTTGTCAGCCTACAAAAAATTAATTCGCAATGCTGCTGATATAAAAGGAAAAAATATTCTTGGGAATATTTTAGAAAATTACCCTGACATCAACACGTTAAAAATTGACCCTGTACCTAGGTTGGTGATATTTGGTTATGACGATGATCAGAAAAAAGGGGAAAACTTCAAAAAGCACATGGACGCATTAAGAGCAGAGCTAGGTAAATCAAGGTTGCTACTTAAAGGTGACCCAAAGGGCTTTAAAGCAGGAATTAGTTCTTGAATGGAACTCATGTTTGTAACCCGCATGTTCCCCCATGGGACTGAATTTGTAATTACGTTTCAGCTCGAAAGAAGGGTTGAGGTGAACCGAACCCCATCACAAACGTCGTATAGTCTCTGATAATTTTTGTTACATTTAAGTATTAGATGTTCTTCGTTTTTTTCATCACGAATGAGTGTGTCTGGTTTTGATGGGGTTCGGCTATTGCCTCTAGCCATCCTACTTCATTACATTTTCGTTCAAGCAAATTCTTCACATAAAAATAAAGGATGTTACGCGGCTATCCGTAACAGCGTTTTACCGCGCATGATGGCGAATGCCGTCCTTAAATACCGCCCTGTGAAATTTTTTGTTAGCCTCACTTAACCCGTGACTTAATCTTCACAAGCAAAAACCAACACACCTACTTTAACGGCTGCTTTTCTCAAATTAACATCTAAAGTTGCCAACGGCACGCCGAAACGTAAAGCTAATTCTAAATATGCCGCATCATAAGCGGATAAGTTGCATTCACGCGCTAAGGTAAATGTGGTGGTCATCGCTTTTCGTGCTGTTTCATTATCCACTTGAATGGGTAACTGCATCACCAATGCTAAAAATAACTGCGTTTGCTCAGAACTTAACCATAGGCGCTTTTCGGCCCGCACCAATACATTCACTGCTTCTAAATGCCAAAGATTAGGAACTAGAAAAATAGTGTCCGATAAGCTGTCTAAAACTTTTTCAGCATAAGCCAAATCGGTATCGCTGCCGTCTTTAAAACACCAGCGCATAGCCACTGAATTATCCAAAACTAAACTATTCACGACCTTCCTCAATTAAATCCTTAATTTGTATTTGTGCTAGTGCTTGCTTAACACGAAAATTTTTTATCGCCTGAATAAGTTGTGTTGTTTGATTGGATTTTACAAATTGCGTTTGCTGCAAAATCAATATTTCAACCATATCTTTAATTTGTTGTTGTCCCATTGCGCTCATTGTTAAATAAGCTTGAGCGATTTCAGGATTTATATCATTTATAGCAATTTGAGCCATCATTCACCTCATTATTATTACTGCGCACCCGATGCGCCGGAAACGCCGCATTTCGCATTCGCTCAAAGCCGTTTATTCTGGCTTATAAGGCGGTAAGTCGGCTTCCTAAATTGGAAAACCGTCATAAACGGAGCGGGTTTAGCCGAATTTTACATGGGATATTCAAATCTACATAACTTGTAGATTGGGTGGGATAGTGGAAGCCCAGCAACGGTGCTAGGCTACTCACACTGACGTGGCGTATACGGCAACGTCTAAAGCCGTTGCAGTCCGGCTGGGATGGGGCGCACGGCTTAATGGCTTAAGCCGTGCGGGGATGGCGGGTTTATTTGATAGTGTCGTTAATGACGATGGCTTTAATGCCGCTACGGTTCATGCCCTTAATTTCAATGGCGCCAAACGCTTCGCCGGGTTGGGCGGTGGCGGTGCCTGTGGCACTGATGCGGGCGGTGATTTTGATGTTTTCCATTGAGGACACGTTCATGCCGGGGATCATGGCCATGCTGTCATCTAACACCACCGAAATCGGTAGGTCTTTGACTTGGTGTTTAACCACGGCTAGCGGGGCTTTGGGACCAGCTAAGGCTTGGGCGTAGATGAACACAAAGTCTTCGGGGTTGGCTTTGCCTTTAAACACTTCGCCTAATTCCACTTTGACGTTGACGCTGCCGGAAAGGTCGGAGACGGCTTTTTCGGTGGCGGGTTCTGGTGCTGCGGCCCGCGCGGCGGGGGCTTTGCCGAGATTGGCGTTGGCTTGGTCGAGTAGTTTTTGGACTTCTTGGTAAGCGCGTTCGTCGGGTTTATAGTGTTTTTGCAGCTTGGTCCAGTAGGTGACAGCAGCGTTGAAGTCGCCCGCTTCGGCTTTCGCCATGCCGTATAGCCATAAGCCCATTTCGTTGTCGGGTTGTAAGGCGATGGCTTTTTCGATGAGTTGGGTGGCTTCGCCTTTTAAAGTGCCGTCGTTTGCCATTGCAAGGCCGTCCGCCAATTGCAGCAGGACTTCGGGTTGGTCGCCCACTAAGGCGTAGGCTTTGCGCAAGGCATTGACGGAATCTTGGTAGCGTTGCAGGACTTTGTAAGAATGCCCCAACATCAACCAACCTTTGGAGTCGTTAGGCTCTTTGACCAAACGCGCCGCCAATTTTTCCACCATCGCGTTGATTTGCGCGGATTGCTCGGCTTTGCTCGCGGGTGCTGCGCCATTTTCTGCCATTGTTGCGGGTTCTTGGGCTTTAGCAATGTCTGGGTCAAAGGCATCGGTGTTACCGATGATGCTGTAGACCGCCAAGGCAATCAGCGGTACAAAGAACAGCAGCGGAATTGCCAGCCAGCGGCCTTTGTCGGGGTCGGCATTGAGCGCGACATCGGCTTGCAGGTCGTGGTAAAGGTTGACTTCCAGTTCCTCTTTGGCGACGTCGTATTGTTCTAGGGTGAGGTTGCCGTCCGCCAAGTCGTCATCCAATTCGCGCAATTTTTTTTGCGCCAATTGCACGTTGAGTTGGTCTTCTGCGCTTTGAGGCAATTCGCGTGCGGTCAGCAGCGGTATTAACACAAAACACAATGCAATCAGCAGCAACAAGGCTGCAAAAATACCGAACTGGAACATTATTCGCCCGTCCTATCTAAAAGGTCTTTGATGCGCTGTTTGTCAACGCTGCTTAGGTGTTCTTGGGGTTGGCTACGTTTGCGCAAGACCGCCCAAAAGCCGAGGCCGCCCAGCAATACGGTCAACAGCGGGGCTAGCCATAAAATCAGGGTTTTGCTTTTTAGCGGTGGCTTGTATAAGACAAAATCACCGTAGCGGTTAATCATATACTCGATGATTTGTTGGTCAGATTCGCCGCGCATGAGCATTTCATAGACTTTGGTGCGCAGGTCTTGCGCCAACTCGGCATGGGAGTCGGCGATGTTTTGGTTTTGGCACACCAGACAGCGCAGTTCTTCGGTCAAGCCTTGGTAGCGTTGTTCCAAGACGGGGTCTTTAAAGTCGTAGACTTTGGTTTCTGCATAGCTGTTTAAACTTAACAGCAGCATTAATAATGCGATGGTTTTCATTAGCCAGCCTCGCCGTTTAAGGTTTGCACTAAGGGCAGGATGATGGTTTGGATAATTTCAGGATCCACCGGCCCAGTTTGTTTGTGGCGGATAATGCCTTTTTTGTCGATGACGAAGGTTTCAGGTACGCCGTATACGCCCCAATCCAATCCGGCACTGCCTTCTTTGTCGATAACGCTAAGCACATAAGGGTTGCCCAATTGGCTCAGCCATTGCCGTCCGTCTTCGGGTTCGTCTTTGTAATTAAGGCCTATCACTTCGGCGACGCCCATGCGGGCGAATTCGCTTAAGTACACATGTTCTTGGCGGCACGATACGCACCATGATGCCCACACGCTAAGCAACCAGACTTTGCCTTTCATTTGCTCCGGCGTAAAGAGCTTGTCGGGCTCGTGCAATTGCGGCAAGCTAAACGTGGGCGCAGGTTTGCCAATTAACGGTGACGGCACTTCTTTAGGGTCTAGCTTGAGGCCGATGCCTAAAAAAATCACCAGCACAATGAACGCCCCTAAGGGTAATAAATAACGCATTAGGCCCTCCGTGCTTTAGTGGCTTTAACTACAGGTTTGGCAGTCGCTTTAACGGGAGTAGCAGCCACTTGCGGTTTTTTGCCTTTGCGGTAGCGTTTGTCAGCAACTGCCAATAATCCGCCCGCCGCCATAAACAAGCCGCCCATCCAAATCCAGCGGACAAACGGTTTGAAATAAACGCGTAAGGCCCAATCGCCGCTTTTGTCCAAGGGTTCGCCCAAGGCCACAAACAAGTCGCGGGTAATGGATTTGTCGATGCCCGCTTCGGTCATCGGCATCCCTGAGGCTCGGTAGATACGTTTTTGCGGATGCAAATCAGCAATCTCTGCGCCATTTTTGGAGACGCTGACACGGCCTTCGCTGGCATCGTAGTTAGGCCCTGCCACTTCGGTTACGCCGTGGAACTTAAAGTCGTAACCCGCCAGTTGCATGGTTTGGCCTGGGGACATACGGATGTCTTTTTCCAGTGTGTAAGTGGCGGTTAGGGTAATGCCGACGATAAAAATGGCGATACCAAAATGCGCGACCGACATCGCCCAGATGCTCAGCGGCACGTCGCGTAAGGCCGCGAGTTTGTCGGCTTTGTCTTGAATTCGGGCATAGATCACCGCCCACGCAGTTAAACCTGTCCACACGGCTAAGGTCAAGCCAATCAAGGCCGCCCAAGTAAAATGGTCTTGCATAAAGGCCAATACCGTACCGGCTATCAAGCTAATGACTAAAGGCAGCCATAAGATGCTGGCGAAGCGGGTGACTTTGTCTTGCCGCCAGCGTGCCAACATGCCGATGGACACAAAGGCCGCCAAAGGCGCAGTTAACGGAATGAACACGCTATTGAAATATGGGGGGCCTACGGAGATTTTACCCAAGCCCAAGGCATCAATGACCAGCGGATACAGTGTGCCCAGCAAAATAGTGGCGGCGGTTGCAACCAATAGGATGTTATTGACCAAAATTAAGGCTTCGCGGGAGACCAAATCAAACTTGCCTTCGGTTTGTATCTTTGAGCCGCGCCAAGCGAATAAGGTTAACGAACCACCAACGACCACTCCTAAAAACACTAGAATAAAAATACCGCGTGTTGGGTCGCTGGCAAAGGCGTGGACAGAAGTCAAAACGCCGGAACGCACCAGGAATGTACCCAGCAAGCTTAAAGAAAAGGCAAACACCGACAACAAAATCGTCCAGTTTTTGAACATGCCGCGTTTTTCGGTGACAGCTAAAGAATGGATTAAGGCCGTGCCGACTAACCACGGCATAAACGAGGCATTTTCAACCGGATCCCAAAACCACCAGCCGCCCCAGCCCAGCTCATAATAAGCCCACCAACTGCCCAGCACGATGCCTGTGGTTAAAAATGTCCACGCCATGGCTGTCCAAGGCCGTGTCCAACGCACCCAAGCGGCATCGAGTTTGCCGTTTAACAGCGCGGCAATAGAAAAGGCAAAGGCCACGGAAAAACCCACATAACCCATATACAACATCGGCGGATGGATGGCCATGCCCGGATCTTGCAATAAGGGGTTTAAGTCTTTGCCTTCTAAAGGAATAGGGAATAGGCGTAAGAACGGGTTGGAGGTGAAAATGATAAACAGCTGGAAGCCAATCGCGACTGTACCCATGACCGCCAACACGCGGGCGCTGAGTTCTATCGGCAAGGCTTTGCTGAACAAGGCCACGGCGACTGTCCATAAGGACAAAATCAATGCCCATAATAACAACGAGCCTTCATGTGAACCCCACACCGCCGCGATGCGGTAAATGAACGGCAGATTGGTATTGGAGTTTAAGGCCACATACTCCACCGAAAAATCGTGGTTGATAAATGAGTAGGTCAGGCACAAATACGACAACAGCATGAACAAAAACTGCCCTATCGCCACCGGTTTGGCAACCGCTATCCATTTGGCAACGCCTTTATGAACGCCCAGTTGCGGTACGACCGCCAACACCAAAGACAGGGTCATCGCGGTGATTAAGGAAAAAAGTCCAATTTCGGGTACTATCATTTGCCGCTCTCCGGTTTGGGTGGCGTTTTCATGCTGCCCGCCACTTCGGGCGGCATGTAATTTTCATCATGTTTCGCCAACACTTCTTGCGCGACAAACACGCCTTGCGGGCTGAGTTTGCCGTTGGCGATGATGCCTTGGCCTTCACGGAACAAGTCCGGCAAAATGCCTGTATATTCAACCTGCACTTCTTTCGCCATATCGGTCAGCATAAATTTAACCGTCAAGCCTTCGCCGGGGCGCTTGACGCTGCCCTTAACAACCATGCCGCCCAAGCGGAACAAATGGTCTTTAGGGGCTTTGCCCGCAACCACGTCGGAGGTTGAAAAGAAAAACATCAGGTTCTCGTTAAACGAGCGCAAGCCAAAAAACGCGGCAATAGACACACCTGCCACCATCAGTAAAATCAAGGCCAAGCGGTTTCTGCGTATGGCTTTCATCTTAAAAAACTTAATCATTTTAAACCCCGTTTACGTTTAAGCTGGAGTTGGCGTAATTGCTGTTTATGTTGCATTAAGGGTTTGATGATTCCGAATAGCATGATGGCAAAGGCAATGCCATAAGATGTCCAAACATAAAAGGCGTAGCCGCCCATGTGCAAAAATTCGCTCATTTTTCCTCCAAAATATCATCCAACCAACGCCCACCTTGCTCACGTTGCACTAGCTCATTGCGGCTGCGTAATAACAGCGCGATGACATAGTAAACTTTAAACGCCACCGCCATGACCAGCAAAGGGATCAGCATGTCGATATGGATGGACGGTTTGGCAAATTTGGTGACGGTAGGGCCTTGGTGCAAACTGCTCCACCATTCCACTGAATAATGGATAATTGGGATATTGACCACGCCCACCAAAGCCAAAATGGCAACTGAGCGTGAGGCGGTGCGCTTGTCTTCTATCGCGTTATACAAGCCGATCACCCCCAAGTATAAGAACAACAGGATCAGTTCTGAGGTGAGCCGTGCATCCCATACCCACCACGTCCCCCACATGGGTTTGCCCCACAGCGAACCGGTGATTAAGGCCAATAAGGTAAAGCTTGCGCCTATCGGTGCGCTGCATATCGACACGATTTCGGCAAGTTTAATGTGCCAAATCAAGCCTATCGCACCGCTGACCGCCATCATCATATAAATGAACATGGACATCCACGCGGCAGGCACATGCACATAAATAATGCGGAAACTGTCGCCTTGTTGATAATCGGCAGGGGCCAGCACCAAGCCGCCATAAAGCCCATAAGCTAGCAAGGCCAGCATCAGCGCAGTCAACCAAGGCAACATGCGCCCACTGATGGCGTAAAAATAAGGTGGGGAAGAAAATTTATGTAAAAATCGCATCATAAGGATTAACTTAAACTCATTCTTAAGGCAGCCGCAGTCGGCCAAGGGGTTAAAGTAATCGCCAAAAACAACATGGCGCACATCATATAAAGCTGTCCTGAAACAGGCAGCCCCGCCGTCGCAGAATCAACTGCGCCACTGGCGAAAATCAATACGGGGACATACAGGGGTAACACTAAAATGGCGAGCAAGACACCGCCTTTTCTCAAGCCCACCGTTAAGGCCACGGCAATTGCGCCAATCAGGCTTAGCACGGGGGTGCCCAATACCAAGGTGGTCAACAGCACACCAATGACATCGGCTTGCAGGTCAAACATGGCGGCCAATAGGGGCGTGATAAGCAATAAGGGCATACCGGACAACAACCAATGCGCGGTGACCTTCGCCAATACCAGGATTGACAGCGGGTGCGGGGTCATCACCATCAACTCTAAGCTGCCGTCTTCAAAGTCAGAACGGAACAAGGCATCCATGGACAATAAGGATGCCAATAGCGCAGCAACCCAAATCACCCCGGGCGCAATACGCCGCAGCAATTCAACATCAGCGCCCACCGCCAGTGGAAATAAAGTGACCACCATGACAAAAAATGCCAAAGGGTTAATCAATTCGGCACGATGCCGATAGGCTAAAATTAAATCCCTGCGTACTACGGATAAAAAAGCATTAAAAAGGGACGGTGTAGTCATGAGCGTAATTCAATTTTTTGCACGATGTGGTCAGGTAATCCCGTGTCATGGTGGGAGGTCATGATGGCGATGCCACCAGTGGCGACATGGTCTTCAATGTAGGATTCAAATAGCATGATGCTGGCTTTGTCCAGTGACGTGAACGGTTCGTCTAAAATCCACAAGCGTTTTTTTGTGCATAACAAGCGCGCCAATGCCAAACGACGGCGTTGGCCTGCTGACAAATAGCGGATAGGCGTATCTTGATAGCCATCCAGCCCGACTTTATGTAAACCCTCGTCTATGCTTAAGGTGGCAGTGGCCAAAGACTGGGTAAATTTGAGGTTTTCTGAGGCACTCAAATCGTCTTTCATGCCATTCATGTGACCAACATAGGCGACATCTTGGTAAAACAGGGCCGCCAATTCCAATACCGCCGTTCCACACCAATAAAGCTCGCCTTCGTCCGGGTTACGTAAACCCGTCAGTATGCGCAATAGTGAGGTTTTGCCGCTGCCATTAGGGCCTTCAATCAGTAACACTTGGCCGCCATGGACTTGAATATCGAGGCCGCTGAACAATACGCGGTCATCCCGGATACAAGCCAGCTGGCGCGCCTCAAAAAATGGACGTGTAGTCATGCGATGCTTCAAAAACCAGTGATAAAAGTGGGGGACGGGCATTACCCCATCCCCCTAAATAACCTGCCATTTTACCATATCCCTTATTGCTTGCCGTTAAACATCCGGTAAACGTAGGGCAAGGTGTAAGGGCTAGTGCTAAATAAGCTGCCTGCTTGGAAAAACGTGTTATTTGGGCGTATTGACTTTGGTGATTTTGGCGTTGGCTTTTAAGACTTTGAGATACTCCTGAAATTTTTCTGTGCGCACATTGGCCAACACTTTGTCTTTGACCGCTTCAAACGCAGGCGCCTCTTGCACTTTAGTGTCTTCCAGAAAAATGATATGCCAGCCAAATTGGGTTTGTATGGCTACACTGGCAAACTCACCGTTTTTCATAGTGGCTAAGGCTTTTTCAAAAGCGGGGCCCATGGCGCGTGGGTCTACCCAGCCCAATTCACCGCCTTGGTTTTTGGTGTTGTCATCTTTTGAGACTTTTTTTGCCAGTTTGTCAAAATCTTCCCCTTTGGCAAGTTTGGCTATAGTTGCCTTGGCGGTGGCCTCATCTTCCAGCAAAATATGTTTAAGCTTGTATTGCTTGGACACTAAAGCCTGCTTTTTTTGTGCATAAATCTTGCGCAATTCATCATCACTAATCTGCAATGATTTCATGTAATGTTCGGCGGCAATTTGGGAATAAGCAATCCGCAGCATATTGTGCACTTGCTCTTGGGTGGCCGGATCATTGCCCAAGTTTTTATTGGTGAAGTCTTGCCAAATCAATTCCCTGGCAATAACTTCATCCAGTGCTTGGTCTTGTGAGCCGGGTTTGCTTTTATCCGTGCGGGGTAGGGCAGATTGGCCTATCGGATGGCCGTTGACTTCGGCGATAACGTGCGCAGGTTTTACGTCAGGCAATGCGGATGCCGGATTGCTGGCCGCCGTTGGACTGGCAGTTCCACCATTGCTGGCGCAGCCGCCTAGTAACAGTGCCGCAATGAGGGTCAAAGGTGTCGCCAAGTTAGGTAGTGTTTTCATTAAGTATTTGTCTTAAGTTGGAGGATTGGGGTTTGCTGGGTTTGGTTTATAAAACCCGTCGCAGGGTTTATTGTATACATAGTCGAGCTGTTTATAAGGTTTTTAATCGTCACCAAGGCGACGATAGTTTCATTGGGGCAGCTTGGTTTTCATTTCTTGCCAGATGGCAGGGTTTAGCGCACCAATATGCCTAGCGCGGATAACACCTTGGGCATCGACCAGATACGTTTGTGGCAGGCTGAAAATATCCAATGGCAAACCTGCCGCCGCCGCCCCGTCAAACATAACCCATACAAACGGGTTGCCATTTTGTTTAAGCCAAGTGCGGGCTATTTCCGCATCATCTTGATAGTCTATGGCATAGATGTTGATATTTTCCTCTGCCGCGATGCGCTTTAGTTCGGCGTGTTCTTCCCGGCAGGCCCCGCACCAAGATGCCCAGACATTAATCAAGGCCGGGCCTTTGATGCTGGTGCTGTCCAACAGCGTTTCAGTGTTAAACAAGGACGGGAGCTTAAGGACAGGCGTAGCTTTGCCGATTAGCCGCGACGCGTATTTATTGGGATCATACGTTAGCCCATAAAAATACAGCAGCCCTAAAATGGCAAACATCAGCAGCGGTAAAGCCAGCAATAACTTAGGGGCAGGTTTTCCGGGCATCACTTTAAGTAATCCACGCCAATGTTCCTCACCAATTTGGGGTCGTGGTAATACTTGTATTTGGTTTGTGCCTCCAAGGCATGGCAATCAACACAGAACGTGCCCTTAATACCTTTGGTGCGCAAAAAGCTAGTTAAGGGTGTGCCTTCCACATTGTCTTTATTACCGACTGCAACCACGGATTTGGGTTGCTTTTTGGCTTGCTGGAGTTTATCGGCATTCCAAAAATGCGGGTCATGGCAAGTGATACAGGCGATTTCACCAAATTCGTTGGCTTTTTCTTTGTCATCCAGTAACGGCATCACGGTTTTGTCCGAACGTAGCACCACATTTTTATGTGGATGCGTAAAGGCTTTGACCACTTTCTTTTCGGCCACACCTTTTTTCTGATGGCAATTAATGCACAACTGGTCTTCTTTAAGCTTGCTGTGTTGCAGTTCTTTATCCACTACCGAGGTGTCTTCAGCGACGGCTATCGCGGAATACAAATGCGCGACTTTGTTTTCGCCCCTATGTAAAGTATGGCATGCGCTGCAAACGCCCGCTTTGGGTTTTTCCTTAAAGCGGCTTTCCTTATCTTTGGCAGTGATGCGCAAATCATGGTCACTGCCTACTATCGCCTGTTTGCCCGCATGGCAATGGCTGCACAACTGGCCGTCCTGATGGTCTTCAACCAGGGCAGGGGTATTGGGTTTGCCAGTATGTACAGCATGGCAGGTCAAACATAATACTTTGCGGGTTTTCTTGCCGTCAATTTCCACTTCATCATCCATTTTCATATTGACCGGATGTACGCCTTTTTTAAAGGCATCGTCTTTATCTTTGGCATCCTGACGGTCATGGCAAGTGTGGCATAAGGCTTCAGCATCCTTCATGCCTTTTTCCAATAAAGCCGTGTCGGGTTTGCCAGTGTGGACATTATGGCAGGTCGTGCAAGTGACAAATTTAACCTCATGACCATCTTTTTTCATCGGTTTGTCGGGTTTGACATTGACCGGATGCACCCCTTTACAGCGCGCGTCCTCTTTGTCTTTGGACGCTTGGCGTTCATGGCAGGCGATGCACAATTCGCTTTTGTCCGTTTTTAACACAGTAAGTTCAGAAATACCTTCACCACCATGCACTTCGTGGCATGAACGGCATAACAGGGTTTTGTCTTCACCTTGCACCGCCCCGGCATCCTGTAAGGTTTTCGGTAAGCCTTTATGCAAGTTTTCATCTTTGGCATAGCCTTTGGTATCTGGTGTCGGCGGTGGCAAAAATTTGACCATAATGGGATGCACGCCTTTTTTATGCGCGTCTTCTTGGTCTTTGGATGCTTGGCGTTCGTGGCACGTCACACACAGCTCATCTTTGCCGCTAGGCAAAGCCGTCATGTCCCGATCCCCATGACCACCATGGACTTGATGGCAACTTTGGCAAATTATAGTGTCTTGATGGCCTAATACCCCACCCGCTTCAGCTAAGGCTTTGGGCAAACCTTCATGCAGATTTTTGTCCTTGGCATAACCCTTGGCTTCCGGTGTGGGTGGCGCGGTCAACTTAATGGCTAAAGGATGGGTATAGCCACGCTTTTTCACATCAGGTTCACGCGCTTGTTTAATTTTTGATTCATGGCAGCGTTCGCACAAGTCGCCGCCTTTATTGGTCACGCGCAACCACGCATTTTTATGGCCTTCGTAGAGGGTTTCATTGCCTACCCCTTTGGTGTGGGGTGTGTGGCAACTGGTGCAAGGCAAATCTTTGCTTTCGGTGCGCGGAAAAATGTCGGGCAATTTGTCTTTGCGTTTTTGTTCGTGGCGTTGCTTTTTAAGCTCGTCGGTATCGTAAACGCTAGCATGTTGGCCGTTTTTACCGATTTGGAACCTGGAATCCCATATCGCGCCATTATGGCAGCTGTAACACATGATAAACGAGGCTTCGGGCAGCATGTTTTGTTTATCAGGTTCGTTGCCGACTTTCGCCCACGACAAATGGCACATTTGGCAATTCTTTTGCGAGGGGTCTGCGCTGCTTTCAGTCGCCAGTACCACCGGGATTTTGTCCAGGCCATCGATTTTTAAGGCGATGATTTCACTGGACAGGGTATCGGCCACAAATAACACGCCATTATGCCAAGCAAGGCTAGTGGGGGATTTAAGTTTAACCGCAGTACCCTTGGCATCCGTCAATTCACCTAAGGCTTCGCCCGCCCTAAATAGCTTGATGGTGCCAAAATAACTGTCACTGACAAACAGCAGGTCATGTTGACTATCGATGGCAATGCCATTAGGCCGGAACAAATCCCCTTTTCCTGAGCCAAAATGGCCAATTTGGAGAACAAACCGCCCTTTTTTATCAAACACCTGGATGCGGGCGTTGGCTATATCGACGACGTTTAAATAGCCATCCCGGTCAAAAGCCATTTGATAAGGGTATTGGAATTCGCCATCGGTTTCGCCACGTTGCCCAAAGCAATCCAAGGCGGTTTGTTTAGGCAAATCATAGCGGCAGATCCGATGGTTGGCCCTATCCGCCCAGTAAATGACATCTTGGTATACACTGATGGCGACTGGTTCAGGCGGTTTTTTACTGTTTGCGGTGCCACGGACATCAATGGTTTGCACCAGCCCGCCAGTTTTGTTTAGGCGTAATAAATGCCCGCTTACCGGATCAGCAGCAAACCACTGGTCATGGTAAAAAAATACACTGAGTGCAGAAGCAGGGATGGCAGGGTTTGTTGACAGGACTTGCCCGGCATTAGTGACCAATGTCAGGCCGTTGCCGTCCAGTAGGGCCATAACTCCATCAGGGTTAACCGCAACACCAACCGCTTGTTGAAGGTTGGAAAGCACCGTTTTTTGCACGGCGACGTTGAGTGACCATGCCGCGCTAGACCACAGCCAAAAAAATAGGATAAATAATCGTAACATAAGACGTTATTGTAACATCTCGCGTATGGTTATATGCTCATCATCCTTTTTATAGCGGCGGATAAATTGCGGGATGATGTGCTTGGCCATCGCCAAACTTTGCTCTTTGGTGGCGCCTAATGCCGTTAGATTTAACAGACTTTTGTGTTCATCATGGCAGGTTTGGCAATCGGGGCCTTTTTTCTCTAAAGGCCAATGCACTTTGGCACGGATTAGGGTTTTCGCGTGCAAATCCGTCTTTTTCCATTCTTCGGCAACCGCATTGGAAAATGGCTGGTTTTTAAAGGCCAATGCTGGCCGCCCTTGGTAGTAAGGGACAATTTTCGGGTTGGCTGGCCGTTGTTTGGCATTGTCCAGTTCTTGCCCGATCCGGAACAAGCCTTTACCATCCACCGTCTGGTTCTTTTCAAAGTCATACCACTGGTAGTCCAAGGTTATATCCTTGGGTCTGAAGTGGCAGGTTTCACAGGCAATAAAACGGACGTGCATATTATTGAACGTGCGGGTACGCAGCTGTTTGCTATGCGGCAAGGGGCTATGGCAATTGCGGCAAAAACTGTTGGGCGCGGTTTCGAGATCCCCGGACTGCTTATGGAAATTGGGTACGACAAATTTTTCCACTATTTTAGTATCCTGGTGTTCACGCACCTTTTTTTCTGAATGGCTTAAGGCTTCCTTGTCCGGGTTCGCCTGTTCCACCCTAGTTTGATAAAGCGATATTGCTTGGGCATTTGCAGCTATGGGCTGGGATTCTGCCCATGCGCTGCTACAAAATAACAGGCTAATGCCGGTGATGAACACTAGTTGCTTAGTCATGACTCATCCTTGGGGGTGTGGGCATCAGCCGTTTTTTCTGTGGGCGCTTGTTTATCTTCATTGGCTGCTGATGGTTTAGATTTGCGGCCAAACTGCGCCAACCAGCCGCTTACTTGGCGTTTTGTGACCTCCCAACGGCCTTCTTTGACCCTGGCTTTGTTGGCTTTGGTGCCGATGATAATGCGTTGGAACTGGTCTGCCCCTAACAGGGAGTTATTGTTATTTTTGCTGAGTTTTTTACGGTCGCCGAACAGCCACCAGAAAACGCTGCCGCCAAAGAATATCACCGCTAAAATACCGAATACTATTGCGCCGTAATACCAGTTGGACTTGGTTTGCTGAAGCTCATTCAACTTGGCTTCCAAGCCTAAGGCCACTGTCGCTGCCCCATGCATCGGCGTTTTCAAAAATCCCCGGTTGGCGGCATTTTTGGCATAACCTTGGTGGCAATTGGATTGCCCGCAGGTGGTGGCCAACTGGTATTCATGGACAGACGCTTTAGGGTCGTCGTCGCGCCTAATATCGTGGTGCAAGCCCGTAGGCGCATGGCATTCAATGCAAGAGGCCCCCATCATATTACCATCGCTGATCAAACGGCCATGCAAAGTTTTGTCATAAGTTTCCGTGGAGTAAATGAATTCTGGCCCCACTGTTTCTTTTTCCTTGGTGATGGGGTCTTCTTGTTCAACCTTGGCCATTCTTTCCGTATTGCCATGGCAATCAATGCAAAGGGCATTGGAAACCGGTTTGTTGAGACGGTTGCCGATATAGCGCCGCAATATATGGCCGCTGAATTGGTCACGCCAGACATCACCTGCATGGCAAGTGCCACATTCCGCATCATTATGTTCAAAGGCTTCTTTGAACGCGGCCATTTGGCTAGGGGCAATATAAGGGTCATTGGCATGGCAACGCCGACAGGAGGGCAGGGCGGAGTCCTTGTCTTCCTTAATGCGGTTGCCTGCGGCGAAGTCTTTAATCAAGCCCTTTCCGTGTGCGGATGCCTGGAATTCTTTGGCGATGTCCTTATGCGTGAACGCTTTGCCATTAGATGGCTCTTTTACATGGCAGGTTTCCGAGCAATCCACCAAGCCATCCTTTTCTTCATGGGGATAGTCGGTGATTTTACGGTGGCAGTCCTTGCAGGGAACCGAGCCATGCAAGGAGCCATAATAATCTGCCTTAAGGATGGTGGCGGAACGCAACTGACCTTGTTTGTCCACATATTTCAAATCTGGCAAACCATGGCAAGAAAAGCAACCATCGGGGTCAGGGTGACGTTTTTCAGCATGGGCAGTGCTAAAAAACGCAGCCAACAGCATAAGCAGTAAAAGAGTAATCGACCGCATCAAAACAAGTATTCCTTGGTCATAGTTTTGGTTAATGGTGGCATGGTTGGGTTTAGCGAATGATCAGGGTAGCGGCAACTGCCACGGTAAAGCCTAACAAAAGTGTCGCATTGACTACCCGTCCCCAGCGGATAGCGCGGGCTTGGATAGTGGGCTCTAGCCTAGGGGTGAAGGTCATCACCTGCCAATCGGGTTCGGGGAAAATGTCCACGCCTTTTTTGATGCGCTTAGGGGTTTTATTGCGGGAAGCCGTTGTCCATTCAATGGCATTCCAGTCACATACGTCAACGCATTCGTGACAATCCATACAAGAAGATTGCTGCACAGTGGCAATTTTATCGACCATTTTAATTGCCCCGCACATACAGTTACGCGCACAAATATTGCAACCTGTGCAACGCTCTTTGGCCACGCGGATGCGGTGGGTGTTGCGGAAGCGTGAACCTAAGCTGTTGACAATCCCGTCTATCGCGCCGATTGGGCACATAAATTGGCAATAAGCCCGGCCTTTGCTGGCAAAAAAACCCAACAACAACAGTAAGGAAAGGTTCACCAAGCCCACCGCCGAAAAAATAAAGGCCAAGCCACCCGCGCCGCCGGACATGGACTCAACCAAGCGCGGCACGGTGATAAAATTGCACAAGGTGCAAGCGCTTACCCCGATGGCTGGCAGCACGATCATATAAGTGGCCAAATAGCCGTAGCGGATTTGGAATTGCGGCAGCCAGCGGTACTCAATTTTCCAGCGGTCATTGAGCAAACGGCTGACCAACTCACTAAAGCCACCCACTGGGCACAGGTAGCCACACCAAATTCGGCCAAAAAACAAAGTGGTCAACAAGATTAAGCCAAAGGCAATCACACCTATCATCGCGGCAGAGGCATGGGTCACAAAATCTTCCACGGTCATGCCGGGGAAGTATAAGTAAAACCGACGCATACACAGCCGACCACATAAATCACTGTTACCGGCCAGTTTGGGTAAAATCGTCAATGGCCCCAAAAACAAAACACAGGAGGCAAAAATCGTCATATACCGAAAGCGTTGCACTTTTGGTTGCGCTAGCCATTCTTGATACCAACCTTTGATTATTTTCATTACATTACCCTCATGGTTACCCAAATTTCATTCATAACTAACGCCTGCCCTTCAACGGTCAAATTCATGGCAACTTAAACAAAGTTCGCCATTTTTTGCAGGTAAGCGCAGCAATACCTCGCTTTTGATGCGTTGATAAGGCAAGTTAAGCCATTCTTTATTGATTTGGCCGAGTATTTCCAACCGTTCTTGTTTGTCAGCCTGATAAATCAAGTTCCAAGAATGCGGGGTATACTCAATGCCTTTTTTGACATCGCCTTTAATTTGTTTGCCTGCCGGGTTTTTAGTGCCATCAATCACCCCGTCTGAGTGCGGGCTATGGCAGCTGACACAGACAACTTTGCCATTTTGGGCCAGAGGCAAAATGATGCCGTGCTTTTTTTCCATGGCTTGCATGTGTTTTTTCATTTCATCCTTGGGTTTTGCTTCCTGATGTTCCAGCGCGTTCAAATGCGGGGTTTTCAGGTGGCAGCCCAAACAGACGTCTTCAATCGGCAGGCGCAGTTTCAAATTTGATGGCGAGCGGGCCTTATCACGCTGTTCGTTGACTTCTTCATGGCAATACAGGCAGTTTTGCTTTTTGATGTCGCCATTGTCCGCCATCAGCAAATGGATGTTTGGGCGTTCGTTGTCTTTTTTTGCATGGCATTGGTAGCAAAACGCCTCAAAATCCCGATAAGGGCCGCCGCGTAAAAAATTGGCATCCAGCTTATCCACTTTGTCGTAAGCGATTTCATCCATTTTCTCTAAACCATGGCAAGTTTTGCACTGCAATAAGCGCCCGGTTTTAAGTTCAAAAGTGGCTGGCGGATTCATGCTGTCCAGCAGTTTAATGTCCACTGCGTGGTGCAAATCAGGCAGTCGTTTGGATTGCTTATAGCTTTGCGATAACCAATCATCTTCGCCACCAAAACACGCCAGACTGGGCAGCAATAATGCCCATAACAACAATAAACGCATTCTCATAGGCCTTTCTGCGTCCGTTCGCCGTGGCGATGGCAAGACACACAATCGCCGCCGTCGTTAAAATGGACGCCACTCAAGCCGTTGCCTGTGTCTTGGTCGGCGCCAAACAGGGGTCTTTCTTGAGCGCTTACTTGCATGTCATGGCACAACACACAGAGTTGGCTGTAATCGCTTTTGGGGACTACTTGATGGTCAAGGTTTACACCACCCAGAATCTTCACGGGGTAACCCCGTTTGCGTAGACCCGCATCAAGTTTAAATACCCCTTTAAGCGAGTTGTCTATGATCAAGCCAGGGTTAGTTGTGCCGTGCATGGTGTGGCAATCAACACAATTGACGATGCTTTTATAGACATAAGGTTTACGCAAACCGGGATACAAGGCTTTTTCAACCGCAGCCCCTTCTGGTAAACCGTGCTTGTCTATATAAAGGTAATCCTCTTCAGCGGCTATGGATTGATCCCTTTTGCCAGGGTTTCTGATTGGCCATCTTCTTTGCTGATGGTTACGGTTATGGCAACGCAGGCAAAAATCATTGAGGTCGGTATAGGCGCGGGTGCCGACAATGGCATCATCAAAAACGGTCAAATCTTGTTGGATTTCAAAACTGCCGTCCATATCTGAAGCCTTATGGCAAACAATGCACTGTGAACTACTGGTCGGTAAATCCTTTTTCAGGTTGAAATCATGCCGATGCATACCAGTCCGCCTAGGATTGACAGGCATGTCATTAACATTATGGCAAACCAAACACAGCTGCTGAGCATTCGTGCCATTACTGCCATGACAACCGGTACAAGTCGCAAAACCCTTTTTTTCAACAATCGTTTTAATTTTAGGGACGCTATTATGTAAACGTTTCATCATGTGACAATTGATACAGCGGGATTTACCCCATGCTTCACCTTTTCCATGATTCGGGGTCAGCAACAAATTACCCGTCGCTTGCGAGACATCCCTAGCGAGTGCATTAGAGGCCATCAACAGCGGGCTGAGTAAAAACACCGCTATCAGCCAAGCCATCAAGTGGGTTCTAACAAAACTATTGGGTCGCATGGCAATCACTACAATAAATTTCATTATGGCAACGGCCACAACGGGATGGATCCATACGGGACTCTAAGCCGTGCAGGGTTCTATAACCTAAAGGATGATAACCTTGGCCTGAAGTGTCCCTACGCATGTGGCAATCGGTACAAAAATTCATATCCAAATGGCAGGTTTCACAGTATTTTTCATTTTGCCTGGCTATTTCGCCATGATGGTTTTTATAATCCAGCCGATGGTCAGGTGGCCATATTTTTTCTTTATTGTCGTGGCAAAGGTCACAACGCCAAGGCGCGCGCTTTTCTTCCACATGACAGCTATGGCAAATCGGCTTTAAGGCCTCATTGGCGATGACGGTCATTTGGGTCAGTTTTTTGGGGTCGGTGATGTCGGTTTTTGTGTAGCTATGGCAAAGCATACAGCTGTCGCCTTCTTGTTCCATGACATCCAAATGGGCATTGTGCGGATAAAAAATGTCCGAACGCTTATCCCGCAGTTTCCACCATTTCTTATCATCTTCTGGAATTGCTTGGGCTGCTTTTTGTTGTGCGGAGGCCTGCGGCGCAGCCACAAGTGCTGTCCCAGCAAAGCTGGGCACAAACAGTGCCCAGAGCAAAATAAAAATAACGGTCCGTATCATGGTTTGCTGGCTTGGAAGCGGTCAAAAAAGTAAGTGACTTGGAAGGCACCCAAATATTCATTATATAATTGGGTGTTGTCTATATAACTGGCCTTAAAGGCAAGAACCCAGTCATTTTGGAGCATATATTGCCATTCAGTTTCTATACCTTTGGCAAAATTATGGCCATAAAGTGTTTTGTCTTCTTCACGCAAGGCTAGGTTAAGCGAATAGCGGGTTTTTGAGTTTAAGGCATGGGAACCGGAAAGATAAAGGCTTTTGGCGTTTTCATGGCTGCTAAGCTCCAAATAATCAACCGCACCACTCAAATTAACGCCGGGCAACAAGGCATAACTTAGCCCGCCGTTAAAGCCATAACCATCATAGCCTTCATCCCGGCTGGCATATTGGGCGCCCAAGGAATAGCGCAGCTTATCGGTTACCCGATGTTCGGCGGAACCACGCCACACTTCTTGTTGGCCTAAAGCATAGGCCGAATAAAAGCGGTCACGGAAAGTCACAAATTGTTGCTTGGGGCGATACGCTTCATAATAATTGCGCAAGCGCACATTTTTCATGACATCCCACCAGCTATCGACAAATGCATTTTCGATTTGGTTTTTTTCCGCTGCATAAGAGCCTTTAATAAAAGTTTCCATCGGTTTGTCTTGGCCCAATAAATGGCCTGCAAACCGCACAGCGGCATTGAGCCGATAAGTGGTGGTAGCGTTAGTTTGGCTGGTGCTGGTGGTTTGCTGTTGCTCAATAACGTCACCATTGATATCAACACCTTGTGATACCAAGACATCCTCAGTCACTTGGGTTAAGTCTTGCTGCATCGCTTGAAAACCTGTCTTTACATCAAAGGCATTAATATGCGCCCAAGTGCTGTTGCCTAAAGACCAATTTGGCGTCAGTTTGAACATCGCTTCTGTACCCGCAACAAATTTACCGTGTACCGATTGCACATGATCCACCCGCAAAGGCTGTCCCGCATAAGCCTCAATGGTTAGCGGCAGGCTAGTCAAACCATAGCTGGCTTGGCCGCCGTCCAGCAAGTACAGCCCCAGATTGTCACTTTTTTCAAAGCGGCCACCGCGTACTGTCAGCGGTAAAGCACGAAATTCTTTTTCCAGATACGCTTGGTAAGTTTGCAGCTTTTCGCGGTAAATGTCAGTGCTGGCCCGTCCGACAAAACTGACCCTGGCTTTAAATTGTGCATCGGGATTGTCGTAATAGAGTTGTTGCCAAGATTCGCCCGTGTAATCGCCGTTTTTATTATAACGGTTGTCGGCTTGCGCTTTGACCCTTACCGACCCTTTCCAAGTGTCGGCAGCAACCACCGTTGGCAGTCCAGCCAAAAAGGCCAGTGCCAGCAGTGGTTTGATGGCATGTTTATGCGCTACCTGTTCCATTCTTAGCATACGGCAGTGCTTAGTGCTTAAAATTGGCCGTTCGGGTTTCAAATGGCTCTAGCCCTTGTTCCCGCTGTGTTTTACGGGCTTTTTGGTTGCCCAGCGCCCAGCCAGTTAAGGTGACTACCGCAACGATACAGCTACCGCAGCCGACACATTTGCCAATTTTTGGCACAGAACACCCTGTCGCCAAAAACGCTTGGCCTGATGCGATGCCGGAACCCGTCAACCAAGGCCCTGCTTTTTCAATAAGCTGGGCTTTCAGTGATTTGCCGTTGGGCTTGTCAATATCAAAAAATGCCATGATCCGTATTCTCCGTTGTACTATTTCTTTTTGGCGACTTTAAGGTCAGCCACAAGCAGGCGCTCAGGCAAGCTGTCAATGATTGCAATCACGTAGCCCGGGTTTATGTTGGTGCCGGGTTTTACGGCGATAAATTCCGCTTTCACTAACGTTGGCGAGGCTAGTTGGATGCCTTTTAGCAAACGGGTTTGGAAAATATCGACTTTTCTGGTACTGGTTGCACGGCCTGAATAGGGCAGCTTGATCAAAAACTTGCTGGCCCCTAAGGTAGTAACCGCTTGCTGTTGCTGGTTTTTTAATGAAAAGGCAAATACTTGGCTAGTGACTGAGCCTTTTGCAATGGCATAGGTTTTCTTTTTGGGCGGCGTAGTTGGCGACGTTAAGGAGTAACTGCTCCAATCACTTAACGCCACTTCCAGACGGTAGTTGGGCACGATGGTTCTGCTGGCAGCGGTGGCATCTAGCATGATTGCCACTTTGTTGACCTTATCGCCAGAAATGATGTTATTGAACAAAAACACTTTAGCCGCCAGTTTTTCGCTAGTGGTACTAAACGCCGGGGTGTCAACCAGCCCTGCGGCTTTTAAGGCATCACCTTTTACAACTTCCCTAAATTCACCCGCAGTCACTTGTCGGTCATTAAGCATTAAGGCCGATGTGAACGGATTCATTTTGGTCTCGTAAAGAATATTGTCTACGTTTTCAACAATTGCACCGTCTGTGGAAATTTCAAAATATGGTATTTCCAGTTTAAGCACGCCTTCTTTAAGCAAACGTGCGTAAGCCGTGGCATCGGCAATTTTAGAGACCACGCGGCTATTTTTCTTGCCTAAGATACGGTCTGGCTCTACTAATGAGCTGACTGAGCCGTTGGCCTTGCGGGCATGGCATTCGTCACAGATCATGGCCTTAGTTGCTACGCGGCTGTTATGGCTAATCAAATACTCATTCGATTCTGTCCAGATCAGTTGCACGTCTGCTGTTGCATAGCCTTTACTGCGCAGCAAGGCATCAAGGGCATTCTTTTGGGCAATAATATCCGAATAAGTTTGGGGCACTTCATCAGAACCTTTGCTGGCTGCTAAGTGTTCTTGGCGGCTAACAACGCGTTTGCTGGCCTTATCCATCCAGTAGTAACGGCTAGATGGTTTATAAGGCATCATTTTCAGCTTGCCGTCTTCAGCCTTGCGGTAGCGGTAGCGGACTACCAGATCCTTGTCAGCATATTTTAGCCTGACAATATGGCAGGTTTGACAAGCAACCACATCCAAGTGCACTTGGGTGGTTTTATCCAATGAGCTGGCCACATATCCCACCATATCCCCACGGGCTTTCCACAACTCACGGTGCGCGTCCAGGATATTGGTATGACCTGAAGGTAGGGCAGGGTCTTTGGCGCCGCCAAACTTGACACCGTTATGGCAGTATTCACAAGACAAAGCGCCGGGTTGGAAATTCAGGTCTTTGCGCACGTCTTCATCAGAGTTGCCTACCAAAAAATTATGGTCGGCATCCAAGTCCACATTGCGGAAAGTGTCCTTGTAATATTGTTTGCTATGGCAAGAATTGCAATTTTCAATATAGCGTGATGCGCCTTTGGTGGGCCATGATTTACCTTTGTGGACATCATCGGAATAATCTTCCATTAAGAGGCCATCTTGGTCGTATTCCGGTTTGGAGACATCGCCAAAACCATAAAAGCCACGGCGCTCATGGCTGGTTTTATGGCATTGCATACAATTGGTGTCGCCAGGGAAGCGCAACATCGGCATTTGTACTTTACCATTGCTGTCAAATGCGTCAGCGTTCCAGTGTAATAAGGGTTGGCCGTCGCTGCCATTACCACCGGGCACGGTCAATAGGGTTTTGCCTGTGTCTGAATCCGGTGCTACATTCAAAAATGCAAAAATAGCGGAATTGGCATAGCGGAAAAATCCGTTGCCGATAAATTGTTGGCTACGCAAGGCAGTCCATTCGCTAGCCGGTTTAGTGAATTTGGAAAAATCGGTGTGGCAGATCATGCAGTCAGGCTCAATCACGCCGCTTTTTTTCCAGCTCCATTTGCTTAACTGGTTGCCGCTGGTGTTGCTGCCATCCCCTTTAAGCCATTCAAAGTAATCACCGTCCAAGGGCTTAATGTCAGCATCAGCCACTTGGTCATAGCGTAAACCAGTGCGGTCTTTTTCGGCAAAGCCACCGCCATTGTGGCATTCGGCGCAGTTCTTAACCAGGCCAGCAGCACCATAATCCAAAAAGGCTGATTCGCTGGCATTAAACTTTTTGGATAGCCATTGTGGGTTATTAAGTTGTCCTGGGTTATAGCCACAGTTAAAGCCGCCAAAATAGCCAGGTGAAACTAAAGCAGGCTGCCCCCGTTGTTGTCCATAAGTATCGCTGGTTTCTTCCCGCCCCATTTCAAAATGGTAAGCCTTGCTGATTTTATCAATGTCATGGCAGCCACCACCTTCGCCGTTGCCGCAGCTCATGCGCGAACTATAGGGTTTGTTGCTGTTCAACACGTGCTGGCCTTCTTCATCCAGCAAGGGGATGGCTGGATGCAAGACGGGCAAATCAAACACATTTTCTCCGGCGACCGCCTTATTGGCGGTAAAGAGCAAAAACGCTCCCATCATCAAAAGATAATTAATAGTTGATTTTTTCATCACTGAGTCTTTGTGTTAGTGTCAACGGGAAAAAGATGTAAAAGAAATAAGCAAGAATAGAGCCAAGTTGAGTTGGCCTAACTCCGTAAGTGCTTAATTCCTTAGTAAAACAATTGGGTATTGTGTTTAATGAATTTAAATCAGCTAGTAACTGCGCGCCTGCGGTGGCAAGTTGCCATAAATTAGGGGATATGCCTTAGTTTTAAGCAAAAAATAAGGCATATCACACACTGTGGTTATTCTTTTAAGGTAAAACATGGGTTTATGTTGCTTTTGTCAAAAGTAAAATTTTTTGTGCGCTCTGGTGTTTACATAAACTTGAAATAAAACCACTGACGGTTTATCGGTAAAAAAGCTGCTTAAAGCGCCTAAAATTGCAGTCTGCGCAAAAATTGACTGCAAATAAGGTATGAACAGCCGATTTGCCCAACGATTAAAAGTTGCTATAACGTAGGCCGCTTTTAACCTTTTATCGAGGTGCTGCCATTTAGATTTTGGATATACAGCAAGTCCTATGCCTATTTTGAGCTGTAGGGCACTTTTGGTGATTGCGGGTAAATCCCTTCGGAGGAACTGTTTTTGAGTTTCGGCAAGGATGCTGTTTGGTCGACTGATGGTTGGTGTCGGTGTTAAGCGTAGGTGTTTTTGGCGGGGTAGTAAGTTTGCTCTTATTGTCTTGCGGCAAATGACCTGATTTTTAATAAAACTGGGGCAAATCCCCTAGCATCAAACAATAGGTGCAAATTAGCTTACAAAAAACAATTGATTATAAGCTGCCAGTGGAGGAGGGGGCTTTCTAATTTTTCAATAAATTAACCACTCATTCGGTTAAATAGCCTCTTTTTTATTGGGCAATTTATCTTTAGCCGTTAAATTACACCCCCCACCTAATTCTTCGTATTTTTAATAAATATCATTAAATCAATCAGCTATGTATCTATCTTTCCGTCATTTGGGGAGGATTTATTAGCTTGGCGCTAATTTTGCTTTAGGTTGCCATAAGCCCGAAATGTCCGGGTTAATTAGCCAGAATCTTATAATAAACAGAGAGATATGATCATGAAAGACAATCCCACAAGTAAGCCGGGTAAGCAGGGGAGCGGTTTTTTGCTCTCTGCGGCGGTTGCAATGCTGCTTGTTATGCCCTTACAGGGAGTCACAGCTGCAACGCTAGTTCCCAGCATAAAAGCAACGGCAGGTATCGATAAAAAACTAAATAGATTAGTGGTATCTGGTAAAACCGTTGGTATGGCGGTAGGTTCAGCGGTGTCAATTTATGATGCCGCTGACCACCGCTTGTTGTTCGCCGGACAAACCGATGCCAAATCGGCTTTTAAGTTTATTGTCCAGCAAGATGCCGTGCCTTGTATTGTCCAGCTTGAAACCACAAGTGCCGAATTGGCAGTGGCTGTAGCGGGTACACCAAAAACCTGTAAAGTCAAACCAGCCTGTAGCATTAAAGGTGGTAACCGCTTTATTAGCGAAGCCACGCCGCAGACCTTTGATATGGTCACCAAAAATAAAGGGTTGATGTTTGATTGGGATATGGGCGATGGCACTAAAGAAACCAATAAACTGAGTGTGCCCCATACTTATAAATTTGCTGGGCTTTATCAGGTTAATGCGGCGGGCAAGGATGCCAGCGGCAACCAGTGTTCAGATTCTGTGACTGTGTCGGTTGCACCGCCCGCCAATACCAATTCCAATGGGCCAGTGGCGGAGTCCGGTTCGCGGCCTAAAACCGCAGCGGGTATGCCGGGTGCAAATGGTGCCAATGATGTCGATGCCTTGGTGGTGTTCCCGTTTGAAGATATGGGTATGGAAGGCGGTAGCCAAATCAACATTCCCTACAATGCGCTATTTCCATATAACGCTTTGAATGCACAAGTTATCCGCAAAGTGGCTAAGAAGCCGATCATTGTTGATTCTAACACGGCTAGTGTTTACTATTCTGCCGCTGCCAATCCGGTAGACCCAATGGGTGCAGGTTCCATCAACTCAACTAGCCAAAATTATTTTTCTGATGGTGCAAAAGGGGCAAACTTTGACCCGGATGCAACCAAGGCAAAAGCGACCACTACTGGTGAAACGGTTTATAAAGATGACCATACGTTTAATATAGCCAACATAGCCAAAACAGAGTTTTGGGATAAGGCACACCAACCGAATGCGTCTAAGTTGACAACACCAGTGCCAGAAAAAGGCCTGTCCCAAGCAGATACCCAAAACACTTTCGTGCCAGCCAAACCATTGGCTTTGCCCGATCAAGGTTTGCGTGGCAATGTTGATAAGGGCGTGGCTGTGAGGGCGATGCCGGGTATTTCTGACCCTTATAAAGCCAACGTGCCGCAAAAATTTGATTATAGTGCTGCCCAGCAATCGTTTGTGGCACAAAACATACCTGCCACTTCTATTGACGACCAAGGCCGAACTAACCCATATCCTTTGATGCGGGTTGAAGCCAAAGACAGTTCTGGTGCCGTAAAATCAGCCATTGATGCGGTGTACACCACGGCATCAGAAACAGGTTGTGTACAGTGTCATTATAAAGGCGAAAAGGGGGCGGATGATAAAGTCTGGCGTACGCCCGTCACTATTAAAGAATTGCTTAATCCCGACGGCACACCCGGACCGGCAACAGGCAAAGGCGAATTCCCGCCCCTTAACCCACCGACACCCGTGCTGACAGGTGATGCCATTGCCGATTTTAAAAAATACGGTTATGGCCCTGCAACCCGCAACTTGTTTGACGGCAAGTTTGCGTTGAATCCAGCGCAAGCGATTATTGCCCCAGGCATTACTTTGGAATATGACGCCAATGGTATACGTACAGACCGTGTTGCTGAATCCCGCTGGTTGAAACCCGACGGTACCACTAGCTCCACTAATCCTACGAAAGATGCGACTTGGAAATTGCAAATCCGCCTGAAATTTAAAGATGCCAGTGCGTATGGGGATGATAATTGGCAAAACCGAGAAAAAGCAGCGCGTTGGAACAATATGCTGCTGCATGATTACATGACCCCGATTAACTACAATAACGCGCGTGATGACGTTTTTGCGGAAATTGTCGATGACAAATACTTAACCCGCAACTCTGTCACTATGTGTGCATCGCATCATACCAGTACGCTTAAGTTTGATACCGGTGCAGGGGCTTACAGCCAAGTCAAGACGCTTTCTGACTACACCCGAACTGAACATGCGTTTCATGGCAAGATGCAAGTGTATAAGCGTGATGTAACAGCCGCTGAATCTGCCGATAAGATGGCGCATACCAAAGGCGAGTTGATCCGTAATGAGCGCGGACATCCAATTATGTGGGGTGGCCGTGGTTGGGATACTATCGATAACGATGCCAACCGTTTGCCGATGACACTGGATGCCAGTGGTAAATACACCGTGCTTGCAACCGTGTTTCCTACCGCAGACCGTAATAACTGGAAACCTGACTTGTTCCCGCAGCATCCTTTAGGCGAAGAAATGTTGCCTGTGGGCGAAAACATCCCAATGGAAAAAAACTGTTTAACCTGCCATACCGGTAAAACCGAGAAAAGCTACCGCGACATCCACCATGCAGCGGGCATGAAGTGTGACAGTTGCCACGGAGGTATGTTGGCGGTGGGCTTGACTTATCCGCATGAAATGTATGACGGCAACTTAACAGCCGCAGGTGCATTAGGTGTTGATAAAGCAGACACTTTAACTGCGCCAGACTTCCGTCGGGCTTGGTTGGATGAACCGAACTGCGGTTCTTGCCATGTCGGCGATGCCAATTTGGCGAAAGAAGGTGATGCGGGGCTGAAGCATTATTTCAGTGCGGGTGCCACCAAACAAGGTTGGATGGATGGCGACAAGGCTAATGCTACGATACATCCGGTCAATGCACGTTTTGCTGTTATGCCTAGCAAACAATATTTGCCAGAAAAATTGACGGCAACAGCAGCAGATGTCACCGCAGGAAAAGCGGCTAAAGTCGGTGACACCTATTACTCAAACCGTGAGGTATCGCAAGCCTTATACCGCAAGAGTGGTGATGTGCATGGCAGTGGCGCTAACGGCGTACTCAATTGCTCCACTTGCCATGGTGGTTCACACGGCATTTGGCCCAATAAAGACCCCAATGCCAATGACAACGTGACTTCCAAGCAATTGCAAGGTTATGACGGCAATATCGCTGAATGTTCTACCTGCCATATTAAAGAAGACTTTAAGACGGGCTTGGTGGCAACAGATGGCGGTAGCGTCAACTTGGGTGTAGGCCAAGGTGTCAGGGCGGGTACGGTGGTATCCCCTACCAGTGCTAAAGCCTATTTGGCTGGCCCCCATGGTATGCATCCAGTCGGTGACGTTTATTGGTATAAACATGCCGATGGTGCCGCATCCAGTGCTAAACCTGTCAAAGTCAAAGGCCAAGAAATGAATGGCGGTTGGCATAATGATATGGCCAGCAAACCAGGGCCAGACGGGGAAGACCAATGTGCTGCCTGCCATGGCGCTGACCACAAAGGTACGCGTTTATCTCGGACTTTGGCTGACCGCACTTTAGTCAACAGCAAAGGCGTTGCGATCAAGGTTGCCAAAGATAAAATCATCGGCTGCGATTTGTGCCATGCCTTGAAGAAGAGCTTTGCAACAGCACCTGACCCTAAATCACCCACAGGCGGCTGGCCTAAAGCCAAGCTGCATATGCCACCGATGCCAGAACCGGTGGCTATACCCGGATCAACGGGTGGAGGTGGCGGGCACGGCTAGTTTTGGAGGGTTGGGGTGGGCTGTTAAAGCCCGCCCCTTTTTTCCTTTTAGTTTAGTGCGATACATTAATTAACGGGATGGGCTCAGCCTGTCCATGTGGTATGCAGTGTAGTATTGCCTAAGGCATTGTTTTTTTGATGCCAAATCTGTAGCTGCTTTAGCTGATGGCCGCAGGTTTTTAGGCAGGGGGTGCAGGGATGCACCCCTTTTTTTTGCGCTATCCGTAGCGCCAATGCTCCCCACTACCTCAAGGGATTCAACAGCCCACTATACCTCGGCATAATCTGTCGATGTCCCCAACCAACGGTCACACAAAGCTTGTATTGCTTCGGGTGATTCGTGTAAGAGTTGGTCGCCAGTTTGTTGGATGGTTGCCAATAAGTCGGCATCACGCGCCAAATCGGCCACCTTAAAATTAATCGCGCCCGTTTGCCTAGTGCCCATGACTTCGCCGGGGCCGCGCAATTCTAAATCTTTTTCGGCAATCACAAACCCGTCATTACTGTCCCTGAGGATGCCCAAACGCTGCCGGGCAGTGTCAGACAAAGGCGCTTGGTACATCAATAAACAATAGCTGTCGCCATCGCCGCGCCCGACCCGCCCACGTAATTGGTGCAGTTGCGAAAGTCCTAAACGTTCGGGATTTTCGATGACCATCAAACCGGCATTGGGGACATCGACACCGACTTCTATTACGGTGGTGGCCACCAACAAATCCAGCTGATGGTTTTTAAACGCCTGCATGACGGCATCTTTGTCGGCATTTTTCATGCGTCCGTGGATCAATGCCACACGGACGTTCGGCAAGGCCAAGGTCAGCTGTTCGGCGGTTTTTTCGGCGGCTTCACATTGCAACTGGTCAGATTCTTCTATCAGGGTGCACACCCAGTAAACTTGGCGTTTTTTGGCCACCCAGCTGTTGATGCGGTCTATCACTTCGGCGCGCCGTTCTGCGGGGATTACGCTGGTGACTATGGGTTTTCTGCCGGGCGGCAATTCATCAATAATGGAAATGTCCAGATCCGAATACTGCAACATGGCCAAGGTGCGTGGTATGGGGGTGGCGGTCATCACCAATTGGTGGGGCCTGAGGTCGCCTTGCTGGCCTTTTACACGTAAGGCCATGCGTTGATGGACACCAAAGCGGTGTTGTTCATCAATGATAATCAAGCCTAAGCGGTGGAATTGCACCGCTTCTTGAAATAAGGCATGGGTGCCGATAATAATGCCTGCTGAGCCGTCTGCTAAGCTTTGTAAGGCTTCTTTGCGGGCATTGCCTTTTAATTGGCCAGTCAAATACACGACTTGGGTTTCAAAACCAGCAAACCACGCGCTGAAATTGCGTTTATGTTGTTCTGCCAATAATTCGGTGGGCGCCATGACCGCGGCCTGAAAACCTGTGCTTAAGGCCAATAATGCCGCGTAAGCCGAGACAATGGTTTTGCCTGAACCAACATCGCCTTGCACCAAGCGCATCATTGGGTGCGGCATAAGACAATCGGCCTCAATCTCGGCAATGACGCGATTTTGGGCACCCGTCAGTGAAAATGGCAAGGCGTTTAGAAACTGTTGGATGGCGGTTTTATCGGCGGTAAATTGCGGGGCCAGCCATATTTTGGCGTTACTTTTGGTTTTGCGTAAGCTCAGGTGGTGGGCCAGTAATTCTTCATAAGCCAAGCGTTTAAGCGCGGGCACACTGCCGTTTTGCAAGGCTTCAACGGTGACGGTTTCATCGGGGGCGTGTAAGGTTAGTATGGCCTCTGCCAAGGACGGGTAGGCGAACTTTTTTAATAGGGATGCGGGTATCCAATCCGTTAATAAGGCAGGGTCGGATAGGCATAGGTGTAAGGCTTGTTTGACGGCTTTTCTGACTGTTGCTTGGCTTAGCCCTTCGGTGAGCGGATAAACCGGCGTTAAGCGCTGTTCTGTGGTGAAGTCTTCGGGGTTGGTGATGATCTGGTAGTTGGGGTGTACCATTTCCAGTCCGGCAAAGCCGTGCCGGACTTCGGCAAAACAGCTGATTAGCGTGCCGGGTTTCAGTGTATTGTGCTGGTTGGCGGAAAAATGAAAAAATTTTAAAGAAATAAAGCCGGTATCGTCGCTGATCCGGCAGATTAGGCCCTTTCGCCCCCTAGGCAAGATATCGATAAATTCCACCCGGCCACAAACCAACACCGTCATACCCGGCAACGCCGACGCGATAGGGCAGACGCGGGTGCGGTCTTCATAACGCAAGGGTAAATGAAACAACAAGTCTTGGATGACGTGGATGCCCAATTTGTTGAGGCGGCTGGCGGTTTGTGCCCCTATGCCAGACAAGCTGGCCACGGATTGCTTAAGCTTCATATCGGCCTGCTATCTTGGGGT
The DNA here is from genome assembly GCA_026399075.1 of Methylococcales bacterium. GTDB lineage: Bacteria > Pseudomonadota > Gammaproteobacteria > Methylococcales > Methylomonadaceae > Methylobacter_C. Next base: position 53,735 of record JAPLRR010000078.1, read on the forward strand.
ACGTCATTAAGGATAAGTAGGCGTTCATTATGTTGCTTAGCAGGGTCGTTTTGTAGGGGACGCTTTAGCCGCGACTATATTTAAATGGTCAATTGGGCAAATAGTGGCTATTTCAGTCTGGTGCAGCCTAAGCCACTACTACAAAAATCAGCTAAGACGCAGGATATTCCTGGGGCTTTAGGCACATCACCCCATCCATTTCTACACCCGCCCCTTTAGGCAAAGCCGCAACTCCAATTGCGGCTCGTGCCGGATAAGGTTCTTGGAAATAATTCCCCATAATTTCATTGACGATAGGGAAATGCGCCAAGTCGGTCAAATACACGTTTAATTTGACAAAATCAGAAAAATCCCCGCCCGCAGCCTTGGCAACCGCTTGCAGATTGTCAAACACTTGGGTGATTTGGGCGCTGATGTCGCCGTCGATAATCGTCATTGTCGCCGGGACTAAAGGAATTTGCCCCGACAAATACACGGTATTATCAACTTTGACGGCTTGGGAATAAGTCCCTATGGCTTTGGGGGCCAGGTCAGTATGGATGATTTCTTTGCTCATGGTTGTCCCTGCTATAAATTTTTGATCATCACGTCAGCAAATTCACTGCATTTGACTTCTATGGCATTATCCATCAAACGTGCGAAATCGTAGGTGACTTGTTTGCTGGCGATGGCGGCATCCATGGCGCGGATAATCGCATCAGCGGCCTCCGTCCAGCCCATATAACGTAGCATCATTTCACCTGACAGGATTAATGAGCCAGGGTTTACCTTGTCCAGGTCGGCGTATTTTGGGGCTGTGCCATGGGTGGCTTCAAACACTGCGGTGCCGGTCAGATAATTGATGTTGCCGCCGGGGGCAATGCCGATGCCGCCGACTTGTGCGGCCAAGGCATCGGACAAATAATCGCCGTTTAAATTTAAGGTGGCGATGACATCAAAATCTTCCGGACGGGTTAGCACTTGTTGCAAGGCAATGTCGGCGATGGCGTCTTTAATTAGTATCCGCCCTGCCGCCAAGGCTTCGGCCTGTTCTTGGTTGGCAGCCGCTTCACCGGAAGCGGCGCGGGTTTTTTCCCATTGCGCCCAGGTGTAGGTTTGTTCGGGGTATTCGCGTTCGGCAAGGGTGTAAGCCCAATGACGGAATGCCCCTTCGGTGAATTTCATAATATTGCCTTTGTGGACAATCGTGACGCTCTTGCGTTTATTGGTAAGGCTGTAGTCTATCGCCGCGCGGACTAAGCGTTCCGTGCCGTCTTGGGAGACGGGTTTAATGCCGATGCCTGAGGTTTCAGGAAAGCGGATTTTGCTAAATTGCTTGGGGAAATTTTCTTGTAAAAGGCGCATGAACAGTTTGTTTTCGTCACTGCCTTGTTCAAATTCCACTCCGGCGTAGATGTCCTCGGTGTTTTCCCTAAAGATTACCATATCGACTGCACCCGGGTTTTTTACCGGGGAGGGGACACCTTGGAACCAGCGGACGGGTCGCAGGCACACATACATATCCAACAATTGCCGCAAAGCCACATTTAAAGAACGGATGCCGCCGCCTATCGGCGTGGTCAAAGGGCCTTTGATGGAGACTAGATAGTCCCGGCAGGCATCAACCGTTTCATCAGGTAGCCAAGTGTTTAACAAGGTATTAGCCTTGCCGCCAGCGTAAACTTCCAACCAATGTATTTTTCGTTGCCCGCCATAAGCGCTGGCAACTGCCGCATCCAAAACCCGCACTGTGGCACGCCAAATATCAGGCCCCGTCCCGTCACCTTCAATATAGGGGATGATGGGGTTGTCCGGCACCAGCAGTTTGCCGTTTTGCATGGTGATAGCGCTGCCGTTGGGTGGTGGGGTAAGGTGGGCCATAAGATAACTCCTGGTTTGTTGGTGGTGTCTATGCACTTGCCGTGTTTTGCTGCTTGGTATCATACCAAACGCCCATCCGCTTGTCTTAGGCTTGTGGGATAAAAATCGCTGTAAATCCCTTCAACAGTAAACATCAACACATGCCGCCGGCTAATGGGTTAAAATTAATGAAAGGGGCTTCTTATGGATGGCCCAAGTCGCCACTGCCAACACTCTGAACTATCATGCGTATTCTTATCGTTGAAGATGAAACCACTCTATGTGAACAAATCCATCAGTTTTTTGCTGCCAGGGGTTTTGCTGTGGATAGCGCCCATACGGCAAGTGAGGGTTATTACATGGGTAAGGAATTTCCGGTCGACGTGGCCATTATTGATATTGGTCTGCCCGATTTTTCGGGCATCGAACTGATCAAGCGCTTGCGCAAAGATAAAATCAGTGTGCCGATTTTAATTTTGACGGCCCGTAGCCGTTGGCAAGAAAAAGTGGAAGGCTTGGAAGCCGGGGCGGATGATTATTTGGTCAAGCCGTTTCAATATGAAGAATTGCTGGCGCGTATTAATGCCTTGATCCGGCGTTCAGCAGGCCTTTCCCACCCTGTGCTTAGCCATGGCAATATTGAGCTGGACACCGTTACCCAAGAAGTGTCGGTGTCCGGCGTCAAATTGGAATTGACCGCTTATGAATATAAAGTATTGGAGTATTTGCTGTTCCATAAAGGTGAGCTGATTTCAAAAGCGGTATTGACGGCCCATATTTATGATGAAGATTTTGACCGCGACAGCAATGTGATTGAGGTGTTCATAGGCCGTTTAAGAAAAAAACTGGATCCAGACGGTAGCCGTAAGCCCATTGAAACATTACGCGGCCGGGGTTATCGGATTCCTAATGGGGAATCCTGAGCCGTTGCAATTATATTGATAAGTCAGGCCAACGATGCGATCTAAATCCTTAAGTTTCCGATTACTTATTGCCGAAGGCTTAGTGTTGGCCGCTTTTTTTACCTTGGTGGCTGTTATTCTTGAGCAAGGGTTTCGTGAGAGTGTCGAACAGGCTTTAAAAGACCGGTTGCAAGTGCAGGTCTATGCGCTGTTATCTGCGGCCAAGCTCAACGATGCCGGGGAATTGACTATGCCGGCCAGGCTTTATGAGCCGCGTTTTGCCAATCCTGGCTCAGGGCTTTATGGCTTTATCCAATTGGCAAGGAGTAGGCCAGTGTGGCGTTCTGCTTCCGCAATTGGCTTGGAAGAAGTGGTGGCACCTGCTGACTTGGCGCTGGGTGAGTCAAAGTTTGTGACCATTAAGCATGACCGTTACGCCTTGCATTCAGATATTATTTTGAAGAATGCGGCGGGGGTAAGTCGCGAGTTTGTTTTTACCGTGACTGAAGATGGCCAATTCGTCAGCAGTAAAGTGGCGCATCTTGAAGAAGTTCTGCGGGTGTGTTTGTTGGTGATTGGCCTGGTTTTGGTGCTGATACAGTTTGCCTTGTTACGGTGGAGTTTAAAGCCCTTACGCAGTATCGTCAAAGATCTTGATGCCATTGAGCAGGGCAACAAAACCCTTTTGGACGGCCAGTACGCCTCCGAACTGGAAGGTTTGGCAGGCAATTTGAATGCCTTTATCAGCCACGAACGGGCGCATCTGGAGCGTTACCGCAACAATCTGGCGGATTTGGCGCATAGCCTAAAAACCCCCTTGGCCATACTGCACGGTTGTGTCGGGTCGTTTGCCGGAAACCAGGTTACAGTCCAAGAACAGATTTCACGGATGAACCAAATTGTTGAATATCAATTGCATAAGGCGGCCGCCAAAGGTGGGCATAACGCGATCAAGACCGTGGATATTGCCGTGGTTATCCTTAAAATTAAGGCCTCGCTAGACAAAGTTTATAAGGATAAAGGCATCGCTATTGGGCTGGCAATCCCTGAATCATGCCCAATTTATTGCGAAGAGGGGGATGTCTACGAAATTGTTGGCAACTTAATGGATAACGCCTGCAAATGGTGCCAGCATAGTGTCAAGGTCAGCATCGCCCTTAACCATCGTGCCCACAGGCGAAATTATTCGGTGCTGTTGCAAATTGAAGATGATGGCCCGGGAATTCCCGTCGGGAAATTTAATGATATTTTAAAAAGGGGGATACGGGCCGATGAAAATATTCATGGCCATGGTATTGGCGTGTCCGTTGTGAATGAACTGGTCGGATTACTGGGCGGTAAATTGGAGGGCGGCAAAAGTGTCGAATTGGGCGGCATGCGCTGGAGTGTCTATCTGCCGTGAGTTTGGTGGTGCTAAGCAATAGCAATTAAGCGGTTTTGCCAGTCATTCCCTAAAAGCTCCTTGGATGGGCGGGATAGGCGCGGATTAATGCGTTTAGCCCAGCCTATGCCCTTGTTTTTTTAGCCTTATTGCTACCTTTAAACGCCAGTGCTTAGAGGATAGGCCTCCTAAAAAAACATAGAAAAACAGTTAGATAAAAAATAATTCCAGTTGAAATAAAATGTTTTTTGCCCTAGCTGTATTTTTAGTGCTACTATTTGACCGCTGTTAAAGTTTGAGTCGGCTTCTTCACGGAGCGGGCATTTGTAAAGCCAAGTAAAATTGGCGTTTTTTTAAGTTAAGAGTGTGATATGGCAGATCAAGTTGAAGGTACCGTTAAGTGGTTCAATGATGAAAAAGGTTTTGGATTTATTGAACAAGTCGGTGGAAAAGATGTTTTTGTTCACCACAGTGCAATTAACGGCGCCGGCCGCAAAACCTTGCGCGAAGGCCAAAAGGTTACTATGGAAGTAACCCAAGGTCAAAAAGGCCCGCAAGCTGAAAATGTAACCCCAGCGTAACAAACTCATAAACCGTACCCAAAAGCCATTTGGCTTTTGGGGCGGCTTTATAGATCCCCAGATTAGGTGTTAAGGTAAGTTTTTACCTTTGATATCCAACGTAACTCAGTGTTTTTCTGGTTCGTGACTAGGCAATTTCCATAAAATGCCAATAAACCGTTCTACCCGTTGTTACCAGCGCCTTACCCCAAAGATTTTGCCTTTAGGATAACGAATTTGGCATTGGCTGCAACTAGCGTCTGATTCCCAAATAATTGCTTAAGCCGGATGTGATAATTCAGGTGACGGTTGCCGATTACCCATAATTCCCCACCTTTTTTCAAAGTTTTCTTGGCCTGCTTAAAAAAGCTGATGGCGATTTGGTCGCCGACAGTATTTTGCTGATGAAAAGGCGGGTTGCAAAGGATAAGGTCGGCGCTGTCCGGTTCAAAATCCACTAGTCCATCACCCACCCGATAAGTTGCAATTCTCTGCTCCCCAAATGCGCGAATAAAGTTTTCTTGGGCAGAAGCGACGGCCATAAATGACTCGTCAACAAAATGCAGTGTCGCCAACGGATTTTGCGCGGCGGCCATTAATCCTAATACCCCATTACCGCAACCCAAATCAATAATGTCACAAGGCTTAGGCTTTTTGGGCAAATGTTGCAAGAAAAAGCGCGTACCTATGTCCAGGTTATCCCTTGAAAATACATTGGCGTGGTTGCTGATGTGGTAGCCTGTGCCTTCAAGCGGATAGAAAGCCGGGTAAGGGTTGGCAGGTGTCGGCAAGTTTAAGTCGGGGCTCGCAAAGATTAGCCGCGCCTTTTTCTGGGCCAGTGCGGTTGTGGTGGGGCCTAGCAAACGTTCCAGCAGCTTCCAAACCGAAGGCGGTAGCATTTTTATCATGCCCGCCACAATAATTTGGCTGGTGGGTAGCAAACAGGGCTTGATGCGAATTAGTTGGTCTTCCAATAACGCTAAAGTTTTTGGCGCTTTGATCAAAACCAAGTCAAACGGGCCAACTAAGGTTTCTAGGCTGGCCGTTAATTTAACGCTGCCTTCAGGTCGGCCATTTAGTGCCAGATTAAGCCGGGTTGCTTGTTGTGACAGATAAGAATCCGAAAGTGCTTGCAGATGGTAGTCGGCTAACGCAACCGCCAAAGCCCCAAAGTTATCATTAACGATCAACAGGCGGGTATCCGTGGCTGGCTTGCCCTCATCTGCCAGATGGTTGAGCAAATACTCATCAGCCGCATCCCAGGCTTGCAATAGCTCCACAGGACGCTTGGGCAGGCGTTGCAGCTCAAAAGTGCCTAGCTTTGTCGTTAGTCGGTTTTGTGTTTCACTCGCCATTACGGTCAACGGGTTTGGCATTAAACACGGGCCATAAATTTACCAGACTCGGTGTTGACCTTAACCAGTTCGTCAGTTTCCAAATACTCAGGCACTTGGATTTCGATGCCAGTAGTCAAACGGGCTGTTTTTGTGCGCCCTGAGGCAGTTGCCCCCTTAATGGCAGGCGCTGTTTCCACGATGGGCAACACCACTGAACTGGGTAGCTCGATACCTAGCACCGCATCGTCAATTAATAAGGCTACTATCCCTTCCAGGCCTTCGGTCAAATAACCGATTTGGCCTTCCAGTTCCTCAGGCCCCAAGCTGTATTGGCTATAATCTTCCATATTCATAAAAATGAAGTTTTCGCCGTCCATATAAGAAAACTGCACCTTGGCGCGTACCAAGTCAGCATCTTTAAAGAAGTCATCCCCTTTTAGGGATTCATCCAATTTTTGCCCAGTTTTAAGGTTGGTGAAACGGATTTTATACAGGGTTGATGCGCCCCTGGATGAAGGGCTTTTGGCATCGACATGCTTGACTATATGTGGCACACCATTAATTTCGACGACCATCCCTCGTTTTAAATCACTCGCTTTTGCCACACGACCCTCCTAAAAATTACACAGGTTAAAAAATGGCTGGGTTAGTCTGCCATTCATAGTTAAGTTATTACGCCTAGCCGCCCTTGTCGGTAGGGATGGCCATTATAAGATATTGGCAACAATATTGCTTTCTTGGTCGGCTATTTATAGAGTACGAAGTTGGTAAGGCGACACAAGATTCCCTCTCCCTTTGGGAGAGGGTTAGGGTGAGGGTATTTCAAATGTCGCTTTACCAGCTTCGGCTCCTATACTTGGCCTTGTATCCGCTAACTGTCTGTCCTGGTGTTTTTGGTATTCAACTTGGTGTGCAGCATTTTTTCATCCAGTTCGTTTTCCCATTTGGCGGCAACGACGGTGGCAACACCATTGCCGATCAAGTTGGTCAAGGCGCGGGCTTCGGACATAAAGCGGTCTATGCCTAGGATTAAGGCTAGCCCAGCGATGGGTATGGTTGGGATGACTGACAGTGTCGCCGCCAAGGTGATAAAGCCACTGCCTGTGACACCCGCCGCGCCTTTTGAAGTAAGCAGCAGTACGCCGAATAGGGTCAGTTCTTGGGTAATGGTCAACGGCGTGTTGGTGGCTTGAGCCACAAACAGAGCCGCCATGGCCAGATAGATGGAGGTGCCATCCAAGTTAAACGAATAACCGGTCGGGATGACTAAACCCACCACGGACTTTGAACAGCCCAAGTTTTCCAGTTTGGCCATCAGGCGTGGCAACACGGATTCGGATGATGACGTGCCTAACACCACCAATAATTCATCTTTGATGTAAGCAATAAACTTGAAGAGGCTAAAGCCAGCATAACGGGCAATCAGCCCCAACACAATCACAATGAACAGCGCACAAGCCAGATAAAAACTGGCCATCAATTTCGCCAAGGGTGCGAGTGAAGCAATGCCGTATTTGCCAATCGTAAATGCCATGGCACCAAATGCCCCGAGCGGGGCGAGCTTCATAATAGTCTCGACTATCCCAAACAATACCAGGGACACTTTGTGGATGGCATTGGCCACTTGCCCCCCGGTTTCTTTCATGGCCGCAAGTGAAAAGCCGAATAATAAGGACACCAGCAATACCTGCAACATCTCGCCTTTGGCAAAGGCATCCACTACGCTGGTGGGAATGATATTGAGAAAAAACTCGACGATACCATGCTGTTTGGCCGCATCGGTATAGGCCGCCAAGCCGCTAATGTCCAAGGAGCTGGCATCAATATCCATGCCTGCACCAGGTTGTAAAATATGCACGACCAACAAGCCGATAAGCAAGGCCAATGTGCTGACCACCTCAAAATACAACAAGGCTTTAATGCCTACCCTGCCGACTTTATCCAGGGCTTGCATCCCCGCAATCCCCGTCACCACAGTGCAGAAAATAATCGGTGCGATAATCATTTTAATGAGTTTGATAAACCCATCGCCCAGAGGTTTCATGTTAATGGCAGTTTCGGGGTAAAAATGGCCTAGCAGTATCCCTAGCGTGATGGCTGTTAGGACTTGGTAGTAAAGGTGTTGGTGGATTTTCATCTGCTTGGTGTTCCGATCCGGTGTTTGATTAAAAAATGTAACTGGAGACAGCCAGCTTAGTGCCGTAATAAGCGTTCCCACTTGCTTACCACGGCCGACGCTATGCTGTTGCCTAGCACATTGGTGGCACTGCGCCCCATATCCAATAGTTGGTCTATGCCCAATAACAGCAACAAACCCGCTTCGGGGATATGGAACATCGACAAGATACCGGCAATCACGATCAAGGAAGCCCTGGGTACGCCAGCCACGCCTTTGCTGGTGAACAGCAGCACCAGCAACATCAGCAATTGGTCGGCAAGTGGCATGTCAATGCCATAGGCTTGGGCGATGAACAGCACGGCGAAGGTCATGTACATCATGCTGCCATCCAAATTAAATGAATAGCCCAAGGGCAGCACCAAGCCGCAGACTTTTTCATCACAACCAAAGCGTTCCAGTTGTTGCAATAACTTGGGGTAAGCGCTTTCACTGCTGGCCGTGCCAAAGGCCAGTAACATCGGCTCGCGGATATGGCGCAGCAAAGACCCTATCCGTGCCCCCAAAAACAGCATCCCCACACCGCTCAGTAAGAGGCAAAGCAATAACAGGCCCAGGTAGAATTCGCCAATCAGCAGGCCATAAGTCAGTAACACACTGATGCCTTTTTGGGCAATGACTGAGGCCATTGCGGCAAATACCGCCACGGGTGCGTAGTGCATCACATAGCTGGTGATTTTTAGCATGATATGCGCCAAAGAATCGAGTAGCTTGACCGTAGGCTTGGCCAAATCACCCAAGGAGGCACAAGCCAGGCCAAAGAAAATGGAAAACACCACAATTTGCAAAATTTCGTTAGTCGCCATTGCCTCTGTAATGCTCTTTGGGAAAATATGCGCGACAAACGTACTAAGCGACGGCTTGACATCCGGAAGCCCAGTCGCAGTGCCTATCTCAGGTAAGGTAATATGCAAGGCGCTGCCGGGTTCAAAGACATTCACCAGCAACATGCCTAACAGCAAGCTTGCGATAGAGGCCGAGAAAAACCATAGCATCGCCTTAAGGCCAATCCGCCCAACGGTCTGCATATCGCCCATTTTTGCCATGCCAACCACTAAAGTAGCAAACACCAATGGCGCGATAATCATTTTGACGAGGCGTAGAAAAATCTCCGTCAAAACGCCAAAAACCCCAACAATTTGGCTAAGCACCGAGTCTGGGGTAGCGAGGCCACCCAAGGACAAGTTGAGCAATTCGCCAACAATAATGCCGAGTAGTAAGGCAATGGCGACATGGATGGTTTGGCGGTTGCTTGGTTGGGCTTGGGTAGGGTGTGTCATAAGAAAATCTCCTTAGTGGATGGGGGCCTTAGGCGCATCATGCTATAAAAGGCTGTATTATCCTAGAAGGTAAGGTAAATGGCCGGTAATTTGGGGTAAAGCTAACTCAGAAGGAGGTAAATGGCGATTTTGCTAAATACCGCTTTGCATTGAAGATTTACGCAGTTATTAGTGCTTGACACACTTTGGCTATGACTTGCCGCGCTGCCCCGTTTGTTTATTGGTGTTCTTGAAGCCACCAACTGGGAATTCAGGATGTAAATCATTCTGCCCAGTAGTATTGGTCCGCCTAGTTGCTGCAAATGGTGCGATAATTCCGCTTTTAAACGTCATGTATTTATCACTAATGCCTAATGCGAAAGTCACTTGCCTATCATTAAGCCTCTTTTGGGGGGTGCTCAGCGGTGTTGTGGTGGCGGCCCCCAATTCGATTAATGGGGGGGCGGTTCCGGGAGGAAGGTTAGTGCAGCCGTCAAGGATCATACAAGGACAAAATGGCAGTTTCATCATTCCAGAGATGGCCGTTATTCCAGCGGGGTGCTTTCAAATGGGTAGTCCGGAGTCAGAAGAAGGGCGGGGTGCTGATGAAGGTTTACATAGGGTGTGTGTGCAAGGCTTTAAATTGGCAAAACATGAGCTGACTACGGAAGAGTTTGGTAAATTTGTCAGCGCAACCCATTTTATCAGTGATGCGGAACGAAACGTTGGGGAAGTGGGTTGCTGGAGTTATCAACAGGCCGCCACAAAACATTGGAATTGGTGGTCGTGGGCGAACTGGCAGTCGCCAGTACAAGGGACGGCTTTAGGCGCTAAGCTTCCTGCGACGTGTGTGAGTTGGCTAGATGCTTTGGCGTATATTCACTGGCTGAATAAAGTGTCTGGCCAAGAGTATCGGCTGCCTACAGAAGCGGAATGGGAGTATGCTGCACGGGCAGGCTCAGCCACAGCACGTTATTGGGGCAATAATCCCGATATAGCCTGTAGTTATGCGAATGTGGCGGATCTTAGCTCCCTAGGCGCCACAGTATGGCCACAACGGCACCGTTGTGGGGACGGCTATTTTTTTTCGGCACCAGTGGGCAGTTTACATGCCAATAAATTTGGCCTGTATGATATGTTGGGTAATGTGTGGGAATGGACTTGCTCGGATTATGATGAAAAATATACCGGTGCAGAAAAGCTTTGTACCGATGCCAAGCAAGTTGGTGAAGAGGGTTTAATTGCCATTCGTGGTGGCGGTTGGAATGCGGATGCCCCCCGGGTGCGTGCCGCTTACCGAAATTGGGGGTTGGCCTGGTCACGCCAGGCCAATCAGGGATTTCGGCTGGTTAGGGTGCGTTAGCGGGTTATTTTTCAGGTTCGCCAGGCATGGGTTCCAATTTAACGGGTTCACCCTCAGCAGCGGGTTCAATCGTGGGTTCGGGGGCTGGAGCATTGTCTTCTGGAATGGGTTCGGGAAGTGAGCCTGCTGAACCTGACGGTATCAAGGCTGCATCAGCCTCTTTGCTTTTCAGCAAGTTTTTTACGTCTGGGCCTAGCGCCACAGAAAAGTCAGTTGATGCAATCACATGCTTGGTGAACCGGTTCACGGCACGCAAAGATACATAGGCGTTTTGTTTGCCCGGTGCGTACACACCACCCACCAAAACGGCGGCTTTATATTTTCTGAACAAGGCTTTTTGTTCATCAGAAAGTTTCAGTTCACCATTGTCTTCCATCATAAAAAGATCGATGGGGAGGTCAAGGGCGATAATTTGATAGCCTGAGTTTTGCAAGGCAGTGGCTATTTGGGTTGAGATGATACGGCCAAATGAAGAAGTGTCGTTGGGGTTCTTTTTGACATTGAGCAAGGTGCTGACAACAATTAAAGTGCCTTTAGGTATTTTTCGGCGCAGCTCGCAGTTAAGTTTTTCAGTCGCCTCATAGCTGGCCTCGATCAGGTCAGTATTGAGATAAGCTTGCGTATTGAAGAACCGGAATGTTGAACTACAGCCGCTCAATGTTGCCATTAAAAGGGCTGCGCAAACAAGGGTGGGTTTTTTTAACATGGTATATCTCTATGTGATTTGGGTTACTAGGCACAACACTATTATAGCGCTGCCTTAGCGGTTTTCTAAGTGGGAACATTAATGGGAAGGTAACTAACCGCAAATACTAGCCTATCAGCGTATGGGTAGCAAGTGGCGCTACAAAGTTTAGGGCAAAGCGCTATTGTTGACGGGCTGTACGCCGCTTAAAGCGTTATCGTCTAGCCTTTAATGCCAACGGTTTTTCGATTACGTGGAAATAATATGCCGTTGTTGTCTGCATTAGGCTATCGGTTGTGGTAACCGTTCTTTTCCCCTTGGGCCCAGGTTACAAAGGGGCGGGGACGTTAAGTGCATCAACTGCTGGCAAGCTGTTTCAGTTAATTTCCCACGCCTTAACAAGCAAATGGCTGACGGGCCAGTTTCTTAGGTGTTATTGAATTCCAAAAAACTTAAATTAAGGCCCCAGAACACCGTAAAATAACGGCATCATCAATTTCTTATCAGCAGGTTATAGTGTCCAAATTATCTACAACTAACCATCGTTCCGATGTGGTCGGATTAAAGTATGTCTATCCCGTGATTTCAAGGCGTTTGGGTGGTTTGTCCATTGGCATCAATTTTAATACCAATAATGCTTGCAACTGGCGTTGTATTTATTGCCAAGTCCCCAACTTAACAATTGGGGCCGCCCCAACAATGGACTTTGACTTGTTGGCCCAAGAGCTACGTTTATTTTTGGCGGATGTGCTTCAGGGGGATTTCTACGAACGTTTTCAGGTTGATGTCGATAAACGGACTATCAAAGATATTGCCATTGCTGGTAATGGCGAGCCAACTAGCTTAAAAGACTTTGCCAAGGCCGTGGATTTAATAGGTACCATCGCCACAGAGCTGGGGGTTTTTCCGGGCAGCAAATATGTGTTGATCACCAATGGTAGCTTAGTGCATCAGGCCAAAGTGCAAGCGGGCTTGAAATTATTAAAGTCTTACGGTGGGGAGGTTTGGTTCAAATTGGACAGTGCGACAAAAGAAGGCAAGCAATTGATTAACAATTCAGGGCAAAGTTGCAAGGCCAGTTTGGAGAATCTGATGCTTTGCACCAGTTTATGCCCAACAAAGCTTCAAACCTGCTTGCTTGGTATTGATAAAAAGGGTTGGCCAGACCAAGAAAGGCTAGCCTATCTTGAGTTGTTGGGGCATTTAAAAGCAATGGGTTGTACCGTAGGGCAGGTGTTGTTGTATACCATAGCAAGGCCGTCACAACAGCCGGAGGCTTTGCGGTTAAGCCCGCTGTCCCTGGGACAGATGAATGAATATGCCGCCCAAATCCGACTTTTGGGCTACGATGTCAGTGTGAGCCCATAGGTTATTTTGGTTGTTTTGGGATCAGTGTCACATTGTTTAAATAATAGCTTGTTAAATGGCCAATAAGTAATTACAATGCTGCGTTCATCAACGTGCGAATGTGGCGAAATTGGTAGACGCGCTGGTTTTAGGTACCAGTTGGTAACCCAGTGAGAGTTCGAGTCTCTCCATTCGCACCACCCAATTCTATAAAGCAGGGCTGTTCATCGCAACACCCTGTTGTCAGTTCTATTAAGCCGTCTTCGGTGTTCATAAAAAATTCTTCTTTAAATTAATGCGAGGTAAAGAAATGCAAGTTTCTGTCGAAAAGACATCAGAGTTAAGCAGAAAAATGACTGTTAGCATCCCTGAAGCGGTTGTCCAGGAGAAAATGGCCGCACGCTTAAAGTCGTTGGCACGTGACGTTAAAATTGATGGTTTTCGGCCTGGCAAAGTGCCTCAACATGTTGTAAAAAAACTGTATGGCGAACGGGTTCGCGGCGAAATTGTCGGCGACCTGATTAGGGATACCTACTATGATGCTTTGCAAGACCAAGATTTGAAGCCTGCTGGACATCCTTTCATTGAGCCAGTGGATGAATCTGAAGGGTTTAAGTACACCGCGGTGTTTGAAGTTTACCCTGAAATAGCCTTGGAAGGCGTTACTGCGGTTGAGGTGGTGCGTCCGGTGGCTACCGTCAATGATAGTGATGTCGAAGATATGATTGCCAAGCTTAGGGTCCAAAAACAAGTTTGGCAGCAAGTTGACCGCCCATCGCAAGAAAATGACCGTGTGACCATTAGTTTTTCAGGCGTTTCAGAAGGTGAAAATTTTACGGGTGGACGGGTAGACGATTTTCCGGTTGACATCGGCGCAAAAAAAATGATCCCTGGCTTTGAGGATAACCTTCTAGGCCTTGAAGTGGGGGCAAACAAAACTTTCACGGTTACGTTCCCTGAAGTTTACGATAATGCCGCGTTGGCTGGTAAAGCCGCTGAATTTGAAGTGGATGTTATTAAGGTTGAAGAGCCTTTGTTGCCAGAAGTTGATGAGGAATTTGTAAAGGCCTACGGTATTGAAGATGGTTCAGTTGAGTCTTTCCGTGAAGATGTCAGGAACAACATGGAAAGGGAATTGGAAAACGCCTTGCGTGGCAAGTTGAAAAACGCTGTAATGGATGCCTTATACGAAAAAATTCAACCGGAAGTGCCGACTGCTTTGATTGATGTCGAAATCGAAAACTTGGTCAAGCCCTATTTGGAAACGGCAAAAAGACAAAAAATTAAACTGGAAGATTTAAAGTTACCTAGGGATGTGTTTGCTGAGCAGGCAAAAAAACGTGTGGCATTGGGTTTAATATTAGGCGAAATTATCCAAAAAAATGCTATCCAATTGGATGCTGATAAAGTACGCTCCACTATTGAAGATCTTGCAAAAAGTTATGAACATCCTGAGGAAGTGGTTAGCTGGTATTACAGCGATGAAACCCGCCTAAATGATGTCCAGCAAATGGTTTTGGAAGATCAGGTGGTTGAGTGGATAGTTTCCCAGATAAAAGTATCTGATGAAACTGTCAATTTTAATGATGTCATGGATAGGCAGCAACAATAAGGGTTTTCAATGTATAAAAATCTAATGATGAATCAAGCAAGGGCTTTGGAAGCGGCTGGTGGCCTAGTTCCCATCGTTATCGAGCAAACTGCCAGGGGCGAACGTTCGTTTGATATTTACTCCAGGCTTTTAAAAGAACGTGTCATTTTTTTGGTGGGCCAAGTTGAAGACTATATGGCCAATCTGGTGGTGGCCCAGTTGCTGTTTCTGGAATCTGAAAACCCTGACAAAGACATCCATTTGTATATCAATTCACCGGGTGGTTCAGTGACTGCAGGCATGTCCATTTATGACACCATGCAGTTCATCAAACCGGATGTCAGCACCTTATGTATAGGGCAAGCGGCCAGCATGGGTGCTTTGCTGCTAACCGGTGGCGCCAGCGGCAAGCGTTATTGCTTACCGCATTCCAGAATGATGATCCACCAACCTTTGGGCGGTTTTCAGGGTCAAGCATCGGATTTTGATATCCATGCCAGGGAAATTTTATCAATAAGGGACAAACTTAATAAAATTTTGGCTTTCCATACCGGCCAACCTTTGGAAAAAGTGCAGCAAGATACTGACAGGGACAATTTCTTAAGCTCAGAAGATGCGGTAAGTTACGGTTTGATTGATAAAGTATTGACGAACAGGGCTACAGGTACTGACCTTTAACGGTTGGCATTCTTTTGGTTTTTCGGTAGGAAGAATTTTATCGAAAACAAAAAACATCAGCGATGTTTGCGGGGTTGATTTATGAGTAACGATAAGGGCGGCAAAGATGACGAAAAGTTACTGTATTGTTCTTTTTGTGGAAAAAGCCAACATGAAGTCAGAAAGCTAATTGCTGGGCCTTCAGTTTATGTTTGTGATGAATGCGTGGAGTTGTGTAACGACATTATCAAGGACGAGCTGCAAGATGAAACGTCCTCTTTTAGCAGTAATGAGTTGCCTAAGCCTAAAGCCATCAAGGAAGAGCTTGATGGCTATGTGATAGGCCAGGAACGTGCCAAAAAGATTTTGGCCGTGGCTGTCTATAATCACTATAAGCGCTTACGCAGCAAGACAAAAAAGGATTCTGTTGAATTGGCCAAGAGCAATATCTTGTTAATTGGGCCAACTGGTTCAGGTAAAACATTGCTTGCTGAAACATTGGCCCGATTATTGGACGTGCCGTTTACGATTGCTGATGCAACTACCTTAACCGAAGCCGGTTATGTTGGGGAGGATGTTGAGAACATTATCCAAAAAATTCTGCAAAAATGTGATTACGATGTGGAAAAAGCCGAAACCGGTATTGTCTACATTGATGAGATCGATAAAATTTCCAGGAAATCAGAAAATGTTTCCATTACCCGTGATGTTTCGGGTGAAGGTGTGCAACAAGCGTTGTTGAAGTTAATCGAAGGCACTATTGCCTCAGTTCCTCCCCAAGGTGGACGCAAACATCCCCAAGGCGATTTTTTACAAGTCAACACGGCAAACATACTGTTTATAGTGGGTGGTGCTTTTGCTGGGCTGGATCGTGTCATTAAGGCGCGATCTGAGAAAGGCGGCATCGGTTTTTCAGCAGATGTAAAATCCAAGGATGAATCTAAAAACATCGGCCAGTTGTTTGCTGAAGTTGAGTCTGAAGATTTGATCAAATATGGCTTGATCCCTGAGTTTGTTGGGCGCTTGCCGATTATTGCGACCTTGGAAGAGCTGGATGAACAGGCGTTGGTGCAAATTTTGACGGAACCAAAAAATGCGCTAACCAAGCAGTATAAGCATTTGTTTGAGATGGAAGGCGCTGAGTTGGAGTTTCGCGATGATTCTTTAAGCGCTATTGCCCGTAAGGCCATGGAAAGAAAAACAGGTGCCAGAGGGCTTAGGACGATTGTCGAAAATGTACTGTTAAATACCATGTATGAGCTGCCCTCGGCAGATAATATTTGTAAAGTGGTCATTGATGAAAACGTTATTTTAGGCCAGTCAGAGCCGATATTGGTTTACGAAACAGAAAAGAAACGGGCTGTTGCTGATTCTTGATGCAGTCAGAAACCACCGGGTTTTACCCTGATGGGCGGCTAACACGAAAGAGGGCTCTGTATGAGCCCTTTTTTTTGCCTATGTGGTGGCACTGGATGATTTTTGGACGAATTTGATAAATCGTGGCTTTATTTCCTTGCTATTTTAATTCGCGTCCCCATAATCTTCTAATCCAAGAAATTTCTAAAGGCTCCCTTTATGGACACGCAAAAAATGAATAAACTGCAACCATCAGATAACTTAGTCCCTGTCTTGCCGCTTAGGGATGTTGTGGTGTATCCGCACATGGTCATCCCCTTGTTTGTGGGCAGGGAGCGTTCTATAGACGCACTGGATGCAGCCATGAAGGACAGCAAGCAGGTGTTGTTGGTTGCCCAAAAAGAGGCTGAGGTTGACGAGCCAGATTTCACCGACCTTTATCAGGTCGGCACCTTGGCCAATATTTTACAGTTGTTGAAATTGCCGGATGGTACGGTTAAGGTCTTGGTGGAAGGCAGCCAGCGCTGCCGGGTGTTGCGTTATGAAGAAACCGGGCCATTTTTTTCAGCCGTTGTTGAAGAAATTGATGATATTTTAACTTTGTCCCCGCAAGGTCAAGATGTGTTGCAGCGGACGGTAATCAATTCATTTGACCAATATGTCAAGCTGAACAGTAAAATCCCGCCTGAAGTTTTAAATGCACTATCGGGTATCGATGACCCTAGCCGATTGGCAGATACCATGGCCGCCCACATGACCTTAAAGGTCAGTGACAAGCAAGCTATATTGGAAATGGCGGATATTGAAAAGCGGCTGGAAAATTTAATGACGGTCATGGAGGGTGAGGTTGACCTGCTGGAAATGGAGAAAAAAATTCGTGTGCGCGTTAAGCAGCAGATGGAAAAAAACCAAAGGGAATATTATTTAAATGAACAAATGAAGGCCATTCAAAAAGAATTGGGCGACATGGATGATGTGCCCAATGAAATTGAAGAGCTGGAAAAGAAAATTGCCAACGCCGGTATGTCCAAAGAAGCCAAGACCAAAGCCGACACCGAACTTAACAAGCTTAAGTTGATGCCGCAGATGTCCGCTGAAGCAACTGTGGTGCGCAACTATATTGATTGGATGATCAATGTGCCTTGGAAGAAAAGGACAAAAGTGCGCCATGATCTAAAGCTTGCTGAGCAAGTTTTGGAAACAGAGCATTATGGTTTGGAAAAAGTCAAAGAGCGGATTCTTGAGTATCTTGCTGTGCAGCAAAGGGTTAAGCAGCTTAAAGGGCCAATCTTATGTCTGGTTGGGCCTCCAGGGGTTGGCAAGACATCTTTGGGGGAGTCCATCGCTAGGGCGACTAACCGTAAATATGTGCGTATGGCCTTGGGCGGTGTTAGGGATGAGGCGGAAATTCGCGGCCATAGGCGCACCTATATAGGCTCCATGCCAGGTAAGATCTTGCAAAACCTGGCTAAGGTTAAAACCCGGAACCCGATGTTTTTATTGGATGAGATTGACAAAATGGCGGCTGACTTCCGGGGTGATCCGGCATCCGCTTTATTGGAAGTCCTGGATCCAGAACAAAACCATACGTTTTCAGACCATTATTTGGAAGTCGATTTTGATTTGTCGGATGTGATGTTTGTCGCCACCGCGAATACCATGAACATCCCGCCCGCATTGCTGGACAGGATGGAAGTCATCCGTTTGGCCGGTTATACCGAAGATGAAAAAATTAATATCGCCATCCGCTATTTGATCCCTAAACAGATTAAAAATAATGGCCTTGAGGACCACGAAATAGCAATTTCAGAGGAGGCGGTTAGGGATATGATCCGGTATTATTCCCGTGAGGCGGGTGTCCGTAACCTTGAGCGGGATATATCAAAGATCTGCCGAAAAGTGGTCAAACGTCTGTTATTGGAGGTTGAGAAAACGAAAGTGCAGGTTACACCAGAAAATCTGGATGATTATTTAGGGGTTAAACGCTTCAATTATGGTTTGGCTGAAGAACAAGACCAGATTGGACAGGTGACTGGCTTGGCTTGGACGGAAGTGGGCGGTGAATTATTGACCATAGAAACGGCGGTTATTCCTGGAAAAGGCAAACATTCAGCCACCGGTAAGCTGGGTGAGGTCATGAAAGAATCGATAGAGGCGGCGATGACTGTGGTACGTAGCCGTTCAGAGTTGCTGGGGATAGATAATGAGCTGTTCCAAAAAAATGACATACACATCCATGTGCCGGAAGGCGCCACGCCAAAAGATGGGCCTAGCGCAGGGATAGGCATGTGCACGGCCATTATTTCAGCATTGACCAAAATACCCGTACGGGCGAATGTCGCCATGACCGGTGAAATTACTTTGCGTGGTGAAGTGCTGCCAATTGGTGGTTTAAAGGAAAAGTTGCTGGCGGCCCATAGGGGCGGCATAACAACCGTTATTATCCCTGCCGAAAATGAAAAAGATTTGATAGAAATCCCTGAGAATATCAAATTAAATTTGGATATTAGGTGCGTCCATTGGATAGATGAAGTGTTGGCGGTGGCTTTGCAGTATTTGCCTGCCCCTATCGGAAAAAAATCGGATCAAGAGCCTGGTAAGGCAGAAGTTGAGCCAGTAAAAATAATACAACAGGGGCTAACTGCCCATTAAGGGCCGAGGTTGGGGATTTGATCCCTAGAAGCCATAAATATTAGGGCTTCTAGGGGTTTTAAAGCTTGACACTAGGCGACCGCTATTGATATAAATACCCGTGCTTCTTATGCTGCTTTGCTTTGTGGCTAAGAATTAACAACGGGGCTATACACAACACTAATAAAAACAACTTCCTCAGGGGGAATAATGAATAAATCCGAACTTATTGATGCGATGGCAGAGTCATCTGGCTTAACTAAGGCAGATGCGGGACGTGCTTTAGACGGTTTTCTTGGTGCAGTGACCAGCGCTTTAAGCAAAGGTGATTCTGTTGCCTTAGTAGGCTTTGGTACATACTCCGTAAAGGAAAGGGCTGAGCGTAAAGGCCGTAACCCACAATCTGGCGAAGAAATCACAATTAAGGCGGCAAAAATTCCTGCATTTAAAGCTGGTAAATCTTTAAAAGATGCTGTAAACTAGTTCTTCTTTAGTCGGGTTGCATTAACTGCAACGCAATTAAAAAATTCCTTTATTATGTTGTTTTTTTTTATAAACTGCCTTATAATGGTTTTTTTAGTCGGGTGCTTAGCTCAGCTGGGAGAGCATCGCCCTTACAAGGCGAGGGTCGGGGGTTCGAACCCCTCAGCACCCACCAGACTTTGGAGTGGTAGTTCAGTTGGTTAGAATACCGGCCTGTCACGCCGGTGGTGTTTTTTTTTGCTCAACAATTGATTCTTAAGGACTGATCTATGCTGACAACCATTAGAGAAAAAGCGCAAGGCACCCTTGCATGGGTTATCTTGATATTAATTTGTGTACCTTTTGCTTTATGGGGTATCAATAATTATTTGGATGCTGGCGGTGAAGCGCCTGTTGCATCGGTCGGCGATAAGGATTTTTATCAGCGTGATGTTAACAGGGCTTATGAGCAGTATAGCCAAAACCTTCAAGGCATGGGTATCGATGAGCAAACGTTAAAAACCCAGGCTTTACAAAAACTGATAAAAGACGAAGTGCTTTTGCAATACGTTTATGCTGAAGGTTTAGTGATTACCGATAACGAAGCGCGGGACTTTATTAAATCGCTGCCTTATTTTCAGGCCGATGGTAAGTTCAGTGACAAGCAATACAAGGCGTTACTTAATTCACAACGGATTTCTTCGGCGGAGTTTGTTAGCCGGATCAAAAATGCGTTAACGATGGAGCAGTTCCAGCATAGCATTGTTGACAGCAGTTTTGCCACCCAATATGACGTGGAAAGCTTTTTTAAGATTCAAAACCAGTTACGTGATGTCGATTATGTCACCGTTGCGGTGCAACCTTTACCGCAGCAGCCGACCGAACAAGAAATTGCGGCTTATTACCAGCAGCATGAAGATCTTTACCAAACCCCAGAGCAAGTTTCTGTTGAGTTCGTAGAGTTGTCACTTGATGATATCGCCAAAAAAGTGGTGGTCACCGACGAAAAGTTAAAAGCCTATTACGAAGAGCAAAAAGAGCTTTACACAACCCCCGAGCGTCGGAAAATCAGCCATATTCTGTTTACAGTAAACGATAAAACCACCGATAAAGCTGCTTTAGAAAAGGCCCTGAAAGCCAAACAAGCGCTGGCAAGCAAAGAGTTTGCCGTGGTGGCGGCAGAGCTTTCTGATGATAAGTTGACGGCCAAAAAAGGCGGCGACCTAGGCTTGTTTAATGTTGGTGTTATGGAAAAAGCCTTTGAAGATGCGGCTAGTGCCTTAAAGTTGGGTGAGGTGTCTGCGCCTGTCCGGTCAGCGTTTGGTTATCATATCATTAAGGTTACAGAGCTTATGCCAGGTAGCGTCAAGTCGTTTGAAAGTGCCAAAAATGATGTCACCCAAGCTTATCAAAAAAACCAGGCAGAAAACCTGTTTTTTGAAGCGGGCGAAAAGCTGACGGAAATGAGTTTTGAAAATCCAGATAATTTGCAGACAGTTGCAAACAACTTGGGTTTGACCGTCCAAAAATCAGCCTTGTTTACCAAAGGCAAAGGTGAGGGCATTGCCAATGAGGCGAAAATACGCGATGCGGCTTTTTCTGAAGAAGTTTTGCAAGGCAACAATAGTGCCCCTGTGGAGTTGAGTGCTGAACGATTGGCAGTGGTGCGCCTATTGGAGCGTAAAGCCGCAGCCAAGCGTAGCCTAAATGAAGTCAAGCAGGATGTGGTCGCACAAGTCTCAAAAGACAAAGCTAAGGTACTGGCGGTGGAAAAAGCCAAGCAAATAAAGGCGGGTTTGTTGGCGGGGGCGGCTATCCAGAAAGTTGCTGCCGAAAACAAGCTCGAAGTTAAGTCTGAGAAAGGCTTGATGCGCGGCAGAAATAAATTGCCTGAACCCTTAAGTGAGGCAATTTTTAAGGCCGCCAAACCAGTTGGTGATAAGCCTAGTGTGTTTATCGCGGTGTTGCCTACGGGTGAGCAAGTTGTAGTAAGCTTGTCAAAAGTGACCCCAGGTGTCATGAGTGAAAGCGACAAACAGCAAATGGACTTGGCTAAGAAAAATATCGCCAACGCTTTTGGCCAAACGGAGTTTAACCAAGCAATAAATAGCCTACAGGCCGAAGCTGATATTGAAATCAACACCAAACCGCAATCAGACTCAGAGCCTAGCCCGAATGTGAAGGTGGTTGAGCAAGAGCAGTAATTGGTTGATTAGGGATAAACTATTAATTATTTAGTTTATCCCACTTAAACATTCTGAAAATAAAAAGGGGGCCTTAGGTCCCCTTTTTTATGCGGGTTGATTATATTGCTAGCTGCTTAGGCGGGACAAACGGGTGGGGGATGCGCTACATCGGGCGTGCTTGTTCGATTAAGGGCAAGGTTGGGCTTGCCAAGTTACCCAAAATCCAAACCATGACGGTTGTAATAGTCGCTAGGCCGATATCCGTCAGCATGGTAGTGTTCTGGCACGGCAAAAAGCCAGTTTTGGGGTGGTATTATAGGAATAGGGCGGCTATAAGTTTCCTTTGTAAAGTAGGATATGCTAATATCCAAAATTTGCTTGCCCATACTTTTATGTGCAAGGCTAGTTTTTCCCCACTTTATTTTGGCAAACCATGGAAAATTTCACCCCTTATACGGCAACAGCCGGTGGTGTCCTGATTGGGATCAGCGTCACCTTGTTGCTACTCTTTAATGGCCGCATTGGCGGCATCAGCGGCATTATGAACGGGGTGTTTTTTAGCGCCCACAAAGACCCTGTTTGGCGGCTTATTTTTTTGACGGGCCTGGTATTGGGTGTGGTTCTATTTCAATGGCTGGTGCCAGGCTTTAATGTGACTCGACAAGCGTATCCGCTGCCCTTACTACTGATGGGCGGTTTTTTGATTGGTGTTGGCACCCGTATGGGTAGTGGCTGCACTAGTGGGCATGGCATTTGCGGCATTGCCACAAGATCGCTGCGATCAGTGCTGGCAACGCTGACTTTTATGGCCACGGGCATGGTCACTGTTTATATTATCCGCCATAGTATGGGTTTGGCCGCATGAAGCAAAATTTTATGGTCCTGTTATGCGGCGTAATTTTTGGGATAGGGCTATCACTGTCCCAAATGATAAACCCCAACAAAGTGCTGGATTTTTTGGATATTAGCGGAAATTGGGATCCAAGCTTGCTGTTTGTCATGATCGGGGCTTTGGCTGTCACTTTGGTCAGTTTCAAGTGGGTGCTTAAACGGCCTGTGCCTTTGCTGGCAGAGCGTTTTCATGTTTCCAACAACGCTTCAGTCGATAAACCCCTGCTGCTGGGTGCTGCTATCTTTGGCATAGGCTGGGGGATGAGCGGATATTGCCCCGGGCCTGCCGTGGGCAGTTTGGGGTTGCTGTCTATGGAGGCGTTATTCATGGTGGCGAGCATTTATACGGGGTTTTTTGCCTATAATTGGTTGCTCGCCAGAAAATAATGTTTACGCATCACCTATAAGTACTGGAGTGCAACGGCTTTAGACGTTGCACTTTTGGTTTCATCACATTCAAAGCAACGTCTAAAGCCGTTGCACTCCAGCTTAAGCCTACTGATTTAACTTTTCCCGCTGGCCAGTTTTATCAGCTGAGTCCTTTTTTGCCGTTCACGTTCGGCTTTTTCATCCGCTTCCCTTGTTTTGCGTAAATTGCGGGCTTCATAACGTTGCTTGGCCAATAGCTGACGTTCGGTCTTTTGGGCTTTGGTCAGTGACGCTTCATCATAAGGTGCTACCAACGGCTGCATGACAATACAGTCTACCGGACAAGGCGCGACACAAAGCTCGCATCCAGTACATTCACTGGCGATGACCGTGTGCATGAATTTGGCGGCACCTAAAATGGCATCGACAGGGCAGGCGGCGATACATTTGACGCAACCTATGCAGTCTTGCTCAATAATAAAGGCAACACTTTTGGGTTTGTGTGCACCATTGTTTGGGTTAAGCGGTCTGGCGCTAACGCCCAGCAAATTTGCCAATTCTATGACCCCTTCATCACCACCCGGCGGGCATTGGTTAATGTCGGCGGTACCTTCGGCAATAGCGGTTGCATAAGGCAGGCAACCGGGATAGCCGCATTGCCTACATTGGGTTTGCGGCAAAATAGCATTTATTTGATCAATCACGTTGTGGTTTTTATCCTAGTTTATGTGGATGATGCTTTATTATTTTCACATTAATTGGCTATGAAGCCTAGTGTCCACTCATCCTGCCATGATTCTTATTGGCTACAAAATACCTTAACTTCAAGGTAGCCCATCGAAATCCCCAGTCCGAAACTGTGGCAAATGACCTATTTTTTTAAAATTAATGGGTCATTTGCCATAATTTTTATTGGGTTGGTGATAATAACTTATGGTAACAGTTGGTTATAAGTCATTTCTTAGCAAATCACTTGGATATTTCCCGTAAAGCCCACCCTTCAGGCCAGTATATTTTAAAAGAAAAGACCATATTTTTTCCTTCTATTTGGCCATTAAATTAAATGCTAATGCTTTAAACCTATTTAAATTCATGGTGTTATTATTTTATTTTGGCATTTTTAATGTGGGCATAATTATTGCTTGTTAGCTTTTAGTCTAAGCCAATAATTTAGATCTCATCCACTTTAAATAATCGTATCAGGAGTGATATATGTCCCACACAAAAATAAAGTTGGCCCGGCGGCCTAGCAGGTATGGTCTGCTGGCGCTGACGCCGATAATGGCGGCCATGCTGGCCGGCGCACCGGCAGTTGTGACTGCTGCCGTTGCGCCCCCCGTTAAGGCCACCGCCAAATACAATACAAGCTTGGATGCCGTGGTGGTTACTGGCACAGTCGGTAAACCCTTTACGGCAGGGTCAAAAGTTACGGCATATGACACAGCTAACCAAGTTGTGCTTTATACCGTTAATACCAACAGCACAGGCAAATTTAGCATGACCCTGCCAATCACGGACAAGACTTATTTGCCGTGTTCAGTGCGCCTTGAGACCGTCAATGCCTTGGACAATAGCGAAAATAAGATCATTTTGCCTGTGACAGGTGCCAGTAAGCTCTGTGCCAGTTTACCGACGTGTGCTATTACTACACCAGCAAAAGACACAGAAATTGCTGTTGGTGCAACGGTTAATTTTGCTGCCACGATCAGCAAACTTAAAAAAGGCCAAATCCCACCAACGATTGTTTGGAATATGGGTGATGGCTCGGCCGAGCAAAAAACCACTACGGCCAGCAACCTTTTTGACCAAGTGGGCAGATACCGCGTGACCCTTAAAGGTTTGGACAGCGTGGGTAACAAGTATTGTTCTGATGATGTCGTCGTTTCAGTTATCCCTGCGGCGGGCACTAACCCTAACGGTAAAGTGCCAGAATTGGCAAAGCCAAGTGTGGCATCTGCTATGCCAACTACGGATGGTAAGAATGACAACGGCGCTTATG
The DNA here is from genome assembly GCA_026399075.1 of Methylococcales bacterium. GTDB lineage: Bacteria > Pseudomonadota > Gammaproteobacteria > Methylococcales > Methylomonadaceae > Methylobacter_C. Next base: position 78,726 of record JAPLRR010000078.1, read on the forward strand.
TAGTGTTGCCATTTGAAGAGATGGGTATGCAAGGCGGTAGCCAAGTGCATCTGCCTTACGCATCAATGATCAACTACAACTCATTGAACGCACAAGTTATCCAAAAACTGCCACACAAGCCACCTTTGTTGTCGGGTAGCAGTGTTGATGTGACTTATTCAGCGGCCTCTAATGACAAAGATCCAATCGCTAAAGGATCCATAAACTCCACTAGCCAGAACCTGTTCGCAGGCAATGCGGCGGGTGCCAACTGGGATACGGCGACGACGGTTTTTAACGCCACCACCAAGTTGCCCACTAATGTGAAATTTATTGCCGGACAAGCTTACAATGAGGCAAAAATCCGTAAATCTGAGCAATGGGATCGTATCCGCCAACCATTTGCAGTGGCCAAAGGCATCCCTGAAACCGGTGCGACTTTTGCGGAAAAGCAAAGCACCTTTACCCCAGCCAAGGCGGCTGAAATGCCGGATGAAGGTGTAAAAGGTTATGTTGATGGCGGTGCTGCCAGCCGGAAAATGCCAGGTGCAGCAAAACCTTATATCAGCAATGATCCACAAAAGTTTGATTTCAATAGCTATCAGGACGCGTTTGTTGCCCAAATGATCCCTGCCAGCGATATTGACGACCAAGGCCGCACCAACCCTTATCCGTTGATGCGTGTACAAGCAAAGGATAAATCCGGTGCGGCATTATCAACCGTGGATGCGGTTTATACAGCGGCTTCTGAGACCCGTTGCCGGGAATGCCATTTGCCTGGCGGAATTGCTGGCGATGAAGATGTCTGGCGTACTCCTGTTACCGTTGCCGAGTTGAAAGATCTGACCGATCCAACTAAACCCGGCCCTGCGACAGGTGCTGGCCGCAATGGCAGCGATGGCAAACCGCAAGTTTCAGGTTTTGACCCAGGTACTGACCCAAACAAAGCGTGGCCGCCTGCGATTCATAACGTGTTCAACGATAAAATTGACGGTAATCCAGCGTTTACCAATTTGGCTGTGACTGTCGGTGCTGTTGATGCTTCCGGTAACAAGCTTCCAACTAGCGCCACCAATATCCTGACTGACCAAAACGGTTTGCGTACGGATAGGGTTAAGGCATCACGTTGGATGAAGTTTGATCCGGCTACTGATAAACCAACCGGAGAAACTAGCCCGACTAAACCAGCAGCGGCGGCAACTGATTCTTCATGGCGATTGCAGATACAAATCAATTATGCTGATGCGGCCAAATACGGCGATGATTCTTGGGTAAACCAAGAAAAAGCAGCCTTGTTCAACACTTTAGTGGCTCATGATTACATGGTTTATTACGGCCCAACACCAGCAACTGGTGCCACTTGGCCTGCCAGCTACTCAACCCAAGTGGCTGATAACTATGCCGATGACTTGGGAAAAAGCCGTGCAACGCCGATGTATTTCTGTTCAGGCCATCATCAAAGTGCGCTTAAGGCGGATGTTGGTGTTACTGCGCGGTCTTATTCCACTAACCGTTCAGATTACTCCAGGGCTTTCCATGCGTTCCATGCCAAGTTCCAAGTTTATAAGACTGACGTTAGTGCCGCCCAAAGTGTTGATGGTTTGGCACATAAGAAAGGCGACTTGATCCGTGACGTGCGTGGCCATCCGCTGGAATACGGCGGCCGTGGTTGGGATTCGCAGTTAAATGATGATGCGGGTGTCCCTTTCTCTAAAGATGCCAGCGGCAAGTATACGGTTAAATCTGTAGTCGTTTATGATGCCAAAAAGAACAACTGGCGTCCTGACTTGTATCCTCAGCAGGCCAATGGCGAACTGATGTTACCATTTGGCAAGCAAGTGACTGTTGAGGAAAACTGCGCCAAATGCCATACCGGCCCGACTGAAAAAGCCTATCGTGATATCCATCACACGGCCGGCCTAAAGTGCGATAGCTGTCATGGTGATATGTTGGCAGTGGGTAACGTGTTTGGCAATGAAAAATATGACGCCAACTTAACGGGTGGCGGCACTTTTGGCGCTGATACAGCCGCCATAGACCAAACCGATTTCCGTCGTCCTTGGTTGGATGAGCCTAACTGTGGTTCTTGCCATATCGGTGATGCCAATATGGCTAAGTCAGAAAAGCATTGGTTTAGTGCAGGTGCTTTAGACCAGGCGTGGGCTGACGGCGACAAAACCGGCTATTCCATGTATCCAATGAATGCCCGTTTTGCTGTGATGCCAACCTTGGAAACACGGCCTGAAAAAAAGACAGCCACTGCTGAGGATGTTGCTGCGGGTTACAAAGGCGCTGATGGCAAAGTGGTGGCTGTAGGGCAAAGCTTCTACAAACCGCTGCCCTTGTCTGGTGTGTTATACCGTAAGAGCGGTGATGTGCATGGCTCAGGCCCGAATGGTTTGTTGACTTGTTCAACTTGCCACGGTGGTTCACATGCCATTTGGCCTAACCAAGACCCTAACGCCAACGACAATCAAACTGCCAAGCAGTTGCAAGGCTATGATGGCAATATCGCTGAGTGTTCGGTATGCCACGTTAAGGATGACTTTAAAACCGGCTTGGTGGCCACCGATGGTGGTGCTTCGGGCTTAGGTGTTGGTCAAGGTGTACGTGATGGTACGGTGGTGACACCTGCCAGTGCCAAAGCTTATTTGGCAGGGCCACACGGCTTACATCCTGTCGGTGATGAGTCTTGGTATAAACATGCCGAAGGTGCTGCCTTAAATACCAGTTCCGGTGCGCATAAAGCCACTATGAACGGTGGTTGGCATAACGACATGGCGAAAAAACCAGGCCCTGACGGCGAAGACCAATGTGCTATCTGCCACGGCGATAACCACAAAGGTACGCGTTTGTCCAAAACTTTGACTGACCGTGTGTTGACCAACTCAGCAGGTAAACCTGTGAAAGTGGTCAAAGGCCAGATCATTGGTTGCGACACTTGCCATACTATCGCCAAGAGCTTTACGGGTTCGCCTAAGCCATATAACGCTAAAACAGCGCCAACTGGTGGCTGGCCCGCAGCGAAAATGCACATGCCGCCCATGCCTGCCTCCATTACTGCCAATGGGGGAGGTTGTACAGGAATGTGTATGTAAGTGTCTAGCTTAATGGCTAGCCATTAAGTGAAACGATAAGTCCTGGCCTTATCCATCAAGGGTAAGGTCAGGGCTTTTATCTGCTTAAGGGGGGCGGTTTTCCCTTAAGTATTAAGACTGGTTACCGCAGATTGTGATGGCCAGTTGGCCAGTTAGGGTACACACTGCGTATTTTTACCGTAAGCGCTAGTTTGTAAAAATACGCAGTGTGTATCCTTGCTGGCGGTCTGTTAATCGTCTTTGGCTTATGTTTTATAACCATTGCAAGTGTAAGGTAATTGCGGTTATTATTTATTTTGCAGCCTGTGTGGATGCTACTAAAGACCACACAGGCAATAGACACCGCCCCAAACAATTTTAACGATACCGTCTTTTAAGATCTTAGGAACTGATGATGCTCTTTTCGACACTGCCTCCCTGTGCATCCCTTGGCTTTAAGCAAGCACCACAACGCAACCATTGTTTAGCTACAAGGAATAAGGGTGTTCGAACGGTGATAGCCCTATTTTTATGGGTACTGATGTTCTTTGTGTCCAATTATGCCCATGCCATAGTCAAAAATAGCAAACCTTTGGCGGTGGTCGGCAATGCCCAATCCGTGGTGATCAATACCCCCGTGGTTTTAGATGGCAGCCTAAGCCATGACAGTGATGGCAATATCAAAAAATGGCAATGGACGCAAACCAAAGGGATCAAGGTCAAGCTTGTCAACCCCAAACAGTCAGTGGCATCATTTACCAGCCCCGCCAAATTAAAAGTCCGAACTACTTCAACAGTGCTGGTGTTTAAGTTAACAGTGACTGACAACAAAAATGCCACCGCCTCAGCGACTGTGCCAATTACAGTGACTTTGGAGCCTATCTGTGTTTTGCCGCAGGTATTAGAAAAAGGGGTTTGTGTCACCCCACCGCCAGAATGTGTGCAACCGCAAACCTTAGTAAATGGTGTTTGTGTTGAGCATAAAGTTGTTTGTTCTGCTGGACAACTATTTTTAAACGGCATTTGCATGTCACCCCTAGTAATTTGCAAAGCTCCCCAGATACTCAAAAATGCAGTTTGCATTACCCCCAAATTCGTTTGTAAGCTGCCTTTGGTTTTACAAAATGGGCAATGCGTAACGCCTGGACCTTCCTTTAGCGTGAACGATACGGGCATTCTTGATTGCTCAGACGGCGCTTACAATGTGTCGGGTTGTGCTAATAAACAATTTCCTTGGCAAGATGCAGAATTTGGCCGTGATGTTAGCCATTACAACGACAGTGACGGTATCGCTGGTTTTAGTTTTACTAAAATTAGTGCAATGGGTGCAGCCCTACCTTTGGATGCTAGCGAATGGGCTTGTGTGAAAGACAATGTCACTGGCTTGCTGTGGGAAAATAAAACCCATGACGGCGGCTTGCACGACAAATCACGCAGCTTCAGTAATTACAGCCTCACATTTAACCCCAAAAATGAATACGGCTCGGCCACAGATGCCACGGGCTTTGCTGCTACGGTAAATGCACAAGGGACGTGTGGGGTTAATAATTGGCGTTTGCCAACCACCCAAGAATTGCAAGGCATCGTGAACTTTGGCTATCCATTGCCTGGGCCTTCCATAGACCAGAATTTTTTCAGTGACACCTTAAATTCGCCGTTTTGGAGTGGTTCACCCTTACCTAGGGCAACCAATAGCGCATGGCTGGTTTATTTTGATGATGGCCGGATATTTGACGATGTCCGCAACCGTAATGGCGGTGCGGCAGTACGCTTGGTTTCGGGTGGCCCTGTTTCCCAAAACTATGCCATTTCTGATGATGGGCAAGAAGTGATGGACCATGCGGGTGGACTCATATGGAAGCGTTGTGTGGAAGGTAAAACTTGGAACGGCTATGCCTGTGTGGGCTCCCCACTGGGTTTTATGTTCCAAGAAGCCTTGCAACGGGCTGAGGCCGTAAGAAATGACACCGGAAAAAATTGGCGTATCCCTAATATTAAAGAATTGACCGGGCTTATTGACACCAGCCAAACAACGGTTGCGATCAACCAAAACCTGTTCCCCAACACCCAAAATGACCAACATTGGTCATCTTCCTCATTCACCACGGATGCCTTCTTTGCATGGGTCGCACATTTCTTTTATGGCTCAGTGTATTACACGTATACCGAAGATACGGCGGTGGTGCGGTTGGTGCGGGATAAAGAGTAGCCAGCTATTGTCCTTACCATTAATCGGGAGCTTAATCGCCCATGCCAGACAATAAAGAGTTTAATAGCCCAGCTTCTGAAATTACCCCGCAAACGCTGTTTAACAGCCGCCGTCAATTTATGCGTTTGGCGGCAGCCACTGCGGCAGTTGGCGTGTTGCCTGGTATGGCGGATGCCAAAGCCCTGCCCAAACTGCATTACACACGCAATAAGTCACTCAGCACCAGCGAGACCAAAACCACGCCTTATGACGTGACTCACTACACCAATTTTTATGAGTTCGACACCAGTAAATTTACCCCTTATGCGTATGCTAGCCAGCTAAAAACCAGGCCATGGACAATTACTATTGATGGTGAAGTCAAAAAACGCAAAGTTGTGGACATAGACCGCCTAATCAAGTTGGCACCGCTGGAAGAGCGCATTTACCGTATGCGTTGTGTGGAAGGTTGGGCGATGGTGATCCCGTGGTTAGGTTATCCCTTGTCAAAGCTGCTTAAGCAAGTGCAATTGACTAGCCGCGCCAAGTATGTGGAGTTTATTAGCTTAGAAGACCCCTTGCAAATGCCTAACCAACAGACTGACGTATTGCAATGGCCGTATCGGGAAGGTTTGCGTTTGGATGAAGCTATGAATCCATTGACTTTACTGACGGTGGGCTTATACGGCGAACGCTTGCCCAATCAAAATGGTGCACCCGTCCGGGTTGTCGTGCCATGGAAATATGGTTTTAAAAGCCCCAAGTCCATCGTGCAAATCCGTTTGGTCGAGTATCCCACGACCACGTCCTGGATGTTGGCTTCACCAACAGAATATGGGTTTTACGCCAACGTCAATCCCTTAGTGGATCATCCCCGTTGGAGTCAAGCAACAGAACAGCGTATCGGGGAACACGGCAGGCGTGATACGTTATTATTTAATGGTTATGGCAAGTATGTGGAAAAACTGTATATAGGCATGAATTTGGTGGACTATTTTTGACGGTAGCCTGATAAGCAGTAAGCGACGCCGTCCTTTTGTGGGATAACATCGCTTACCCAAAAACTAATCAGCCTTCAGCAGTAGTCGGATCAATAATAGTCCTGACTTGGGAAACACGGTTGGCGGGAAAGCCGCCTTGTTCTGCGTGTGCCCTAACAGCCGCTTCATCCGGCGCAATATAGACGCAATAGACTTTATCGTCAGTCACATAGCTTTCCAGCCACTGGATGGACGGCCCCAAATTACTCAGTACACCGCAGGATTTTTGCGATATGCCTTGCAGGTCGGCAGCTGTTAAAGAACCTGCGCCGGGAATTTCACGTTCGATAATAAATTTTGGCATGGTGGTACTCTCCTGGTTATTGTTAAATATGACTGGTCGTCTTAAAAATAATAGCATTAGGGCTTAAAAAAATCACCTAATAAATTTTCGCAACACTGCTTAAGTGGCGTGGAAGATTGTTCAATTTTCATCCTTAATAAAGCGCCTTGCCACAAATTGACCAACAGGTCGGCCAGTTCTTCCGCGGATTTATCTGTCCTTACCGTGCCTTCTTGTTGGGCTTTTAGCAAGCCGGATTCCAATAAATCACGGTAGCGCCGGACTGAGGTAAAAAGGGCAGTTTGGCACAGCTCGCTGGTGTCACCGATTTCACCCATTAAATTACCCAACAGGCAACCGCCTTTAAAACCAGCTTGTTCCAACTCGGCAATCAACGCATTAAAATAGCGTTGTATGGCACTTAAGGCATCGTTGTCTGACTGTTGTAAATGCTCACCCAGTTGCTCGATAAAGGGGTTGATGTAATGCACAATCACTTCGGCCGCAAAGTTTTCCTTGCTGCCAAAATAATTGTAAAAAGAACCTTTGGGAATTTGCACGGCATCCAGGATTTCTTTCAGCCCAGTACCATGATAGCCTTGTTGCATTAGCAAGGTGACACCTTGGCTTAACAGCTTGGTTTTATTGCTTTGCTTGTGTGAGGTTTTGGGCATCCGAAGATTAGTGGCAGTTAGTCTTGTTAAGTTAATTAGGTGTTTTTGTGCGGGTTAAGGGATTGCCTTAACTAGGTATAAAGCCAGGTGCTTAGCTTGGTAGCGGCTACGGTATGCTGACACCTTAAAAAACATTGATTTTATAATAAATGCCCCTATAGTTACACGACAAAACACAAATCAAAAAGGTATTTTATGCAACATTTCCGACTTTCTTTTATCGTCACAGCGGTTTGCCTCGCCGTCGCCATTTATTGGGGCGGCGTGATGGGTGCGTTCATCGCCCTGATATTGGGTGTGCTTGAGGTAAGCTTATCCTTTGACAACGCCGTAGTAAACGCTTCCATCTTAAAGCGCATGGATGAACGCTGGCAACAGTATTTTTTAACATGGGGTATTTTAATTGCTGTGTTTGGGATGCGCTTGCTGTTCCCCATTTTAATTGTCGCTGTAGCCACAGGCATTGGGTTTTTCGGCGTGACCGATATGGCTTTGCATGACCCTAACACCTATGCCGAACATTTGAACGAATCGCATGTGCAAATTGCGGCTTTTGGTGGCATGTTTTTATTGATGGTATTTTTCTCGTTTATCTTCGATGAAGGCAAAGAGCTGCATTGGTTGGGCTATTTCGAAGAAAAGCTGTCCAGTTTTGGCAAACTGGAGTCCATCGAATTAATTTTGGCCCTAGGCTTGCTGTTAATCACCCAACACTGGTTGCCGGATGCCATACGCTTAGATGCCTTGGTGGCGGGTATTTCCGGGGTTATTTTATTTGTTATTGTGGATAGTTTGGCGGCATTGTTTGAAGATGAAGAAGAGGGCGAAGAAGTTTCAGCGGCCATTAAAAAAGGCAGTGTCATGAGCTTTTTATATCTTGAAGTCTTGGATGCCTCATTTTCTTTTGATGGTGTTATCGGCGCGTTTGCCATCACCCAAGATGTGGTCATCATTATGCTGGGTTTGGCGATAGGCGCAATGTTTGTCCGAAGCTTGACAGTGTTTTTGGTGCGCCAAGGTACCTTGGATGAGTACGTGTTTTTGGAGCATGGTGCCCATTATGCCATTGGTACATTGGCGGCCATTATGTTGATCAGCATGACCTACCATATTCCCGAAATCATCACCGGTTTGGTTGGGGCGGTCATGATAGGGCTGTCGGTTTATTCCTCCATCCTGTACAAAAAGGCCCAAGCAGAATAGTAGGGTAAAGACCTGCGAGGTTTATAAAGCCTCGCAGGTCTGCTGCTATTGCCTATAACTAATGAGAAGTTACGTAGTTTGGCTTGCACGATTTTCGTAGCCCAACATCACCAGCTTTTCCCGCATCATGGCCGTTAAGTTAATTTTAACTGATCAACATTCTCAATAGGGCAGGGCGCTTAGTCATGATCGAATGGTCAGCCATATCACAACAAATCCGCTGGGCTAGCGGGCAGGATTTTGTGGTCGAAGCCGCCCAGCCGCTGTCTGGTGGCGACATTAATGACGCGTATCGTTTGCAAGGTAAAGGCAAGACCTATTTCATCAAACTTAACCGTGCCGACCAGCTGGCGATGTTTACGGCTGAAATGGACGGCTTGCTAGCCATAGCCAACACCCATACCTTGCGTGTCCCTACACCCATGACTTGCGGGCAAACCAGCAAGCATTCATTTTTAGTGCTGGAATATCTTGAATTTGGCTCGGCAAACAAGGCCAGCGAACGCCTATTAGGGCAGCAACTCGCGTTGATGCATCAGCAACCGCAACCCTATTTTGGTTGGCATCGCGACAACACCATCGGCATCACCCCGCAACCCAACAAGCCCAATACCGATTGGCTGGCTTTTTGGCGTGACCAACGCTTAGCCAACCAATTACAATTGGCCGCCCATAAAGGCTATGGCGGTAAACTGCAAACCTATGGCGAACGGCTGTGCAGCGATATGGACGGTTTGTTTATCGGTTACAAACCACAAGCGTCTTTATTGCATGGGGACTTGTGGGCAGGCAATGCCGCCGTGGACAAACAAGGTTGCCCATTGGTTTTTGACCCCGCTTGTTATAATGGTGACAGGGAAGCCGATTTGGCAATGACAGAACTGTTCGGCGGCTATGGCGCAGATTTTTACGCGGCTTATCAAGCCGTTTGGCCAGTTGATCAGGGCTATGGCCTAAGAAAGGATTTTTATAATGTCTATCACTTACTCAACCACCTCAATTTATTCGGCGGTGGCTATGCCCGCCAAGCTGAAAATAAGCTGGGCCAGCTAATAGCTAGCTTACGTTGAATGCCGAGTATTTAAGTCTTTGTTTATATAATAAATAAGTTGGTTTTAATGTTCATTTTTGATTGTAAAAAACCTTTGTTATAAAGCATAAGTGGGCTAATATCCGCATTGGAAAAAAACAAAATGGATATTTGATTTGCCCTATCCTTACAATTTTTTTCGAGGTGAATACAATGGCAGAAATTTTAAAAAACCTTAGGCATTCAGCTTTTTGCCTGCTCGATAACTACGTTACTATACCCATTAAAAAAACGTCAGTCTGGCTTTCAATAATAAGCCCACTGATGTTGGCAGTTTGTCTTTTGTTGCCATCTACTGTTACTGCGACCTTATTGACCGTCAATAATTTTAGTTTTGAAAATCCCAGCACAGCTGCGGCTACTTTCACGGGTGATCAGGCTTCCGGCCCAGCAGATTGGAGCGTCTATAATACGGGTGACACCAATGGGTTCCGTTATTTTGGTGTGTGGAACCCGGCGACAACGGATTCTTACTTTGACCCTGTGCCAGATGGTTCCAATGTCGGTGTGGTTTTTCTTCTTAATACCTTTAATATCGCCGAAGCAGGCTTACAGCAAGTGCTGTCTTCAACTTTACAAGTTTCAACCCGCTATACCCTGACCGTTGATGTTGGTAACTTCAATCCTAACGTGAGTTCGCCTTGGGATTTTACCGGATTTCCTGGTTATCGCGTTGATTTGTTGGCGGGAGGGGTGTTGTTAGCTTCTGATAATAATACCTTGACACCAGATGAAGGGCGGTTTGAGAAGTCAACGGTTTCGTATACCGTTGGCGCTAGCCATGCCAATGCAGGACAGGCCTTGGCAATTAGGTTGGTAAACCTTAATGGCACAGGAGTGGAAGTCAACTTTGACGATGTTAAACTGGATGCGACAGCCGTGCCAGAACCATCAAGTACAGGGTTGGTCATTTTTGGCTTAGTATTTTTGGTGCTGGGCATCTACTTAAGGCGGCAAGAATCCGTGTAGTGGAGGGGCTGGGCGAAAGTGCGCGGTGCACTTTCGCCGGCTATTTTTTATTCAGCCAACAGGGCTGCAATAGCGGATTTGGCATTACATTGGGCGATCACGTCGGCTAGCTGTTGGGCGCTTAATGGATGTTTAATGGCTTCGCTGCCATTAAAGCCAAAAGCCTGATAATCCTTTTTGGCAAAAGTGAGGATTTGGCATTTTTTAAACGGCTGGTTTTCAAATGGCAACTTGGGCGCATTGAGGTCTAATGCTGCCGCCCCTTCCAAGCTGGGCGCATAAATCATAAACTCACCTTTCATTGCCAGCACAGCGCGGTATTGCTTGGCGGTGGTCAAATACAAATAACCCACTTCCACCTGTTTTTCTTTTAATCTCATTTTAGTAGTTCCTTGGTGTATTTCATTCCAAACAACACCCAAAGCACGTTTATTGTCTGGGGACAGTTGCTTCACATGGTATTCCAGCTTACTGGCTTCAGAACGGTTGTCACAACAGATGCTGGCCAATAGGCGGGTAGGCGGGTTCATTTTGGTGAATTTTGCCCCCTTACCCGCAAGATGCTTATTAAACCGTGCTTCAACATCAGGGGTAATGCCCGTATAAATTTTACCATTGAGGCATTCCAGCAAATAAACAAACCATGCACTTGTTGTTTTGGTAGTCATCAGTCAATCAAATGGTTGTATAGCATCCCGAAATTCATTCAAAGCCTGTTCTTTATGCGGCTTTATCGTTTGAGTAGGCCTAGTTCAGTTTTAATGCCATGTCTTTAACGTAAGCCTTATTGCGCTTGCTTAGGTTGTTCTTGCTGGCGTGCCGCCTCCTGTTGTTGCATCTGTTGGGCTTCTTGCTGCGCCCGTTGCTGGGCTTGTTGCTGCATCTCCAGCTGTTGTTGCTGCATTTGCTGTTCTTGCTGGCGTGCCGCCTCCTGTTGTTGCATTTGTTGGGCCTCTTGCTGCGCCCGTTGTTCGGCTTGCTGTTGCATCTCCAGCTGTTGCTGCTGCATTTGCTGTTCTTGCTGGCGCGCCGCCTCTTGTTGCTGCATTTGCTGGGCTTCTTGCTGAGCCCGTTGTTCGGCTTGCTGCTGCATTTCCAGCTGTTGTTGCTGCATTTGCTGTTCTTGCTGGCGGGCTGCCTCCTGTTGTTGTTGCATTTGCTGGGCTTCTTGCTGAGCCCGTTGTTCGGCTTGCTGTTGCATTTCCAACTGTTGTTGCTGCAATTGCTGTTCTTGCTGGCGTGCTGCATCCTGTTGTTGCATTTGCTGGGCTTCTTGCTGGGCCCGTTGCTCGGCTTGCTGTTGCATCTCAAGCTGTTGCTGCTGCATTTGCTGTTCTTGCTGGCGAGCTGCCTCCTGTTGCTGCATTTGTTGGGCTTCTTGCTGCGCCCGTTGCTCGGCTTGCTGCTGCATGTCCAGCTCTTGTTGTTTTTGGGCTGCTTGCCTACGCGCCAAGTCTTCTTGTAATTGGTCAATTTGCTGTTGGCGCTGTAAATTTACCGTAGCAGGGTCAGTTTGCCCAACTGATGCGCCTGTCGAATCCACCGTAGGGATAGGCAATGAAGCGGGATCAGTTTGCTGTGGCATTGGTTGGCCTTGCTGTTGCCCTAAGTCTTGTTGCAACTGTTGCTGTTGCATTTGCTGTTCTTGCTGTGCCTGTTGTTGTGCTTGCTGTTGACTGTCTGGCGCTTGCTGCTGGGCTTCTTGCTTAGGCACTGGTTCTTCTGGTAACGGGCTTAACGCTTGCCCAGGTTGCTGGTTAGTCAGGGCTGGATCGGCCTGTCCTTCAACCGGTGTTGGTTGCCCAGACGGATTACTAGGCTCACTAGCGGTAAATGGCGGCGTTTCAGGCGTTTTTTGCCCCAATGGCTCGGCAGGCGGCACAACAGCGCCAACAGTTGCATCAGACAAGGGTGTTTGCTTATCTGGCTCCAAACCCAAGCCAATCAGCGATGCCTTAGGTAAGGTAGGTGTGGGCAATTCTGGATTGGCAATATCGGTCAATGCAGGATCGGGTTGTCCAGGAGTTGTAAAGGGTGCTTGCGCGGTTGCTGGTTCATTGGCCAAACGCCCCGGTACGCTAGGTTCCTGGTTGCCCGTAGGCGATAAATTAGCCTCATTCACTGGCTCTGCCCTTGTGCCATCGGCCCGTTTTCCATCCAGCCGCCTAGCCAATTCTTCATCTTGGTGGGTATCCTCATGGCTAGCTGGAGCCATAGGCAAGCGGATTATCGGTGGGCTGCTGTCATGTTGGCCTAATAAATTTGCACCCACTTTATCTTGGACAACTGGTACAACTGGCACTATGGGCCGGTGGGTCACATTTTCAATCTGTTTCACTGGCACCCCTGGATTAACAATCGTGTGGTTCACAATGCTGACATTATTGATATAGTTGGTCACTTGAATAACTTGCCGATTATGGCGTGTTGGACGGATGTGCTGATGAAGTTGGCGGTTAGTAAAATCACGGTCATTAACTGCCACCCATGAATCCCACCTTAAATCACGGTCATAATTAAAATAACTGATATTCAGGCCTATGCCCGCCTGCCAAACAACATTTGGCGGCATGGGTGCCCACGCGGAATAACCACCGCCTGAACGCCAAAACACCCATGCAGGAGCCCAAGTACGGCCAGGCACCCAAACCCAACCATACCAGTTGTCCCATGCCCAGCGCCCATAATGGAAAGGCGCCCATCCCCACGGCTCATAAGAAACCCACAGCCAACCATAATCGCCGGTGTACGCCCAGTAGCCCTGTGTATAAGGTCGCCAATCCCTTGCCACATGGTTAGGATACCAAACCTGACCATACGTCCGGTGATTGACCCAATGGCCATAAGGCGCCAAAGCATTGTGGAAAATACCGACAGTCGCATTCATGCCGGAATTTGCCTGTACCTGAGGCACAGCCATAAAACTGGAGAAAAATAACAGGGCTACAACTGCCAAAAACTTAATTCCAAAGCGGGGGCGCGTGTTCATGGTGGCTACCTAAAAATAATTTAGTTGACTTTAATCATATACTAGAAAAATATGGCAATAATCTTATGCAATGCCCACTGAATGTCAGCTGAACAACTACCCATTAAGTTCCCAACCTATATCCGGCAGAGTTAAGATGGGTTATTGTTCAGCCCTTTAACTTAACAGTGATTATTAGTTGGTTGTAAGGCATCAATCCCTAAGGTTATATTGCATAAGCCAATAAGTGCAAGCTGCTTGGTAAATTACCGCAACTAACCTGGAAAGTAAATTTTCATGGCTAGCGAAATTATTCAGCCCATCAATGTAATTCCAAACCCTCACTTATCCTTGTCAGGAGCCCCCATGTTTAAAGTTGCGTTTGACCTAGTCCGGCTCAGAACCCATCCCTTTGCAGATTACAACTGGCCGTTTTGGCAATCGGCGTTGATGTTGACCTTTATCGGTGTCTTGGCGGGGCTAGAGCCCAGCAGCGAGGCATTAACACTCCCGTCCCTATCAATTTTCGGCGGCGTGTTTATAGTCTGGGCGAGCTACCCCATTATGATGGTTTTTTTACGCTGGTGGCTTAAGCGGGGTGGCCGTTGGGATGGGCAAGGCAACTTGTTTAACCTTATCGTTGCCGCGTCGGCCATTGATATGCTAGCTGTAGTCCTGACAATCGCAGGCGCGGAACAATTATTATTCGTTGCCCCTGTCTGGATTTATTCGGTCTGGATCGCGGCAGCGGCGCTAAAAGGGGCCTGCCACACCACGATGCCTTACACGGTGGCTGGTGTTTTATTGGCCATGGTTCCGGCAATTATTGTGGTCGGCATTGCGTGGATCGGAATTATCATTATTTTTGCAGAGACCGGGCTGGTGGTGCTGCAATGATATGAATCAACCCTTATCGCTTAAGGGCAAACCAACCTTGGTTAGGCACACCGCGTCTGCCGTTTAGCTAGACACCAGTTGGGTTTGCCGCAGCCTTATCTAGAATCCGAAGCTGATAAATCTACATTAAACTCCCTCTCCCTCAGGGAGAGGGTCTTACACGTGTAGGTTTTTTCACTCCGCGCACCCAACCGCAGTAACCCAAGCCGCCTGATTGATTCC
>JAPLRR010000010.1 GCA_026399075.1 Methylococcales bacterium
GATAGATGCATTAACTTGCTTGTTGAATTCCAGCATGAAATTCATGGTACGCCGCGATTCGGCGGCATTCAAAATAGATTCATCGCAGGCGGGGCAAAACTCGCCTGTCACCGCCGGGATAATGGTTGTTTCGCCTTTGTAAGTATACGGCAAGTCTCTAGTGTCATTTACTAATTCCGTCGCCGCACAAGTTGGGCATTGCATATTTATAACTCCTTGAAGGACACGATGAGCACATCATCAATCACGGTGAGTTTCAGATAGATTTCACCAATTGGCGTAACAGGCCGATAAACGTCCTGCCAAAGCCGATGATCAGCATGGGTGGTCATACTTTTATAGAAATTAGCCGATGTCAGTTCCAGCACTACAGCAATCATGCTGTCAAAGTCCAATCCTAACGCTGTGCCCCCTTCGCGGGCAGCTTTCGTTGCCCGGACATTCCCAGCTTCAACCAGTGCCTTGACGACTGACAATTTGCAGTGGGGCGTTTGTTTTTCCATGAGAAAATATTAACCTAATTGGTTATCTGTAGCAAGTTTGATGTACGTTGGTCTTAGGCGGTGGATAAGCCGGGTAGGGCACATGCTTTTCGTGCCCGACATTTCAATGTTCGGACTCGGTAATGGCTTAGGGTAATTCCAATAGCAATGTGGATTCGGATACCGATTGTGGCATGGATTTGTAGCTTAGGGTAATTCCAATAGCAATGTGGATTCGGATACCGATTGTGGCATGGATTTGTAGTTTTGCCGCTGCCGTTTTATCATTGGACACCACTGCTCAGCCAAAACAGCCCATATATCCATTAACTGCGATAATAATTGGATAAGAAACACTTGAGTTGTAGGGGGCGCACCGTTAATCGTGGCTGGTAAACCTGTTGACCCGCAAGGAAAACAAGAACCAGCCATTGCAGATTGTGGCATCACTGAACTCGTTCCCTAGCGAAGGTTTAAGGTGCGCGATGCGCGCACTACTAGACTAAAAATCTAATGACACACCCCTTTAAAATAAAACCACAATGAGGTGAAATATGCAAATCACCATTAACGTTCCCGATACCATACCACCCGAATTTTTACAGCTCCGCATTCAAGAAATTGAAGAAAGCTTGAAAATACAGGCTTGGCAACGGTCAGGATTAGGATAATGGTTTTGTGTGACACCAATATCTTTATTCACGCCTTTAATGGCAACGAAACAACAATCGCTGAACTACAAACGATCGGATTGGAGAAAATTGCTTTATCTGCTATTACTCTGATGGAACTTTATCAAGGTATGGGTGATAAAACAGAATTATTGCAAATGAAAAAGAAATTACGCTATTTTGATATTGTGCATGTTGATAAAGATATTTCAAAAATGGCAATTGATTTAATTGCAGAGTTTAAATTAAGTCACAGCTTACAAATTCCTGACGCAATTATTGGTGCAACTGCTATTATTTATAAAATCCCACTTCATACCTACAACGTAAAAGATTTTAGATTCATGCCAAACATCCAACTCTATTCTTGAAAAATCGTAATTAAAGCCTGGTAGGGTCCGCATCGCGCACCTTAAACCTAGAGTTACGTCAGCCCAATTTGGGTTATCCGAAATTAGGTAAAAATAGGGTTTTTGACTACCAATAATCCCCTTTGTGTCAGACTACCCTGAGACCACCTCTAGCCGTCAGACCTTTGTTCGGCCACCATAATTGCTTCGACATCGCTTTGCGTAAAGTGTTTAGCCCTTAAAAAACGACACCATCACCAATAACGACCTTCAATTTCTTCTTCAACTTAACAATTTTAGTGTCAAAATTAGCCATAATATCGTCAAATTGATTTTTCAGAAATGACTTAAGCAAGGCTTTTTCACTCTCGGCCCACTGTAAAACGGCAGATGCCTCTTGCTGATAACGGCGGCAATCAGCAACAATCGTTTTAAAGTGTATCTCTTTCATTACCGATGGATCTGAGGCAATGATCGTCATACTCGGATCTAATTCGTCTTCCGATACATCAACAAAATAAACCGCTTTTTGCTGCTCATTAAAGCATTGATCGACCAGATAATCATGCCTGGAACTCAGGTAATCCCTAAGCCTTGTTTCTAGTTCATCAAGCTGCGCTTCCAGCCCATTGGCATCCCGGCGCATATCCCACAAACTACCACCTTTTTCCTTTCTGCCATGATTTTTTCCTTCAACAAAATGATAGGGGATCAGCTCATTGATATAATCGTACTCAACATCGCTCAAGGCATTAAAAAGAAAGCCCGCTTTGGTTAGCAAGGTGACGTAATAAAATTTTCCATCAATCAACATACGCGCCCATCGGGAATATGTCCGACCTTTATAGGGCCTTATGGTGTAACCTTCTTGGACACCTGCGTTACTCGATTCTTGAAATTCGTGATCATCAAAATCATAATCGTACCAGGTCTCAAAATCTAACGCGCCTTTGTCACCCATTTCATTTAGAAAGAAACAATTATCACCGATTCCGGCTAACGGAAGTATGGCTTGATTGAATATAAATGTTTGTTCTGGCGTGCATTGATCTTCAGCATCATCATTTAAGGTAATGCCGAACAATGTTTTGTATAGATGTCCTTTAATTATTTTGTATTCAGCGTCCGGAATAGCTTGCCCGTATCTTTCTTGATGCGCTTTATCCCATGAAAAATAATCGGAGTTTGCTTTGATGATGGCTTGTCTTAGTTCAGGTATCATTGGGTTTACCGGATATATTGTTAATATTATTTCTCTGCTAGTGATTAATGGCTGCGTTACTTTAGACAGCCTCAGATTCATTAACAGTTACAATGTTTGGCTCAATGGCTAAATTTTTCAGTTTTACCTTCATTTCCACTAAAGACCTGGATATTTATCATCAATCCTAAGCAATTCATCAGGACAAAAATTCTAGCCCAGCCCGTCAATAACCCTAGCTACATTTTTACCACAAACCACACAGCTTCCTTGAAGCACAAGGCTTGATCCTTCCGTGAAACCACCGACATTTACCAAGGTGACTGCACTACGGCATTGTCCGCAGTAAACCTTATTGAGGATGATTTGTTGTTTATCCTCAGGAAGCTTTTTCCAAAGGACTGCGGCTTGTGGGGAAAAATCGTTGCTTAGCATATTAGCCTACGAGATGGATTGAGGGGGCGATTAAATAAATCTCCGTGGAAATTGACGCGATGCGCTAAGCGTTTTGCGGTTTTCTTCCTGGTTGACCGTTTATCCGCCAGAATTTCAGATAGGCGACTTTGAGGTGCGTAATCGCTTAAGTTTACCTGATGTAGGCCGTGCTGTTCCATCAAGAAACGCAACACGTCATGCGGCTTTGCTTTCGGCATCAGGGTACATAGTCTAGGATGAGAAGGGTGGGCTTGGCTATAATGTGCATTTTTACTGCGCATGACAAGTGCAATAGTACAAAATAAAGGTTTACCACCCACGCTACAAATACACAATTCAACTAAAGGAGCACGTTATGTCATTTTCAAAATCTTTGGAATTCGGTGGTCATGCACTGGTATGGTCGGGCGATTGGACGCCAGAAGGTGCACGCAAAGCGATCAGTGGGGCTGCCCGGGCGGGATACGACTACATTGAAATAGCCCTGCTCGATCCGTGGAAGGTGGATGTTGTGTTGACTAAAGAGCTGCTACAGGAATTTAATCTTCGTGCCCACGCCTCGCTGGGTTTATCAGCCAGTACCGATGTCACCAGTACCAACCCGGCGATTGTCGCCAAGGGCGACGAACTGCTCCGTAAAGCGACCGATGTGCTTTATGCGATTGGTGGGACTGAACTGTGTGGGGTCATCTATTGTGCGCTAGGCAAATATCCAGGGCCTGCATCTAAAGAGAACCGCGCCAGTTCAGTCGCCGCTATGCAGCGCCTGGCGGATTATGCAGCCGACAAAGGCATTAATATTGACCTTGAAGTCGTGAACCGCTACGAAACCAATATCATGAATACCGGCTTGGAAGGCTTGGCTTTTCTGGATGAAGTCAACCGCCCGAATGCCTATTTGCACCTGGACACCTACCACATGAACATTGAAGAAGATGGTATGGAGACTTCGGTGTTGGCGGCAAAAGATCGGTTGGGTTATGTGCATATTGGCGAAAGTCACCGGGGATATTTAGGTACAGGCAATGTCAATTTTGACGCTTTCTTCAAGGCCCTAAAAAAAATCAATTACCAAGGCCCGATTACGTTTGAATCCTTTTCATCAGAAGTCGTTGACCCCAATCTTTCCAATACCCTGTGTGTCTGGCGTAATCTCTGGCATGACTCCGATGATCTGGCAACCAAGGCACTCCAATTTATGAAGGAGCGTTATTAGCTCATGAAGAAGCAAGCCATCATTTACCTTCACGGTTTCAATTCCGCATCGTTGGACATAAACGGCAATTTGTTAACCAGCAAGGAAAAGCTTTTCGTAATGCAAGCGTTTTGCGCGGAAAAGGGAGTTTTGTTTTATGCGCCTAATGTTGATTACCGTGATTTTCAAAGCCTCGTCGAGGATTTGCTATTTGAGTGGAATCAGTTTTTGGATCAAGGCTATGAGGTGATTTTTATGGGTTCGTCGATGGGCGGATTTGCCAGCGAATATCTGGCAATGAAAACGGGGTGTCATGCCATCATGATCAACCCGGCAATCAAGCCCAGTGAGTTGCTACGGCAATTTATTGGCGTGACAAAAAACTATGAAACCGGTCAACCTTACCATTGGGATCATAATCACTGTGGGCAATATCTGCGATATGAGCAAGAACTAATAGACAATCATCACGTTATAGACAGGACTATTCTACTAGATAAGGCCGATGAACTGATCGATTCAGAAAAAACGCTTTCAAAATATCAAACCATCGCCAATGTGGTGGCGTTTGACGGGGGATCACACAGTTTTGAGCATATGCGGCAGGCATTACCGGTTATTGAGCGTATCCTATTCCCGTAAATGTGGCGGGCCGCTACAGCCACCTCTCTAGCGGAAGCGTTCATCTCCACCAATTCCCTTGAACAGGCCTCACTTGTGTTTTTGTAAAATATTCAGCCCCCTACATTATAAATCACGACGCGGCATAATAATGATGTACATTACCTTCCATGAACACAGTGACCATGACCAACTGCAACTGACTGAGGAAGACTTGCTGGGTTTGCCGGAGGAAGTTCTGAGGGTCTTATCGGTCAAATTACTGAACGGTTTGAAGGCAGCGCGTGAACAGTTAAGACAGTCGTGCGGTGACGCTGGCTTTGTTTGATTTTGTCCAGTTCCGAGAATGCGCCTTCTTCGCCGCCGTGTTCTTCTTCCAGTTCGGTTATTTGGGCGGCGACGCTTTCCAGTGTTGACTCCTGTTCGCGGATAGCCGCTTGGTGTGTGGCGAAGTAGCGGTTGACAATGAGCGGCTTGGGCACCAGGTCACAAGTCCAGCCTTTGTCGGTTTCCTTGACGGTCTTGCCTTCCTTGTTTTTCTTGACCACAATGATCCGGTATGTTGTCGCCCGCCAGCCATCGGTGGCAATCAGGTAGCAATCATCCTGCATGGTCGCGGCCCAATAGTCCATCAGGTGTTGATAGACATCATAGTGTTCAATCAGCGGCTTGCCTGTGTAATGGGCCAACAAGTCTTCGGCGAGTTCACGGATGATGGTCTTGGGGTGGCAGTCCGTTTGCAGGCGCTTGAGTGTTTCGGTGCGGCGCTGTTGCCAATCGACATACAGGGCGTTCATGCTCCAGATGAGGCTGACGAATTCGGGATGTTCGTAGATGGCAGACTTAATGGCTTGCTTGGGCACAGCAAGATCAAGGTAACCAACCCTCACCCCTTGCCCTTCTCCCAAAGGGAGAGGGGCAAGGGGTGAGGCCTTCAGGTTAGGGCAAACATCCCAATACGACTGTAAAGCATCCACATCGGCGCTAGGGATGCCGCCCTTCAAATGCTCCTCGATGTCTTGAGTGTCTTTCGTCTGTGGGCTGTGGATATAGCAGGGGATGTTCAGGTTGAATTCGATTTCTTCGGCACCGACTGTGCGCGAATAGTTGGCAATCTCCAGCCGTTTGTTGAAGACATCGACGACCTTGTGAATGTCCCTATCGCGCAAACGGTTCTTGTTGCCCTCTTTAAGGTAGCCGTGGACATGGTGGCAATCTTGAAAATCTGGCGTTCAAATTCATTCAAAAACTCAGTGCCAAGCCCTGGCGGGCATTAGTTGTAATAATGAATTATTTTGCGTAGTTCCTGTTCAATGGCCGGATGGTATTCAATCCGCATTGCGTAAGTTGGACATTAATTGCGAATGCGTCAATGGTTGTACCAATCCCTTGTCAATTTCGCGGACACGTTGTTTTGCCAAGGTAATCGCCTCATGGTCTGAGAGTTCGGTATCGGCAAGACAAGATGCTTCAAGACTTTCCCAGAGCGTTTGTGCTAATAAGGCTTTATCGTGGGGGTTGAGTCTTAAGGCTACACTGGTTATTTGGCCAATATTCATAGACTAATCTCCAAAAACTCGGCATAAAAAAAGGGTACATCACTGTACCTTTTTTTGTTACTGCAAGCTAGGTTTGGCTTAGACGAGCAATTCTATTGCTTTTCTACTGCAAGTAGCGTTACGCCCGTCATTAATCCCACAAAACCAATTCAGGTATAAACCGAAAATCTTTTTGGTTTATTGTCAGTAATTCTAGCCCATAAACTAAAACCGTTGCGGCAATCAAGGCATCGGCTAGACGTAAGCCAGGTGAAAGCGTGTATTGCCTTATCATAGACCGCGCCACGGTGAAAACTTCCGTAGGCATTTCTAAATGATGGAACATAGCCACTAATTTTTCCAACTGTTGCAATTCGGCTTTATTGCGTGCGCCTTGTAGCAGTTCCAGCTCGATGACGGGATTGATGAATAGCTGGATATTTTGGCAATGTAACTCTGCAAGTAGCCTGCTGCGCCCGTTAGCTGCGTCAATCAGGATGCAAGTATCGCAAAGCACCCGATTATTCATGGCGTTGCCAAGCCTGTTGCCTAAGCTGTTGGGCAAAACTTAGACTATCGTCAACATCGGCAAATATAAAGTCGGCAGTTTTTTCCGGTAATTGGAATTTCTCAGTAGGCATTTGTAAATGCTGTAATGGGTCAAGTATTGGCAGGGGTAACGCGTGGTCTTCTGTTGCTACGGTTTCTAGTACATAGCGGGACAGGATGCTAAGAACAAACTCGGGTAGATTTTGTTGCTGCTGTTTTGCCATGTGCAGCAGGGCTTGTTCTAATTGGGGATCTTGCAGGGTGAGGTGAATATTTTGCATAGCGGATACCTCCAAAAACTCGGCATAAAAAAAGGGTACATCACTGTACCCTTTTTTGTTACTGCACGCTAGGCGTTAGCTTAGCCGATCATTTTCTTCACTTTTGCCATGATGCCCGCAGGATCGATGCCTTGGTGTGGGAATTGTTCCCATAATCCGCCGCAGCCTTCTTTGTGGGTGGCGATATGGCCAAATTTTGGGGTAAGGCCACGCTCCAACAACCATGAGCCAAAACGGCTGCCTAAGCCAGTTTTACGGTTGTAAGATTCAACAATCAAGACTAGCGGTGAATTGCCGACTTTAGCCAACATTTCTTCGTCGATGACGTTTAAGGTTGGTTTGTTGATTAAGCCAACATCTATGCCTTCTTGTTTCAGGCGTTCTACAGCATCCAATGCGCGGTATAAGGATTCGCCAAAGCTGATGACGTAACCTTGGGTACCTTCGCGGATGACTTCGTCTTTGCCGGAGACAAATTTATAGCTGCCGCCAAAATACTCTTCGCCGCTTTCGTTTAAGATAGTGGGTACTTTAGAACGGGTTGAGAATACAAAACGCAAACCTGGGTTGAAGAAAATCGTTTCTAAACAGGCGCGCATTTGTAACGGGTCAGCCGGGAAGTACAGATTAGTCGCGTAAGCGTCGTCCAAGCCATTGTCAGCAAAGAAGTTGTTTAGACCAAAATGGCAGGTATTGTCCGCCATGTCGTCGATACCTGAATGCGAGAAATGGCTTAAGACGTTGGAGTTGTTCAAACGTGCCATGGTGATTTCAGACATCAGCATTTCCAAGAAGGCGCTAAATGTGCCGAAAATACCTTGTTTGCCCGCTTCCATACCAAAGCCAGCAGCGGCAGAGAAGTTACCACGTTCCATGATGCCTGAAGAAATAAACACTTCAGGGAAGGCCGCGTGGATTTTAAATAAACCACAAGAACCTTCAAGGTCACTATCTATAACGCGAACTTTTTCGTAACGTTCTGCTTCGCTTAAACGACCTAATATTTCAACAGCTGCATCACCGAAGACATTACGGTTAGCATCCCATTTATCACTAGAGCCTAGGAAAACAGCTTCATTTTTAGG
>JAPLRR010000048.1 GCA_026399075.1 Methylococcales bacterium
TGAAAGATAGCGTTTATGCTTTTAATGCCGATAATCCTGGCCCACCCTTATGGGCCATTAATTATACTTATACTACACCGGGTGCGTCACCGGTGCCTGCTACTGACTTTACCAAATTAGGGATGACCTTAGGTTTAAACATTACTGGGGCGATTGGCATTGAAAGTACCCCTGTTATCGATCCTGCCAGTAATACGTTGTATTTTGTTACCAATAGCCAAGAAGCTGACACTATTGTGTTTCGGTTACATGCGGTAGATATTAAAAATGGTGCAGAAAGAACCGGTAGTCCGGTGTTGATATCGGGTCAGATGACAGTAGCTGGTAAAACTCTTAAATTTGATGCGGCGGCTCATAATCAAAGAGCCTCATTAACTATTGCTAAAGGCCAAGTGATTGTGGCTTTTGCTTCACATGAAGATATTTTTCAGTATTATGGTTGGGTGATGGCTTATAACGCTAGCACGCTGAAACAAAGTGGTATTTTTAATCCTGCGCCTACGATTGATCATGGTGCTGCTATCTGGCAGTCTGGTCGCCCACCTGTGGTTGATAAAGCGGGTAATGTTTATTTGTTTACCGGAAATGCTTGGGGTTTGAATGGCAGTAATCTGACTGTAGATGGGGTTAATAATTTTGCTGAAAGTGTCATCAAGTTGGATCCGGCGCAGGGATTAAAGATTGTTGACTATTTTACGCCGGCAAATTATCAACAACTGGATGCGGCCGATAAAGATTTGTCTAGTTCCGGCCCCAGCTTGATTCCCGGAACCAATTTTTTGATTGGCGGTGGGAAAGGCGGTAGTTTGTATATTTTAAACTCCCAAAATCTGGGGAAATTACAGGCAAATGATGCGGGTGCTTTGCAGACAGTGACAGTGGGTAAGTCGATTTTTACAGGGCCTGTAGTCTGGTCGCGTTCTACCGCAGCTGGTGGGCCGGTGGTTTATAATTCACCTATTGGAGAATCTATTAAAGCCTATGCATCCTCTGGACCTACGTTAAATATTCAGCAAATCCAGGCGAGTAATATTAGTCCTGGTTTTCCCGGTGGAGTTCTGACATTATCGGCAAATGGTGATAGTCAGGGGATTTTATGGGGGTTATTTGTCAGTACAGGAAGAGCGGTGAGTAGTTTGCGCTACGGTGAGCTTCATGCGTTGAATGCCTCTAATTTGTCACAAGATTTGTGGAGTTCTACCAATAATGCTAAGCGTGATGATTTTGGACTAATAGCTAAATTTGTGCCGCCAGTAGTGGCTAATGGTAAGGTTTATATAGCGACGTCTTCCAATCAGCTGGTAGTTTATGGTTTATTATCCTCTAATGGCGGTAGCATCACTGTTTGGCCTGCCCGTCAGTCAGTTTTGGACGGGAAGGCCAATTTTGTAGTAAATGCTATGAATATTAGCGGGAATTCTGTGGCAGGTGTTAGTTGGTCAATATCCGGTTTGCCGGTGGGTGCTACCGGTACTTTTTTGACAAATGCACAAGGTCAGACCGTTTTACAGGTTAAGCTGAATATTAACTCTAAAACACCCCAAGGTAGTTATCGTTTACATGTCACTGGCTCTTTAGGATCAAAAAGCTTGATTCAGAGCGTCTTGTTGGATGTGCCTGATGCAGTCGCCGTTGTTCCGGCAGGGATACAGGTTGATAGTCAGTTGCCAAGTAATTCGGCCGTGGCGGCAATCGATGGTAATCCCTCTACATTTTGGGCAACCGATTATAGTAATACTTCCAGTAAATATCCACATTATGCTATTTTAGATTTGGGTACGTCTCAACCTGTTTCTGGAGTGTCATTTTTGCCTGCTCAGAATGGTTGCGCCAACGGATTGCCGATGCAATATAAAATTTATGTGACGGATAATAACGACGTCAGTGGTGGAATTTTAGGCAATAATTTTATCAGTAATGCTCATTTGGCAGCCGATGGTTCATTTGATTATGGTGCTGATGGTCGCAGTTATAGCTGTGATGGTGCTACTTTTCCTTCCGTAAAGAATATTAGTTTTCCGGCGGTGAATGGGCGTTATTTGGCTGTGATTTTACAAGATTCGCTGATAGCCAATATTACTTATGCAGCGGCAGCAGAGATTACCCCTTTCATTGCTAAAGGTTCTGTGCCCATTGCTGGCAATTACATTTTATCTGCCAGACATAGTGGTCTGGTCATTGATGGTTCTACTGGCGCAGCTACCCCAGGGACTTTAGTGACCCAGCAGCCATATTTGGGCTTGACTGATCAGCAATGGCATATCTGGTCCGCACCGCTAGACGGGTATTCCCAGCTCGCAAATATTTATAGTTTGCGCCCTAATGGTCAGTACACTACTTTGGAGGTGTTTGGTAATAGTAATAAGGTAGGTACTGCGTTGGATCAAGCGATTAATTTACAGGGAACTAATCAGCAATTCAAGCTACTGCCAGTTGGCGATGGTCGTGGTTATTATGCTATGAGCACTAAAAATTCTGGGATGTGTGCCAGTGTGCTTGATAATAGCTTGTTGGCAGGTGCTGGGCTTGGGCAATTCCTTTGTAGTGATAGCTCCTATAATCAAAAGTGGTGGTTAACACCAGCCAACCCAAAATCACCCTAACAATGCCTTAACTAAACTTAATACGCTACAATAGCTCATCAAAATTAAGACTTAATGGACATTAACCGAGTTTAACTATGCGTTTATCTGCTTTAAAATCACCGTTATTTATCATTTGCTTAGCCTTGCACTTATCAGGTTGCGCTAGTTTTGGCAAGGGGGTTGCCGAGGCTGTTTTAGAAAAAACTAACACAGAAGATAGTCGGGTCTGCCAGGTTCGAGGCAAACCGATTCAAGGCATTTCTCCAGATTTAGAGGCCGCTAAGGGTAAAACTAAAGTGTTGATGGTGCATGGGGTTGGTAATCATTTGCCAGGTTATGCAACGGAGTTTTTAGATAAACTATCTAAAGAGCTTAAGTTAACGGCTAAGGCTTCTCAATATAAAGATATTCAATTATTGTCATTTAGTGATGCTGATAAAAAGTTGGGTAATTTAAGGGTTACGCGCTTACAAAATGCAGAAGGTACCAAAGAGCTGTGGTTTTATGAGTTAACCTGGTCAGAAATCACTAAAGATTTAAAAACTATGTTGGCTTTTGATAATTCAGGT
The DNA here is from genome assembly GCA_026399075.1 of Methylococcales bacterium. Taxonomy (GTDB): domain Bacteria; phylum Pseudomonadota; class Gammaproteobacteria; order Methylococcales; family Methylomonadaceae; genus Methylobacter_C. Next base: position 3,155 of record JAPLRR010000048.1, read on the forward strand.
GAATACTCTTACCGTCGTGCTGAAGTTAATGATATGCTGAAAAAATTCGGCAATGATACTGGCCCTGATCCGATTATTTATTTGGGTGAAAGTAGGGATTTAATTCTAAGGTCTTTTGCGCAAGCGGTGTGCTGGATGGGTAAAGATCGTTGGGATGAGTTACCAACAGAAGGTCGACACGGGTGTGATTATACCGATGGCTTAAATGAGAGTTTTAAGCGCGATTCCATTGTTTTTGTGTCGCATAGTTTAGGCAGTCGAATCACGATTGATGGTATTACGCGTATGGTGTCTGTTTTAGAGCAGCCCGAAAAGCAATCCACTTTACGCACTATTAACAAAGCTAAAAGAGAGGCGCTGCAAAATAAGCATGTACAAATATTTATGCTTTCAAATCAGCTGCCTATGTTGCAATTAGGCCGAGAATTACCTGAGGTAACGGGGCAGAAAGTCGATTATTGTGTGGCTAGTGGTTCAAAATACAGTTCTCGTATGTTTAACAAAACAGATATCGTTGCCTTTAGTGATCCGAATGATATTTTAAGTTATGCGATTCCACATCATTTTAGTGATAAATATTTAGACTCCAGATTGTGCAGTCAAGTTACTAATATTAATATTAATATCGCTAAAGTATTTGATGCCTTTGGCATTGGTAAAATTGCTAATCCTTTAGAAGCGCATGTCGGTTATGCAAAGGATGATCGTGTTGTCGCTTTAATTGCGGATGGCATTGGTAATGATCACACTGATTCTCTTATTAAAGATAAGTGTGAGTGGACAGAAATAACAGAATAATGCCGGTATAAAAAAAGGGCGCTTTACAGCGCCCTTTTTGCTTAGTTAACTTATTAACCTAACAATTCTTTTGTTTTAGCAATGATTCCAGCAGGATCGATACCTTGATGTGGGAATTGTTCCCATAGTCCGCCACAACCTTCTTTATGTGTAGCGATATGAGAAAATTTAGGTGTTAGGCCGCGTTCAAGTAACCAAGAGCCAAAACGACTACCTAAACCAGTTTTCTTGTTATAAGACTCAACTACTAGTACAAACGGTGCTTTACCGATTTTGGCTAGCATGTCTTCATCAATTACGTTTAATGTAGGTTTGTTGATTAAACCAACGTCAATCCCTTCTAATTTCAAACGTTCTACGGCATCTAATGCTCTGTATAAAGATTCACCAAAGCTGACGATGTAGCCTTTTGTGCCTTCACGAATCACTTCGTCTTTGCCAGACACAAATTTGTAATTGCCGCCGAAGAAATCTTCACCATCTTCATTTAAGATGGTTGGAACTTTAGAGCGTGTTGAGAAAACAAAACGTAAGCCTGGGTTAAAGAAAATAGTTTCTAAACAGGCTTTCATTTGTAATGGATCAGCTGGGAAATATAGGTTTGTGTCATAACCGTCACTTAAGCCGTTATCAGCAAACATATTGTTTATACCGAAATGGCAAGTGTTATCCGCCATATCGTCAATACCTGAATGTGAGAAATGGCTCAGTACGTTTGAGTTATTCAAACGTGCCATTGTGATTTCTGACATTAACATTTCTAAGAAGGCACTGAAGGTACCAAAAATACCTTGCTTACCCGCTTCCATACCAAAACCAGCAGCGGCAGAGAAGTTGCCACGTTCCATAATACCAGAAGAGATAAATACTTCTGGGAAGGCCGCATGGATTTTGAACAAGCCACAAGAGCCTTCAAGGTCACTATCAACAACGCGGACTTTTTCGTAACGGTCAGCGGCGCTTAAGCGGCCTAAAATTTCGACCGCCGCATCACCAAATACGTTGCGGTTGGCATCCCACTTGTCGCTAGAACCTAAGAAAACCGCTTCATTTTTAGGGGCTTTGACTTCGCGTAAGAAATCTGCGGCAGCTTGTTGTCCACGTGATTCCAAGTACTCCAGCGCGACTTTAACTGACACCACATCATGGCCGTGGGTAGAACCTTCCAAGCCAACAATGCCTGGGCACATCGGACGGTAGTTGATGACTGCAACAGGGCCGTCAGTGTTGATGGCGGTGCAGATACGTTTGTACAAATCATCCAAATCTTCGCCGTCGCCTTCCAATACCGTTACGCCTTGGCCGGCCAAGGTTTTGGCAGTGTTGCTACCAGGTAAATATTTGGATGGGTGGCCTGCGATGGTGACATCGTTATCGTCGATGATCAGTTTAACGTTAAGGCCTTGGGCTACTGCCAAACGTGCCGCTTCGGCATCGTTGCCTTCTTGTTGTGAACCGTCAGATCCTAAGCAAAATACAGTTTTGCGTGGGTTGGCGATAGCCACACCATTCACATAAGGCCACATGTGGCCTAAACGGCCTGAGCTAAATTTTACGCCAGGGGTAAAGCCGAGTTCAGGGTGACCTGGTAAATGGGAATGCGCAGCGCGGTATTGGGTCAGGTGTTCGGCAGGCATATCGCCGTTTAATACTGACATCAGATATTGCGTAGCAACACGGTGTCCGGCCTCGTCAAAAAAGATCGGCACGAATTGGCTGGCTGAACCACGGAATAGGGCATCCATAATCATGACTTCTGGCACAGTATCGTATGGGCCGCCGGTATGTCCGCCCACGCCGCGCGCCGCACCTGTTGCGGTAAAGAAAACAATGGCATCCCGACACAGTTGGATATTGGCTTTAAGACTGTCTCTTTGTTGGGCGGTCAGTGTGTTGATGCTAGGATCGAGCGTAATGCGCTGGTAAGCGCCAAGATCGATAGGGAAATTTGACATAGTTTGCTTCTCGTAAGTTAATGATATGTAATGCCCTACGGTATTATCCAAAAAATCAAGGTAGCTGAGGCTAGCCAATATGCCTAAGTCAAACCTGTTCGGGCGTAACTTGATTTGTGGTTTTCGGTATGGGGCGTTCTTTATTATATACCCACCGCCCTGACTTTCAGTCGGTTCAAGTAAAGATAGGTATTTTTATTGGGATAAGCCTATCCTGCGTGCAGATTACACCTTGTCGTTTGTAGTCTGCAAGCGATTTTAGCGGAGATTTTCGGCCATCAGCCCAGAGGGGAAAAAACCAGATAAAAACATGGTTTTTAACGGCTAAAACCTGCTGTTTTACAGGGAAAAACGGCTAGGTTCATGCGTAAGCCGAAAAGCCGGGGCAAAGTGTTTGGGTTTGTTAGGCGCTTCGGTTACTATCCTAAAATAGCAGTTGGACGCAGTGCGTCACTATTCAACCTTTATTATCAGGCCAACCATGTCTAAGACCCCCACCACACCCTCTGTAACCCGTATCGCTTTGGCCAGTTTTATAGGCACTGCCATTGAATTTTACGATTTTTACATCTATGGCATGGCGGCGGCCTTGGTTATTGGTCCGGTCTTTTTTCCGGGCGGCGACCCCAGCGCGCAAGCGCTCAGTGCATTTCTCACGTTTGCTGTGGCATTTCTGGCCCGCCCTTTAGGCGCTGCATTATTTGGTCATTTTGGTGACCGTATTGGGCGTAAAACGACTTTGGTTACTTCGCTGTTAGTCATGGGCATTTCCACCACCTTAATTGGCGTGTTGCCTGGTTATGAGGCAATCGGTGTGTGGGCCCCCAGCTTATTATGCTTGTTGCGTTTTGGGCAGGGGATAGGTCTAGGCGGTGAATGGGGCGGGGCGGCATTATTGGCAACCGAAAATGCGCCTGTCGGTAAGCGCGGCTGGTATGGGATGTTCCCACAATTGGGGCCGCCTGTGGGTTTTCTGTTGGCGACTGGCAGTTTTTTATTGTTGTCCCAGTGTTTAACAGACCAAGAATTTAGGGATTGGGGTTGGCGTTTACCGTTTCTAGCCAGTTCGGTGCTGGTGATGGTTGGTTTGTATGTGCGCTTGGCAATCGCAGAAACCCCTATTTTTGCAAAGGTGCTTCAACAGCACCAGCAGGCAGCAATGCCACTTAAAGAGCTATTGACAGGCCATCTTGCCCCTTTGGTGCAGGGGGCTTTGGCGATGGTGGTTTGTTATGCCTTGTTTTACATTTCGACGGTGTTTTCATTGAGTTATGGTACAGCGACCTTACATATCCCCCGCCCGCAATTTTTGGGCATGTTATGTTTGGCGGTGCTATTCATGGCTGCCGCCACGCCACTTGCTGCGTGGGCTGGTGATCGGTTCGGGCGCAGGCCAGTTCTTCTGCTGGCTGGTAGCGGTGCACTGTTGTCGGGTTTTGCCTTAAAACCGATGTTGGAAAGTGGCTCGCCTTTGTTGATCACCGCCTTTTTGAGTATGGAGTTATTTTTAATGGGGGCGACGTTTGCGCCTATGGGAGCTTTGTTGCCTGAATTGTTCCCTCCACGGTTGCGTTATACCGGCGCAGGGACGGCCTATAATTTGGGTGGTATTATCGGCGCTTCGTTTGCGCCCTATATTGCCCAGCGTTTAGTGGCTGAAGGTGGTTTGGCTTGGGTGGGGGGCTATGTCTCAGTTGCCGCCGCCATTAGTTTGTTGGCTGTCGGTATGATAAATGAAACGCGTGATGATAACTGGCGGTAGGCTTTAGGAACTGCCCGCCAGTTTAGGCGGACAGAACGGCAGGTTAAAAGAGCCGTAAAAAGCTTAATCATCCCCCAGTTGTGTCAGTAATTCCGCTTGATGTTCACTAATCAAGGGATTGATGACATGTTCCAAACCGCCTTGCATGATGTCATCCAATTTATAGAGCGTCAGGTTGATGCGGTGGTCGGTTAAGCGGCCTTGCGGGTAGTTATAGGTACGGATCCGTTCCGAACGGTCGCCGCTGCCAACTTGTAATTTGCGTGTTAAAGATTGTTCGGCGTGATGCTTTTCCTGTTCGGCGGATAACAGGCGGGAGGCCAATAAGGACATGGCCCGCGCCCGGTTTTTATGTTGTGAGCGTTCATCTTGGCATTCAACCACTGTGCCTGTCGGGACGTGGGTGATGCGGATGGCGGATTCGGTTTTGTTGATGTGCTGGCCGCCAGCGCCAGAAGCACGGAAGGTGTCAACTTTCAAATCAGCGGGGTTGATGTCTATGGCATCGACTTCGTCCACTTCGGGCATGATGGCGACAGTGCAGGCCGAGGTATGGATGCGCCCTTGGGATTCGGTTTCCGGTACACGTTGGACGCGGTGCGCGCCCGCTTCAAATTTCAATTGGGAATACACGTCCCGGCCCAGCACACGCAAAATAATTTCTTTATAACCGCCGTGGTCGCCGAAACTCTCATTGATGATTTCGGTTTGCCAGCCACGCCGTTCGGCATAGCGTTGATACATGCGCGCCAAATCACCAGAAAAAATCGCCGCTTCATCGCCGCCAGTGCCAGCACGGATTTCTAAGAAGATGTTACGGTTGTCGTTAGGGTCTTTGGGCAACAACAGTAATTGCAATTCATGGTCGATGGCATCCAATTGGCTTTGGGCGGCATTGACCTCTTCTTTTGCCATTTCCCGCAATTCAGGGTCGGAGTCATTGGCCATTTCTTGGGCAGACGCCAAATCTACCTGTGTTTGTTGGTAGCGTTTGTAACAATCCACCAATGGGGCGATTTGGGCATATTCTTGGCTTAGTGAGCGGAATTTGTTTTGGTTGTTTTGTACTTCAGGCTCAGAGAGCAGGGCGGCGATTTCGTCATAGCGCTCGCACAGGTTTTCTAGTTTATGTTGTATGGATTGCTTCATTGAGATGTCGGTAATTTAAAAATTTCGCGGGCAGCGGTAATCAAGTCGTGACGTTCGTTTTCGGCGGCGGCCCTAATTTGGGTGCTGGGTGTGTGTATGAGTTTGTTGGTCAGGCTGTTTGCCAACCTGGCTAGCGCTTCCTCAGCAGAAACACCATTTTTAAGTAAGGCTAAAGCTTTTTGCAGGGCTTCATCACGCGATTGTTCTGCCTGTTGGCGAAAGTCTTGAATAGTGGTTTGGGCACCTTGGGCACGTAGCCACGCCAAGAAATAGTCAACTTGGGTGTCGATTATTTCTTCGGCTTGTTCGGCAGCCAGCCGACGCGAGTTCATGTTTTGGTCTATGGTGTTTTGCAGGTCATCTACAGTGTAAAGATAGACATCACGCAGTTGCTCAACTTCCGCTTCAATATCGCGGGGGACGGCAAGATCGACCATGAACATGGGTTTATGTTTGCGTTTTTTTAGGGCGCTTTCAACGCTGCCTTTGCCGAGTATTGGCAGTTGGCTGGCTGTTGAAGAAATGACAATGTCAGCTTCAGCCAAGTGGTTGGGCAGTTCCGCCAAGGTGATGGCATAGCCGTTGAATTGCATGGCCAAGGTATGCGCTTTGTCATAAGTGCGGTTGGCAATGATGATGCGGCCTATGCCTTGTTGGGACAAATGCCGTGCCGTCAGCTCGATGGTTTCGCCTGCACCGATAAGCAATGCCGTTTGATCGCTGAGTTTGTCAAAGATTTGCTGTGCCAGTTGGACGGCGGCAAAGGCCACTGACACTGGGCTGGAACCAATAGCCGTGTCAGTGCGCACTTTTTTTGCCGCAGTAAAGGTATGTTGGAACAATTTGCCTAGCCGTTTGCCTAATGTGCCGGCCTCGTAGGCGGCTTGATAAGCCGTTTTCATTTGTCCCAGGATTTGCGGTTCACCCAAAATCATGGAGTCCAAGCCACAAGCAACCCGAAACATGTGGCGATATACCGATTTATCGGTATGGCAATACAGGTATGGGGTTAGGTCTGCGGCTTTGATCTGTTTGCTTTCTGCAACCCAGTCAATCAGGATTTGCTGGTTGGCGGTGGTTGCTGTGCAGTAAAGCTCGGTGCGATTGCAGGTTGAAAGGATTGCCGCTTCGGTAATTTCTTTCAGCCGCCATAATTCCTTTAACGAAGATTCAAGCCTATCGGCGGGGAATGACAGGCGCTCACGGATAGAAACCGGCGCAGTATTGTAATTAATCCCTACGGCAAGAAAAGTCATGGTGTTTGGTTTAGGTTGTTGTTGCGCAAAAATGTCGGGTGCAAAAATGGCCTGGTAATGTTCATGACCCTAGTGCGTAGTTAAGGGCTGTTTTTGGGTATTTTTATATCGCTGGGCCATATTGTGCCATTGTAGCGGATAATGGCACATTATTTTGGGGTTTTTGTTAGATTTAGTGCTTTAACAGCATGGCTTTTACCAAAAAGCCCCGTATATTATGTCGTCGTATTTTAAGAAAAATAATAACTTTATCCAAATGGAATAAATCAGCTGTCTAAAACGGCGGGATTTTCTGATAATCTATAGTCATTGTGTGTTGAGTAACAAATAGGATTGTGTGTGTTAATTTTTAGACTGCTTTCAGTAATAACCCTCGTTGCGCTTAATAGTTGTGCCGATTCACCCGCTAAGCCAAACGCCACAAAAGAATCCGTTGCCTCGGTTAAACCAGCGGAGGTTAAGGAAAAAACTCAACGAAAAGAACAAAACACCTCAATTGACCCCGATGTGTTATTTATGTTGTTGACGGCTGAGATTGCCGGGCAACGGGGGCAATACGGCATTGCCCTAGAAGGCTATATGGAAGCTGCAAAACGGGTTCATGAGCCTAAGTTTGCCGAAAGGGCGGCAATGATTGCCATGTATATGAAAGATGAAGGTAAAACCAATGAGGCCGTGGCTTTATGGTTGCGGCAAGATGGGAAAAACCAGGTCGCCAGAAAAATTGCCGCTTTGTCGGCTTTAAGGGAAGGAAAAAAAAAATTAGCTGTTGAACATTTGAACGTGTTATTGGCAAGTGATCCGGCAGGGTTTGAAGCGGCCGTATTGGAGTTGTCGGGCGTGCTGCAAAAAGAAGGCAAGCTAGATGCCGTTTATGAAGCGTTGGATACCTTGTCAATATCCCATCAAGATGAGGCGATGATTTATTTTATGCAATCTTTGCTGGCTATGCAGAAAAAAGACAATGAGTTGGCTGAAATTAAAATTCAGCAGGCATTAAAGCTAAAGCCAGATTGGGACAAGGCCATCATTTTCCAGGCCCAGATTGCCCTGTTTTCCGGGGACTTGAAGGCTGCCAAATTACAGTTGAAAGAAGCGTCAGTTAAATATCCTGGCAATGCAAAAATTAAAAAAATGTATGCCCAATTGCTAATTAAAGCGGAGGAATTTGATGGGGCGGCTGAAGTTTATCAAGCCCTTATTTCGGTAGATGCCAAAGATATAGAGAGCCAATTTGCATTAGGCTTGGTGTATTTACAGTTGGACAAGGATGATTTGGCCGAAGAACTATTTAAAAAGTTACTGGATCAGCCTGATTGGCAGTATCAAGCAAGTTTTTATTTAGGGAAGCTGGAGGAAAAGCGCGGGCATGCAAAAAAAGCGTTGGCTTGGTTTGACAAGGTGGCCGATGGGCCATTTGTCTTTGATGCATCAGTTTCAGCGATTTCATTGCTGGCAAAAGAGAAGCAGTTTGATGAGGCCAGTGTACGGTTAACTGCTTTGCAGGCGAAGTTTCCAAAGCAAAAGCTACGGCTTTTGATGGTGCAGGCCGATTTATATAACCAACAAAAACAGTATGCGCGGGCATTTGACCTTTTGACAGCGGCGCTTGTTGACTACCCGGAGCAAAAAGAACTTTTATATACCAGGGCATTGGTTGCTGAGCGCGTTGACAAGCCAGCTGTCGTGGAAGCGGATCTCAAGAAAATTTTGGTTTTGGACCCTAATAATGTCGAGGCACTAAATGCCTTGGGTTATACTTTTTTGGGTAGGCCAGGGCGTTATGGGGAGGCGGAAAAATACTTACAACAGGCTCTGAAGCTTGAGCCGGATGAGGCGGTCATTATTGATAGTTTCGGGTGGCTCCAGTATAAGTTGGGGCGCAATGAAAAGGCCTTGGATTACTTGCAAAAAGCCTATGATAAGCAGCCAGAAGCGGAAATAGCCGCGCATCTTGTTGAGGTTTTATGGGTTTTGGACAAAAAAGATGAGGCTAAAAAACTGTTTGATAAGGCGATTAAAGACGCGCCGGCAGATGAATATCTGCTGGATGTCCAGCGTAGGCTATTTAATGGCGCACCTAAGTGATGTTAATTGGTGCTAAAAGGAAATGGTTTGGGTGGTGTTTAATTGCGTTCTTGTCGGCGTGTACCAGTGTGCCTGTAGAGCAAGGCCATTATTCGGCATCGGCAAGGTCGCAGTATTATCAGTTGAATCGTTGGGCGTTTGAAGGTCGCTTGGCATTGACCGGAAAAAATGACTCTTGGTCGGCTAGTATCGATTGGGGCCACGAGTCTGAAAGTGAAAAAATAAAGTTAGCTGGCCCTTTAGGGCAGGGTGCTACCGTTATTCAGTTGACGGGTGAAATGGTAACCCTGGATCGTGGCGACGGGCGGGTGCTGTCATCTAATCAGCCAGAAGCCTTTATCAATCAACAATTGGGGATGTTTGTCCCGGTGCAGTCCTTGCGTTACTGGGTGATTGGCTTGCCGGAGCCAACTAGCGGTTTTATCGGGACTGATGAAGGGTTTAAGCAAGCCGGATGGGTTGTGGGTTATCAGCAAATGCAGGCTGTTGGCAAGCAGTCTATGCCGCGTAAGCTTACCGTCACCAATGGACAGGTCAAATTAAAATTAATCATAGATGAATGGTCTTTAAATGGGACAAACAAACAATAAGCAAACGGTATGGCAGCAGCGTTGGCCGGCACCGGCAAAATTAAATTTAATGTTGAGGATCGTTGGGCAGCGGCCTGACGGCTATCATTTGTTGCAAACAGTCTTCCAGTTTATCGATTTGTGTGATTGGATTACTTTTCATCCGGTCGCCGACGGGCGGGTCAGTTTGAAAAATACCTTGCCTGATGTTGCTGAAGCAGATGATCTGACAGTCCGTGCTGCAAACCTGCTGAAAGCCGAAACAGGCTGCACTTTGGGGGTATGCATCGACGTTGAAAAAAATTTACCCATGGGTGGTGGTTTAGGGGGGGGGAGTTCTGATGCAGCAACAACTTTGGTGGTATTAAATAATTTGTGGGGTTTACAGTTACCTTTAGAGAAATTGATGGCGCTAGGTTTGGCGCTAGGTGCGGATGTGCCAGTGTTTGTCTATGGACATTCAGCTTGGGCAGAAGGTGTTGGAGAGCAGTTGGAGCAGATAGAGCCAGACGAAAAATGGGTTGTGGTTATTAAGCCAGACTGTCACGTGAACACAAAAGAAATTTTTTCTGCTAAAAATTTGACACGGAATAGTAAATCCATCAAAATAGCCGACTTTACAGCAGGCCAACACCAAAACGATTGTGTTGAGGTGGTTTGTCAGCGTTACTTGTTTGTAAAAGAAGCATTGGTTGCTTTGTCTGAATTTTCAGAGGCACGGCTAACCGGCACAGGTGCGTGTGTATTTGCACAGTTTGAATCTGAAGATGCGGCAGTTAAGGCGTATGGGTCACTTAAGGCAAAGTGGCAAGCTTATCTTGCAAAAGGCATCAATGAATCACCTTTGTTTTCAATGCTAAAAAACAGGTAATTCGTTTCATAGTTATTGGGTCGTCGCCAAGCGGTAAGGCACGGGGTTTTGATCTCCGCATACCAAGGTTCGAATCCTTGCGACCCAGCCATTTATATCCATTTAGTTAAATTCGTTTGGGAGTGCTTTAATGAATGACACTTCTATGATGGTGTTTTCTGGAAATGCTAATTTGGCTTTGTCTGAAGGCATAGTCAAAAAGCTGAACATGCGTCTAGGGATGGCGGCAGTAGGAAGGTTTAGCGACGGGGAAGTTGCTGTGGAAATTGAAGAAAACGTTCGTGGAAAAGATGTTTTTGTTATTCAGCCTACTTGCTCCCCAACAAACGAAAACTTGATGGAATTGTTAGTGATGATTGATGCGCTTAAACGTGCATCAGCCTCACGCATCACGGCGGTTATGCCTTATTATGGCTACGCACGGCAAGATAGGCGATCGAGATCTGCGCGTGTACCTATAAGTGCGAAGCTAGTTGCAAAAATGATTGAGCAGTCAGGTGCGCATCGGGTTTTAACTGTCGATTTGCATGCTGATCAAATACAAGGTTTTTTTGATATACCCGTGGACAACGTCTATTCATCGCCAATTCTGTTGGGTGATGTTTGGAGGCAGCAGTATAAGGATTTAATTGTTGTTTCCCCTGATGTGGGGGGGGTGGTTAGGGCGCGTGCCCTTGCAAAGCGGCTGGATGATGCTGACTTGGCAATTATAGACAAGCGTAGGCCTAAGGCAAATGTTTCTGAAATTATGCATATTATTGGCGATGTTAATGGCCGGACATGTGTGTTAATTGACGATTTGGTCGATACTGCCGGCACCCTGTGCCACGCGGCTGGCGCACTAAAGAAGCACGGAGCCATAAAGGTGGTTGCCTATTGTACGCATGCTGTTTTGTCAGGTGCCGCAATACAAAATTTGAATGGCTCCGAGCTTGATGAGTTGGTCGTTACAGATACCATACCGTTGAATCGGGAAGCGGTTGAAACAGGAAAAATAAGGCAGCTCAGTGTAGCGGAAATGTTGGCTGAAACAATTAGGCGGATTGCGGTAGGTGAGTCAGTGAGTTCGCTTTACGTCGATTGAGCTGTTGATTAGAATTTGGTTTGTGCAAATGGCGCAAACTTTTAGAAACTAGGTGAGGAAAAATGTCTAACGTATTTGAATTTGTTGCCGAAAGCCGTGGGCTATCAGGTAAAGGCGCAGCAAGAAGGGCGCGACGTCAGGGTAATGTGCCAGCAGTTATATACGGTGGTCATAGTGAGCCTCAAATGTTGGTGTTAAACCACAACGAGGTTATTAAGCATCTTGAGCATGAAGCGGTTTACTCGCATGTGCTGGATGTTACTGTTGATGGTAAAACTGAGCAAGCTATTTTGAAAGGTGTGCAGCGTAATCCCGCAAGATTTCAAATACTGCATTTAGACTTCCAGCGTGTAAGTATGTCTGAAGTTGTGAAAGTGCATGTTCCTTTGCATTTTACCAATGAGCATACTTCAGTCGGTGGCAAAAAGGGTGGTATTGCAACCCATTCTTTGGTCGATGTTGAGGTTTCATGTCTGCCTTCGGCGCTTCCAGAATTTGTGGAGGTGAATTTGGCGAACTTAGATATTGGTGGAACTATCCATTTGTCTGACTTGGTTTTGCCGGCAGGTGTTGAAATTGTGGCTTTAGCCCAAGGTCCTGAACATGATTTGCCAGTGGTTTCCATGATGGCTTCAAAAGCTAGCAAAGATGACGCTGCTTCATAACATATAAAATGATAAGACTTATAGTTGGCTTGGGTAATCCCGGTCGGCAGTACGAAAAGACCCGGCACAATGCCGGGTTTTTGTTTTTAGACGGATTGGCCTGTGACTTGGGTTGTTCCTGGTCTAATGAGGCAAAGTTTCAAGGGTTGTTTGCGGAGGGAAGCGTTGCAAGCAACAAGGTACTGCTGCTAAAGCCGGATACATTCATGAATAGAAGTGGTCAGTCTGTCGGCAAGCTTGCCCGCTATTTCAAATTACAACCCGAAGAAGTTCTTGTGGTGCACGACGAGCTGGATTTTAATCCAGGTGTAGTCAAGTTAAAGAAAGGTGGGGGGCATGCAGGCCATAATGGCTTGAGGGACATTATTGATCATTTGGGATCAAACGATTTTTACCGTTTAAGGGTGGGCATCGGCAGGCCATCAGCTGGAAAAGCAGTGGCTGATTTTGTTTTGTCTATGCCGTCAATGGCTGAGTGGGATTTGTTGGTAAGTGCGCTTGATTTGGGCAGGTCTTATGTTGGGCAAATGGTTGCGGGCGATATGGCGGTAGTGATGAATAAATTAAACTCAAGTGTGCCGTAGGTTTTTGGTGAAAATACAGTGCCACTACTGCTTTTAAGTTGGCGAAAAAAACAGCGTTAATCGTGCTGGTGTGGTTTGTGGCTAATTGATGGGGCGAGTGTGTTTGAGTGGGATGCCAAGCCTATGTTAATAGGCTTGGGCTAATTAAAAGCCGTTTGCAAAAATACCTAAAACTGGTTTTATTGGCTGGTCAATTGGCGAAAAATAGGATTAACTAGCTCAATTTTGATTGTTTGCGCTAATTGACCGCGGATTTCCAGTCGAGTGAGTAAGTGTAGTTGGCAACAGCGCCTTTGAGTCCGGGGATGGTGATTCTAAAGCCGGCCTTTTCTTTTACCTCAAGATAGATGGTTGTGACGCCTTTGACTTTCTTTTGTGTGGCGACGGCTGTATATGTGTATGAAGTGCTCTTCCATGTGTCTGGCGACTGGCTTGCATAGTAAACTAAAGACGAGAGCATGGAGCCTTGCTTGTCATTCATTATGAGTTTGTATTTGTCGGCAGCGGTCGGTATCATCACGCCATTAAAATTCCCGTAGAGTTGATTGAGCTTGAATGGAATGGATCCGTCGGCTTGGACTGCCCCAAATGTGTAGCTAGCATGCCAAATAGCGGATTTATCACCTGGAGCGGCAAAATGAAAGGTGTGTCCCATATAGCTTGCGCTGCCAGATATAGACAGTTTGCCAGAAAGCGCAACAGTTTTTCCGGCCAAGGGGTATTTGCTAACGGGTATTTTGGTTGCTTTTTGTAAGGTCATGCCGTTTTGGGACATGAAATCCAAAATCTCAATTGGTGGGTTGGTGTCGGTTGATGCAAGAGCTGGGTGGCCAAGGCTAAAGGCGAGGCATACGGCGGCTGCGATGGGTATTATGGGTTTCATATGAGTACCTGATTTGATGAATTGAAAGTTTATAAGCGGTCGACTATTTTGGTGCTGATTTAATTAAGGGGTTTTGGGGTGCAATTTGGAGCAGGCTAGTCAGTCATTTTCCTTAAAAGAATGTAATAATCTTATAAGAAACTATGGCTTGGTGATTTGTGTTTAAAGATACCAGATTTTGCAAATTAATAAAGCAGAAATTATATAAATAAGGCTGACAGCTTGTTTGTAGGGTGGTGAATCCATGTTCCCTTATTGTAATTTGAGGGGCTAATGGTAAAATTTTAAAACTAAGAAAATAATCTCTTGACAGTAAGTCTAAAATAAAAGAAAATAATCAGCTTACCCGATATAGGAGGGGTTCCCGAGCGGCCAAAGGGATCAGACTGTAAATCTGCCGGCTCTGCCTTCGGAGGTTCGAATCCTCCCCCCTCCACCATCTTGAATTTAAGTAAATCTGCGGGTGTAGTTCAATGGTAGAACTCCAGCCTTCCAAGCTGATCACGTGGGTTCGATTCCCATCACCCGCTCCAAATTTCTAGGATTGTGCTCATATAGCTCAGTAGGTAGAGCACTTCCTTGGTAAGGAAGAGGTCACCGGTTCAAATCCGGTTATGAGCTCCAGAGTATTGTGATTGTTATTTAGGTGTGTTTTATGGCCAAAGAAAAGTTTTCACGCAGTAAGCCCCATGTAAACGTAGGCACAATCGGCCATGTTGACCATGGCAAAACAACGTTAACGGCGGCATTGACCACGGTAATGGCAAAATTGCATGGTGGGGCGGTAAAGGCGTTCGATCAAATTGACAATGCGCCAGAAGAGCGCGCACGCGGTATTACCATTGCAACCTCACATGTTGAATATGAATCGGCAACACGCCATTATGCGCACGTTGACTGCCCAGGCCATGCTGACTATGTAAAAAACATGATCACAGGCGCCGC
>JAPLRR010000076.1 GCA_026399075.1 Methylococcales bacterium
CATCCTGACCGCCATGAAGGCATCGACACTGCTTTGGAATTCAATAAGGATATAAAAATACACCGATTCGCCATCGACTTTTACCCGCCAGACGACATCATCGGCACGGTGCCTGAAGTCATCGGTAACGTAGCTGCCGGGAATTTTCTCCAAGGTATCATAGGCTAGGCCATGGAGCCATGCATCGGGTATAAAGCCCATAATCAAGTCCCGCACCAGTTCTGGTGCGGAAAATAGCAGCTTGTAACTCGCGTCGTCTTCTTGGTTCATCTTTCAATTCTACCTGACTGGGGCGTTCCCGACCAGTTATTGTAACGGCCTGGGTTAGCAACAAATAGGCTTTATGTGGGAAAGTTGCCATTGGGAAATTTGGCTCCCCGAATCCTAACCGGCCATTACCCTTTTAAGCCGCACCCACCGACATCGGTATTCGTCGGCATTAGGCTTTAGATTCGGCCCAATAGTGTGTTTTAATATGGCCTTAGCTTCGTTTTCAGTAACTTCTCATTAGTGGCGGGATAAAGACCTGCGAGGTTTATAAAACCTCGCAGGTCTGCCGCTATTGCCTACAACTAATGGGAAGTTAGCGTTTTCACGTTTGTATAGCATTTCGATTTCGGGATATGATCGTGAGGCCGAATCAAATACACGTAACGATCGTCTAGCCGAAGTTCCTATTGGCCAGGCACTATCCAAGTACAAATACCCAAGCCACAATGACTGATCCCAAGTTAGCCACACCTAAAATTCATCAAATCTACCATGTGTTTCTCGCCTCACCCGGTGATATGAACGAAGAGCGCGAGATGGTGCGGGAATTTTTCGATGCCTATAACCGGAATATTGCAAACCGACAGGATATTGAGTTTAAGGTCATTGATTGGGAGAACTATTCCACTAGTGGCGTTGGCAGGCCACAAGCGTTGATCACCCAACAAACCTTGGAAGCATTCAGGCCTTCTTTGGTGTTGGTAGTTGGCTTGTTAGGCCAGCGCTTTGGAACGCCCACTGATATTTACGAATCGGGGACGGAAGAAGAGTTTGCAACGGCTATCGGGTTTCGTAACGAACAGGGTGATTGGCCGGAGATCAAATGGTTTTTTCGTGAAACGTGGGGGAAACAAGGCCCGCCAAATAATCCCAAACAAGTCAAAGAAGCAGGTGATCAATGGCAAAAAGTACTGGATTTCAAAGAAAAAATACAAACCAGCAATCCGCCACTGTATACCATAGATTTTCCAAGTACCGATGATTTCCCCGCTGTTTTTCGCCAAGATCTCGAACTTTGGCTGCATGATCCTGTGCGCCCTTGGAATTTAAAGGATGCCAACCAAACGGGGATACCAGAAATTGCACTGCCAGCACAGGAATCGCCCTACCTTAAAATTTGGCTTAATCTGCTGGCCAATGAATGCGCCCATCTGCCGCTGGAAATCCTGGATGCCCGTCAAGGCATGGAACAAACTGACCCTATCGGTTTGCCGGATATTTTTGTTCCGCTTAAAGCCATGGCCCCCAGCGATGACTGGAAACAAACCCGAGAGCAGAATTTGGCGCTGGCCCGTGACATGGCAGCGGGCGGCAAGTCAAAACCCGTGCCAGTTTTGGATTTATTGCGCCAACACCGATTGGCTGTGCTGATCGGCGAGCCGGGTTCCGGTAAATCGGCTTTGGTGAACCAGCTTGCTTGGTCGCTGCTGGCATCCGGCCAACAGCAAGCCTTACCCACAACATTACAAGGCTTGTTGCCCTTGCGACTCATTCTGCGTAGTGTTGATATGCCTGCGGAGGCTAAACAAGGCCAGCAGTCTTGGCTTTGGGATAGCGTCGAAAAAGACATCAGGGAAACATTGGAAATCCGCCAACAAGCGGGTCAGCACGCTAAAGCGGTACTGGACTCACTAAAACAGCAGTTGATGCATCCCCCCGGCGGCCTGATACTGCTGGATGGCCTCGATGAAGTCCCGGCAGTCGACCAACGCCGGTTGCGCTTATTGCAAGCCATACAAGACCTGGTCGCGTCATTGCCCGACCATACGCGTTTTATTGTCACCGCCCGACCCTATGCTTATACCGACCCGCGCTGGCGGCTGAAAGGCTTCTCCGCATTTTTCCTGACCCCGTTTGACCAAGAACAACGGGCCCAGTTTATCCGGGGCTGGTACGATGCCGCCCGTAGCCGTTTTATGTTGAAAGAAACCGAGCTAAAACAACGCATACCGGATCTCATCGACCGCGTGGAAAATCAGCCCCACTTGCGGGAACTTGCCGAGCGGCCCTTGTTATTAACCCTGATTTCCAATCTACACGCCAGCGGCGGCCGCCTACCTGAAGATAGGGCGCAGTTATACGAGCGTAGTGTCGATTTATTGCTGCATCACTGGCGACGTGAGGTTTTTCGGGATAGTGACGGCCAATTGATGCGCCTGGATAGTGGTGAATTGCTCACGGGTTTGCAAACCTTGGCCTATAACGCCCATAAAGCCCAGCAACAGCAAGCCGATGCTGCCCATACCGCCGACATCAGCCAAGCAGCGATTCAGGCGGTATTTGAGCCGGTATTGGCAAAGTTGGGCCGTGATGATCTGCTGGCATTTTTACAACAGCACACCGGCATCCTGATTGCGCGTGAACGAAATCGGTTTGCCTTTCCCCACCGCTCGTTTCAGGAATATCTGGCGATGGGCTGGTTAACGTCACAAACTGAGGACAAACTCAGTCCCGAGGTGTGCACCGACCCCTTATGGTGGCGGGAAGTGTTCCTGCTGGCCGTCATCCAGCAACAAAATAACCCCCGGTTTGCCTTAAGTTATATTCGGGATGTGCTGGATAGCGGCAGGCATCAACCGGAAAGCATCCGGCAACGCCTGTCTATTCTGGGTGGTCTGGCCCTGATGGAACTCCACCAGCAAGGCTCAAGTGACTTAATCGATAAAGTACGGCTAGGGCTCATTCAGTTACTGGAAGACAGTACGGCTTTAAACGTCAGTGAACGCGCTGAAGCCGGTCGCGTGTTAGGATACATCGGCGACCATCGCCCAGGCGTTGGCCTAACAGACCAAGGTTTGCCCGACATTGCTTGGGTAAAGATTCCGCCGGGTGAGGTCAATTTAAGACATGACATGGGCAGCCTTTTTCAAGTTGAGTCTTTTTACCTAGCCCGCTATCCGGTCACGAATGCGCAATTCCAAGCCTTTATTGACGACCCTGCCGGTTATGCCAATCCCCGCTGGTGGGCAGAGCTGGCCGCCAAACCCGAAACGCCAAAACTACCGTGCTGGACTGAGGCCAACCATCCCCGGGAAACCGTTTCTTGGTTTGAGGCGATGGCTTTTTGCGCCTGGTTGTCGGAGCGCTTGGGCTACGCCATCCACTTGCCGACCGAATGGCAATGGCAGCAGGCGGCATGCAGCGGGCAAGCGGGCTTTAACTATCCTTGGGGGCCGGATTATCTAACTGGCTATGCCAATATTAATGAAACCTGGGGCCATGTCGGTCCGCATTATTTACAACGGCCGACAGCAGTCGGCCTTTATCCTCAAGGCCATTCCTTACAAGGCGTTGCCGACTTGAGCGGAAATATCTTGGAATGGTGCTTAAATGCTTATCAAGAACCCTCCAACACCCAAAAAGCCGGTTTGTTCGCCCGCGTGGTGCGCGGCAGCTCTTGGGACTACTATCATGGCAATGCGTGCGCGTCCTATCGCTACTTCAACTCGCCGGACGGCCGTTACGGCGCTTTCGGTTTTCGTGTGAGTTGTGCGTCCCCCATCTGACCACTGCCCTCTGAACCGCTGCGCTAGCAGCGGTCTATTTTTTTGCGCCAGAATGCAAACATTGGCTACTAACATAAGGTAGGGCAAACGGAGACAGTTTCCCCCTTTGGAAAAGGGGGAGATAAAGTTTAGGTCGTCACGTCCCGCCTTAAGTGGGTTGCCAAAATATACAACAATAATCAATAGTAAAAATGACAGAATCCAATAGATATACGCAAGAAGCCCCGAATGACAAGGCGCACAGGTTTTGCGTCGCCCCGATGCTGGATTGGACAGACAGGCATTGCCGCTTTTTTCATGGCCTGATTTCCCGGCATGCGTTGCTGTATAGCGAGATGGTGACGACCGGGGCTTTATTGCATGGCGATAGCCAGCGGTTTTTGCAACAAACACCGCAAGCTAACCCCATTGCCTTGCAATTAGGGGGTAGCAATCCCCATGATTTGGCGGTGTGTGCAAAAATGGCTGAAGACTATGGTTATAGTGAGGTCAACCTAAATGTGGGTTGTCCGAGTGACCGTGTCCAAAATGGCCGTTTTGGTGCCTGTTTAATGGCCGAGCCCACGTTGGTTGCCGATTGTGTATCGGCAATGTCCGCAGCGGTAGCTATCCCGGTCACCGTCAAATCTAGGATTGGTATTGATGACCAAGATTCTTATGCTGAACTGCTTGATTTTATAGCCACGGTAGCCGAAGGTGGCTGTAAAACGTTTATTGTCCATGCCAGAAAAGCGTGGTTAAGCGGCTTGTCGCCCAAGCAAAACCGGGATGTCCCGCCTTTGCGCTACGAGTTGGTTTATCAGTTGAAACAAGATTTTCCAAACTTGGAGATTATCATCAATGGTGGCATCACCAGCTTAGATCAGGCAGCCGCCATGCTGGAGCATGTCGATGGGGTTATGGTCGGGCGGGAAGCTTATCACAACCCCTATTTATTGGCGTCGGTTGACCAGCGGTTTTATGCGGCGCAATCGGGGCCGCTGACACGGTATGAGATAGTGGCCCAATTGCTACCTTATATACAAGGGCAACTTAAGGCTGGTGTCCGCTTAAACAGCGTGACTAGGCATATTTTAGGTTTGTTCCATGGCCAGCCGGGCGCTAGGGGATGGCGCAGATATCTTAGCGAGCATGTTGGCTTACTAGGGGCTGATGAAAAAGTGGTCGTTCATGCTTTGACTTATACCAATTCTGAATGAGGCTGCTATTTCATGAATATAAAGGACGAAGTTGGTAAGGCGACACAAGATTCCCTCTCCCTTTGGGAGAGGGTTAGGGTGAGGGTATTTCAAATGTCGCTTTACCAGCTTCGGCTCCTATATCACAGCCTGAAGCCTAGTCAGTCCCAAAGTGTAGGCATTAGGCTGTTCAGTTGTGGCAGCAAGGTCTAGGGTAGTGCTATACTCTCAACTATTTTTTTATGATTGGGACGAAAACCATGGAAGAACATTTTGCCGGGATTATTGCCGGGGTTGGTGAAAATTTAGAGCGTGAAGGTTTGATAGACACCCCTAAACGCGCTGCCAAAGCGTTTAAATTCCTTAATAACGGTTACGAAAAGACGCTGGATGAAGTGCTGAACGGCGCTATTTTTACTGCAGATACTGAAGACATGGTGATTGTTAAGGATATTGAGTTGTACTCCTTATGCGAACACCATTTGTTGCCGTTTATCGGCAAATGTCATGTTGGTTATTTGCCGCGTGGCAAGGTACTGGGCTTGTCAAAAGTGGCGCGCATTATCGATATGTATGCACGGCGTTTACAAATACAGGAAAAACTCACCAAACAAATAGCCGATGCGATTGAGCTTTCAATTGATGCCCGGGGCGTTGCCGTGGTCATTGAGGCCAAGCATTTGTGTATGATGATGCGCGGCGTTGAAAAACAAAACTCGGTGATGACCACCTCGGTGATGACGGGCATTTTCCGTAAAGAAATTAGCACCCGCTCTGAATTCCTCAATTTGATTAATAGATAGGCGTTATGACCACCAAAAAAACGGGCATTTTATTAGCTAACTTAGGCTCTCCTACCGCACCGACAACACGTGCAGTCAGGCGCTTTCTAAAGGATTTTTTATGGGATCCACGGGTGGTTAATTTACCGCGCCCGTTATGGTGGTTGATATTGCATGGTTTTGTCCTGCCATTTCGGCCCAAGCGGTCGGCAAAAGCCTATAGCAAGGTGTGGCATGAAAAAGGTTCGCCGCTAACCTATCTGACCAAAGAACTGACCGAAAAAGTCGCGGACCGATTTTCTGACCAAGGGGTTTTAACTACCCATGTCATGCGTTATGGTGAACCTTCGATCGCCAGCCAATTAAGGGCACTTAAGCTGGCGGGTGTTACTGATGTCATTGTCTTGCCTTTATATCCGCAGTATTCATCCACGACCACCGCATCCATTTATGACGATCTGGTCAAAGAGCTTAACCAGTGGCGGCATCTGCCCAGTATGCACTTCATTAGCGACTATCATCAAAATAGCCATTACATAGCTGCTGTTGCACAATCCATAGAACAGGCGTGGGCGGAGCATGGCAGGAATGAACTGCTGATCATGTCTTTTCACGGTTTGCCTGAACAACTGACCAAATGGGGTGATCCTTATTTTCATCAATGCCACAAAACAGCGGCACTGATCGCTGAAAAGCTGGGGCTTACCGAAAAGCAATGGATGATTGTTTTCCAATCCCGTTTTGGTAAGGCAGAATGGTTGAAGCCTTATTGTGTTGATACCTTGGAAAAACTGCCAGGCCAAGGCATTAAAACAGTGGATGTGGTGTGCCCCGGCTTTGCCGTCGATTGCCTGGAAACTTTGGAAGAAATTGCCATGGAAAATAAATCCATATTTATCGAAGCGGGTGGCTCGGATTATCGATATATCCCTTGCCTTAATGATGCGGATGCCCATGTCGATGCCCTGGTCAATTTACTTGAACAAAAAATATAAGTGGCGATAGACTAAGCGCTTACTATGGGTCATCTCCGATAAACATTGGGATTAAGCAATGATGAAAGAAACACTATTGCAAGCTTGGCAAAATGCTTGGCCAGTTGTTAAATGTAGCAAGCCTTTACCAACAGGTGAGGGGGTTTTGGATGAGGCGGCTTTTAACACCATTGAAGTCGATAAGCTATTTGATACCGTAAACCATGCCGCCACAACCATCGGCCAAGCCGTGTTATTTCGGTCATTAGCCCAGCCTTTGGACAGTCTTGCCGAGATTCAGGAAAAGCAGGCCGCCAGCCTGGAATTACAAAATAATCCGGCCCTAAAAGAAGCGCTTAACCATATCGTTGAAACAGCTGCCAGTCAGGAACAAAATTTCTACCTGCTCTTGTTTGGAGAGTTTTTGGGGACTTTTGGTACCGCCCGTGAAAACCATGAAATTGAAGGCTATGGTTATTTGCAATATAAAAGGGGCATACGCTGCTTGCTTGATTTAGTCGATCAAGTCCAATCTATTGAAGCGCCACAAAGCACTTATTTAAAATCATTGCTTGATAAAATTAAGGGGTTTGCCGATACACGGGCTTATTCCTTGATGGAAGGGCCGGCTTATATCTCAGAAAGTGGCATCCAATCCAAGCAGGAAAGAAAAAGCTCGTTTTCCCCAGCCATCATTTTTCGGCCCCGCTTGTTCAAACCCTTGCTGATTGCCTTGTGTTTTGCGTTTGTTTGGGCTTTGGCGCATTTTTTTCCGACGGATATGTTTAATCTGTCCGTTGAAGCCATCCCAACGGCCACTATTTTCTTTGTGCCTTTATTGTTGGTGTATTATCCGGTAGTCGGCAGTTTTGACCGGGACAGCTGCATCATTCCGCTAAGAAATACTTTTAAAAATGCCCCTGAGGTTGCCGAAACCTTAGAAGCCTTAGGCCAATTGGACGAATTGCTGGCATTTGCCAAATTTGCTGATGCTATGGGTAGTGAGGTTGTGCTACCGACATTGATAGCGGGCGATCATCACCGTATTAATCTGACTGATGCCAAAAACCCGGTGCTGGGCAAACAAGACCCCGCGTATGTCGGTAATGATTTTATATTGGACGACGATAAGCTAATCCTGATAACCGGCCCCAATAGTGGCGGCAAAACGGCATTTTGTAAAACCGTTACCCAAACTCAAGTGCTGGCGCAAATCGGTTGTTTTGTGCCTGCACAAGCTGCAACGCTGACTGTGGCTGACCGGATATTCTATCAAGTCTCTGAAGTGAGCCAGCTCAATGATGGGGAAGGGCGTTTTGGGACGGAATTAAAACGCACTAAAGATATATTTTTGGCCACCACCCCTAAAAGCTTGGTCGTTTTGGATGAGTTGTCCGAAGGGACGACCTTTGAAGAAAAAATGGAATCATCAGCCAATGTACTCAATGGCTTTTACCGCAAAGGCAATAGCACCATTTTAATTACCCACAACCACCAATTGGTTGATCAATTTGTCCGTGAACGGGTAGGATTGGCCAAGCAAGTTGAGTTTGCCGACGACGCGCCCACCTATAAATTGGTGGAAGGCATTTCCCGCGTTAGCCATGCTGACCGGGTGGCGAAAAAAATCGGTTTTTCAAAAGAAGACATAGACAATTATTTGGCGGATGCACAATGAATATAGGAACTCCTTTAACGGCCAATGCCACCCGCGCCTTGTTGTTGGGTAGCGGCGAACTGGGCAAAGAGCTGACGATTGCCCTGCAACGGTATGGTGTCGAAGTTATTGCGGTTGACCGTTATCAGGACGCACCTGCACAGGCTGTGGCGCATCGCAGCTATGTCATCGATATGACGGATGGCGAGGCAATTAAGCAATTGGTTGCCTTGGAGCGTCCGCAATTTATTATTCCTGAAATTGAAGCCATTGCAACGTCAGCATTGGCGGAAATTGAGGCAGAAGGCCGCATCACCGTCGTGCCGAATGCCAGGGCCATACAGCTGACCATGAACCGGGAAGGTATCCGGACCTTGGTTGCCGAAGAGTTGGGGATACCGACATCCCGTTATGCTTTTGCACAAAGTTTTGAGCAATTGCAAGCCGCAGTCGAGGGCGGGATAAGTTATCCGTGCTTTATCAAACCCACTATGTCGTCATCAGGCAAAGGCCAATCCATGGTCAAAGGGCCGGAGCAGCTTCAAGAAGCTTGGGATTATGCCAAATCCAGTGGCCGGGTTGATACAGGAAAAGTGATTGTAGAAGCCAAAATTGACTTTGATTTTGAAATCACCTTGCTGACCGTCCGTGCCTTGGATGGTCAGGGTGAAATCCAAACGTATTTTTGCCCACCGATAGGCCATAGGCAGGAGCAAGGCGATTACCGCGAAAGCTGGCAACCGCAAGCCATGTCCGGGGCTTCTTTAGCGTTATCCCAAGATATTGCCATGAAAGTGACGGAGGCAATTGGTGGCTTGGGGCTGTTTGGTGTGGAATTGTTTATTAAAGGCGATGCCGTGTGGTTTAGCGAAGTTAGCCCTAGGCCGCATGATACTGGTATGGTGACCTTAGTCACCCAACAGCAAAATGAATTTGAGCTGCACGCCAGGGCCATTTTAGGCTTGCCAGTAAATCCTAGCTTGGCAAGAATAGGTGCTAGTGCCGTTATTTTAGGTGGTGTTGATGCCCAAGGCGTGGTCTATGAAGGTTTGGCCCAGGCTTTGTCTGTCCCTGACACGGAAGTCAGGTTGTTTGGAAAACCGGAAGCATTTGTAAACAGGCGTATGGGCGTTGCCTTGGCTTGTGCCGCCAGCGTTGAAGAGGCTAGGCAAAAAGCGGTGCTAGCCGCAAGTTTAGTGGTGATTAAACCCGTACTATAGGTAACTAAAGATGAGAATTGCAGTTGTATTATTGACTTTATTCATCTCAACTGAGGTGATGGCAGATATTTATAAGTTTGTTGATTCAGATGGCCATGTTTACTATACCGACGAACCTCGGCATAGCTTATATAAGCGCATTATCAAAACCAAACCTGTGCAATATAAAGTGCCAAAAACAATCAGTTATTCAGGGAATTACCTAGGAAAAACCCATACCTATTCGGGCGTCAATAAAAGGCGGTTCACTGATCTTATCGAACAGACCGCCAACCGCTACCAAGTTGATCCTAAATTGGTACACGCCGTTATCCAAACCGAATCCGCCTACAATTCCAGTGCCCAATCCCCCGCTGGCGCAGTCGGCCTCATGCAGTTGATGCCAGGCACTGCCAGACGCTTCGGTGTCACCGACCGTAACGACCCCGACCAAAATGTTGACGGTGGCACACGTTACTTAAAACATTTGATCCAGCTGTTTAACTCCGATCTTGACCTTGCAGTTGCCGCCTATAATGCCGGTGAAAATGCCGTCATACGTCATAACAACTCTATTCCGCCGTACGCCGAAACCCAAAATTATGTCCGGCAGGTCTTGGCGCTCTATAACCACTAACCGCTGTTGGCACATACCTTTGGGCTTTAATGGCTTAACGGTTGGCATTTTTAGGATTTAAGCAAACAAGGACGCCGCATTTCATGAAGCTTAATGGATCTGAAGATAGTCGGTTTCGATGCCAAGATGTCGAATCCGCCCTGAAAGAAAGCGAAGAACGCTTTCGGCAAATGGCGGAAATGACTGGCGAATGGTTGTGGGAGCAAGACCAACGGGGTTATTACATCTACAGCAGTAGCGCCGTGAAGCAAATCCTCGGGTATAAGCCCAGTGACGTTATCGGTAAGCATTACACTGTACTTTTAACGGCGCAAGACCAAGCCGAACAACATGCCTATTCAACTAGCCGACAGCCATTTTATGCCTTGGTCAACCATTATCGGCATAAAGATGGTCATCTCGTTTTTACCGAATCGACTGGGCTGCCCATCATTGATGCCTCAGGGGAACTGCTTAAATGGCGTGGTGTTGATAGGGACATCACTGTCAGGAAGCATTTTCAAGATGCCCTCATAGAAAGTGAAAAGCGCACCCGGCTCATCATTGAAAGCGCTTTAAGTGCGATTGTTATCATGGATGCTTATGGGCTAATCACGGATTGGAATTATCAAGCCGAAAAGATGTTTGGCTGGTCCGCATCTGAAGCCATAGGCCAGCACCTTGCGGATTTAATAATCCCTCCACGGTTCCGCAATAGCCACCGCCAAGGTTTGCAGCATTTTTTGCACACGGGGTCGGGCAGTTTATTAAACCAGTTGCTTGAGCATATCGCCTTGCGTAGGGATGGTTCCGAATTTCCGGTTGAACTTAGCATCGCCCCCTTAAAACTGGGTAACAGCTACATATTCAGCGGCTTTATCAACGACATCACTGCCCGTAAATCCGCTGAGCAGAATTTGCGTGAGGCTCAGGTCACATTGGCCATTGCCCAAAGTGAAATCAATATTGCCCAGCGGATTCAAGCGTCTTTGTCGCCATCCGCACCAATCAAATCAGCCCAATTTGAAGTCACTGGCCATTGTTTGCCTGCCGCGCAAGTGGGTGGGGATTATTTTGACTATTTCTTTCGGGGTGAGCAGCAACTGGACATGATTGTTGCCGATGTGTCTGGCCATTCAATAGGCCCGGCCTTGTTCATGGTGGAAACCCGCAGTGCCATCCGCGCCCAAGCCAAGCGCTTGGGCACACCGATGGAAACAGTGGGTTTGCTCAATAATTTTTTGTTTGAAGATTTGGATAACGCTGATTACTTCATCAGCCTGTTTTATTTGCAATATGACATCAACAGCCAGCAATTGCGCTTTGCCAATGCCGGACATCCGCCGCCGCTGTTGTTTAGCCCACAGCAAACAGTTTGTCGGCAATTGGATGCTGACGGCATGGTTTTGGGGGTGAGGAAGGATGTCAGCTTTGAAGAAAAAACCCTGATGTTGTCCTCCGGTGACGTAATCCTGCTTTATACCGACGGCTTGACTGAAGCAGAAAGCCCAGACGGTGAATTTTTTGGAATACAGCGCCTTAGCCAATTGTTCATGTCATTGGCGCACTATCCCCCCGAAGAAATCGTCGCCGGATTGTTAAAGCACCTGAAACAATTTTGCCAAACCGCTGCGTTTAAGGATGATATTACGGTAATGGTGTTTAAACTGGTTTAGTGCAGGTTAATCCCCTGCCATTCTTATTTCTTTTCGAATAGGCAATCCACAAAGTGGGCAACTACCGATTGCATTTTGTCGGCATCGGCTATTTGCCCAGGAAATGCTTGGGCGGTGTCTTGGGTGCAAATTTCGTTGCGCTCGTCAATGGTATCTACGCACTCGCTTTCGCTTAATCCATACCGATTTTTTGCGCAGGATTTTTTAAGTTTTTCTGAAACGTCCAGTAGTATGCTGGCATCCAAATCGGCGACTTGTAAGGCTGAGTTGAGCACCGCTTTGCCAATCCGGTCAGATGCCGACAGGCCCGTTTGGTCGGTGCCGGCCCCAGAGTTAGATTGTTTGTACCAGATGGCAACGCCAAGGATAATCAGGGCAAAGATAACTTTTTTCATAGTAGGCTCCACAAGGATTGGTTGGGGGCACGCACCCGACTATACTGAAATCGGCTGCTTAACCAGGCAAATTCCGGCGAGAATATAGCCTTAGCGACTATTCTTGTCTATAGCTGCACCCAAAAAGCTTAAATTATAAGGTTTGTTGTAGCGAGGGTGGGGCTGTGAAAAAACGGCTTAATAAAATCCGCAACAGTGTCAGCGTCGGGTATAGCTAGGTATTGGCAATGATAATGGCCCGCTTCGGAGCCGGTAGCCCTTCGCAAGTCAGGTTGGGGTTGTCTGCCTGTAAAAAATCGGCTAGGGAATGGAATTGCATCCAAGGGGTGCTGCGCTGCTCTTCAGTGCTGGTTTGGGTGACATCAAGCAAACGGATATTTTTAAAACCACAACGCTTAAGCCAGCTCATCAAGGTGGCGCAACTGGGCAAAAACCAAACATTGCGCATTTTTGCATAGCGGCCTTCTGGCACTAATACGTCACCTAAGCCGCCTTCTATGACCAGCGTTTCTAAAACCAATTCCCCTTCGGGGCGCAGGCAGTCCCTTAATTCCAAAAGATGGTCTATGGGTGAACGTCGGTGATAGAGCACTCCCATGGAAAATACGGTGTCAAAGGCTTTTAGTCCTTGGGGCACAGCCTCAATGCCTAAGGGTAGCACATACACAGGTGCTGCCCCATAAAGCTTACTGACCAGTTGGAACTGCATCACATTAAGGAGCATAGGATCGATGCCTAGCACCAATTTTGCCCCTGCGCCCAGCATGCGCCAACAATGGTAGCCATTGCCACAGCCCACATCTAAGACCAGGCGATGGGTCAGCGGGGTGATATGGTTTTTTAGGCGTTCCCATTTCCAGTCCGAGCGCCATTCGGTGTCTATGGCAATGCCATATAAGTCGTAAGGGCCTTTACGCCAAGGGTGCAGGGTTTTGAGTTGCTGTTCAAGGAGATTGCGGTCGGCGATTGATAAGTCGTTTGTATGGCCTATTTGTATCGCATCGGATGTCAAGCAGCGGTGGCTAGTGGTCAATGTTGGCAAGGCATCGATCGTAGCCTGCCACTGCGCTAATGTGCCATGACGGTTTACATCGAACGCCTCTGCCAGTTGTTGCGGCAAAATGTCCATCCACGCATCGGCTTTTGCATCCAGTAAGGTATCGTATAAGGGTTGGTAATCCGTCATTTGCGGGGGATTTTCGCCAAGGGGGATCAGGCGGGCTTTAATAATGCTTAAGTAATAATGCTTAAGTTCTGGGGTGCAAGCTAACCCTGCTACCTGATAGCAGGGTTATTTGGATAAGCAATCACTAAGAGTTTTTAGCTGCCAAGGCTTCGGAATTGCGTTTTGCCAAACCATCAATAACTGCATTTAATGAGCCTTTGGTTTGCATTTCATTAGTGAAAGTTGTGCGGTAGTTGGTCACTAAGCTCACGCCTTCTATCATAATGTCATAGGCTTTCCATTTGCCGTCAGCCAGCAGCATCCGGTAGTTGACCGAGACGGGTTGTAGGCCGGGTTGCAGCACTTCGGTCTTGACGATCACTTTGTTGGAGCCATCTTCCATTTCTATGGGTAAGTAACGGATAGACCAATCCTTAAATTCGACAAAAGCGCGTGAATAAGTCCTGACCAACAGGGTTTGGAATTCATGCTTAAAACGTTCACGTTCATCGGGGGTGGCCGATTTCCAAAGCTTGCCCAAGACTAATGACGAAATTTTGTCAAAATCGGTGCTGGGTAAAATGGTTTCATTGACGAACTGGGTGACTTTGGAAAAATCCTTGATAAAGGTTTTGTCCTGCATTTTGTTCTGTAATTTTGATGAAGCAGTTTCTATGGCTTGTTGTGGCGGCAATAAATCAGCTGCCAGTGCACGGCTCATCAGCGTTGCAGCCATGAACACCCCAAAGAAAAACCATAATGTGTAGCGTTTGACGTTCATAAAACCCTCTAATTTCAAGCCAGTGTAAGATGCCCTATTTTTCAACAATCAGCGGGTTCATTCCCTGATACAATAAATAACTGGATCAGGCGATCAGCTAGCCCACCAACTCAGACCCAAGGTTCTGATTATTGCTAACCCCATGAGTATGGACAAGATGACATATAATACCATCAATTTTCCCAGTACACGCATGAGAAGAATGCGTTATAACGATTTTTCACGGCGTTTGATGCGTGAACACCAGTTGTCAGTAAATGACCTGATTTACCCGATGTTTGTGACGGAAGGCGTTAACCAACGGGTGGCCATTGCCTCCATGCCCGGTGTGGAGCGCTACTCTTTAGATGAGCTGCTAAAAGAAGCCGAATTGGTTTATCAGTTAGGCATCCCCGCAATCGCCTTGTTCCCGGTCACCGCCGCCGATAAAAAAACGGATTTGGCCGAAGAGGCCTACAACCCCGATGGCTTGGCCCAACAAGCGGTCAGGGCTTTAAAAAAAGCATTCCCTGATTTAGGCATAATTACGGATGTAGCATTAGACCCTTTTACTTCGCATGGGCAAGATGGCCTGATTAATCAAGACGGTTATGTGCTGAATGATGAGACCATCGCTGTGTTGGTCAAACAGGCTTTGTCCCACGCTGAAGCTGGCGCGGATATTGTTGCGCCGTCGGATATGATGGATGGGCGTATCGGTGCAATACGGCAGGCATTGGAAGCGCAAAATTATACCAATACCCTGATTTTGGCGTATTCAGCCAAATATGCCTCGGCTTATTACGGGCCGTTTCGGGATGCGGTTGGGTCAGCGGGTAATTTAGGCAAGGGCAACAAAAAAAGCTATCAAATGGATCCGGCCAATTCCGATGAGGCCTTACGCGAAGTCCAGTTGGATATACACGAAGGGGCGGACATGGTGATGGTTAAGCCAGGGATGCCGTATTTGGACATTATCCACCGCGTTAAGCGTGAGTTTGGTGTGCCTACGTTTGCCTATCAGGTCAGTGGCGAATATGCGATGATCAAAGCCGCCAGCATCAACGGTTGGCTGGATGAGAAGCAAGTGGTGTTGGAATCGTTATTGGCGTTTAAACGTGCAGGCAGTGATGCCATTTTGACGTATTACGCCAAAGCCGTTGCGGAATGGTTGCAAGAATGATGGCACCAGACCGCTACGCCGTGTTTGGGCATCCTATTGCCCATAGCAAATCCCCGCGCATACATGCGCTTTTTGCTGGGCAAACTGGGCAAGCCTTGGACTATGGCGCACAAGACGTGCCCGCCGAGCTGTTTTCAAGCGCAGTGGCGGCATTTTTTGCCGAGGGTGGCAAAGGGCTAAATTGCACTATCCCCTTAAAAGAGCTGGCTTGGGCTTATGCGGATATAAAAACTGAGCGTGCGCAATTGGCAAAAGCGGTAAACACCCTAGCTTTGCAGGCTGATGGCCGCATTTTGGGCGACAATACCGATGGCTTAGGCTTGGTGGCCGACTTAACAGTCAATCACGGCATTCGCTTGGCAGGAAGCCGGGTGTTGGTGTTAGGGGCAGGGGGGGCTAGCCGTGGCATTATCGCACCGTTGTTGGAACAAGCCCCGAGTTCCATAACCTTGGCTAACCGCACGGTAGACAAAGCGATTGGCTTGGCTGGCGAGTTCGCCCATAAAGGGGCGGTTATCGGCTGTGGTTTTGGCGATTTGGAAAACCAACAGTTTGATCTGGTCATCAATGCCACCGCCAGCAGCTTGAGTGGTTCCGTGCCGCCTTTACCTGATGGCTTGTTGGCCAATAACGCGGTTTGTTACGATTTGGCTTATGGCAATGAACCGACGGTTTTTGTGCGTTGGGGTCAGCAACAGCAAGCCGCTAAAAGTTTGGATGGCTTGGGGATGTTGGTTGAGCAGGCGGCAGCCGCGTTTTTTATTTGGCGCGGTATCCAACCGCAAACCCAGCCCGTTATTGCTTTGTTGGATGCTGAACGGGGCGCTTAGGCCAGAACTTGTCGTGGGATTGCTGCCATGCTTTTGCATCACCCGACAAGTTCTGGATGCACTTTATTCGTCCTCGCTTAAATACGCATTTTTTAGCCCAATATAATGTTGGGCTGAATATTCTAAAAATGCCATTTCAGTGTCTTTTAAGGGCCGCGCTTGTCTGGCAGGCGAGCCCACATACAAATGACCGCTTACCAGCCGTTTTCCTGGTGGGACTAGCGCACCAGCCCCTAACATCACATAATCTTCGATAACGACCCCATCCAGAATAATTGCGCCTATGCCTAGCAGGCAATAATCGCCTACAGTACACGCATGGATGACGGCATTATGGCCGATGGTGACACCTTTGCCGATTGTTAAGGGCTGGCTTTCTGGCGCAAACGGGCTGGCATGGGAAACGTGCAGCACGGCACCATCTTGTACATTAGTGCCAGCACCTATAGTTATGCTTTCCACATCACCACGGACTACGGAGGTCGGCCAAATGGAGACATCATCACCTAGCGTCACATCCCCAATGACAACCGCACTTTCATCTATGTAGACAGAGTTGCCCACGTTGGGCAGTTTTCCTTTAAATTTTCGTATTGACACCTTAGCCATCCTGATTTTTAACAATTAAGCAAAGCTAAGATATTGACATAAAATCACTGGCTAGGGCTAGTGAAAACGGTTTAGTGTTGCCTGTTTTGTTAAACATCCGTACTTTTGGGTTTATGTAGGGCTGGGCTTGAGTGGTCGCCTGTCATCAATGGCAATAAGCGGGTACTTCTGCCCGTGAGTTTATAGTACAATTTGACGTTTAGCCTTAGACTTAAGTTGTGCGATCTATCCATGCTACGCGCTGAATAGTTGCGATAACAAATACTATTATTTTTAACTGGAGAATATAACGATGACGATGGACGATAGAGATGGCGTTATTTGGCTGGATGGCTCATGGGTAGAATGGCGTGAAGCAAAAGTCCACGTTTTGACGCATACCTTGCACTACGGTTTGGGGGTGTTTGAGGGAATAAGGGCTTATCACGCGGAAAAGGGTACAGCAATTTTCAGGATGCAGGAGCACACCGATCGGTTATTTCGTTCCGCGCATATCATGAATATGCCGATGCCTTTCACCAAGGATGAGCTCAATTTGGCCCACCGTGATGCAGTGGCAAAAAATAACTTGGATAGTGCTTATATCCGTAGCATGTGTTTTTTTGGCTCAGAAGGCATGGGGCTACGTGCTGATAACCTAAAAGTCCACGTTATGGTGGCGGCTTGGCCGTGGGGCGCTTATCTCGGCGCTGAAAGTATAGAAAAAGGTATCCGTATCCGCACGTCATCTTATACCCGCAACCATCACAACAGCACTATGTGCAAAGCCAAAGCCAACGGCAATTACATCAATTCGATACTGGCGCTACAAGAAGCGCTGGCTAATGGTTACGATGAGGCATTAATGCTGGATCATGAGGGCTTTGCTGCTGAAGGCAGCGCTGAGAACCTGTTTGTGGTACGTAATGGTAAGATTTATACCCCAGAAACCACGTCCGCCCTAGAGGGCATTACCCGTGACACGGTGATGACCATCGCCCGTGAACAAGGTTATGAAGTGATCGAGAAACGCATTACCCGCGATGAAATTTACGTTGCCGATGAAGCATTCTTTACGGGTTCTGCAGCTGAAGTGACACCAATCCGGGAGCTGGATAACCGTAAAATAGGTTGTGGCAGCCGAGGCGTGATCACTGCGCAGTTGCAATCCTTATATTTTGACTATGTGCATGGGCGTAGGGACGACCACGCCGATTGGTTGACTTACGTCTATTAAGATTTTGAACAGTCCCCCTAAAATTCTGGTCGTAGGCCCTTCATGGGTTGGCGATATGGTGATGGCACAAAGCCTGTTTATCACCTTAAATGCGAGCCATCCAGATTGCCAAATTGACGTGTTGGCACCCGCATGGTCTTTTGCTTTGTTGGCAAGGATGCCGGAAGTGGCAAATGCCATCGCCATGCCTTTGGCGCATGGCCAATTTGGCTTGTGGGACAGGATAAGGCTGGGGAAAACCTTGCGTATTAATGGCTATGACCAAGCAATCGTCTTACCAAATTCTTGGAAATCGGCATTGATCCCGTATTTTGCCAATATTCCAATCCGCACCGGTTATATCGGGGAGTGCCGCTGGGGTTTGTTGAACGATGCCAGAAAATTGGATAAAAAGTTGCTGACGATGACCGTCCAACGTTTTGTTGCATTGGGTTTGCCGAACTCTGGGCAGCGTCCGCCTGAATGCCCGGTTCCCAGTTTGTCAATTACCGTGGATCAACAACAAGCCGTCATTGAAAAATTTGGCTTAATGTCCACAGAAAAAATTCTGGCCTTATGTCCAGGTGCTGAATATGGCCCAGCAAAACGTTGGCCAGCCCGTTATTATGCGGAACTTGCCAAACACAAGCTCGCTGAAGGTTGGCAAGTTTGCTTGTTTGGGTCTGAAAAAGATCAGGAAGTTGCCGCAGAAATTAACCGGGAAGTCCCTGGGTGTGTTGATTTTACGGGGCGGACTTCAATGGCCGAAGCGGTGGATTTGTTGTCATTGGCCAATACGGTGGTGACCAATGATTCCGGCTTGATGCACGTTGCTGCTGCCTTGGATAAAAATATTATCGCCTTATACGGCTCTTCTGACCCCAATTTTACGCCGCCCCTTAATGGTAAATCCCAAGTGCTGTCATTACAGCTTGATTGCTCACCCTGTTTTAAACGGGAATGCCCTTTTGGCCATACCCAGTGCTTGGAAGGCCTCATGCCCGCGCAAGTTATACAGGCCATGCAGGATCGTTATTAATGCCGCCCCCCGTTGTTGAACCCCCGTATGAAGCTTGCCATTGTTAAACTTTCGGCATTGGGCGATATCGTCCATGCCATGCTGGCGCTACAATTTATCAAAGCGCATTTGCCTGACAGCCAAATAGATTGGATAGTTGAAGAACGCTTTGCCGGACTGTTGGAAAATAACCCCGATATAGACCATATTCTAACCGTCAACCTAAAGTCCTTGAAAACCCATAAATTAGGTGTTTTTCAGCAAATAAAGCGTGTCAGAAATTACGCACAGAACAACTATGATTTGGTCATCGATGCGCAAGGCCTGATTAAGTCAGCGCTGGTCACCAAGCTGCTGGGCGGGCGCAGTGCCGGATTTGATGCCCAATCAATCCGCGAAAAGGCAGCATCGTGGTTTTACAAGGACACGGTTGCTTGTGCTTATGATGCAAACGCCATTGTTAGAAATGCGGTTGTGCTGTCCAAACCGTTGGGCCTAACTATCAGCGATGAGCAAATCCTTAACAAAAAGCCGTATTTATATTTTAAAAATGAAGAGCCTCATATTTACGGTTTGTTGCAAAAGACGGGTAAAAATATCGTTTTGGTTATTGGCTCAAGCTGGGAGAGCAAAAATTACCCCGCAGAAAAATTTGTAAATATAGCCAATGCCTTGCAAGAAAACTGTCTGGTGGTATGGGGTAGCGACCAAGAAAAAACCAAAGCGGAGTGGATGGCAAACCAATCCAAATGGATAAAGCTTGTACCAAGATTGGATTTGAATAGTTTGAAAGCATTGATTGCCAATGCCGATTTGTTGATAGGTAACGATACCGGGCCTACCCACATGGCATGGGCTTTGTGCCGACCTTCAATCACCTTGTTCGGGCCTACGCCTATCAGAATGGCTTATCAAACCACGATTAACAAAGTGCTTAAATCCAGTTCTGAGGTCAATCCGTTTAAGCTTAATAAGCAAGATTATTCCATCAGTGAAATAGATGAGGCTGAAGTAATTGGCCTGGCAAGGGGGTTGTTGCAAAGTCGGGTGGATAAACCGCACTAATGCCAAGATAAGGTTTATCCACGAAAATTAAAAACTTGGGTAATATCAGTCGTTTTGGGTAGAAACCTTGGTGACGACCAAAAACTGGGGCTGCAAGGCCTTTACATCCAAAGTGTCAGCTGTTTAAAAACGATCACAAATAAAGCATAACTTTAGATTTAATAGTGTGGGCTTTGTCGGTAATTAGTTATTTTCAGGTGTATAGCTGTCCAGCTGCATGGCCTTAATCATAATGGCAAGTTCATCCCGTTGCTTTCTTAACGGGGCAACTTCAGCTTCAAGTGCCGCAATATTTTCAGCGTTGGTGCCTTTTGTACCGTCAATCTTTTTTAACATCATTAAACGGCTTTCAATTTGTTTTTTGTGGTCTTTAATTTGGCACATTAACGGGATTAGGGCGCTATGGCACCATGCTATTGCTGCTTCATGCGCACGCCTTAACACGTTCCTGGCATTGTTGACCAAGGTTGCATAAAGCTTGTCAATAACAATGCTTTGCTCAGTCATGGTTATTCTGGTGCTGGAACGGAAAGCTTCACCTAGTTCGAATATCCTTTCAAGTTCCATTTGATATTCTTGGATGGAAAACAGCTGGGGCTCCACTTCTTTAAAGCCATAAGCTGTTTTGAAGCGCTTGTGCATGGCTTTTATCATGTTACGTGTTTCGTTGCTTATTTCTATGGCATTGCCGAGTAAATCTCGCAAATTATCAAACAGTTTGCGGATATTTTGTTTCATGCCGTAAGTTGTCAGGCTTTTGGCGATCTCGTGTCTGGCTTCGTTGATAATGGCATCCACTTTTTCAGAAGCGAAGGCGTCAATTAAGCGGTTGGCCTGAACAATAAAAACCCTGCGGCTGGCCTGAAATTTTTCAATATTGGCCTGATAAAGTTCTTTCTTGTCGCGGGTTTCTTCCATCAATTTTCCCATCAGATCTTGATTTTGAAAATCGATTTTTTTGAACTCTTCAAGTTGCCCGGTTGCATGTTGTAATGAAGTGCCGGTAATAGTGGAGGACTCATTAACCAAATAGCCAATGTCACGTATAACAGTGCCCATTAGGATGTTGCGTTTTTGTTTTATGATGTCGTTGGCGAGGTAATCTTCCAAGGGTGCCAAGCGGCTTTTTTTCAGCAGGTCGGCATCGGCTTTAACCTTTGCCAGCAAGGCTTGTTTGGCTGAAACAGGAAATATGGTGTTTTCGTTTATTTTTAAAATACTCGCTGAAGCTGCAACCTGCGATTTTATGGATTCTTCATAGTTGCTCACGCCAGCTAGGTCATCCCACATGGAGTCTATTTTATTCATAACGACGGCCAGCCCCTGGGTTTTTTTACCATGGGCACGGCAAATATGGGACAGCCACATTTCCAAATCGCTCTTAGTGACCCCGGTGTCAGCTGCAAGCACAAAAACGATGGCTTGGGCGCTGGGCAACATATTTAAGGTAAGTTCAGGCTCAGTTCCTAGCGCGTTTAAGCCGGGGGTGTCAAGGATGGTCAAGCCTGCTTTTAGCAATGGATGTGGAAAGCTAATTAGGGCATGGCGCCAACAGGGTATTTCAACTTTTTCTGGATTAATGATGCCTTGTTCAGCCGCTTCACGTTCATTCCATAAACCAAGCTTATCGGCCATCTCACGGTCAACTTGTTTGGTGGAGATCAGTTCTTTAAACGCTTCCTGCATTTGGGTTGGCGAATTGGCATCCAGGTCGAATTGTAACCAACGGTCTGGCTTTTGTTTTAACTCAGCCAAGGAAATGTTTTCAAGCCGTGATTCGATAGATAGCAAGCGGATATAGCTGCCGCCGTCCGGATCATAAAAAAGCTCGGTGGGCGACATAGTTGTGCGGCCCGGTGAAGAAGGAAGCAGTCTGACACCAGTTTCGGCAAAAAATAGGGCATTGATCAGTTCAGTTTTGCCGCGCGAAAATTCAGCGACAAAAGCCAAGGTAATTCGGTCAGAGCCTAATATCGTGAGGATGTTCAAAATGGTGTTGGTACTATGGGGATCGTTCATACCATAGCGGTTTCGCCATTGGTGATACATCTCAATAGACTGTGTCAATTTTGCACGCCATTGCGAATATTCGTGCATTTTCTCTTTAAATTCTGGATTCCTCATCACAAGCCTTTTTGCCTACACAACTTTATTAAGTGGGTCGGAAATTATATTTAGTCTACTATTTTTCATTATAGACCCCATAAAAAAACTGTTAGGTTTAAACAGTTTTATTTTTCCGAGCTAAACTTTATATCAATGACACTTTATACCATAAAGATGCTGATAATTTTTGATGATATCAAGCTGATCGCTACCCGCAGCTGCTAAATAGCCAACTATATCCTCCAGCGTGACGATTGCAATAACAGGCATATCAAAACACGCTTGGGCTTCCAATACTGCCGAGCTATTATTGAGCCCTTTTTCCTGTCTGTCCAGTGCAATTAAAACACCGGCAGGTGTTGCTCCCGCATTCCTTATAATTTCCACCGATTCCCTGACGGAAGTGCCCGCCGTGATGACGTCATCCAAGATTATCACTTTACCATGTAGCGGGGCGCCTACCAAGGCCCCACCTTCGCCATGGTCTTTAGTTTCTTTACGGTTAAAGGCAAAGGGTATGTCACTTGCTGTCTCTGCGGCATAAGCGATGGCAGTGGCACTGACCAAGGGAATTCCTTTGTAGGCGGGGCCATAAAGGATATCCGGCTTAATGCCTGATTTTAGCAATGCTTGCGCGTAAAAATGCCCTAGCTTTCCTAGTTGGGCACCCGTGTTGAACAGGCCGGTGTTAAAAAAATAAGGGCTAGTGCGGCCTGATTTTAACAGGAATTCGCCAAACTTTAATACACCACATTCCAACGCGTAGGCAATAAAGTCATTTTTGTAATCAAGCATAGTAGTCAAGGGTGGTGGTAAA
The DNA here is from genome assembly GCA_026399075.1 of Methylococcales bacterium. Lineage (GTDB taxonomy): Bacteria > Pseudomonadota > Gammaproteobacteria > Methylococcales > Methylomonadaceae > Methylobacter_C. Next base: position 23,002 of record JAPLRR010000076.1, read on the forward strand.
GGTAAAGTGATCCTTGCTGCCAACATCAAGGCATGAATTGTTCTAAAATATTATCCAAAAAATTCCATCCTTTTGGAGAGCAATAATAATGATTTTTTTGATAAAAAATCAACTTTTCTTTAAGGCAATTTGATAATGCTGGCTCCAGGGTGGAGAGGGGCAATCCGGTTGTTGACTGGTAATTGGCAAGGGTAAAGCCTTTCTTTAGCCGTAAGTGGTTCATAATGAATTCTAATGGCAGGTCTGCCATTGGAATGCTTATCTCCCCACCGTTTGGGCGTGGTGCTTTTAAATACTGTTCAGGCCCTTTCGGTTTAGCGGTGCGGATAATTTTGCCGGGTAAATCTAGCGTTATTTTGCCGTGGGCGCCCGCACCTATCCCTAAATAGTCACCGAATTGCCAATAGTTTACATTATGTTTACATTGTAAGTCTGCTTGGCTATAGGCAGAAACCTCATATTGCTGGTATCCCTGTGCGGCTAAAAGCGTTTGGCACTGTACTTGGGTAGAAAAAATGAGTTCATCATCAGGCAGTTTGGGGGGGAATTTATAAAAATAGGTGTTAGGTTCTAAGGTCAATTGGTAATAAGAAATATGCGAGGGGCGTAAGCTGATGGCGGTCGCTACGTCTGCGTTGCTGATGGTAGGGCTGGAGCCTGGCAAGCCATACATCAAGTCCAGGTTGAAATTCTTAAAGCCAACCTGGTGGGCCATTTCGGCGGCGGTAATCGCTTCGTGCCCAGCATGTACCCTGCCTAGTGTTTTGAGAAGCTTGTCGTTAAAGCTTTGGACCCCGATAGATAAGCGGTTAATCCCTAAGGCCCTAAATTCGGCAAATTTATGGCTTTCAAACGTTCCTGGATTAGCTTCGAGGGTGATCTCGATGCCATCCTTTAAGGTAAGCTGTTGGCCTATACCTTGTAATAATCGGTTGAAAGATTCAGGGGAGAAAAGGCTGGGGGTGCCCCCGCCAATAAAAATACTGCTAATGGGTCGGGTGATGCCAAAGCGTTGCACGTCATGGTTTAAATCATCCAACAGCGCGTCAATGTAAGAGGCTTCCGGTGTAGTGGCTTTGATTGCATGTGAGTTAAAATCACAATAAGGGCATTTTTTAATGCACCAAGGAATATGGATGTAGAGGCTCAGTGGCGGCAATGGCGTTATGGTTTTGAGATTAGAAAGCAATTAGTTTAACATTATTTTCAGTCAACCCAGTGTTTCCCTCATCGGGTAGGCTTTAATGGGTCGGTCTTTACTGCCGAAGCCGCAGACCATAAGGCGGGTTCGGCCATAGTGATGCCGTAAAGAGGGCTTTGGATCCTCATTTTATCTGTTTTATTAAGTCAAGTAGGCACCGGAAAGTCGGTTTCATAGGCTATTTGGATGCCCGTAACGCAGTGTTGTAGGGGCAAGTTTTTTACTTATTGCTTAATATTACTTAGCGGCCTAGAAATTTTCCCCCTTAGAAACTATAATGCAACATTTTATATAGAGGATTAGAACATGAATGAAAATTGGATTGCCCCCTCCATCCTTTCTGCCAATTTTGCGAAATTAGGCGAGGAAGTTGATAAGGTTTTGGCTGATGGTGCCGATATTGTGCATTTTGATGTTATGGATAATCATTTTGTGCCTAATCTGACTATTGGCCCTTTGGTCTGTGAAGCCTTAAGAAAACATGGTGTGACCGCGCCGATTGATGTCCATCTGATGGTGGAGCCAGTTGATCGCCTAATTCCAGATTTTGCTAAAGCCGGTGCAAGCATCATCACTTTCCACCCTGAAGCTTCTGTACATATTGACCGTACCCTGCAATTGATTAAAGATTGTGGTTGCCAGGCAGGGTTGGTGTTTAACCCAGGTACGCCATTACATTACCTGGATTATGTCATGGACAAATTGGACATGATTTTATTGATGTCTGTAAACCCAGGCTTTGGCGGACAATCGTTTATCCCTTCAGCGCTAGACAAATTAAGGTTGGTTAGGAAGAGAATTGACGACAGCGGTTTAAATATTCGCCTGGAGATTGATGGCGGCGTTAAAACTGACAATATCCGGGCCATTAAAGAAGCGGGTGCGGATACGTTTGTTGCAGGTTCTGCAATTTTTAACCAGCCTGATTATAAAAAAGTGATTGATGACATGCGTGCTGAATTGGCGCTGGCAGTTTAGATAAGTAGCATGGTCATACTGCATGGATGCAATGGATGATGCAATGCCTTCCTTTTTGGGCATCAGTGGTTTGGGTTAATGATAACGCCGTTATCCCAAGCTGCGTTGTCCATAATGCCAAAATGATAGGCAACAATATAGTTTGGTTTCGTAGCAAGCTATAAGTTGGGCGGATTGGGTTGATTTATACAAAGCGCTTCGTTGTTATAAGGTTCGGTTGTGGCTTTTATCCTTGAAAATAACAACATGACTTAATTCAGAAAAAATGGAGCGAAATTAATGGAAAGAAGCCCTCAAGTTAAAGTATTAGAGGACCAAATCAGAAAATGTTATGTTTTGACGCACAAAACCCATGAAAAATGTGCGGCGCTTCTAAGCAACGGGAATAACAATCTTAATGTATGGCAAATATTTTTATCGGTTATAACTACCGCTGGCATTTCTTTGTATGTTCTGCTTGGCAGCAAACACTTGGCCATTTTCGCCGTTGTATTGTCAGTGATAACTATGCTGTTGACTATCTACGCGAAAATGATCAACTTAAGTGGCATATCTAAACAACATGCTGAAGCGACCTCTTCCATTTGGAATGCGCGTGAAAAATACTTGTCGCTGCTTACAGACATCAGGGCGGGGGTTATAGGCGTTAATGAAATACGTATTGCCCGTGAAAAACTCCAGTTCGAGCTTCATAAAACGTATAAAGGCTCGCCAAAAACCTTAATTAAAGCCTATGATGATGCCTCAAGGGCAATTAAAGAGATGGAAAAATTGCCTACTTGTAACGAAGAAATAGACAAGTTTTTTCCTGATTTCTTGAAAAATAACCCGCCATCGGCCCTGAGTGACCAAGAAATTAACGAATTCTTGCCTGATTCTTTTGGCTTGGCACCTGAGGGATTCGTTGAGAAGCGCCGTCCAAGCAGTTCGGATACCAACACGTATGATGGCCGCAAAACCCACATCAGGCGCAGTATTGATAAAAATATCAATCCCTTGAAAAATAACAAGGATTTATAACCCGCACTTGTGCCCATAATTGGCGGTTGGACAAGCACGGAAAATGGCTTGGATCCTTATAACAGTTTTTGCTGATATAGAGACCCGCGTCAAATTAAGCGACATAATCAAACTAGTCGATTAAGATCAGCGCTTAGTTTATCTATTTGTTATGCCACTTAAGCAACCCACGGTTCTGTAGAGTGGTTTTAAACCGCAAAAATTTATCACTTTAGTTTATTCTGGACTAAATTAATGATGGGCTTAACCCAATGAGTTATACAAAATGAGTTGTTTTTATTTACCCTCAATAAAGCTAAAGCTATTGCATTGGCGTCGCAAAAATTAATCGGACATTGAACGGTAGCTTAAGGATTTACAAAACTGCTACGCACGCCACTGCTGTACACACATTGAATAAAAACCACCATGACCTTAGAACAGTTTGACCAATATGCCCAACAGGGCTACAACCGGATTCCCGTTTGCCGAGAAGTTTTGGCGGATTTGGATACGCCTTTAAGCGCCTACCTTAAACTGGCCGATGGCGCGTATTCCTATTTGTTTGAATCGGTGCACGGTGGTGAGCAATGGGGGCGCTATTCCATTATCGGGTTGCCCTGCAAAACCATCGTTAAAATCAAGGGCAATCAGATTCGCCTTGAACAGGATGGCGTATTGCTGGAAACCATAAGCCATGAGAACCCGCTGGTTTGGATAGAGCAATTCAAGCAACGCTATAAAGTGCCGGACATTGCCGAACTGCCGCGTTTTAATGGTGGATTGGTTGGTTATTTTGGCTATGAAACCATACGCTATATTGAACCGCGATTGTGCGCCACAGAAAAAGCCGATCCCTTAGGCTGCCCTGATATCTTGCTGATGGTTTCAGAAGAAATCTTGGTGTTTGACAATCTGTCCGGCAAAGTCTTGTTGCTGACCCACGCCAACCCAGAAGAAGCTGATGCTTATGGCCGTGCTGTGGCGCGGGTTGCGGAGTTAGCGGTTAAGCTACGGGAAATGCAGGCCAAGCCAGAAAAACATGCCAACCCCCATCAAGTGGAAGAGGCGGATTTTGTTTCGGGTTTCACCCAGCAAGGGTTCGAAAACGCTGTGCTAAAGGCCAAAGAGTACATCACCGACGGCGACATTATGCAGGTTGTGTTGTCACAGCGCATGTCCATCCCCTACACGGCATCACCGCTGAATTTATACCGCGCCTTACGGTGTTTGAACCCTTCGCCTTATATGTTTTACCTCAACCTGGAAGATTTTCACATTGTTGGCTCGTCACCGGAAATTTTGGTCAGACTGGAAGACAACATCGTCACGGTGCGGCCCATCGCAGGCACACGGCGGCGTGGGGTGACACCGGAACAGGACATTGCTTTGGAACACGACTTATTGGCCGACCCGAAAGAATTGGCTGAGCATTTGATGTTGATAGACTTGGGCCGCAATGATGCGGGCCGCGTCGCACAAATCGGCAGTGTACAACTGACCGATAAAATGATCGTAGAGCGTTACTCCCATGTCATGCACATTGTTTCCAATGTCACTGGCACTTTACAGGCAGGCAAAAACGCGTTTGACGTTTTGGCCGCCACGTTTCCGGCGGGAACCGTCAGCGGTGCGCCAAAAATCCGCGCAATGGAAATAATTGATGAGCTTGAGCCGGTCAAACGGGGCATTTATTCCGGTGCGGTGGGCTATGTTGCCTGGTCAGGCAATTTGGACACTGCCATTGCCATTAGGACAGCGGTTATCAAAGACAACATGCTACACATACAAGCGGGTGCCGGCATCGTTTACGATTCCGTGCCAACCAACGAATGGGAAGAAACCCTCAACAAGGGGCGCGCCATTTTCCGGGCCGTCAGTATGGCCGAAGCAGGCTTGGAAGGAGAGCAGGCATGAGCGCAGTTAAAGTGGTCATGGTCGATAATTATGACTCGTTTACCTATAACCTTGTGCAATATCTGGGCGAGTTAGGGGCAGATGTCACCGTGGTGCGTAACGACCAAATCACCGTTGAAGGCATCGCCGAACTAGCGCCGGACAAAATCGTCATATCCCCCGGCCCGTGCACCCCAAAAGAAGCGGGCGTGTCGGTGGCAACGATCTTAAAGTTTGCCGGGCATACGCCAATATTGGGGGTTTGCCTGGGCCATCAAAGCATCGGCTATGCCTTTGGCGGCAACATCATCCACGCCAAAAGTATCATGCACGGCAAAACCTCAGCGATTTATCACCATAATCTGGGGGTTTTTAAAGGCTTGGACAACCCGTTCACCGCTACCCGTTACCATTCCTTGGTCATCGAACAAGCCAGTTTGCCAGAATGCCTAGAAGTCACCGCTTGGACCCAAGATGCCGCAGGCAATATTGACGAAATTATGGGCGTGCGCCATAAAACCTTGGACATAGAAGGCGTACAATTCCACCCCGAATCAATACTGACCGAGTTTGGCCACGAGTTGCTGAAGAATTTTTTGGATAGATGAGGGCGGTTGGTTTTTGCCACGTGAAATGATTTTTCAGTGTAGGTGCGGATAAATCCGCACCTACAATCGCCCAGCATATTTCATGCACGCTCCTAAGGTTTATGCGTTGTTCATATAACCCTTTTCTCCCCGCTAGCGGCTTTGTCCGCCCCCGTCAATGGTATTTTGCAGCCAACTGCAAGCCACCCCTTCCTTCGACCCTTATGAATTCTTTGGCAATGCCCGATTTTAGCATTGATACGTTGCGGGGCGGCTTTGCCCGTTATAATGGATGGCTATCTAAACGTATTTAAGCAGGAATCCAACAATGACCAGTACCCAGCAACGCGCCGAACTACAACGCCAAATTTGGCAAATTGCGAATGAGGTGCGTGGCTCAGTCGATGGCTGGGATTTCAAGCAATATGTATTGGGCACTTTGTTCTATCGGTTCATTAGCGAAAACTTTGCCAGTTACATTGAAGGCGGTGATGAAAGCGTTCATTATGCCATGCTCCCCGATGCGGTCATCAGCGCCGAAATCAAAGACGATGCCATTAAAACCAAAGGTTATTTCATCTACCCCAGCCAGCTGTTTGCCAACCTTGCAAGCAACGCCAACACCAACCCTAACCTGAACACCGATTTAGCCAAAATCTTTTCGGCTATTGAAAGCTCGGCCAATGGCTACCCATCCGAAATGGATATTAAAGGCTTATTTGCCGATTTTGACACCACCAGTAACCGCCTAGGTAACACCGTTGTTGATAAAAACACCCGCTTAAGCGCCGTACTGAAAGGCGTGGCGGGTCTTCGTTTTGGCCAGTTCCAAGACAACCAAATCGACCTGTTTGGCGATGCCTACGAGTTTTTAATCTCAAATTATGCCGCCAATGCCGGTAAATCCGGTGGCGAATTTTTCACCCCGCAACACGTGTCCAAGCTGATTGCCCAACTGGCCATGCACCAGCAAAAAACCGTCAATAAAATTTACGACCCGGCAGCGGGTTCAGGTTCGCTATTATTACAAGCCAAAAAACACTTTGATGCCCATATCATAGAAGACGGCTTTTTTGGTCAAGAAATTAACCACACCACCTACAACTTGGCGCGTATGAATATGTTTTTGCACAACATCAACTACGACAAATTCCATATCGCGCTGGGCAACACCCTGTTAGACCCGCATTTTGGTGATGAAAAACCTTTTGATGCCATTGTGTCCAACCCGCCTTATTCGGTGAACTGGATAGGTGGCGACGACCCCACCCTGATTAACGATGAACGCTTTGCCCCCGCAGGCGTGTTAGCGCCCAAATCCAAAGCCGACTTTGCGTTTGTGCTGCATGCCTTGAGTTATTTATCCAGCAAAGGCCGCGCGGCGATAGTCTGCTTCCCCGGTATTTTTTACCGTGGCGGTGCCGAGCAGAAAATCCGCCAGTATCTGGTGGATAACAACTATATCGAAACCGTGATTTCGCTCGCCCCCAACTTGTTTTTTGGCACCTCCATTGCCGTCAATATCCTGGTGCTGTCCAAACACAAAACCGACACCACAACCCAGTTTATCGATGCCAGCGGCTTGTTTACCAAAGCCACCAATAACAACACGCTGAGTGATGCACATATCGCGCAAATTATGGCGGCGTTTGATAATAAAGCGGATGTTGACCATTTTGCCAAATCCATAGAACATGCAGCGATTGCCGCCAATGACTACAACCTCTCGGTAAGCTCTTATGTGGAAGCCAAAGACACCCGTGTAGTGATTGATATTAGCCAACTGAATGCCGAACTGAAAACCACGGTAGCCAGAATAGACCAGCTACGCAGTGAAATTGATGCCATTGTGGCGGAGATTGAGGGAGCATAAAAATGTCAAACTCTAAAACGATCATCGTGCCCAACGAAGAAATTCGGGTGCACACCCCAAATTTTAATGGGGGCGAATTCGCCACAATCAAAGGAGTGGGCAAATGATCTTAACCAACAAGCTAAATATCACCGATCAAATCGAACTCGCCCGCGTCGAAGAAAAAATCAGCAAGCAAAAAGCCAAGCAGCTGTTTGACTCTGGCGATATTACCAAGGTGGAAATCGGCACATTTGCTGGTCTTAGCTATATCCATGCCTATTTGTTTGAAGCCATTTATGACTTTGCCGGCAAAATCCGCGATGTGAATATCGCCAAAGGTAGTACCGTTTTCGCCCGATTGATGTATTTAGAGCCCTCGTTAAAACATATCGATGCCATGCCGCAAAACACCTCTGACGAAATCATCGAAAAATATGTCGAGATGAACATCGCCCACCCATTCCGCGAGGGCAACGGACGTGCCACCCGCATCTGGCTTGATCTCCTACTCAAAACCCAAATCAAGCAAGTGGTGGATTGGAATCAGGTTGATAAGGCTGATTATCTCTCCGCCATGCAGCGTAGCGTGATGAAAGACATTGAAATCAAAGTATTGCTCAAACACGCCTTAACCGACCAAATTGATGATCGCGCGCTGTTTATGAAAGGAATTGACGTAAGTTATTACTATGAAGGCTATAGTGAATTTAAAACCGAGGAACTCTAGCCATGCGTATGATGAGTTTTACTAGCCTTATTGAAACCATTCAGCAAACCCATCTGAGCTTTCGGGACCAATCGGTAAAAGCGGTCAATATCGGTTTAACCCTGCGAAACTGGCTGATTGGTTTTTATATCGTAGAATTTGAGCAAAATGGGGACGATAGGGCTAAATATGGCACATCGTTAATTGCCAACCTTGCCAAAAGTATAAAAATAAAGGGACTTACCGCCCCTGAATTATCACGTTGCCGACAATTCTATAAAGTTTATCCCGAAATGATTGGGTCTCTAAGCCAAACATTCGCCAGCGATTCCGAAAGTAATAAAATCCTTCCGATAACGACTGAACAGAATTTTGGGTTGACAACCCAAAAATTACTTGGCATTGAAAATAATCTCATTAATTCAATTGAAAAAGTCCGTCTCTTTGTCAGTAAATACAAGTTAAATCTGCCCTTTGAACAGGAATTAAAAAGAGGCAGCCATGAATAATGCGGGCTTTATGGAGAAACTGCTTGATGGGGTTGAGGTGGAGTGGAAGGCGGTTTCAGAAGTTTTTTATTTGAAAAATGGCTATACACCTTCAACATTAAAAAAAGAATTTTGGGAAGAAGGCACTATTCCATGGTTCAGAATGGATGACATTCGTCAGAACGGCCAAATTCTTAATGACTCGTTGCAAAAAATTTCAGAGGGAGCAGTAAAAGGTGGAAAGCTGTTTTCTGCCAATTCGATCATCATTGCAACATCTGCAACGATTGGTGAACATGCTTTAATTACCGTTCCATACTTGGCTAACCAAAGGTTTACAAATTTAAGTTTAAAAGATAACCATGTTAAAACTCTTGATATTAAATTTCTTTTTTACTATTGCTTTGTGTTGGCAGATTGGTGTAAGAAAAACACAACTATGTCAAGTTTTGCCTCTGTAGATATGGGTGGTTTTAAGAAACTTCAAATACCCATTCCATGCCCTGAAAACACAGAAAAATCGCTTGAGATACAAGGTAAAATTGTCCAAATTTTGGACAATTTTACCGAGCTTACCGCCGAGCTTACCGCCGAGCTTACCGCAAGGAAAAAACAATACAATTACTATCGCGACCAGTTGTTGAGTTTTGAAGAAGGGGAAGTTGAATGGAAACCCTTGGGGGAGATTGGTGAGTTTATTCGCGGAAAACGTTTTACCAAAGCCGACTATGTGGATGAAGGCATTAGCGTTATTCACTATGGCGAAATTTACACACGATATGGTGTTTCAACCACGCATGCGCTATCACAAGTTCGCGCTGAAATGGCAACGACATTACGCTACGCAGAACCGGGGGACGTTGTAATCACCGATGTTGGAGAAACTGTCGATGATGTTGGCAAGGCCGTCGCATGGCTTGGTAATGGAAAAGTAGCTATTCACGATCACTGTTACGCCTTCCGCCATTCAATGAATCCGAAATTCGTTTCCTATTGCATGCAAACACCTAGATTCATTGCCGAGAAAGCAAAATATGTCGCCCGAACTAAAGTCAACACACTGTTGATAAAAGGGTTTTCAAAAATCTGTATTCCGGTTCCACCCCTCGCCGAACAAGCCCGCATCGTCGCCATCCTGGATAAATTCGACACCCTTACCAACTCCATCACCGAAGGCTTGCCGCGTGAAATTGCCTTGCGCCAACAGCAATACGCCTATTACCGCGATTTGCTGTTGCGCTTTCCTAAAACAAAAGTAGAGGCTTAGTATGGGCAAGTCGTTAATGGAAATTGCACTGCAACTTAAAGGTGCCCAAAAAAAAGTTCAATTGATTTATGCGTTCAATGGCATGGGAAAAACACGACTTTCTCGCGAATTTAAACAGTTAATCGTGCCGAACACCGATAGCGATGAGGATGCGGAGCAAACCGATTTAACGCGCAGAAAAATCCTTTACTACAATGCGTTTACGGAAGATTTGTTTTATTGGAAAAACGATTTAGAGTTTGGTGCCGATCCGAAATTAATCATACAGCCTAACGAATTTACTAAATGGGTTCTTGAGGAGCAAGGTCAAGACCAAAATATTGTTGCCAATTTTCAGCACTACACTAATGAAAAATTAACGCCGCATTTTACCGAAGATTTCTCTGAAGTTACTTTTTCACTTGAACGTGGCGATGATGTACGTTCAGGTAATTTAAAAATATCAAAGGGTGAAGAAAGTAACTTTATTTGGAGTGTGTTTTATTCCTTGCTTGAGCAAGTGATTAGCGTGTTGAATGTCGCCGACCCAATCGAGCGTGAAACGGATCAGTTTAATCAGTTGGAATATGTATTTATTGATGACCCAGTTAGTTCGTTGGATGAAAGCCATTTGATTGAGTTAGCGGTAAATTTGGCGCAATTGATTAAATCCAGCGAATCTAAAGAGCTAAAGTTTATCGTTACGACACATAATTCTCTGTTTTACAATGTGTTATACAATGAGGTTAAAGCAAAATCCGGCAATATACTAAAACGGTATGAAGATGGAACATTTGACCTTGAAGAAAAGAAAGGCGATTCAAACCATAGTTTTTCATACCATTTGTTTTTAAAACGCACGCTTGAACAAGCGATTGCACAAAACGATATTCAAAAATATCACTTCACGCTTCTGCGTAATTTGTATGAAAAAACCGCTAGTTTCCTTGGTCATCCTCAATGGTCGGATTTGCTGCCAGATGATAGACAACTATATCTTCAGCGCATTATCAATTTCACGAGTCATTCCACGTTATCTAATGAAGCGGTTGCAGAACCAACTGAACCCGAAAAGCAAACCGTTAAGTTTTTACTTGATAATTTGATTAATAAGTACCATTTTTGGCAGCAGGTAGAGCAAAATGACACTCGAAACTAAACCCGCTCTACATAGCCAACAAGACTTTGTCGATGTATTACGACATATTCAACAGTCGCGTCAGAAGATTTTTGCGCAAATTAACACGGCTCTCATCGACTTGTATTGGCAACTTGGTCAAATCATTAGCCATAAAGTGAGTACAGAGGCATGGGGCAAAGGCGTTGTAACCGATTTAGCCGCATTTATCGTGCTGCAAGACCCTGAACTAAAAGGCTTTAGCGATAAAAACCTGTGGCGCATGAAGCAGTTTTTTGAAACCTATCAGGACGATGGAAAACTCTCACCACTGGTGAGAGAATTACCGTGGACACACAACACGATTATTTTCTCACGCTGCAAATCCGCCGAGGAGCGTGAATATTATTTAAATAGGTGTATCAAAGAGCGATATTCAAAGCGAGAATTGGAGCGCCAGATTAACGCTTCTCACTTTGAACGCGCCATGCTGGGCAATCAAAAACTCTCGGCAGTGTTGAGAGAATTGCATCCCAAGATTAACAATACCTTGAAAGATAACTATGTATTGGAGTTTTTGGGTTTGCCTCTGCAACACGATGAACGTCATTTACAAAAAGCCTTAATTCAGAATATGAAACAATTTATTCTCGAATTAGGGCGAGACTTTATTTTTGTGGGTGAAGAGTATCGTTTGCAAGTAGGCAATCAAGATTTTTATATTGACTTACTGTTTTTTCATCGCGGTTTGTCGGCATTGGTGGTCTTTGAGTTAAAAATTGGCAAATTCAGTCCTGAGCATTTAGGGCAGCTTAATTTTTACCTTGAAGCCTTAGACCGCGATGTGAAAAAGCCGCATGAAAACCCTAGCATTGGCGTATTACTTTGCCGCGACAAAGATGAAGAGGTGGTGGAGTATGCACTATCGCGAAATTTATCACCCACGATGGTGGCACAATATGAATTACAGTTGCCGGATAAAAAACTGATTCAGGCTAAACTGCATGAATTATCTGAAAATGGCTATTTGGAACCCAACCAATGAGCGACTATAAAACCATCGCCGAATCAAACCACTTTATCATTTTGGATAGCTATACCAAGTGTCCGCAGGTCAATGAAGCTTATCAAAGTGAATACGATTTGGAGCGTGAGTTTATCACCGACTTGGAAAACCAAGGCTACGATTATCTGCGTGATGTAAACAGCCATGAAAAAATGCTGGCGAATGTGCGGGTGCAGTTGCAAACCTTGAATAACATGCAGTTTTTGGAAGGTGAATGGCAGCGTTTTGTTGAAGTTTATTTAGATAAGCCCAGCGATGGCATGATCGATAAAACCCGCAAAATCCATGACGACTATATCCACGATTTTGTATTTGATGATGGCCATATCCAAAATATTGTCTTATTGGATAAGAAAAATATTGCCCGCAACAAAGTGCAGGTGATCCGGCAGTTTGAACAAAAAGGTACGCAGGCTAATCGTTACGATGTCACCGTGTTGGTGAATGGTTTACCCTTGGTGCAAATCGAGCTGAAAAAGCGCGGTGTGGCGATTCGTGAAGCGTTTAATCAGGTGCACCGCTATAGCAAAGAAAGCTTTAACACCGACAATTCGCTGTTTAAATATTTGCAGCTGTTTGTGATTTCTAACGGGACGGATTGCCGTTATTTTGCCAATACCACCAAGCGCGATAAAAACAGTTTTGATTTCACCATGAATTGGGCGAAGTCAGATAACACCTTGATAAAGGACTTAAAGGATTTTACCGCCACGTTTTTTCAGAAAAACACCTTATTGAATGTGCTGATACATTATTCGGTGTTTGATGTGAGCGATACCTTGCTGGTGATGCGGCCCTACCAAATTGCCGCAACCGAGCGCATTTTATGGAAAATCAACAGTGCTTACCAAACAAAAAACTGGAGTTCGCTGGAGGGCGGCGGCTTTATTTGGCATACCACCGGTTCGGGCAAAACCTTAACCAGCTTTAAAGCGGCGCGTTTGGCAACCGGGCTGGATTTTATTGATAAGGTGTTTTTTGTGGTTGACCGTAAAGATTTGGATTATCAGACCATGAAAGAATATCAGCGCTTTTCGCCTGATAGTGTCAATGGTTCGGACAGCACTGCTGGGCTAAAGCGTAACCTGGATAAAGATGACAATAAGATCATTGTCACCACGATTCAAAAACTGAATAACTTGATGAAAAGTGAAGCCGATTTGCCGATCTACAAAAGCCAAGTGGTGTTTATTTTTGATGAGGCGCACCGCAGCCAATTTGGTGAGGCACAACTAAACGTAAAGAAAAAATTTAAAAAATTCTACCAGTTTGGTTTTACCGGTACGCCTATTTTTCCACAAAACGCGGTGGGCGCAGACACCACGGCCAGCGTGTTTGGGCGGGAATTGCATGCGTATGTGATTACTGATGCCATTCGCGATGAAAAAGTGTTGAAGTTTAAAGTGGACTACAACGATGTACGCCCACAGTTTAAGGCCATTGAAACCGAACAGGACGAGAGGAAACTCACAGCGGCGGAAAACAAACAAGCCTTATTGCACCCCGACCGTATCCGGGGGATTTCGCAGTACATCCTGAATAATTTCAGGCAAAAAACCCATCGCTTACCAGCTGGTGGCAAAGGCTTTAACGCCCTATTTGCGGTGAGCAGTGTGGATGCAGCCAAGTTGTACTATGAAGCGTTTAAGGACTTACAGGCGGGCAGTAACAAGCCGCTTAAGATTGCCACCATTTTCTCTTTTGCGGCTAATGAAGAACAAGATGCCATTGGGGAGATTGTTGATGAAAGCTTTGAACCCTCGGCCATGGATCGCAGCGCCAAAGAGTTTTTAAGTGCGGTGTGTGATGACTATAACGCGCTGTTTAAAACCAATTACGGGGTTGATAGCCAGGCGTTTCAAAACTATTACCGCGACCTTGCCATGCGGGTAAAAAATCAAGAAGTGGATTTGCTGATTGTGGTGGGTATGTTTTTAACGGGCTTTGATGCGCCTACCTTGAACACTTTATTCGTGGATAAAAACCTGCGTTACCACGGCTTATTGCAAGCCTATTCACGCACTAACCGCATTTATGATGCCACCAAGACTTTTGGCAATATCGTCACTTTCCGCGATCTGGAACAAGCCACTATTGATGCCATTACCTTATTTGGTGACAACAACACCAAAAACGTGGTGCTGGAGAAAAGCTACAAAGAATACATGCAAGGCTTTACTGATGCGGCAACCGGTGAAGCACGGCGGGGTTATTTGGAGGTGGTGGCGGAGTTACAACAGCGCTTCCCTAAGCCTGACGAAATCGTTAAAGAAAAAGATAAAAAAGACTTCGCTAAATTATTTGGTGAATATTTACGTGCCGAGAATGTCCTGCAAAACTACGACGAATTTGCGGGTTTGAAAGCCTTACAACATTTGGATAAGGATGACCCAGCTGCCGTAGAGGCGTTTAAAGCCAAGCACTATTTAACCGATGACGATTTGGCCGCTATGCAAGCGATTAAGGTACCGACCGAGCGCAGCATTCAAGATTACCGTTCAACGTATAACGATATCCGCGATTGGCTGCGCCGTGAAAAATCCGCCATCGATAAAGGCAGCGCCACCATTGATTGGGATGATGTGGTTTTTGAGGTGGATCTGCTTAAATCACAGGAGATTAATCTGGATTACATTCTAGAATTGATTTTTGAACACAATAAAAAGCTTAAAGATAAAGCGGCATTGGTTGAAGAGGTGCGCCGATTAATTCGTGCCAGCCTTGGCAACCGTGCCAAAGAAGGATTGGTGGTTGATTTTATTAACCAGACCAACTTGGACAACATTCTCGACAAGGCCAATATTATTGAGGCGTTCTTTACCTTTGCCCAAGCGGAACAACAACGTGAAGCAGAAGAATTAATTGCTGCTGAAAACCTGGATGCAGCAGCGGCCAAGCGTTATCTCATGGCATCGTTAAAGCGGGAATATGCCAGTGAAAACGGCACTGAGCTCAATGCAATCCTGCCCAAAATGAGCCCGCTAAATCCGCAGTATTTGACTAAAAAACACAGTGTCTTCCAAAAAATTGCCGCTTTTGTTGAGAAGTTTAAAGGTGTGGGTGGGAAGGTTTGAGCTTGGCATTTTGCACCTGTTAAAAACCTGAGCATCGGGTTAAAGGGGTATAGGCCTAGCTTAACCAATAAAGCGGTAACTTCTTATTAATGACAGGATAAAGACCTGCGAGGTTTATAAAACTTCGCAGGCCTTCTGCTTTTACCTACAACTATAGAGTGCGAAGTTGGTAAGGCGACACCAGATCCCCTCTCCCTTTGGGAGAGGGTTAGGGTGAGGGTATTTAATGAGAAGTTACATAAAGTGTTAAGTAATGGCAGGCCCCGATCTTCCAAAAACCAATTTGCGCAATTCTTCCAGCACTAACACGGAAACGGCAACACCAGATGCAAGCAACCAATCTTGTGGGCTTAAGTTTGTGGTGTGGAACAGTGTTTGGGCGGGCGGCCAATGGATAACCAGAATTTGCAGCGCCAGTACCGCAAACAACGCCAGCCATAGAAACTTGTTGGTGAAAAAATTGGCGTTAAAGGCGGTGCCTTGTTCAGAGCGGGCATTGAAGACATTGGCCACTTGGAACAACACAAAGGTGTTGAAGGCCAGGGTGGTGGCAAAATTGGGTGTGCCGTGTTGCAATCCATAGTATAAGATCCCCAAGGTGCCGATGGCCATGCTCAAGCCGTTGCC
The DNA here is from genome assembly GCA_026399075.1 of Methylococcales bacterium. Taxonomy (GTDB): domain Bacteria; phylum Pseudomonadota; class Gammaproteobacteria; order Methylococcales; family Methylomonadaceae; genus Methylobacter_C. Next base: position 38,842 of record JAPLRR010000076.1, read on the forward strand.
AAACAAGTTGCCAAACCGCCGCAACGATAAGATGCGGCTGTCCGGGTTGCGAGGTGCCAGTTTCATGCTGCCGTTATGGCAGGGGTCAACACCCAAGGACATGGCGGGTGGGCCGTCCATGATGATATTGATCCACAATAATTGCACCGCCGTAAATGGCACGGGCATTCCCAGTAAGGGGGCGGCGGCAACCGTCAAAATTGCCCCGATGTTGGTGGACAATTGGAAGCGGATAAATTTGACCATGTTTTCATAAATGCCACGACCTTCCTTAATGGCTTTTACGATGGTGGCAAAATTGTCGTCGGTCAAAACCATGCTGGCCGCTTCTTTGGCCACATCTGTGCCAGTGATGCCCATGGCGATGCCGATGTCGGCGCTTTTTAGCGCTGGCGCATCGTTCACCCCGTCGCCGGTCATTGCCACGATATGACCTACAGCCTTTAAGGCTTTTACGATTTGCACTTTCTGTTCAGGGGCGATGCGGGCAAACACACCGATGCTGTTGATACGGGCCGCAAGCTGGGCATCATCTAAGGTGGCCAACTCGGTGCCCTCCAGCACGTCACCCGACAAACCCAATTCTGTGGCAATAGCGACTGCTGTGATTTTTTGGTCGCCTGTGATCATTTTGACGGCAATGCCCGCTTGTTGGCAAAGTTTGATGGCCTCGCGGGCTTCCATTCTTGGCGGATCCATTAAACCTACTAAGGCTACAAAATCCAATCCGTTAAGATGTTGCATCAAATCACCTTGTGCCCAGCCCAGCCCTAGGGGCTGTTTAAGGGTAGTGGCCGCAACGGCCAAGACCCTAAGCCCAGTGTTGGCCATTTGCTCGTTCTGCATTAAAATGGTGGCTTGATCGGTATCTGGCTGGCACAGGCTAAGCAAGACTTCGGGTGCACCTTTCACATACACCCGGACTTCATCACCAAGGCTATGGAAGGTCGCCATAAACTTGTGTTCGGCAGCAAAAGGTATTTCGGCAATACGCGGTAGCCTTACAGCTTCTTGTTCTTGATGGACGCCCCCTTTACGCGCTAACACCAGCAAGGCGTTTTCCATCGGGTCGCCTTGCACGATATTGGCCTGCAAGTGGCTGTTATTGCATAAAACCAGTGGTAATAAGACATCAGACATATCAACGGGCTGCTTGGGGGAAGCAACTGGCAGAATTTCCCCGGACAAGCCATAGCCTTCACCGCTGATTTGATAGTTCATGCCTTTATAGAACATTGCCCGCGCTGTCATTTGATTAACCGTTAATGTGCCGGTTTTATCGGTGCAGACAACGGTTGTACAACCCAAGGTTTCAACTGCCGCCAGCCGTTTGACGATGGCTTGCTGTTTGGCCATGCGGTGCATACCCAAGGCCAAGGTAACGGTGACGACCGCAGGCAAGCCTTCCGGGATGGCGGCAACGGCGAGTGCAATTGCCGTGAAAGTGGTTTCTATCAGTGGTTCACCCCGTAAGATAGCCGCCGCAAACAACACCAGCACAACCGCCAAGGCAATTAATGCCATCCGTTTGCCCAAACTATCCAGCTGTATTTGTAAGGGCGTATCGCCTTCGTCTTCTTGGGCTAACAGCGTTGCCAAACGACCGATTTCGGTGGACATGCCAGTGGCCGTTACCAGCATTTCTGCACGCCCACGGGTGACGGCATTGTTCATATACAGCATATTGCTGCGCTCGGCGAGGGGGGCGGCTTTATTGGTTAACGCTTCGGCCTGTTTGGCAACGGGCAGGGATTCACCCGTGAGCGACGACTCATCAACTTCTAAGGCATGGGCGATAATAATCCTGCCATCCGCAGGTATCTTGTTGCCGGCCTCCAAAATGACAATATCACCAGGCACGAGTTGTTCGGCAGGCACTTCTGTCGTTGTATTGCCGCGCTTTACGGTGGCCTTGGCCGTGAGCATTTTTTTCAGCGCCGACAATGATTTTTCAGCTTGAAATTCTTGGTAAAAACCCAATAAGGCGTTGATGACAACCACCACCAAAATTACAATCCCGTCTTTTATGTCGCCGATAAATGCCGCCAATATCGCGGCGATTATCAGCACCGCTATCAGCACCCCCTTAAACTGTGCCAGCAGCAAATGCCAGGCAGGGCGGGGCGGTTTTTCGGTGAGTTTATTTGCCCCATAGTGTTGCAGGCGCTCGTCAGCTTCTGTAAGGCTAAGGCCATAGGCAGGTTTTGTCGCCAATTCTTGCAAGGCTTGGTTAGCGGATAGGTTATGCCATAGTTGTTGGATGTTTTCGCCTTCAGGCTCCTCTTGGACAGCGGCAGGCTGTTGTTTAACCCACACTTGCCAGACCGACAACAACACCGACAATATCACCGGCCCCAAAAACAAGCCCACCGCACCAAATGCAGACAAGCCACCCAGTACCCCAAACATCACCACCAAAAACGGCACTCGGCTGGCGCCACTGATAATGATGGGGCGGATAACATTATCGACGGTGCTGACTGCTAAAACTCCCCAGAGCAATAAGCCAACACCTGGCCAAAGTTGCCCTGTTAAGGTGAGGGTGATACCGATAGGCAGCCATACTAGCGTGGCCCCCATGGGGATTAATGCCAACAAGGCGGTGATAAGGCCAAATAGCACGGGTGCCTTTACCCCTGCCACCGCATAGCCGATACCCGCCAACAAACCTTGGCCTAATGCTGCCAGCACCAAACCATAAACAACCGCGCGGGTGGTGTCGCCTGCGGCTTGCAGGTAAACATTCTGATATTTGCCCAGGAAGTGGAATAGCCCTAGCCGTGCTTGTGCGATGGCGGCTTCACCGTCCCGGAAACAAAAGAATACCGTGACTAAAATCACCCCCAGCTTCATCACATTATGGCCTACACCACCCAAGAACGTGGCTGTTTGCCCTAACCATTGTTTTGCCCAATCTACAAATTGGCTGCTTACCCCGGCATGGTCATTGTTTATGCGTGCTAGCCAATCTTGCAGGTAGTGCCCCACCCCAGGGATGCCCTTGATGGCATCCGGTAGCTGAAAAGTGGGTTGGGCGGCGTTGCCGACCAATGTCTGATAAGCGATGCCAACTTCTTCCTGCAACATGGCGACTAGCCAAACCACCATTAAGAAAATAACGGTGGCAATAATGCTGGTCATTAGCAGGGCGCTGGCGGTCGGCCTATTATTAAGCCGCAGTTTTAAGCGGCGATAGAGTGGCCAGATGACATAGGCAATAATAAACGCCCATATCAAGGTGAGCAAAAACTCCTTCAGCACCATAAAACTTAGCAGCAACAAGCCCGCTAGAAAAATGCCGGGGATAAGTAGGGGTAGCCGGGTTTTGGCAGGGACATCATTCATAATAACTTGGGCATAAATTCAGAACAAACGGGGAGGTGGGTGGGGCATACGTGTCGGATACCAACCTAAACACCCATGCAGGCACAAAATTAGCAAGACCTAAAAAATCACTAAACACAGACAGTGTAACCTTTATAGCACAATGCAGCTTAAACAAATTGGAGGCTATCCTAAACTAGGCCTTAGTTCAAGACCGCCATTGCCAAAAGGCCTTGTCCATTGCATCGATCGGGTATTTTTTACCGTCATAGGACAATTTGAAACGGAAGGGTTTACGTTTGGTTTTTACGCCATCATCACGCGAGCTGACAGCCGTGATAGACAAGTCATTAAAACCATTGGCCTTGGTTTTTTCGACGTTTATTGAGAAGTCTAAATTCTCGATAATGGTTTGTTCAGGGGCATCGGGTCCTGTGCAACGGGACTGGCCTTGTTGGATGAACATCCAGTAGGATAGGGTTAAGCCTTCAAGTATCGGCCTGATGGCCTCTTTTTCTTGAACATATAAGGCACGTATCGCACCAAAACCGCCATCTCCGCAATGGGGGATGTAGCCGCTAGTGATGTCCACGCTGAAAGCCCTTACGCCTTCCTGCAAATTATAAGCGGCGGTGTCTATCCACAAACTGCCAGATTCAACCCGCATCGCCGCATCTTCGCCAATTTCGCTTTTGTAGCTGGCAATAACTTTGCCCTGCGCTTCATCAAGCAAGGCGATTACCAAAGCTTTGGCATCTGCCTTTTTGGCATCATAAGCCATTGCTGCAATAGTGGTTTTTTTGTTGGCAGGATTAAGCTTGCACGCCGCAGCGGCAATGATGGCATCTGGGTTTGGATACTCCCCGTTAGGTGGGAGCTTGAAAGTGTCTATGCCTAAAAATTTGCCCACTACCGCTACAGCCTTGGTACTACAGAATTGTTCTTTTTGGGCCCCCACAGACTGCTCATGTTCGGAACTTGCACGGCAATAACCCACGGACATCAATAGCAGCAGGAAGTAGGGGATAATTTTTGCAAATAGTTTCATAGCCAGTTTAATCCTAAAGTTGACGATAAGGCCGGTTGCCTAGCGGATTTTCATCAGTTGTTGAATATCATCAGGTGAAGCACAATTCCCCTGTTGGATGCTAACCCGTGAGCCGTCAGGTGAAGTGCATTTTATGATTTGGGTATTGGTAGGGGATCTTTTTAGCACAGGTGTTTTCGGTTCCACAGGCGTTTGGGTGTCGTCTGCAGATGCACATTCCCCTCGTTGTAGGGTACTGGATTTGCCATCTGTGGACGTGCACCTGACCAGCTCCACTGGTTTGGGTGGCTCGGCTGGCGCTGGGAGGGTGGTCGCTTGGGGCGTGGGGGCTGCAATGCTTATTTTAGGTAATGTAGGTGCTTCAGGCAGCAACTCCCGTTGGTCGGTTGGCGAAGGGCAGGGCCCATGCCGGATACTGCCAGTGCTTACGCCATTAACTGTAGACGTGCACCGGTAATGTTCCAGTATCGCACCCTTGGCCTTGAATAAAGCAGCTATGTCGTTATTGCTGTGAAAAACCGCATTGTCCAACGGGCTACCCCCGCTATCGGTTTCGGCATTGACATCAGCGCCCTTGTTAAGCAACTGTTCTGCGAGGGCCATAGTGCCATAGGAAGCGGCCACATGCAGCGCGGTCTCACCCGATTTGGCGCGGAATGTGACATCAGCCCCTTTGGCGATCAATAATTCGGTCAGGGCAGGGTGCTTATTGTATAAGGCCAGCATTAATGCGGTCATGCCTTCTTGGTCTTGGACGTTGATGTCGGCCCCTTTTGCCAGCAGCAATTCCGCTATGTCCGCGACACCTTTTTCCGCTGCCAAATGCAGGGGGGTACGGCCGTCCTTATTCTTGGCATTGCTATCGGCACCGTGTGCCAGCAGGTCATCTGCCAAACCCTTGCCATCTATTTTAACCGCCAGGTGTAAGGCCGTTGCCCCGTCATTATTTTTGGTATCGACCTTAGCGCCTTTTGCCAGCAACCAGTGCGCAATGTGATCCCCTCCGCCACCGCCATAAATAGCCCAAAGCAAAGGCGTCCAGCCGGTGTCATTCGCTGCGTTGACATCAGCACTTTTAGAAAGCAGTAAATCCGCCAGATCTTCCCGGCCTTCTGGGACAGCGAATAACGCTGTGCTGCCATCCTTGTTTTTGGCATTGGCAGCTGCCCCGGCGGCAAACAATTGTTGGATGATAGTGATATTGCCGTTGATCATCGCCCGGTACAAGGGGGTCCAGCCCAAATAATTGGGGGTGTTGATGTTGACACCTTTCGCATGTAGGGCATCGATTTGGGCCATATCACCCTTGCTTATCGCATCGGATAATAAATCCACATCATCAGTTTGGGCCAGTGTGGCGTAAGATAAGAAGATAATAGCGAAAATAGGGATAGCTTTTATGATTTTCATAAGGGCGTGGCCAGTACCAAGAAGATTTTTAAGGTGGGCAGCAGCGCTATCGTTGCCTGTTATTTCGGGCGTAAGTGTTGGGGTATTCAAATGCAAAGCAGTAGGCAGGCGCGTAAATTCCGTAATAATGTCGGTTTTCAAGGCTAACAGATGGGGTAAAAATAAAGCTAAAATTAGTGCCTGCAATTCCCGGGGCCCTCAACGCTTGCTAGCCGCAATCAGATTTTTCCAACCTACTATAATTTACCACGACTCTATTGTGGGTTATGAAAAAAATGCAATACAAGGTGTAAAGCTAGCCTTCTTTGGCGGATAAAGGGATGGGTAACTGGGCTTATAATATCAAGGCTTGTGTGCCAATAGTCACTGAAGTGCAGACCTATTTGCTTTCAATCCCGCTTAACATGACTAGCCCAAGGCTTGGTGGACGATACGGCCTAAGCATTACGGTTATTTTGAACACTGCCAATAAGTAGTTAAGATAGCCAGCCCGACCTTCTGTTATACGTGCAACCATGAGACCTACGGCAACGTCCCTAAACCGCATCCCCGTGTTCCTGCTTACTGGCTTTTTAGGCAGCGGCAAAACCACTTTGCTTAACCGCCTATTGGCACATTCGCCCAAATCGGCAGTAATCATCAACGAGTTTGGTGCTATGCCCATAGACCAACAATTATTACGGGAACATAAAGCGCCTTTATCGGTGTTAGTGGGCGGCTGTTTATGCTGTCAGGTCAAAGGTTCCTTGTCGCCGATGTTGAAAAACCTGCGTATGGGTTGGGAGTCCGGGACTATTGCGTTTGATCGGGTGATCATTGAAACCAGCGGCGTGGCAAACCCTGAACCGGTGATGGATAGCTTGTTACGCGAACGCTGGCTAGCTGCGCGGTTTAGTTTGCAAGCGGTGATTTGCACTGTTTCGGCGGTCATGGATGCCGCCAATTTTGAGACCTTCCCAGAAGTTAAAGCGCAAATCGCTTGGGCAGACACCGTGGTTTTGACCCAAACCGATTTAGCCACTAGCGGGCAGATTGAAGAGGCCAGCAATTTTTTGGCGCATTTTGCCCCTGCCGCAAAGCGCTTAACCGCCGTTAATGGTGATGTCGATATGGATGCTATTCTGGGTTTAGCCCTTACCCTGCGGCCCATGATCCAAAGCCACGCTTTTGGGCTAGCCGAACATAGCTTTAGTAGTGTTGGGGTGCAATTAGCCACACCGATTATTTGGGAGGTTTTGCAATCAGCATTGCTATCCACCATGGCGGAGTACCAGTCGTCTTTGTTACGCATAAAAGGTTTGGTGTATGTGTCAGGACAAGATACACCTGTTTTGGTACAAGCTACGGCAGATAGGCTCTATCCGCCAACGCTCTTGCCATTAAGGCCCACTGATGATGGTGTGGGGCGTTTGGTGTTCATTAGCCGGGGCGAGTTAGTCCATTTAACGGATAATTTTCTGGCCAAGTTACGCTGTGGCACTTAAGGCTTCGCACTTGCTTTTGGTAACTTCTCATTAATTATAGGCAATTGCGGCAGACCAGCGAGGTTTTAAAAACCTCGCTGGTCTTTAATGACAAGATACTGCATTTGTTCGCCCCCTGCATAAATATCTTAGCGGTATCCCTAGTCGGATGGCAGCGCCCCCATCGACTATATAAAAATATCGGCGATTTTTACCGTATACTGTTACTTTGTAACACGCCCAACAGCGCATCACCTTTTGAAAGTGCTGGGCAGACTATTTAAAGAGGTTATTAATGACTTTTGAACAGCTCGGTTTAACCGACGAACTCCTACAAGCCGTAGCGGAGCAAGGTTATACCGCACCCACGCCTGTGCAACAACAGGCCATCCCCTTGGTTTTGGCTGGGCGCGATATTTTGGCTGGCGCACAAACTGGCACAGGTAAAACCGCTAGCTTTACCTTGCCCTTATTACAACGCTTGGCAGAAAACCATGATCCCCACCAAAAACCCCGGCGGGTACGCGCCTTAATACTGGCCCCTACCCGTGAATTGGCGGCTCAGGTGTATGAAAGCGTCGTCGCCTATGGCAAGTTTTTGCCCCTACATGTGGAAGCGGTGGTCGGTGGCGCAAGCATTGGCATACAAACCCGCCAATTACGGCGTGGCTGTGACATTGTGGTGGCAACCCCCGGACGCTTGATAGACCACATCAAGCAACGCAACATTAATTTGTCAAATATAGAAATACTGGTGCTGGATGAGGCGGATCGTATGCTGGACATGGGGTTTTTACCCGATGTTAGGCAAATAATGTCCTTATTGCCCAAACAGCGGCAATGCCTGTTGTTTTCTGCAACCGTACCAAATGCCATTAAAGCGTTGGCGGCTTCTGTGCTGACTAATCCGGCAGAAGTGGAAGTGGCCAAACAAAATGCCACGGCGGACAATATTACGGAATGCGTTTATGGCATTAACCGTGAATACAAACGCGAATTGCTGTCTTATTTGATCGGCAGCAACAATTGGAAGCAAGTGCTGGTTTTTGTGCGCACCAAGCATGGAGCTGACCGCCTTGAAAAACAACTCATAGAAGACGGCATCCGCACCGTGGCCTTACATGGTGATAAAACCCAAGGGGCGCGTAATAAGGCGCTGGAATATTTTAAAACGGGTAAGGTTCAGGCGCTGGTCGCAACCGATATTGCCGCACGGGGTTTGGATATTGATGAATTGCCACATGTGGTGAATTTTGATGTGCCGCAAGTGCCCGAGGACTATATTCACCGCATAGGCCGTACAGGCCGTGCAGGAGCGAGTGGTGTGGCGGTGTCGCTGGTCTGCCCCGAAGAGGCATGGATGCTGATAGAAATTGAAAAGCTTTTGAAGCGGCAAATTCCGCGTATCGCTGATACTGGTTACGAGCCGGTTTCCTTAAAGGTGATGGATGCGCCCAAAAAGAATGCGCCCCATAAGGTGACGGGTAAAAAAGATTTTCGGCATACCAAAAAACCGGCCAATCGGGCGGCTAAACCAACGGCAGGCAAACCGGCGGCTGGAAAGGCGCGAAAAAGGCCATAGCTAAAGCAGCTTATTCTTGGTTCTGCCGCGTTAAGCAATAGGGGAATAGTTCTTCAAAGCGCTGGCCAAGCAGGTCAATAAAATCGCTGGAATTGTCGGTGGCTGGCAGCGGGTCGCCGACAATCACATCACAATTAAACGGCACAAACAAAGCTTCGCCACGCGGTAAGGCGCGGCCTAAACCGTACATCACCACTGGCGTGACCTTAACCTCAGGTCGCCCTTGCAGCAGGTAAAACAAGCCTTTTTTGATTTTACTGACTTTCTCGGGTGAGCCACGGCTGCCTTCAGGAAATAAAATCAAAATGTCACCCTGATCCAAAGCCTGATGGCAAGCGCCAAACAACTGGCCTTTGTCAGCATGGCCACTGCGGTCAAACGGTACTATATTCAGGCAGTGCAAAGACACCCATGCCAGCCAGCGTTTGCTTAAAAAATAATCTGCCGCTGCGACGGGCCGTACTTTATGGAGTTGGCTTAACGGAAATAAACCCATCAACACCAAGGCATCCAAATGGCTGTTGTGGTTTGCGGCGATGATGGCAGGGCCGGTGCGGGGAAGTTTTTCGCGGCCCCTCAGGTTGATGCCCAACACGACTAGCGCCAAGGGCTTTATAATCAGAGCGAAAAATACAATTTTAATGAGCCTGTCCATATCAATAAGCAAGGTAATATAAATAATGGAAAAACAGCGGCGCAGTATAAATGACACTATCTAAGCGGTCTAAAATGCCGCCATGCCCAGGTATCAAACTGCCGCTGTCCTTTATTTTTAAATCCCGCTTTACCGATGACAGCACGACATCACCGACAAAACCCGCCAAGCCAATAATTACCCCCGCCCCCAAGCCTTGTACAAACGACAGCGGGGTTAGCAAGGGCGCAACAAAACCCGCACAAACTGTTATTGTCAGCAAGCCACCGATGAAGCCTTCCCAGGTTTTATTGGGGCTAACTTTGGGGATGATTTTGTGTTTGCCCAGTAATTTGCCCCAGATATATTGGCAGACATCATTAAACTGGGTCATAAACAGTAAAAACAAAACCAGGCCGATTGCACCAGCCTCGGCATTTTTAACGGGCAGGATCAATAAATAGGCAATGTGGCTGATGGCAAACACCATTAACATCACCGCCCAATGCAGGATGCCTGCTGAGCGGATAAACCCCGTGGTATCACCAATCAAGACCATGCGCATGGGCAGGAACAAAAACACATAAACGGGGATAAAGATAATGAACAGCCCGTACCAACCCATCGCCACCCAATAATATTGCACAGGAATGGCAAGATAAGCCCAAAAAATCACCCGCCTATCGGTTAGCCGGGTTGGGACTATCGATAAAAACTCTTTTAAGGCCAAAAAGCTCAAGAATCCAAAAAACACGATAGCGGTCGTGCGGCTGGCCGCCAACACAAAAAACAACAGGGCGATAATCCACCACCATGATTGGATGCGTAGCCGGAGTTCAGTATAGTCTTTGTCCGGGTGTTTCGCTGCCAAAACCAAGCGGATGCTGGTTGCCGACAGCAACAAGCCCACGACTGCCAGCATCGCGTAAAAGGAATTGGAGGGGATGTTAAACAAGGTCATGGGTTTGGCTTTCTAAAAACCGATAAGCCGCCATAGTGCGGCGGTACAAAGTCAGGCAGCAACCGATATTCATGATAATCAAGGCTAGCAATAGCCCATAACCTTGGCCACCTAGGCTGTTTTCCACCGCTGTGACCAAGCAGCCCGCAGTCAGTAACGCCATGCGGTGTTGTTTGGCCATAGGCCCTTGAAAATTGACTGGTGCGCCCAAACTGGCCGCCAGTGTGCGTACATAAGCGGTCATTACGGCCAACAATGCCGCACACCAGCCCAATCCTGGGCCCCAACTGACCATGGTGATGGCATAGCCAGCCCCAACGATTAGCAGCACATCTGAAAAGCGGTCTGGCACATCATTGAACAATTCGCCGGAATAGGTTTTTTTGCCGCCCTCAATGGCCACCAAACCATCAAACAGGTTACATAACAAACGCGATTGGATAAACACCGCCGCCAAGATTGGCAACAGCCATTTCCCTGTGACACCCGCACTGGGTATCAACAGAAAACACAGGCCGCCCAAGCCTGCAAAAAAAATGCTGGCAATGGAAATTTGGTTAGGGGTAATGTTTTGCTTGCTTAAACTTAAGGCCAAGGATTGTACGATAGCAAACTCCCGAAACCTTAAATATCTTCTACCGTTTAAATTCATAGGGCTACCTCGTCGATTTGATTTTTTGTAATTGATAAGCCGTGTACCAACTAAAAATAAAAGCCACGGTCAGGGCGGGCGTAATGGTTGCAATAATATTCGGTGTGCCAACTAGCTTATGGATGGCCACTAAACAGCTGCCGGTAATTGCTACAGTGCACAAGGCTGCCAAAGGTAGCTTTAAAAAGCTATCCGGCAAACGCTTAAAAAACCAGCTGACCAAGTGCACCATCAGCAAGGTGATGGCAAAACTGGCCGTCCCTTGGCTTAAGCCAGAACTTAAACCTTGATTGGCATCCGTGTTGGCATTGACATAATACGCCCACGCGCCCCAAAGCAAAAACGCCAATACCGCTGATAAGCCATTAAACAATAAACTGGTGCGGGGCTGGGTGTCGCTAGCGCTGTAATCCCCAGTTTTAAACCAACGATAAGCCAAATAGCCAACGACCGCCAATAACAGCCAAGCCGTTACTAAGGGGCCGATAACGCCGTCGTAGCTGCTCACCAAATACAAGTATTCAGAACCGTAATCGGTGTTGAACACTTGTTTGCTCATTTTAATTTGCCACACCCAGCCGGTATGGCAACCAATACACAAGCCCAAACTAGATGGCACTTGCGTCCTTAATACGCCCAAAAAAATACCGACCATCAACAAGGCACAAAATGCCGACCAGATGGCCGGATTGAATAAATTGCCCAAGGCTTCTTGTAACAAGATAAAGCCAGTGTACAGCTGGATGTCTTGGCTAGGAATCGTGGTTTTGGCACTTAAAAAATGCAAGGCGGCGTAATAGGTTGCGCTTAGCAAAATCGCCGCCGCCAGCGGGAGTTTCTTACGCAGGCCCACCAGTAAGATGCCCCGGAATAGCGGCTCTTCAATTAAGGAAATCAGCAAAGCTACGCCTAAGGTAATCGCCATGTTTTTGGCAATAACCCCAACTGTCCAGACACGGGAGTCATCGATGACATTAATTTTAAGCACATATTGCAGGATAAAAATTGGCAATAAGGTCAGCAAGCCTAGCCCCAATCCCAGTAGCAATTGCTTGAAAAACACTCCCCGTGATGCAAAACCCAGCTCAGCTTTATTAATTTTCAACAGCGCCATGGCCGGAAAAATGCTCAACACCAAAAACAATTGCGTCGATTTGCTGATGATTTTTCTAAACGGCGCAAACTCACCAAACCCTTGGACGATAAAATAAGCCGCGATGCAAGACAAGGCAATGGCCGCCAACAAGACCAGCAACGGCACTAAGCCATAAACAGGCCAGAAAAGGGTCGAATTTTTATTGATGGGACGCAAAATCCCCCCACAACATTTGCACCGCTGACAATGCCGCCAAAGACGCGGTTTCTGTGCGTAATATGCGGCTACCCAAACGCACGGCAACAAATCCGGCGGCAAGGGCCAATTCGCGCTCCTGCCCAGAAAAGCCACCTTCCGGCCCAGTCAATAAAGTGACGTGCTTGTTGTTGGGTGTTAAATCGGCCAAACTACTAGTCGCATAAGGGTCTAAAAATACTTTTAAGCCGTGCTGTGCGGTCAGCCAAGGCGCTATTTCGGCTATTTCGGCAAAACCAGGCAATTGTGTGCGCCCGCTTTGTTCAGCCGCATGTTGGACAATTTTTTGCCAATGCTGCCAGCGTTGCGGCTTGGTTTCGCCTTTAAACTGCACCACGCAGCGTTCGGTGATTAAGGGCGTGATATGGTTTACGCCTAGCTCCACGGATTTTTGTACGGTCAAATCCATACGGTCGCCACGCGAAATGCCCAAACCCAAAGTGACTGATAAGGGCGATTCGACACTGCGGTCTTGCCATTCTTGCACAGCTATCCAAACAGCCTTACGGCTGACTTCGCCAACCGTCGCCAAATACTCGCCGCCTGAGCCGTTGAATAAAATGATCGGCGCATCTTTTTTTAAGCGCAACACCGTCCGCACATAATGCGCATTATCCTCATCTAAGGCAATGGCTGCACCGCTAGCTAAAGGGATAGCCGTATATAATCTGGAGACTCGCATATTAACCGTTCACCGCCCACTCAATGCCATCCCATGCCACGGTGGCGATGACTGAAAGTTCTTCCGCCGTGATCACATAAGGCGGCATAAAATAAATCACGTTGCCTAAAGGGCGTAATAATACACCTTTCGCCAGTGCATATTGGTAGACTTTAAGGCCACGGCGTTCTTGCCAGGGAAACGGTTCGCGGCTGCGTTTGTTTTTGACCAGTTCTATCGCCACAATCAAACCCGTTTGCCGTACCTCGGCAACATGGGGGTGCTCGATAAACCGCGCTGCCGCTATCGCCATCAGCCTAGCCAACTGCTGGTTGTTTTCCAGTATGGGTTGTTGCTGGAATATATCCAGCGTGGCTAAGCCCGCCCGACATGCCAAAGCATTACCTGTATAACTATGCGAATGTAAAAACGCGGTCAGTTTATGGTAGTCATCATAAAATGCCTGATAAACCTTATCGGTGGTCAACACCGCCGATAAGGGCAGATAACCGCCAGTCAGCCCTTTCGACAAACACATAAAATCTGGGCTTACCGCCGCTTGTTCGCAGGCAAATAAAGTCCCGGTACGGCCAAAGCCCACGGCGATTTCATCGGCGATCAAATGCACCTGATATTTGTCACAAGCAGCGCGTAGCAAGCTTAAATACACTGGGTCGTACATGCGCATATAGCCTGCACATTGCACCAAGGGTTCGATTATCACAGCGCATACGCTGTTCGCATGGGCTTCTAAAGTTTGTTCCATCAGCGCAAAGCGGCGCGTGGAATAGTCTGCCCAAGATTCGCCGGGTTCCCGAAAATAACAATCTGGCCCTGGTACGGTCAACACTTCCATTAATAAAGGGGAGTAAGTGTCTTTATATAAGGCCACATCACCAACCGCCAAAGCCCCTAAGGTTTCACCGTGATAGCTGTTCTCCAGGGTGATGAACCGGGTTTTTTGTGGCTGTCCGGTATTTTTCCAATAATGGAAACTCATCTTTAAGGCCACTTCCACCGCAGCCGAACCATTATCGGCAAAAAAGCAACGGCTAAGTCCAGCAGGCGTTAGGGACAACAAACGCTCCGCCAGATTAACCGCCGGTTCATGGGTAAAACCGGCAAAAATAACCTGTTCCAAGGTGTCCAGTTGGTCTTTGAGCGCGGCATTAATGGCCGGATGGGCATGGCCAAACAAATTCACCCACCACGAACTGATCGCATCCAAATAGCGGCGGCCTTCAAAATCTTCCAGCCAAACGCCTTGGGCTTTTTTAATGGGGATAATCGGGAAGGTCTCGTGGTCTTTCATTTGTGTGCAAGGATGCCACAAGACAGCACGGTCGCGGGATGTGAGGGAATGGTTGGTCATCATATCGCTGCCACTAAGCCTAGGCCGGAATGAAAAACCATTCTGGCCTAGGGGGTGTGATTGTCGGGATGGCGCTAAGGCCTCATCCCGACTGGGTTGGGTTTACTTTAGGATAGCCTGGGCAATCCACTGGCATACGTTAGATGTCGCGGGCTAATTTTTCCGCATAACCCGTATAGCTACGCGGCGTTAAGGCCAGCAAGCCCGCTTTGGCTTCGGCGGGAATTTCCAGCGTCTCAATAAACACCTGCATTTGCTCTGGCGTAATGCGTTGGCCACGGGTCAGTTCCTTGAGTTTTTCATAAGGCTTTTCAATGCCGTAACGGCGCATCACGGTTTGTATCGGCTCTGCCAACACTTCCCAGTTGGCGTTCAAATCGGCTTCTATCAACTCGGCATTAATTTGTAACTTAGAAATGCCTTTTAAGGTGGCTTGAATGGCAATGCTGGTGTGGGCAATGCCAACACCAATATTGCGCAACACCGTCGAATCAGTCAAATCCCGCTGCCAGCGCGACACTGGCAGTTTATCCGCCAAAAAGCCAAACAAGGCATTGGCGATGCCGATATTGCCTTCGGAATTTTCAAAATCAATCGGGTTGACTTTATGCGGCATCGTAGACGAGCCCACTTCCCCCGCAATGGTTTTTTGCTTGAAATAACCCAAAGAAATATAACCCCAAATATCGCGGTCAAAATCCAGCAAAATAGTGTTAAAGCGCGATAAGGCGTGGAAAAATTCGGCAATATAATCGTGCGGTTCGATTTGTATGGTGTAGGCATTAAATTGCAGTCCCAACGAGTGTACGAAGTCTTCGGCAAATACCGCCCAATCGACATCAGGGTAAGCCACGCTATGGGCATTATAATTGCCCACCGCGCCATTGATTTTGCCCAATAAGGCCACCGCTTGCAGTTGTTCTTGTTGGCGTTGCATACGCGCGGCGACGTTGGCGAATTCTTTGCCGACCGTCGTGGGCGTTGCCGATTGCCCGTGGGTGCGCGATAACAGCGGCTGTTCGGCGTTGTCCAGCGCGAGTTTTTTCAGCGCGGCGATGCAAGCGTCGATTTGCGCCAAGATCAGCTCACGGCCTTCTTTCAACATCAAGGCATACGATAAATTGTTGATGTCTTCGGAAGTGCAAGCAAAATGGATAAATTCGCTGACGCTTTCCAATTCGGCATTGCCCGCAATTTTTTCTTTTAACAAATATTCAACGGCTTTGACATCGTGGTTAGTAGTTTTTTCGATGTCTTTCACGCGCTGCGCATCGTGTTCCGAAAATTCGCTGACGATGTTGTTGAGCAATTGGTTGGCGGCATCGCTAAACGGCTGCACTTCGACGATTAAAGGATGCGCCGCCAACGCTTGCAGCCAGCGCACTTCAACCAGCACACGAAAACGGATCAGGCCGTATTCACTGAATACGGGGCGCAGTGCGGCTACTTTGTCGGCGTAGCGGCCATCGATAGGGGAGATTGCGGTTAGGCTAAAGTTTGTCATGGTGTTGGGTGGATAGTGGTTGTAGGTTGGTTTAGATTATAGTTGTCCGTTGGGGCGAGGCAAGGCTTGCGTTTGTCCGTCAAAACAGTCTGTGCTAGTGCCTTGAAACGCGTCGATTAGGCGTTGGCGCATATCTGTATCGTTTTGAAAAACTGTCATCCAGATTGACCAAAAGCCTGTGTGGATGGCGAGAACTAAGATTATTTGGGACATTTGTTCGGATGGTTGTTGTCCAAGATTAACTTTTGCCTGTAATGCTGCGTCCCAAGCGGCCTTGCGTGCTTTCCAGCGTTTGTCTTTAACAGTTTCAGGGCTACTCGGCTCACGATTTAAACCAGTTAACTCAAGTGTATTTTGAGCAATTTGTTGCTGTGCTGCGTTCAAAAAACCAGCTATTTGAGGTGAGCGGTCTTTTTCATAAATAAACGCCCTGAAAGTATTGTCTAAGTGTACCCAAAGATAGTCATGTAAATTAATAGCTTTAGTACCTTTGATACTATTACAGGAAGGGCAGCTTAAAAGAAAATTGCTCCACTCGTTTTCCAAAGTTGGTTCTAAACTTTTAGGTTGAATATGTTCAACAGCTAGAGCCTGAGGTAAGCGAATTTCACAGTAAGAGCAATAACATCCCAAACGATTAATCAGTTCGTTGCGGGCATCACCGTATTGTTTAAAATTAACAGGTTTGCCCATGCCATCAATTGGTCTGTCACCGCGATTAACAGGTCTCATACAGGCTTATTCCCCTCTACCGCAAGCCGTTCCATTTTCAAAAATGCCTGAAAAGCGGGGTCATCGCTGTAAGGCATTAGTAGCTCATCTAACCGTTGCCGTAAACGCTGTTTTTCGTCTTCGCTGGCAGGAGGGATTTGTTTTAATACCGTGTAATATTCCTCGGCGGCTTTTTCCATATCCAAAAACCGTTGGCTTTGTTGTGGAATTTCCACGCCTTGCTGGTTCTCGGCAATATCTTCAATACTTTTGCTATCGACGGTAACTGGCGCATTTGTTTCCAAATCCCATAACAAACAATCATCACGATGATATAAGGATTGGATAATAAATGGAGAATGGCTAGTTGCCACAAATTGTATTTTAGGGAAGGTGTCTAATAAGCGCCCGACCACTTGTTTTTGCCAGTTAGGATGCAGATGTAAATCCAACTCGTCGATTAAGACTATACCTTCAGTTTGCTTGATGGCGTTATCTTCCAGTTGCGGGTTTAACGTCGCCATCCGGTAAGCAATATCGGCAACCATGCCTATCATATTGCGGTAGCCGTCGCTGAGGAGTGAAAATGGAACGGTTTTCAGTTGACCTTGTACGAATATTTCTATTCTAAGTTCATCCCAGTCCAAATCCCACCATGCCCGTTTTGCATCGGGAATCATACTGATAATAGCTCCACGAACCGCCTCCAATACATGACGTCGCTCTTGTTTTTGTAAAGCCGCCAGCTCTTGCGTTTTAAACCACTGAAAAAAACTTTTTTGGTCAGATGCTGAATTCAAACTATTTTTATAACTATCGAAACGAGAGCTAGGGCCTATAGTTTTTTTATCTTTAGGCTTTAATTGTTGCCACAATCGCCCTGTTCCATAATAGGCTGCTATTGGGAATAAATTTTTAGGATTATTTTTTTCTTCCATAAATTCGGTCAAAAAATCTACATGCATATCTACCCCTTTAATCAGGTCGTCAGTAACCCCATCAAGATCACCTTTGCTTAGGCAGAAAAATTTTTTAATGCCTCTGCCGTTTATCCAGTGAATAGGCTTATTGCCGATAACGGCATAAAAGGAAATAAAAGTATTAGTAGCTGTTTCTTTTAAAGCTGTTTGCCCCATTGTTAGTTCTACATGGTGCATATCATTGAGGGATATCCTGTATTTGTCGGTGGCTTTAATGCCAGTCATTTCCAATAACAAATCACCTATTGAAATTGCTAAGGCATCTAAAATGGCTGTTTTTCCACTGCCATTATCACCAATTAACAAAGTAAATCGATCAGCAGGTTTTAGCGTATAGCTCTTAAAACAACGAAAATCGAGTAGTTTAAGTTGATTAATTTTCATGATATTTCATTCCTTATTGTTCCGATGCTAAGCGTCATTGCCCACATTTAACTTGGTTTTAGGCATTGTTCCTAATTTTATTGCCGTCACGGCAACGTCTAAAGCCGTTGCACTCCAGTTGCAATGCCTTTTATAGTTCCCACGCTCCGCGTGGGAATTCATCCCGCAACGCTCCGGCGTTGCGGGGCGGTTAGGCTGTACAGACAGACAAGAAGACGCTGGAGCGTCTACGGCTGCATTCCCACGCGGAGCGTGGGAACGATACAAACCCTGCGGAGCGTGGAAAAGGAATAATTTGTGTGCACATGTATTAATTTTATTTGGCGGGCTTTATACCGCCTTTGCGACCTAAACCAAAGCCGATGCGATAGACTTCGGGTATATTAATCCTGCCATCGAGCATTTGTTGGAATATGCCCATGGCGATTAAATCGCGTTTAATATCGTCAAAACCATAATCCCTTGCTTTATAACTTGGGGGAGGTATTTTTCCAGATTCTTGAATAATGCTGTCTACTTCAGAGAGAATACTAGAACTCCATAAATGATCAAGCTCATGTGTTTCGCAAGGAAAGCTAATGTCTTTACCTTTTAATAATGTGTAAATCCAATGGGCAGTTTCATTTAATAGGCTCACTTGCATCTGGGATGCTTTTTGCACACCTTTTTTCAAGGCTATATAATTTAAGGGGAATTGGGTTTCTTCGGTGAGTGCATCAGTGTTTGCCGCTTCGTGTAATGCGGCTAAAAAACTGCACGGGCTGACTTTACCAAAACCGTCTTCCAAATGATTAGGCAGCCACACATACGGATAGCCTGATTTTGCACTGTCGCCCATCCATTCACCCGTTAGGGCATGAAAAATTTTGCGTTGCAAAACCGCATCCCTACGCATGTCTTCTGGAATTTGCCATATATCCGTATCTGGATATTTTTCCCATGCTTGCTTAAAGTGTTGTTCACAACCATTGCGAAATTCGGCCCCTCCTTCGGTCGCATTACCCAAGTATTGCCATAATAAATTAAATAACTCTACCGTATTCCATTCTATGGGTAATTTGTTGTTGATTATTTTGGTGCCACCTGTAAAAGAATAGACAGACGCGTCTTCTAACATCTCAGGATGGACAAAAATCTTTAATCGGATGGCACGGAATGAACGAAACTTTAAGGCGACCTGTAATAAGCCTTTTAATAATTTTTTTAAGGTTTCCCAGTCATCGCTTGCATAGTCTAAGGCATCGAATAAAACGATATGTTTTTTTTGTTGTGAATGTAAGTCTTCGTCGAGTCGCCTTAATTTTTTTTCATTTCCATCAATGTCGGTTTCATAATCGTTAATTTTAGTTTCCCAACTATCTCCTTCCCATCCATTGTCTCGAAGAATAACTAAGGCAATAACCGTATTCCAGATAGTTTCTGGCGTTATATCTTTACCTAACAATTGGGCTAAAATTGCTTTACTGGGATAGTTTTCATCTGATGCTTGACCAAAACCGATGAAACACTCCGTATTTTCTAATTCAGCGCGGGGGGCAATAAGCGCAATATGTTTTAAGTTTGCAGATTTGCTTAACTGTAAAAACCATTCAGTTTTACCTGTTCCATGAATGCCTTCAACCAGCTGGTTATCAGGGTACAAAGCTTTGGCATGGGTTAATGGCACATAAAAATAACGGCTGTCTATAGGGTCGATGTCCGATTCACGGGGTTGTGTTGGCAGTTGCAAAAAAGCTTGCCTTAAAGGTTCTATAGGAAAAATACTCATACTATATCTTCATTAAATACCAATTGGCTGGCGGCACTCATAAAGTTACCGTAACAGGCATCTATCTTTTTTTGGGTCGTAAAATATGCTTCATCTATGGAGTCGAACTTTTGGAAATTCATATTTCATTATTTAATTAGGTGATCGTTTATATCTAAAATATGTGCAAACCAACTTTGATACCACGCAATTTTTACATAATACTTTTGGTCATACCCCATAGCCCGTGCTAATTCATTGTGGCAAATACAATTCAAAACGTGTAAGACGGGTGGCTCTTCTACTTCTATGTCTAGGCGTTCTTCAGTCCATTCGGCTAGTTTTATAGGGGTGTTGTTTATAGTACCCGATACTATTTTCTTCTCTAATCCAATGAATCGCTTGGATAAATCGTTATGAATACGAGCCTGACGGGCTGAGCCAACCACCAAATTGATAGCTGATAGAATGGTTACCACGGAGGCGGCAATAACAGCTATATCTTGGGCTTGAGCTTTCAATGTGCCATATACTGTTGCTGAACCCATTATTAAGGATACCGCATTGACAAAAGAGTTAAAGCGGTCATAAAAGTTACGACGTCGATTGTGGTAACGAATTGAACGACGTACACCAAATAACAAATCGTGAGTTTCGTCTTCTGTACTCATTTTTTATCTTTCGCCTCTGGTTACCTTTCTGAGCAAATTGCGCGGGGAGTCGCTATTTTTGAGTAAAGATTTCCTTTGCTCCCAGCGTGGAAATACTCAAAAATACCGCGACAAGTTTAAATTGCTGCACAAGCCCCAGCCGCCCTGTTCTCCGTAGTGTGATAGGTTATATCACACCACTATGCCCAATGACTCTACGCGATTTCATAAAGCCTGAATTTTCACTACGCTACGCTTCGTGAAAACACATGCCTTATCGCTTCTGGGGACTACTCGACTCCTGTCTCGCAGCCTTCGCTAGCTGCACTAACGCCAACTCCACCGGTTGTTGCCATAGTAGCAGATGAAAATGCGCAATCAAGCAACAAACAATCTAAGGCTAGCAAACCCGTGGCACCAAGAGGCGTGATATGGCTTGGTCGGCATTCTTGTAAGAGCGGCCGT
The DNA here is from genome assembly GCA_026399075.1 of Methylococcales bacterium. Lineage (GTDB taxonomy): Bacteria > Pseudomonadota > Gammaproteobacteria > Methylococcales > Methylomonadaceae > Methylobacter_C. The sequence continues at coordinate 59,741 of JAPLRR010000076.1, forward strand.
GGAGGTGGTTTTATAGTATCTATAACCGCAATTGCACCAATGTGCTCATTTTGTAAAGTCTTATCAACGCGCACTATAGATTCGGCTAGGCATGGAGAGGAAATAAAGCCGATTATAATAGCCACTGACACAATAAAATTTATTTTCATAAACGTTTAAGGCTGTTAAATTGCATAGATTTGTATAGTTCAAAACTATCGTGAAAACGATGAGTTTTTATCTGTAATCAATACCTTTCTCGGCTTGCCCTAACATAATCAACAATTTCTTCACCCGTTAAATTTAGATCAATACCGGGTATATCAAGTGGGGATTTTTCTGAATTAACAGGTGTCAACATAAAAGGTTGACCATCCGGGCCGCTAATTTGGACACGCCCTTCTTTTTTTGCTTGATTTAAAACAGCCGAAAAATTTTGTTTAGCTTCTGAAAAAGTATAGCTGTGCATGGTTAAAGCTCCACGAGTTTGATTCCGATAGTTTTTGCGGCACTGATCAAACCCCTATCCAAGGTAAGCAGAGGCGTTTTTGTTTGACGTGCACATTGAATAAGATAGGCATCATAAGCATAAATTTTAAGTTGCCCAACAATTTCTAACGTTTGCTTAAAGTCAACTTCAATAAATTTAATGGGTATTTCTTGATACGCTTTAAGACAGGTTAAGGCTTGGGCAATAGTAATGCGGTCACGTTTAATCATTGCTGAGAACGCATTGCCAATTTCCCAATGAACGGATAGGGGCGAATACAAGTTAGCCCCCAACGTTGAGTCAATAATCTTATGCTTTTGTATTTCATTGGTGATAACGGCTATTAACGCTGAGGTGTCTATCGTTATATCCATAAATGATTAACCCTCATTCGCCTTAGACTCAATAATCCCGCCACCCAAACATACATCGCCATCATAAAACACCACCGATTGCCCAGGCGTAATCGCCCGTTGCGGCTGGTCAAAGCGGACTTTAACGCGGTCTTCAGCTATCGGTTCTACATAACAGGCTTGGTCGGCTTGGCGGTAGCGGGTTTTGGCGGTGCAGGAGATAGCTAGTGTCAGCGGTCGGTTGTTGCACCAGTCCAATTGGCTGGCTTCTAGGGTGTTGTGCAGCATTAACGGGTGGTCATGGCCCTGGCCGACGATCAGCACATTGTTTTCCAAGTCTTTGTCCAACACATACCACGGTTCGTCGGGGGCGTTTTTAACGCCGCCTATGCCTAAGCCTTGGCGTTGTCCGAAGGTGTAATACATCAAGCCTGCATGTTTGCCGATGAGTTGGCCTTCGGGGGTGCGCATTTCGCCGGGTTGGGTGGGCAAATAGCGTTGCAGGAATTCGGTGAATTTGCGCTCGCCGATAAAACAAATCCCGGTGCTGTCTTTTTTGCGGCTGTTGGCAAAGCCTGCTTGGTCGGCTAGGCGGCGAATTTCGGGTTTGTGTAAATGGCCTATCGGGAACAAAGTTTTCGACAAGGCTTTTTGGCCTAGGGTGTACAAAAAATAGCTCTGTTCTTTGTTGGGGTCTAACCCTTTTAACAGGCAAAATTCGCCGTTTTGTTCGGCGACGCGGGCGTAATGGCCAGTGGCGATGTATTCTGCGCCCAGGTCGTCAATCGCGTAGTTTAAAAAGGCTTTAAATTTGACGTGTTTGTTGCATAAAATGTCAGGGTTAGGGGTGCGTCCGGCTTCAAATTCTGACAAAAACACTTCAAAGACTTCATCCCAATATTCGCTGGCAAAGTTGACGGTTTTCAGTTCTATGCCCAAGGTGTCACAAACTTGTTGGGCATCGGCGAGGTCTTCCATGGCGGTGCAGTATTCGGTGCCATCGTCTTCTTCCCAGTTTTTCATGAACAAACCGGTGACGTGGTGGCCTTGTTCCAATAAGAGTAGGGCGGTTACTGATGAATCAACACCGCCGGACATGCCGACGATTATGTTTTTACGCATGGTCAAGATCGAGGAATGATTTTAATATGGATAAGGGGTAGCGCTGGCCACTGAGATATTCATCCACGCTCAGCAACACCAACGGGCTGCGTAAACGATGTTGCTGCGCGACGATTTCATCACGGCTCAGCCAGTGGGTGGCGACTATGCCGTCATCCAGTTGCTGGTTTGGGTCATGGCTATGGCATTGGCCGGAAAAACAAACCCGCAGAAAAGTCGGGAACTCAGGGTTTTTGCGCCAAAGCTGCACGGAAATCAGATGCTCAGGCTCAAAGTGCCAAGCAGTTTCCTCATGGACTTCGCGTTTGACGGCGGCGATCAGGTCTTCGTCTTTTTCAAAGTGTCCGGCGGGCTGGTTAAATTCCAGTCCGCGTGGCGTGTGCTCTTCTACCAGTAAAAAGCGGTTATCGCGTTCGATAACGGCGGCAACAGTGACATGTGGTTTCCAAACCATTGATGATTTCCGGCTGTAAAAAGTTAATATGTTACTAGATATGAGGAACTTATGTTGGTAAAAAAGGTTAAAGACTGAAAGATTCAACGGCTATTTACGCTTTTGCCTTGCGCCCCGTTCCTTTTATGGTTTAATTTGTTAGGTACAAGAGCTTGAAATACTCTACTATTAGCACCATCTTAGACACTTAATATATTTTTGTTTATTTGCGTATTATGTCCGATTTTGATCCTTTCAAAGATAATGATGACGGTTTGGCCGTCCAAGAAGCTAAGCCTAAGTTAAAAAGACCACCGTTATACAAAGTTATTTTGTTAAATGATGATTTTACGCCCATGGATTTTGTCATTGAAATCCTGATGGATTTTTTTGCCATGTCCGAACAAATGGCAACACAAGTTATGCTGCAAATACATACGCGGGGGGTTGGGGTATGCGGGACTTATTCTAAAGATGTTGCCGAAACCAAAGTCTATATAGTCAACGAATATTCTCGGGCGCACCAACATCCGTTGCTGTGTTCGATGGAAGAAGTGTAAATTTGGAGCGATTATGTTAAGTAAAGAACTTGAAGTCACGTTAAATACCGCCTTTAAAAATGCGCATGATAAACGTCACGAATTTATCACGGTTGAGCATTTATTGCTGGCCCTGCTTGACAATAGCGCCGCAGAAGCCATCATCAAAGCTTGTGCTTGTGATATTAAAACCTTACGGGCGCAGTTGATCCAGTTTATTGATGAGACCATGTCACTGATTCCGCCAGGCATCCAACGCGAGACCCAGCCTACATTAGGGTTTCAGCGGGTCTTGCAACGGGCTGTTTTCCATGTCCAGGCTTCCGACAAAAAAGAAGTGACTGGCGCCAATTTATTTGTGGCCTTGTTTAGTGAGCAAGACTCCCATGCGGTCTATTTGTTGAACAAACAGGACATTTCACGGCTAGATGTGGTGAATTATCTGGCCCACGGCATTTCAAAAGTTGACCAGGACAATGAGGCTAGCGACCAGGGCACAGAAGCAGGCAACTCAGAAAACGAAGCCGCTAGCCCCTTGGAAAAATACACCACCAACCTTAACTATGAAGCCGCCCAAGGCCGCATCGATCCCTTGATTGGTCGGGAACTGGAGTTAGAGCGCACGATACAAACCTTATGCCGCCGCCGTAAAAACAACCCTTTATTGGTTGGTGAAGCGGGCGTTGGCAAAACGGCCATTGCTGAAGGTTTGGCAAAACGGATTGTGGAAAAGGATGTGCCTGAAATCCTGTTGAACAGCACCATTTATTCACTGGATTTAGGTGCCTTGGTGGCCGGTACAAAATATCGCGGGGATTTTGAGAAACGCCTTAAATCTTTAATGAACCAACTCAAAAAAGAACCGGATTCGATTTTATTCATAGACGAAATCCATACCATCATTGGTGCGGGTTCGGCTTCCGGCGGGGTGATGGATGCGTCCAACCTCATTAAGCCTGCGCTGGCTTCCGGCCAATTACGCTGCATTGGTTCTACGACTTATCAAGAATACCGTGGGGTGTTTGAAAAAGACCATGCCTTGGCACGCCGGTTCCAAAAAGTCGATGTTGTGGAGCCTTCGGTTGCCGACACGATTTTGATTTTAAAAGGCCTTAAGTCACGTTTTGAATCCCACCATAGCGTGACCTATTCAGACGATGCCTTGCGGGTGGCTGCGGAGTTGTCTGACCGTTTTATCACCGACAGGCATCTGCCAGACAAAGCCATAGACGTGATTGATGAAGCTGGCGCAAAACAGCGCATGACCATAGAAGCCGAGCGCAAGCAGGTGATTGATGTCCCTGAAATAGAAGACATCGTTTCAAAAATTGCCAGGGTTCCGGCACGGTCAGTGTCTTCCAATGATATAGACAAGCTTGCCAATCTGGAAAAGAACCTAAAAATGTTGGTTTTTGGCCAAGACGAAGCCATATCAGCGTTGGCATCGGCCATTAAGCTATCGCGTGCTGGCCTACGCGATGCCCAAAAAACAATCGGTTCATTTATTTTTGCAGGCCCTACAGGAGTAGGCAAAACCGAAGTGACGCGCCAATTGGCCAAAGTATTGGGTGTGGAACTGATACGGTTTGATATGTCCGAATACATGGAGCGGCATACGGTTTCCCGCTTGATTGGTGCGCCGCCGGGCTATGTGGGTTTTGACCAAGGCGGATTGCTCACTGAACAGGTCACCAAACATCCCCATGCCGTGTTATTGCTGGATGAATTGGAAAAAGCCCATCCTGATGTCTTCAACTTGCTGTTGCAAGTGATGGATCATGGTTCATTGACTGACAATAATGGCCGTAAGGCAGATTTTCGTAACATTATTTTAGTGATGACCACCAATGCTGGCGCCGAAGAAGGCAGCCGTGCCTCTATCGGCTTTACCCAGCAGGATCATGCCACCGATAGTTTAAAAGTGATTGAAAAAGGTTTTTCACCGGAATTTCGCAACCGTTTGGATGCCATCATCCAATTTAAACCCTTGGATTTGTCTATCGTAGGTCATGTGGTTGATAAGTTCATTTTTGAGCTGGAAGCATTGCTTGCTGACAAGCATGTAACAGTCGCGTTAGATGCTGATGCCCGTTTGTGGTTGGCTGAACATGGGTGTGACCCCAAAATGGGGGCAAGACCGATGGCGCGATTAATTCAGGAAAAAATCAAAAAACCTCTGGCTAATGACTTGCTTTTTGGCAAGCTCGCGCACGGTGGCCATGTCAGGATTTACGTGGAAAATGATGAAATTGCTTTTGCTATAGAAAGCAATGAGTTGATTGTTTCCGAAGCCAATTAATGGGGTGCGGGACAACCAGGTCGGTAACGTGCTCAGTCCTATTGCCTGATTGGTGATGGGACTAGCGCATACGGAAGGTGATGCGGCCCTTGCTTAAATCATAAGGGGTCATTTCCACTTTCACGCTGTCGCCAGTAAGGATGCGGATATAATGTTTACGCATTTTGCCTGAAATGTGCGCCGTTACCACATGACCGTTCTCAAGTTCTACACGAAACATCGTATTCGGAAGGGTATCAATTACCTTGCCTTCCATTTCAATTTGATCTTCTTTAGCCATTTGTATTTATTCTCAGTTATTAAAACCGCCAATTATATCATAAGCTAACTTCTAACAATAGAAGAGTGTGGTTATCTTAGCAATTCCCTTATACCCCCCCAGTGGCGACTATCGCCCGCACACCTTTAAAATCGATTGCCCAACTAGTTGGCTGAAATAATCGCTGTTTGAAAGTTTTGTCGGGCTCGTGGCTGTTAGCTGGGCATAAGCCAAAACCGCTTTGGGGCAAAACGCAAATGGCTATACAATTTGCTGTTTAATTTTAAAAAATATACCATCTACGTTCTTAACGTGGCCAGCAGCCAAAAGTAGATTTTATTAAACCAAGGAAAACAAATGCTACAAAGTATAGTGCTTAAACCGATGGGGGCTTTTTGTAATCTGCGTTGTAAGTATTGCTTTTATTTGGAAAAACAGGCTTTATATGAGGGTACGCCTTCTGGCCATCGTATGGGTGAAGAAACCTTGCGTAAGATGATTGAACAAATGTTCGCTTGTTCAAACAACCCCACTTTTGTATGGCAAGGCGGCGAGCCCACTATTATGGGCGTGGATTTTTTTAAACATGCGGTAGAACTGCAAAAACACTATGCCAAAGGGCGGATTTTTTCCAACTCCCTGCAAACCCATGGCATGTTGCTGGATCAGCAATGGGCTGATTTTTTGCGCAAAGAAAACTTTTTGGTTGGCCTTTCTTTGGATGGCCCGCAAGCCGTGCATGATTATTACCGTTTGGATGCCTTGGGTAAAGGCACGTTCCAAGCGGTGTACGACAGCGCCTTATTGATGCAGCAAGAAAAAATCCCGTTTAATGTGCTGGCTACCATTAGCGATTATTCCGTCAATTACGCCAAAGAAATTTATCAGTTTTTTGTCGAGAATGATTTTTTGTTCATGCAGTTTAGCCCGATAGTCGAACTCGACCCCGAAAACAGTCAACAAGCCGCTGCTTATAGTGTGGATGCCTTGGATTATGGACGGTTTTTATACGAAGTTTTTGAACTGTGGGTTAAAGATTTTGATTACGAAAAGCTTAAACAAAAAACCTCTATCCGCTGGTTTGATTCCGTGTTGCAAAGCTATGTCGGCATGACCCCTGACCATTGCATTTTTCATAAAACCTGTAATGACTACTTGGTTATGGAACATAACGGCGATATTTTTTCTTGTGACTTTTTTGTTGAAAAAGACCGGAAGCTGGGCAATATCCACCAAACTTCACTATATAAAGCGTTTACTTCCGCCGAACATACCGCTTTTGGCTTGGAAAAAGCCAATTTAAATGCCGAGTGCCGCAGTTGCGAATGGCTTAAACAATGCTATGGCGGCTGTATTAAAGATAGGGTACGCGACCCTAAAGACCATGGGCATAATCATTTTTGTGAGTCCTACCGCTATTTTTTCAAAAACGCTGATGGCACACTAAAAGAATTTGCTGATTTGTATCGCCGCTATTACCAATAAAAACACACAACCTTAAGGTGACCTATGAAAAGCCTAACGAAACGCTATTTGACTGTACTTTGTATCACATTTTCAGTTTCTTCTTGTGCGCTAGAATCTGCCAAAACCCTAGAGGCGGCAAAAGTTGCGGCCAGTGGGGATTGGGTTGTGCATAACCGCACGGCCACTTTTTCCAAAGACGATCCTGCGGGTACGGTTTATTTTGCCGGGCAAGCAAAGCCGGGTGTGGCGTGGTTAAAAAACAGCAATTTTAGTGAAGGTGTGATTGAGGCCGATATTAAAGGCAACGATGTCAAAGATAAAAGTTATGTTGGTATTGCCTTTAGGGGCATAGATGAAAAGACTTACGAGGCGGTCTATTTTAGGCCGTTTAATTTTAATGCCCCAGATGAGCTGCATAAAAGCCACGCCGTCCAATATGAGTCTGAACCCGACAATTCTTGGGAAAAACTCAGGAAGCAACAGCCCGGTGCTTATGAACGGGCGATTTCTCCGGCAGTCAACCCGAATGAGTTTTTTCATGTGAAAGTGGTGGCAGAGGCCGGGCAAGTCAGTGTTTATGTCAATAATGCCGCAGAACCCACGTTGTCAGTAGCTAGCCTCGCCAAGCAAAAGAGTGGTTGGGTAGGGGTTTGGATGGGCAACAATGCCGATGGGACGTTCAAAAATTTGAAAATCACCTCCAAATAGTTGGCGCTGTCCATCTTAAAGGCTTGATGATGTCTAATCGAATTCAGTTGGGCGGTGCATTATGCTGCTAATCATCATTAAATTGGCTATCACCTCGCTGGTGTTTGCGACGGGGCTTAGTGCAGTCCGTGGGGATTTGTTCTGGATATGGCGGCATCCATCGTTATTGGCACGTTCGTTTCTTGCCATGTATATTTTGGTGCCCTTGGTTGCCATTGCCATGGTGATGGCGTTTGATCTGCCGCGTGGCACCAAGATGGGGTTGCTTTTCCTTTCCATTTCGGCAGGCGCTCCCTTGTTGCCGCGCAAACTCCTCAAAATTGGTGGCGACCCCGCTTTCGCCTATAGCATTGTTATAGCGACCTCAATGGCGGCGATCATAACGGTTCCCGCCTCTTTGGCCCTATTACAACCGTTGCTGCCCACCGGGATGGATGTCAAGATCGGGCAGTTAGCGGCCACCATTTTGAAGACTTTTTTGTTGCCTCTTACCGCTGGGATGTTGGTGCGGAAGTTTTACCCAAGCGGGGCTGACAAGCTTGGGGATCCCATCATGCGTTATGCTGGTATGTTGTTAATTATGGGGGCGGTCGGAATTATGGTATCCAGTTTTAGGCAAATTATCGGACTTGGTTTACCGTCTATAACTGCCTTCGCAGGACTGACATTTATTGCCTTGGCGATTGGTCATTGCTTAGGTGGCCCGGATGCTGCCCAACGCACTTCATTGGCCGTTTCTTGTGCAAGCCGGCATATTGGCTTGGCGTTGGTGTTGGCGGCAGACATCAAAGGGTCGGGCTCTTCCCCCATAATAGCGACTTATTTGTTCTCATCAGCGCTGGTCAGCATCCCTTACCTTCGTTGGAGAAAAAAAGTCTTAAGCAAGGGGGTAAAGGTGGGCATTTAGAATAAAAATTCAGGGTAAACTAACACCAAAATCACCGCTTATAGGAGAACGTACAATGGTAGCAAACATAAAAATGACAGCCGTAACAACAATTATGCTCTTCGCGGCGGTAGTTTACGCCCCGATTAGTCCAGCCGGGCTCTTAGACTCCAACTGCACGGCTAAAAAAGCTGCCACGAGTGCGGTGGCCAAGGCCACTGTTGGTGTGGGTGGCCGGTGTACACCAGCGAAAGCCGCCAAAGATACCTTAAAAAATAAAGCCCCAACCAAAGACACCACTAAGAAGGAAAAGTAGCTTACGGTGATTAGCATGAGCGGCTGGTGGTGTTGGTTCAAAACACAGCGGGTTGGCGGCTTACCCTCCTAATTATTTTCTGAAGCGCGGGTGTTTTTAACCGTAACTACAATAGCTTAAGTTAAACACTATGAAACTAAATCAAAAAACAACACTTTTATCCTTGTTATGCCTGGGTATCATGGCAGTAACGCCATCTTATGCGGTAGACAAACAACCCAATATCATCGTCATTCTTGCTGATGACTTGGGTAATGCTGATCTTGGTTACCGTGGCAGTGATATCCGTACACCGAATATAGATGCGCTCGCCAGAGGCGGTGTCCAGCTCGAGGCGTTTCACGGTATGCCGGTATGTACACCCGCCCGTGCCGCCTTAATGACTGGCCGTTATCCCATGCGTTATGGATTACAGACCTTGGTGATTTTTCCTAATCATAGCTACGGTTTGCCCACTGATGAACGAACCTTGCCACAAGCCTTGAAAGACGCGGGTTACAACACTTCAATGGTTGGCAAATGGCATTTGGGCCATGCTGATAAGAAATTTTGGCCACAGAATCGTGGTTTTGACCACTTTTACGGTAATACAGTGGGTGAAGTGGATTACTTTACCCATCAGCGCAGCGGCATAACGGATTGGCAGCGCGATGGAAAATTTATCACTGAAAAAGGCTATTACTTAGACTTAATTGGTGATGAGGCCGTCAAAATTATAGAAAAGCAAGAAAAAGACAAGCCGTTCTTCCTCTATTTTGCCTCCCTGGCCCCCCATGCGCCTTACCAAGCCCCCAAGGCAGGCATTGACAGCTATGCCACCACCATCAAAGATTCAACCCGCCGCACGTATGCGGCGATGATCAGCTCTGTTGATGAGCAAGTGGGGCGCATTGTTGCCGCCTTGGATAAAAAGGGCTTGCGTGAAAATACCCTGATTATTTTTTCCAGCGACAACGGCGGTCCCCGCAACGCCGTGGTTGCCAGCGGGGCGCATTCTAAGGAAGAGCGTTCATCGAGTGGTGTCAAGGATGGTGATTTACCAGCCAGCAACGGCGCACTTCGTGGCGGCAAAGGCAGTTTGTTTGAAGGCGGTGTGCGGGTGCCGACCATATTCAACTGGCCAGCAAAACTTAAGCCTAGCGTAGTCAACGAGCAATTGCACATGGTGGACATCATGCCCACTGCACTGGCATTGGCCGGTGCTAAGGCCAATCCAGACGACAAGCCACTCGATGGCAAAGACATTTGGGCAACCGTTGCCGATGGTAAGCCTACGCCGCATGAAGATATTTTGATTAATGTTGAAGCGTTCCGTGGCTCGATTATCAAAGGAAACTGGAAACTGGTTAAAATCGCGCTATTGCCGGGTAAAACCGAACTGTTTGACTTGGCCGCCGATCCGAACGAGAAGGTCGATATTGCCGCACAAAATCCTGAAGTCGTCCGTGATTTAGAAGCCCGATTGATTGCCTATGCCAAGCAACAAAAAATGAGTGAATGGCTAAAAGCCCAGCCCGACTACCTTGGCGCACAAGGCAAGACCCTGTTTGATGATGATTTTGATATTGATGATGGCGGTGTGCCGCATTTAAAACCAAATCTACCTAAAAAATAAGCTGGGTAGGGGACACGGTTTCAGGCCGTCCCCCGCCACCAAGCAAGCTACTTTTTCCTAGAGTCCATCACAAAAATGCCCTGATTGCTGAAATGCCTTGTGCACCAGCTTGTTGGGCAAGGCTTAAATCAGCTTCAACAAGCCCTCCCAAGGCATAGACAGGCAGATTGACTTGGGACACCAGTTCGGTGAATTGCGCCCAGCCTAAGGGCGTGGCATCGGGGTGGGTTTTTGTGGGCAACACCGGTGCTAACACGGCAAAGTCCACGCCAATGTTTTGGGCATGTTGTAATTCTTCAAGATTGTGGCAAGAAGCAGCGACCCAAAATCTCGGTTGGGGGTTACCCAGCGGGGGAGCAGGGCGTTGGTGTAGGGCGAGCAGGTGCTGGCTGCTAAGATGCAGGCCATCAACGGCAAAATGCTGGGCGCCGTTGCTGCCAGAGTTAATTAATAACACGGCGTGCTGTTGCTGGCATAAGGGATGGGCTTGTTCAATAAACGCTTGCACTTGTAGGGGCGGCAGGTTTTTTAAGCGTAGTTGGATAAGTTTGATGCCCCGAGCCAGTATTTTGTGGAGCTTGCGTAATAGCGGCATTTCATCGGTGTCATCTAAAATGGCGTAATAGGGTGGTAAACGTGCGGCGGTGACGATGGGCCGGTTGGCGGCAGGGAAGTCATAATTTGCCAGCGCATCTGGGTAGACCCATTGGATGGCTTGGCCTGCGGTGCTATTGGGCTGGCCGGAAAAATCAGTCACTAAAAATACATGCAGCGTCACGGCGACATCAGGGTATTGATGCTGAACAGTCAGCAGCGGTGTTGCTGTTAAGGCGGTAATCCCCAATTCTTCTTTCAGTTCACGCACTAGCGCCTGTTGCGCCGTTTCCCCTGTTTCGATTTTACCACCTGGGAATTCCCAAAGACCGCCTTGGTGCAATGCAGCATCGCGCAGGGAGATTAAGACTTGTCCTTGGTTGTTTTTAATTACACCAACGGCGACCGGAACTTGTTTCATTTTGGGGTGGGGTATTGTGTTTGCCCTCCATTGGGGGAGGGCACTGAGTTAAGCCGGGATTTACGTCCGGTATTCCGCGTTAATTTTTACGTAGTCATAGGAAAGGTCACAGGTCAGGACTTCTTGGGCAGCAAGGCCGCGCCCCAATTTTACGGTGACTGTGATTTCTTCTTGATCCATCACTTGTTGCCCGGCTTCTTCGTTGTAATCATCAGCACGGCCACCGTTCTTGACGATACAAACACTATTCAAATAAATCTGCACATTTTCTAGCACCAGATTTTCAATGCCGGCACGGCCCACAGCGGCCAGTATGCGTCCCCAGTTTGGGTCGCTGGCAAAAAAGGCGGTTTTGACCAAGGGCGAGTGCGCTATCGTTTTGCCAACCCGTACGGCTTCTTCGTCAGTCAAGGCTTCTTGGACATGGATGCGGATCAACTTGGTGGCGCCTTCACCATCCCTAATTATGGCTTCCGCCAGTTGTTTGCAAACGTCCAAGATGGCGGCTGCAAAGATTGTATAAGCATCGCTGTCTGGCGTGATTTTGGGGGCAGCGGAGCAGCCGCTGGCCATTAATACGCAGCTGTCATTGGTGGAGGTGTCGCCATCGACGGAGATAAGGTTAAATGATTGCTCCACGGCGGCGGCAAGGCAGGTCTGCAACAAGGCTTGGTCAATAATGGCATCGGTGGCGATAAACGCCAATAAGGTCGCCATATTAGGCTGGATCATGCCCGCACCTTTGGAAATCCCGTTGATGGTGATGGGCTGTCCGTCCAGGTCGAAGGTTTTGGTCACGCCTTTGGGGAAGGTGTCAGTTGTCATAATGGCGCGGGCGGCATTGGCCCAATTCGCCTCATCCAAATTCTTTATGGCAGCTGGGAATGCCGCAGTCATTTTGGCGACTGGCAGGGGCATACCGATAACGCCTGTCGAAAAAGGCAATACTTGCTGGTTTAGGCCGCCAGCAATTTTTGCCAGTTCGGCACAACAGGCCTGTGCATCTTGTAGGCCTTGTATCCCCGTGCCAGCATTGGCATTACCTGAATTGACCAGTAACCAGCGCGGCTGATGGAGCAGGTTGGCCTTGGCGATTTGTACAGGTGCTGCACAAAAGGCATTTTGGGTAAATACGGCGGCACAACTGGCCTGTGCTGGCATTTGCACCACTAAAATATCATCGCGGATGGTTTGTTTAATACCTGCACACGTGGTGCCTAAGGCTATTCCCGCCACTTTGGGCATGTTCGGGAAATTGCACTGTCCTACGGCCATGGGTTAATCCTCGTTGTGTTTAAAAAATAAGGTGACGTTATTAATTTTTTTTACTTTTATCCGCATCATCTTGCAGCGTTTTTTTAAGGTGGCCAAAACTTGCGGTTGGGTGCTGAGGGCAAAGGGTAAAATAACTTCGACTTCGATTTGGCCATTTAAATAATGGATCCTGAAATCTTCTATGGACGCTTTAAATTCGGCCATGTATTTGTCCAATATTACTTGCACATTACGGCGGGTCAGCGGTTTGCTGGGTTCAAACAAGGCTTCATCGTCTTCGGGGTCTATATGCACCAGTACATCCATAACATCGTCAAAGCGGTTGATCAGCTCGTCCCTGACCGTGTCGCCTATGCTGTGGCCTTCTGAAACGGTGATGCGGGGGTCAACCACGATGTGGGCATCAATCAGCGCGTCTTCGCCCATTTGCCGGGTGCGTAGCAAGTGTATGCCCTCGACACCGTCTATGGTCATGATGGTGGTGCGGATTTCTGCGACCAGTCTGGGTGGCAAGGAGGTGTCCACCAGTTCCTTGATGCTTTCAAGCACGAGGTTCAGGCCAATTTTGGCAACCATTAAAGCCACTACGATGGCGGCAATGGCATCAGCCAAGGGATAACCCAGCATGACCGCACCGATACCGAACAACACCACAATCGAGGTAATGGCGTCGCTACGTTGATGCCAGGCATTGGCCATCAATAATTTGGAACGGGTGAGTCGGGCGATACGTTTCGTGTAATGGTATAGCCACTCATTCACTAAAATGGATACAGCGGCAATGCCTAAGCTGACTGAATTGGGCACAGGCAACAGCTCAGGATGGGCCATGCGGTTCATCACCGACCAAGCAATGGCACCGCCAATGCCGATTAAGCTGACACCAAGGATCACCGTTGCAATGGTTTCAAAGCGCCTATGGCCATAAGGGTGTTCATAATCGGCTTCCCGGCTTCCCAATCTGACTGCGATAATAACCAGTAAGTCGCTCAATAAATCCGATAAGGAATGGATGCCGTCGGCGATCAATGCCGCCGATTGGCCTAAAATCCCAAAACCGATTTTGATGAGGGTCTGAAAAATATTAACCGCAGCGCCCACATAGCTGGCCTTGGCCTTCAGTTTACCTATTTTTGCCGTGCTTAGGGCTTCAGCCATTACGCACCCACTTCCAAGGTAATAAAATATTCATGGTCACAAGTGCTGGTTGATAGCACTTTATGGCCATTTATACGGCACCACGCAGGAATATCCTGCATGACCCCTGGGTCAGTGCAGATAACTTCCAATTGGTCGCCTGCCTGTAGTTGTTTGACTTTATCCTGGGTGCGGATAACTGGCAGTGGGCACAGCAAACGGCGGGCATTGAGGGTTTCTTTTTTCATGTGCGGGCTTCTGTTAGGTAAGATCACGGTTTTTTGTAAGTGGCTAAGCGTCATAAACCCGAGGCTTAACCGTTCACCATGAACGAGTTGACTTTGCTAAAGATCAAAAAACTTTTGTTTAGTTACCCATTGAAGCTAGATCAGCTTTAGCGATCAAATATACCAAGCGTCGGGCAGCTCTTCTTTTTTTAAGGGGCTAACCTGTAGCAGCCGTTCTGAACCGTCTTGCATCATGATGGCGATGTCAACCTGTTCGGCATCCCGCCCTTGGCCAAAACGGGCGGTAATTTGTGCGGCCAAATACAAGTCCTCTGCTGAGGGTGTACCGTCCAGCAGAACTAAAGGCCCTTGATGGCTGGCAGAGGATAGGCTGATAAACTCTTTTTGGTAACCTTGTAAAAACCGCCCTTCGCCTTCTTCCCGAGCCACGATGAGTTTGAAGTTGGGGCGTGGGCGTATATGCCGCCCGACTTTCAACAGCATGACATCGTCCAGTTCGTAATCTTTATGGCCGTGGGCCTGCCACAAATCAACCAATTTTGCAGAATAGCTTTTGTCGGTCAAAAAGCAGCAGCCCCCAGCGGGTTGGGCATAATCTTCAAAGCCAAAGGCTTCAGCCATGGCCATTTGGGGTTTGCGCGAGCGTCCGGTGATGTCATGCAGTTTTTCCCGATCAACCCAGCCTTCAAGCTCAGGTAAGGTGGCAGGCAAGTTTTTTGCGCATAAAGGGCGCAATAATAAATCATCAGCCCCCGATTGTTTGGCCACAATGGGCATTTTCGATTTGCTTTGTGACATGGGCCGTTGGCCGATGACTTCGCCGGTGATAATAAAATCAAAATTGTTTTCGCTGATCCACTGCTTGGCTTTATTCACCATAAAAATCTTGCAATCCAGGCAAGGGTTCAGGTTTTGCCCATAGCCGTGTTTGGGGTTGATCAGCACGTTTTTATATTCTTCGATGACATCGACAATGTGCAGCTTTATCCCCAGTTGTTCGGCAACCCATAAAGCGTTATTGCGTTTGGGCTTGGCTTTGTCCTTTTCGCGTATGGCATGGGTATGGCCTTCCACACAAAATCCGGTAAAAAAATTGATGCCCTCAACGTGAACGCCTTGTTCCATCACTGTTTTTGCCGCCAGCATTGAATCTAGGCCCCCAGAAATCAACGCCACTGCCTTTCTATGTGTGTTCATAACTCTCTTACAACTAAAAAATTGCCCTATTATACGCATTTATTTTCCAATCGGGCTTCAACTTATCGGACTTATCACCTAAACTTAGTATCTATCACCTGCCAAAATAAAAATCAGCTATGGAATTTAAAGACTATTTAAAAATTCTCGTCCAAAATGATGGTTCTGACCTTTATTTGACGGTACATGCGCCCCCAGCGGCAAAATTCCAAGGCCAGCTTAGGTCGTTGGAGAGCGCTAACCTGACCAAAGACCAATTAAAACAGTATGCCCATGATTTAATGGATGAGGAACAAAAGAAGGCGTTTGAGAAGTTGCCTGAATTGAACCTTGCCATTTCAGAGCCTGGCGTGGGTCGGTTCCGGGCCAATATTTTTAAGCAACGGGGTAGTTTTGCCTTAGTTATCCGCAATATCAAGGTTGTCATCCCCAGTTTGGAATCACTCGGTTTGCCGGATGTTTTGAAAGAAATCATTATGGCCAAACGGGGGCTGATTTTGTTTATCGGCGGCACTGGTTCGGGTAAATCAACATCATTGGCTTCGCTGATTGATTACCGCAATTCAAACACATCAGGGCATATCATCACCATTGAAGACCCCATCGAGTTTATCCACCCACACAAAAAGTCACTGGTAAACCAACGTGAAGTAGGGGTTGACACCTTAAGTTATGAAGACGCGTTAAAAAATACCCTACGCCAAGCACCAGACGTGATTTTAATCGGTGAAATCCGTAGCCAGGACACCATGGAACATGCCTTGGCCTTTGCAGAAACCGGCCATTTATGCCTGTCCACGTTACACGCCAACAACTCCAACCAGGCGCTGGATCGGATCATCAACTTTTTTCCAGAAGAGCGCCGTAACCAATTATTGCTGGATTTGTCACTGAACCTCAAAGCCTTTGTTTCACAGCGCTTAGTCCCGACCATCAAAGGCAAGCGCACGGCGGCCATAGAAATTTTATTGGGGACACAACTGGTGCGTGACCTGATCCATAAGGGCGATGTCGAAGGTCTTAAAGAGGTTATGGAAAAATCAGAGAATGTTGGTATGCAGACCTTTGATAGCCATTTATTGAGGCTTTATAAAGAAGGAACCATTTCCATGGAAGAAGCCTTGCAAAACTCGGATTCCCCGATTAACCTCAAAATAAAAATTAACCTCAGTACGGGTTTGGGGAGTGCGGGGGAGGGAGACGGCAAGCCCAAGAGTTTTTTAAGTGGGGAGTTGGCGTTGGAAGAAATCCATAAGGAAGATGAAGAGGACGGCGAAAGCCAATAACGGGGCGATGTCCGCCATCATTCCGGAGCTTGCCGGAATGATGGCAAGCCAAAACCAAACGAAAATCGGCTTGGATTGACCCTAACCCTACAACGACCCCAATTTTAAGCTATAATTAGGCACTTTTTTACTGCCCAATGTGTAGCACCGTGTCTAGCCAAACTAACGATTTCTCAACTTTTCAGGGACTCATCCTCGCCCTGCAACATTATTGGTCAGCGCAAGGCTGTATTCTGTTGCAGCCCTTAGACCAAGAAGTGGGCGCAGGGACTTTCCACCCCGCCACCTTTTTACGCGCCATTGGCCCAGAGCCTTGGAATGCCGCGTATGTCCAGCCTTCACGCCGCCCTACCGATGGCCGTTTTGGCGAAAACCCCAACCGTTTGCAACATTACTACCAATTTCAAGTGGTGTTAAAACCCTCGCCCGCCAATTTCCAAGAGCTGTATTTGGGGTCTTTGCGCTATTTGGGCTTGGATTTGTTGGAGCATGACATCCGTTTTGTCGAAGATAACTGGGAATCGCCGACTTTAGGCGCATGGGGTTTAGGCTGGGAAGTCTGGCTAAACGGCATGGAAGTGACCCAATTCACTTATTTCCAACAAGTCGGCGGTTTGGAATGCCGACCTGTCACCGGCGAAATCACTTATGGTTTAGAGCGCATCGCCATGTATTTGCAAGGCGTGAATAGCGTCTATGATTTGGTGTGGACTAAAGGCCCGTTTGGCACTGTCACTTACGGTGATGTGTTCCACCAAAACGAAGTGGAAATGTCCGCCTACAATTTTGACCACGCCAATGTTGAGTTTTTGTTCCATTGTTTTGACACCTATGAACAAGAATGCACCAAGCTGATCGACCTTAACCTGCCATTACCCGCTTATGAAATGGTGCTAAAAGCCTCGCACACCTTCAATCTGCTGGATGCCCGCCACGCCATTTCGGTGACCGAACGCCAGCGTTATATATTGCGCGTGCGCACTTTGTCGCGTGCGGTGGCTGAGGCGTATTACGCGCGGCGGGAGTCGTTGGGCTTTCCGATGTGTCAGGAATAAACGGATGTTAAAAAGACTGTATGTCCATAATTACAAATGCTTAGTTAATTTTGAAATTAACTTTGATCAGGATATTAGTCTATTTTTGGGGGCGAATGGGTCGGGGAAGTCTACGGTTTTTGAGGTTTTGGCGAAGTTAAAACGGGTAATTCTCGATGAAGAAAAGATTGTAAGCATTTTTGACTACAGTGATACGCCTCGTTGGCTAAACGAAAAATCTGATATACGTTTTGAGTTTGATATCGATGTCAATAGTGTTATTTATAAATACTCACTAGTAATAGGATTTAGTGATACATCTTCTGAATCTATGGTTAAAGAAGAACATTTATTTTGTGATAATAAAGCTATCATTGAATCAAAAAATGGAGTTTCAGTTTTTTTTGATGACATTCGTGGTGATCTAAAATCTCCAATAGGCCCAATTCGTTCTAGCATCAGTCGTCATGGTGGTGTTAGCGCAGATGACTTTTTAAAACATCTTAATGAATTGTTTATAGCTCGAATTAACCCTTATGAAATGGTTTCTACTATAAGTAAAACTAACGGGGGGATAAAAACAGACTTTTCAAACTATGCCGAATGGTTTGCGCATCTTAATGAAAAGAACAGGCGGGGCATATCTGTATTTGAAAATGCAATGCGCGATATTCTGCCAGGCTTCGATTATTTTAAGATTGAACGGGCAGGTCAAGCCAAGGTATTGCAAGTTGACTTTCAAGATAAAGCCAATAATAAAAATATTGTCAGTTATTATTTTAATGAACTCTCTGAAGGTCAAAAAGCACTAATTTCTTTGTACGCCTTAGTTTATTGTACGCCGGATAATTCGATCATTTGTATCGACGAACCGGAAAATTTTTTAGCTTTGCCTGAGATTCAGCCTTGGTTCGATACACTTTACGACCAATGCGCAGAAAGAGGTTTGCAAGCTTTGCTAATTTCCCATCATCCTAAACTTATTAATTTGTTAGCCAATGATTCAGGTTATTGGTTTAGTCGGGAAAATAATTTAACTAGAATACAGAAAATTAGTGCAGAAAATGAAAGTGGGCTTTCAGTCGCTGAGTTAGTGGAGTTGGGTTGGATTTATGACGAGTAAACGCCCACAAATCTATATTTTGTGTGAAGATAAAAATCACTATTACTTTGCCAGAAAATATTTTGAATTGTTAGGCATTGAAAACATACTAGGTAAATATAATCCTAAAGGCGAAGGTTCTGGTGCTGATTTTGTCACTAAAAGTTACGAAAAAAGATTTAAAGCCTTTCGCTATAAAGCGGGTAGTTTCTTAGTCGTCATTATTGATGACGACACCAGAGACCGTATCCAAGATTTATACAACATCTACAAGCCATCAAAAAATGAGAATATCTTAATTTTTTCACCTAAACGCAATATCGAATCTTGGTTTCATTTTATTGAGACTGGCGATATGGGTGTAGAAACGCATAAAGATGAAAAGGGTAAGCTTATGGATTACAAATCCAAATACAAATCTTACAAACCTACAGAATTCGCCAAAAAGCTAAAAGAAGACATTTGCCAAAAAAGCTTGCCTGAACACGCCCCATCATCGCTACATCATGCTTGTAACGAATTGAAGCGCTTGAATAATTAATATGATTAATTTTAAATATTCATCATTAACTTAACTCATGGCCATAACTATAGCTAAGTCGTCCGAAACTGCCGCTTGACGAGTTGGTGGCTTTAAGTCGCGACCTTAACGGAAAGTCACCGTTTTGGATGCTATTTTGATGGCAATGTTGAGGAAGTAGCATATAAATTAAATGGACAGCGTATTTAAGAGCATCATAATGCCGACATCAACAACTTACAAAACCTGTAATTAAACAAACAAAGGTCGCCCCGTGTCAGAACAACATTTACTCTTTGAATTAGGCTCAGAAGAATTGCCGCCTAAAACCTTATTAAAACTCAGCAACGCCTTATTAGCTAATATTAGCCTAGGGCTTAAAGAGGCCGATACCGCATTTACGGCGGGCAAAGCCTACGCCACGCCACGGCGTTTGGCGGTGTTTATTGAAAACTTGGCGACTGCGCAGCCTGATAAAACCGTCGAAAAACGTGGGCCAGCCATACAAGCGGCATTCGCGCCCGATGGTTCGCCCAGCAAAGCGGCCTTGGGGTTTGCGGACAGTTGTGGCACGACCTTTGATAAATTGGAGCGCATCAAAACTGACAAAGGCGAATGGCTCAGCTACACGCAAGCGATTAAGGGCCAAGCGACTAAAGACTTGATACCCGACATTATCCGGCAAAGCATCGCCAATTTGCCGATAGCGAAACGGATGCGTTGGGGCAGTTTTACGACGGAATTTGTCCGGCCCGTACATTGGGCGGTGTTGCAATATGGCGATAGCGTTATCGATACCGAAATCTTAGGGCTAAAAACAGGGGCGACTACTTTGGGTCACCGTTTTCATGCGCCACAAGAAATCACCTTGGGCAAACCCGAAGATTATGCCGAAACTTTGTATACCCAAGGCCGCGTGATTGCCGACATTGAACAACGCAAAGCCATCATCCGTGACTCGGCCCATGCCGCAGCCGCTAAAGTGGGTGGTATTGCCCATATTGAAGAAGATTTACTGGAAGAAATTGCCGCCTTAAATGAATGGCCGATGCCGATTACCGGTACGTTTGACCCGCGTTTTCTGGCGTTGCCCGCCGAAGTGCTAATTACCACCATGCAAACTAACCAGAAATATTTTCCGGTTAAAAATGCAGAAGGTGGTTTGTTGGCTAATTTCATCACTTTTAGCAATATCGACAGCACCCGCCCTGAATCCATCCAGCACGGTAATGAGCGCGTGGTCACGCCGCGTTTGTCGGATGCGGAGTTTTTCTGGAAACAAGACCGTAAAAAATCGCTGGCAGAGCGCGTGGACAGTTTGGCGAATATCGTTTTCCAAGAAAAACTAGGTACGGTGGCGGAAAAATCCCAGCGCGTGATACAGTTGTCGGCTTATATTGCCGAACGCTTGAATGCCGATGTGGCCTTGGCAAAACGTGCGGCGTTATTGGCTAAAACCGATTTAATGACCGAAATGGTCGGTGAGTTCGGCAATCTGCAAGGTATTATGGGGCGTTATTATGCGTTGGCGGATAACGAAGCCGCTGACGTGGCTTGGGCTTTGGAAGAGCAATATTTCCCCAAACAATCAGGCAGTGCCACGGCTAGCCGTCCGACTGGGCAAGTGTTGGCGATTGCTGAAAAAATCGATACCTTGGCGGGTATTTTTAGCGCCGGGCTGATCCCAACTGGCGATAAAGACCCTTATGCCTTAAGACGTGCCGCCTTAGGGATTTTACGCACCTTGATAGAAAACCAGCTCACCTTGAACTTGCAAGAAACCGTTGCCTTTGCGCTGGGCTTGTTTACCCACAGTTTTGATGTGGCGAAAACCCAAGCTTTGGTGCTGGATTTTATTTCCGACCGCTTGAAAGGCTATTGTTTGGATAAAGGTTATAGTGCAGATGAATTTGATGCGGTTTACACCGTCAAACCTGCCGATCCTTTCGATTTTATGCAACGTTTGGCGGCGGTTAAAGCGTTCCGCTTATTGCCGGAAGCAGAAAGCTTGGCGGCTGCAAACAAACGTATCCGCAACATCTTGAAAAAATCGCCTGAACCTGCCGCCGCTACCGTCGGCACTTTGGTGGAAGCTGCCGAACTGCAATTGCTGGCGAGTGCCGAAGCGTCGGGATTGGCGATTGCGCCTTTGTTGGCGGCACATGATTATGCCGGAACGCTAGCGCGTTTGGCGGTGTTACGCGGGGATGTGGACCGCTTTTTTGATGACGTGATGGTGATGTGCGATGACTTGGACTTGCGCGCTAACCGCTTGGCATTGCTTAATCTATTGTCTGAGCAATTTTTGACCTGTGCGGATATTTCTAAGCTGCAATCCTAAATTACCCCTACTATAAAGAGAACTTTATGAAACATCTGCTAACTGGCTGTGCATTGCTTTTTGCGTTTATGCCACCAACGGTGCAAGCCGAAGAAATCGGTTGTGTCACAACAACCTGGAAGCTGATAGGCGCTAACCACAAGGTTTGCGTACAAGCGTATGATGACCCGAAAGTGAAAGGGGTGTCCTGCCACATTAGCCAAGCCCGAACTGGCGGCATTTCGGGTGCAATTGGGGTGGCTGAAGATCCGTCGCAGTTTTCCATCGCTTGCCGTCAGGTTGGGCCAATTGTCATTGATGGCAAACTTCCAAAAGAAGAAACCGCTTTTAGCGACGATACCTCGCTTTTTTTTAAAGAAACCAAAGTGACCCGTATGTATGATGCTAAGCGCAACACCTTGGTGTATGTTGCCATCAGCCGTAAACTGATTGAAGGCGCGCCAGGCAATAGCATTTCCACAGTACCGATTATGCCCTGGGCTGAAAAATAAATGCAGGTGGTTTTGGGGCAGGGCGCTATTGGCATAAGGCTACGCGGCAAACCGCAGTTAGTGTGGATTGGGGCTAAGCGATGAAACCTGTTTTTGCTGATGCCGCCGCTATCGACTTGGCGGTTACACTGTTGCGGCAAGGCCGTTTGGTTGCGTTTCCTACCGAAACTGTTTACGGTTTGGGCGCTGATGCGGCTAATCCTCTAGCTGTTGCGCGAATTTTTCAAGCCAAAGGTCGCCCTGCCGACCATCCACTGATAGTCCATATCGCCAGTGCAGGCTGTCTTGAAGACTGGGCACAGCTTATCCCTGAGTCGGCGCGGTTGTTGGCGGCCCATTTTTGGCCAGGGCCGCTGGCCATGATTTTGGATAAACGTCCCGAAGTGTCATACGCCGTAACCGGCGGGCAGGACACGATAGGTTTGAGGGTGCCTGACCATCCCGTCGCATTAGCTTTATTGCAAGCGTTTGGTGGCGGTATAGCCGCGCCTTCTGCAAACCGCTTTTGCCGGATTAGCCCGACACAGGCAGTCCATGTGGAAGCCGAGTTGGGTGATGCGGTGGATCTTATTTTGGACGGTGGGGCTTGTCAGGTTGGTGTAGAATCAACCATCATCGATTTAAGTGGCCCGGTGCCCCGTTTGTTGCGCCCCGGCCATATCTCCCGTGATGCTATAGAGGCCGTGTTACAAAGGCCTTTGTTGATGCCGTCCCCATCTGTTGTGTCAACAGACCAAGCAGAGATGCGCGCACCTGGCATGATGGCCGTCCACTATGCCCCACAGACTATGGCCATATTGTGTTCTGTGGAGCGGTTGCCGGAAATGCTGCAAACCCTTTCCGGGCAGCAAAAGAAAATCGGTTTGTTGGTCTATACCCACCCGTTTTCAGAAAACACCAGTAGCTGTGCCATTATCCGTATGCCCTTATCAGCCGGGGGTTATGCGCAAGCTTTATATAGCGCGCTGCGTGAGCTTGATAGCCAAAATCTGGATGTGATTTTGGTTGAGCAGCCGCCGCAAACTGAAGCGTGGCGGGCAATCAATGACCGTTTGGGCAAAGCCACCGCCCTGACTGGGGTGGTTTAGGCCAGTTTATAGATAGTTTGGGTGGCTGCTTGAATTTCTCTTCTTTATAGCATTGTTGCGGGCATTGCCCTACTATGTATTCCTTTTGGCCAGGCTCAAGCGGCATCAATTCCAGTGACAGACAGCAAACAATTTTTTAGCAGTGACGGCGAGTTATCAAAAGTTATTGCGGCGTATCAGCCCCGTGCGGCCCAGTTGGAAATGGCTGAGGCCATTGCTGCCGCGATTAAAGATAAGCGGCATCTGATCGCCGAGGCAGGTACGGGCACAGGTAAAACCTTTGCCTATTTAGTCCCCGCCATCTTATCGGGAAAAAAAACCATTGTTTCTACCGGTACCAAAAATCTTCAGGATCAGTTGTTTACTAAAGATTTACAGGTGTTGCGTAAAGCGATGAAAGTCCCCTTTATCGCCTCGTTGTTAAAAGGTAGAAGCAATTATTTATGCACGTATCGGCTGCAAAATGCCATTGCTTCCCCTTTGGGGTTTAGCAAGGAGGATGCGGCTGCGTTGTCTAAAATAAGGGCATGGTCCAAGCGCACCTTGTCGGGTGATATTTCAGAAATGTCCGAAGTGGCTGAAGGTGATCCGGTTTGGTATCAGGCCACCTCCACTTTGGATAATTGTCTGGGGCAAGATTGCACCGATTATGCCGACTGTTTTTTGGTGAAGGCACGGAAAAAAGCCCAGGAAGCTGATGTATTGGTGGTCAACCATCATTTACTCTGTGCAGACTGGTCGTTGCGGGACAGTGGTTTTGGCGAGCTGTTGCCCAATGCCGAGGTGGTTGTTATTGATGAGGCGCATCAATTGGCAGACACCGCTTCAAATTTTTTAGGGATTACCGTAGGTGCCAAGCAAATGACGGATTTGGCGCAGGATGCGCTGGGGGAATATTTTAAAGATGCCACCGATATTCCGGCTTTGCGCACTGCTTGCGAAGATATGGAACATGAAATTAAAGATTTGCGCTTGGCGTTTGGCATGGAGCTCAAGCGTGGTGAATGGCAGGATATAGAAAAAAATCCAAAAATTTTAGGCGGCCTACATGCCGTTAAAGAACAGTTGCAACGATTGGAAGAGCAGTTAAAGCTGGCTTCGGTTAAGACCAAGGCCTTGGAGTCATGCTATAAGCGGGCCGAAGAGCTGCTGCAAAAATTAAATCTGATTTTGGATGACCGTAGCGGCAAATGGATACGCTGGTATGAGACGCATAGAAAAACATTTACCTTAAGCCTAACCCCGCTGGATATTGCCGCAGAGTTTCGGGGCTTTATGCAGCAGCACCAAGCCGCTTGGATTTTTACGTCGGCGACCTTAAGCATTGCCAATAAGTTTGACTATTTTGCGGGTAACCTGGGTTTAAACCATGCCGCCAGTGAAAGTTGGGGTAGCCCGTTTGATTATGCAACACAGTCCTTGTTTTATCATCCCAAAGGCTTGCCGCAACCAAACGACCCTAACTTTACTGCCATGATTGTAGATTTTGCCTTGCCGGTGTTGCAGGCCAGTAAAGGCCGGGCATTCTTTTTGTTTACCAGTCACCGCGCCCTCCAAGAAGCCGCCGAACTACTGGCTAAGAAAATCAAATATCCCTTGTTGGTACAGGGTAGCCGTCCTAAAGCCCTATTGTTGGAACAATTTAAACAAGCGGGCAACGCAATTTTATTGGGTACGTCCAGTTTTTGGGAAGGTGTCGATGTCAGGGGTGAGGCATTGTCTTGTGTGATTATTGACAAATTGCCTTTCGCGTCGCCCGGTGACCCCGTATTGAAGGCGCGTTTGGAGGCGATGACCCAACAAGGCAAGAACCCGTTTTTTGAGTACCAGTTACCTACCGCTGTCATTGCGCTTAGGCAGGGTATAGGCCGGTTGATCCGTGATGTCACCGACCGTGGCGTGTTGATGGTCTGTGACCCGCGGTTGTTGAAAAAATCCTATGGGCAAATATTTTTGGACAGTGTGCCACCGATGCGGCGCAGCCGCGATATAGCCGATGTGCAGGCATTTTTTCAAGAGGAGGGCAAGCCATGAAATTACTGGCCGTAGAAACGTCCACAGAAGCCTGTTCGGCGGCATTGTCCATTGATGGGGTGATCACGGAGTTTTTCGAGCTGAGCCCTAAAGAACATACCAAGCTGATTTTGCCGATGATAGATCGCCTTATGTCCGATGCTGGTTTAAAGCCACAGCAGCTTGATGGGCTGGCTTTTAGTTGTGGGCCGGGATCGTTTACCGGTGTGCGCATAGCCACAGGCATCATCCACGGCATAGCCTTAGGTGCTGATTTACCCGTGGTGCCCGTATCCACTTTAGCGGCAATTGCCCAAGATTTTTTTGATCAGGCGCTGGCCGATAATATCGCTTTTACGGCGATGGATGCACGTATGGGGGAAATATTCTGGGGGGTTTACCAGCGTGATGAATTGGGCTATGCCCAATTGCTGGGCAAGGAGGCAGTTGCACCCGCAGGTGAGGTGGAATTTCCTGATAAGGTGGGGGCTGGCATAGGTTCGGGTTGGGCGGTTTATGGTGAAGAATTGGGTCGGCGTTTGGGTGGTCGGGTTTTGTCGATAGCGCCAGGATTGTTGCCCAGGGCGCAGGCTATCGCCCGTTTAGGGGTGCAGGGCTTCGGGCAAGGTTTGGCGGTTGGGGTGGAGCAGGCTATGCCGGTCTATCTGCGGGATAAAGTCGCAAAGAAAGAATCCGAAAGATAAAGTGAGTTTTGTAGGGATATAGGGCTTGCGTAACTTAATTCTATTGGTATAATAGTCAGTTCTTGAAGTTTATAGCTTCAGGCGCGTAGCTCAGTTGGTTAGAGCACCACCTTGACATGGTGGGGGTCGTTGGTTCGAGTCCAATCGCGCCTACCAAACATTAAAGCACTGCTCTGGCGGTGCTTTTTTTATTGTAGCAACTAAAAAATATAACGATGCCGGTAATTACCCTTCCTGATGGATCTAGACGTGAGTTTGACCACGCTGTCACCGTGCTGGATGTTGCGAGCTCCATAGGGTCTGGGCTGGCCAAGGCAACCTTGGCGGGTCGTGTCAATGGCGTGTTGGTTGATGCCAGCACAGCAATCGATAGTGATGCCACCCTGCAAATCATTACCGCAAAAGATAATGACGGTGTTGATGTCATACGCCATTCTACGGCGCACTTATTGGCGCAAGCCGTTAAGCAATTGTTTCCCGAAGCCCAGGTTACCATAGGCCCAGTCATCGAAAACGGCTTTTATTATGACTTCGCCTACCAACGGCCTTTTACCCCTGATGATTTGCTTGCGATTGAGGCAAAAATGCAGCAATTGGTTGCTGAAAACCATGCTGTTAGCCGGGACGTTTTAAGCCGTGATGAGGCGGTGGCCTTTTTCAAAGGGCTAGGTGAGGCCTATAAGGCAGAAATTATTGAATCCATTCCTGCCGACCAAGACTTATCGCTCTATAAACAAGGTGAATTTACCGATTTGTGTCGCGGGCCGCATGTGCCAAGCACAGGGAAATTAGGCGCATTTAAGTTGATGAAAATTGCTGGCGCTTATTGGCGCGGCAACTCTGAAAATGAAATGCTGCAACGCATTTATGGCACGGCTTGGGGCGATAAAAAAGAATTGCAGGCATATTTGCACCGATTGGAAGAAGCTGAAAAGCGTGACCACCGGAAATTGGCTAAAACCCTAAATTTGTTCCATGTCCAAGAAGAAGCGCCAGGCATGGTGTTTTGGCATGAAAAAGGCTGGATTATCTACCAGCAGCTAGAACAATATATCCGCGAAAAACTACGGGTAAATGGTTATGGCGAAGTGAAAACGCCCCAGCTTGTTGATCGTAGCCTTTGGGAAAAATCGGGGCACTGGGATAAGTTTGGCGCGATGATTTTTACCACGCATTCAGAGCATCGTGATTACGCGATCAAGCCCATGAATTGCCCCTGCCATGTGCAGATATATAACCAAGGCATCAAAAGTTACCGGGATTTGCCGATACGTTTGGCCGAATTTGGCTCCTGCCACCGCAATGAGCCGTCAGGAACGCTGCATGGCCTAATGCGGGTGCGCAACTTTGTCCAAGACGATGCGCATATCTTTTGCACCGAAGACCAAATCCAAGACGAAGTGGCAACATTTATCGATATGTTGTTTTCCGTGTATAAAGACTTGGGCTTTGAAGAAGTTATCATCAAGCTGTCAACCCGCCCTGAAAATAGGGTGGGTGATGATTCGGTTTGGGATAAGGCTGAAAGTGCTTTGGAATTGGCGCTTAACACTAAAGGTTTGGCATGGGATCTACAGCCAGGTGAAGGTGCTTTTTACGGGCCAAAAATTGAATTTTCGCTAAAAGATTGTATTGGCCGGGTTTGGCAATGCGGTACTATACAAGTTGATTTTTCCATGCCAGGACGCTTGGGGGCAACTTACATAGCCGAGGATGGTTCCAAGCAAGCCCCTGTCATGTTGCATAGGGCAATTTTAGGGTCATTGGAGCGTTTTATCGGTATTTTGATAGAACAACACGCCGGCACCTTCCCTTTATGGCTGTCACCCGTGCAAGTTATGGTCATGGATATTGCCGACCGCCATGCCGCCTACGCGTCTAAAATCATGAAAGAGCTAGAGCAACAAGGCATTAGGGTTAAAATTGACTTGAGAAATGAGAAGATCGGGTTTAAAATTCGTGAGCATTCTATGCAGCGGATACCGTATCTTGTAATTATTGGTGACAAAGAATTAGAAGAACAAACCATAACGGTACGTACGCAAAAAGGTGAAGATTTAGGTAGTCTGTCAATGGGTGAGTTTGCCGAACGGTTAAAACAAGAGATTGCAGACAGAAAATAATTGTATTTTTGGAGGATTAGGGTATCGCTGCTAAAAAAGATGAAACGCGCTTGAATGATGCCATCACCGCTAGGCGGGTGAGGGTTACAGGTGCAGAAGGTGAAGCATTAGGTATAATTTCGCTGGATGAGGCCAAACAGATTGCTTATGCGGCGGACTTGGATTTAGTAGAAATATCGCCAAACGCGGATCCCCCGGTTTGCAAGATAATGAACTACGGCAAATACCAGTTCGAGCTTAATAAGAAACTGGCAATTGCCAAAAAGAAGCAAAAGCAAATCCAAGTCAAAGAAATTAAATTCAGGCCAGGCACTGATGAAGGCGATTATCAGGTTAAACTGAGAAGCTTGGTCAAATTCCTTAACGATGGTGATAAAACCAAAGTAACCGTGCGTTACCGTGGACGCGAGATGGCGCACCGGGAAATTGGCATGGATCTGCTTAAGCGCATCGAAACAGATTTGGAAGAAATAGCATTGGTCGAACAATTCCCAAAAATGGAAGGTCGGCAAATGATTATGGTTATGTCCCCGAAAAAGAAAAAATAACGGCAGATTCGGATCTAATCGGTTTTAGCTAAGTTATAGTGTTAAAGCCACTTAAATGGTGGCACTACAATTTCAGCAAAGGGTTTGCTGTAAAAAGCATCAGTTTTGGTGCTAGTCATTCTTCAGGGCCGTGCATTTTGCCTTGCTGGGTGATGTCTCAGGGATTTTTTATTTTTATATTATTGGAGCAAACAAATGCCAAAGATAAAAACTAACCGTGGTGCTGCCAAGCGTTTTAGACGCACAGGCAACGGCGGTTTTAAATGCGGACAGTCGCACCGTCGCCACATTTTGACAAAAAAGTCGACTAAAAGAAAAAGACAGTTACGCTCACCCGCAACTATTCATCCTTCCGATCTGCGCATGGCTTTGCGCATGATGCCTTACAGTTGATAGCGGGAAATAGCAATGCCTAGAGTTAAACGCGGCGTAACAGCCAGAGCAAGACACAAGAAAGTTTTAAAACAAGCAAAAGGATACTACGGCGCACGCAGCCGGGTTTATCGGGTTGCCAAGCAAGCGGTCATCAAAGCGGGTCAATATGCGTACCGCGACCGCAAACAAAGAAAACGCCAATTCCGTGCTTTATGGATAGTCCGTATCAACGCCGCAGCGCGTATTTATGGCATTTCCTATAGCCGTTTGATCAATGGCCTGACCAAAGCCAATGTGGCCATAGACCGTAAGGTTTTAGCCGACATCGCAGTACGTGACATTGAGTCATTTGGCAAAATAGCAGAAATCGCTAAAGCCAATCAAAGTCAGCCTTAAGCAGGACGCAGTATCTCCCAACAGAGATATCCTATGTAATCGCCCGCCACGCCAAGTGGCGGGTGGATCAGGATTTTGATCCTGAAACCCCCTTAGAAATTATTCTATCCTAACCAAAGCGAGCAGAGCAGTGTCGGCTACCCTTGAAGAGATTCTCGCGCAGGCATTACAAGAGCTTGCCGCAGTCAACGACCTTAATCAATTCGATAAGGTACGTGTCCACTATCTGGGCAAAAAGGGTTTGTTTACCCTCCAAATGAAAGAACTGGGCAACTTGGACCCCGAACAGCGGCGGTCTGCTGGGCAAGTTATCAATACCGCCAAAGACCAATTCCAACAGCAATTGGATAGCTGCAAAGTGCGGCTGGAAACTGTCGCATTAGCCGAAAGGCTAGCCGCTGAGCGCATTGATGTCAGCTTGCCAGGGCGTGGGCTATCGGTGGCGGGTTTGCATCCAGTGACCACAACGTTAAGGCGCATTAGCAAAATTTTTGCCAGCGTTGGTTTCAACGTGGTTGAAGGGCCTGAAATTGAGGATGATTACCATAACTTTGAGGCGTTAAATATCCCCAGTTCACACCCAGCCAGGGCGATGCACGATACCTTCTATTTCGACGCACATACCCTGTTGAGGACGCACACCTCCCCCGTGCAAATCCGGGTTATGGAATCCGGGCAGCCACCGTTCAAAGTGATTGCACCTGGCCGGGTATACCGCTGTGATTCTGACATTACCCATACACCGATGTTTCATCAGGTTGAGGGTTTTTTAGTTGATACCGATGTCAGCTTTGCCGACCTTAAAGGGGTGGTATACGAATTTCTGCGCGCCTTTTTTGAAAAAGACATCCAAGTGCGCTTTAGGCCATCCTATTTCCCGTTCACAGAGCCTTCCGCAGAAGTGGATATAGAATGCGTGATGTGTAATGGCCAAGGTTGCCGGGTATGCAGCCACACAGGTTGGCTGGAAGTCATGGGCTGTGGCATGGTGCACCCTGAAGTATTCAGGTCGGTTAATATCGATAGCGAACGCTACAGTGGCTTTGCCTTTGGCATGGGCGTGGAACGTCTGGCGATGCTGCGCTATGGTATTAACGATTTGCGGTTATTTTTTGAAAATGACCTTAAGTTTTTAGAGCAGTTTAATTAAATTGTTGTTACACAGGAAAACGTAGAATCATGCAAATTAGTGAAGCCTGGTTGAGGTCATACATCAATCCTGCAATAAGCACAGAAGAATTGGTCGGACAGTTGACGATGGCTGGTCTGGAAGTTGATTCTGTGACCCCTGCAGCCGCCCAATTTAGCGGTGTAGTGGTTGGCGTGGTTGTTGCCATGCAGCAGCATCCTGATGCGGATCGCCTGCGTGTCTGCGAAGTGGATGTAGGGGCGCAAGAAACCTTGCAAATCGTCTGCGGTGCAAGCAATGTCAGGGGTGGCCTAAAAATTCCGGCGGCTTTGT
This sequence comes from Methylococcales bacterium, assembly GCA_026399075.1. Lineage (GTDB taxonomy): Bacteria > Pseudomonadota > Gammaproteobacteria > Methylococcales > Methylomonadaceae > Methylobacter_C. The sequence goes on from JAPLRR010000076.1 coordinate 90,562, forward strand.
GTGGTGCCGTATTGCCTGGTGACTTTAAAATAAAGAAATCCAAGCTGCGTGGCGTGGAATCGTTTGGGATGCTATGTTCAGAAAAAGAACTGGGTCTAGCGGCCGACGCCCAAGGATTGATGGAGTTGGCAGCCGATGCGCCAGTTGGCGTTGATATACGCGAGTATTTGTCACTGGACGACACGATTATTGAAGTGGATTTGACGCCTAACCGGGCGGATTGTTTGTGCGTTGAAGGTTTGGCGCGTGAAGTTGCCGTGCTGAATAATGCCGACTGGCAACAACCAGAAGCATATGTGTCCCCAATTGGTCATCAGGACAGCTTAACCGTGGCTGTAGAGGCCACCGATGCTTGCCCCCGCTATTTGGGGCGCTTGATTACAGGCGTTAATGCCAAGGCCCAAACGCCTTTGTGGATGCAAGAGCGTCTGCGCCGATCAGGGTTAAGAAGCTTGGGGCCGTTGGTTGATGTCACCAATTATGTGCTGTTGGAATTGGGTCAGCCATTGCATGTCTTTGATGCCGAAAAACTGGCGGGTGGTATTACTGTGCGTTGGGCAAAAGCGGATGAACCTTTGTCGTTGTTGAATGGCCAGACCATTAAGCTTGATCCAGAAGCGCTGGTGATTGCTGATGACAAACAAGCTTTGGCACTTGCCGGTATCATGGGCGGCAGCGATTCAGCCGTTAGTGATGAAACCACAAACGTATTTCTGGAATGCGCATTTTTTAGCCCGCAAGCCATAGCGGGGAAAGCGCGGCGGTTTGGTTTGCATACCGATTCATCGCATCGCTTTGAGCGCGGTGTGGATGCCACATTGCAGGTGCGTGCCATAGAACGGGCCAGCCAATTAATTTTAGAACTCGCGGGCGGTACGGTTGGTCCGATCACAGAAGTGACGACAACAGCCACTTTACCGCAACGTCAAGCCGTCACTTTACGGCGACAACGTATCCAAAAAACCTTGGGCGTGGTTTTGGATGATGAGCTGGTCACAGGCATCTTCCATCGCTTGGGTATGCAAGTCCTAGCGACCGCAGAAGGCTGGAACATCACTCCGCCTGGGTTTCGCTTTGATATAGCCATAGAGGCGGACTTAATCGAAGAATTGGCGCGTATCTATGGTTATAATAAACTGCCTACCAGCCGTTTATTAATGCGCTCTGAATTAAGCCCAGCCACCGAATCCGTGCTGGACATAGAGCGGGTAAAAGATTTGCTGGTGGACAAAGGCTACCAAGAAGCCATCACGTATAGTTTTGTCGATGAAGACATCCAAAAGGCCATTGCCCCTGATACAGCGGTTATCCGCCTAAAAAACCCCATCTCATCAGAGTTGGCGGTTATGCGGACAACGCTTTGGTGCGGTTTGATAAAAGCTGCCCTTTACAACACCCACCGCCAACATAGTCGGGTCCGGTTATTTGAAACCGGTTTACGGTTCCTCAATGAAGGCGGCAACACCCAGCAACAAAAAATGCTGGCAGGTTTGGTGTTAGGCAGCGCTTATAATGAGCAATGGGGCGAACCCACACGAAAAGTAGATTTCTTTGATGTAAAAGCCGACCTGCAGGCGCTATTTACCTTAACTGGCTGCACAGTAAGCTATGTAGCCGCCCAACATACAGCCTTGCACCCCGGCCAAACTGCTGAACTTACCGACGCAGAAGGACAGTCCATAGGCTGGATAGGTATGTTGCACCCCGATTTAGAAAAACAACTGGGATTTGACACCCAAGTCTTTCTGTTTGAACTTGACCAAAATTTATTGCTAAAAAAACGCATACCCGCTTTTAAGCCATTGTCAAAATACCCATCGGTACGCCGCGATTTGGCGCTGATCGTTAAAGAAGACGTGTTGGCCAGCGGACTCATCAGCTGCATAGAGGACAGTGCCGGATCTTGCCTGAAAAATGTCACCGTTTTTGACATTTACCGGGGCAAAGGCGTTGAAGCAGGCAGCAAAAGTGTGGCCTTAAGTTTGATTATGCAAGATGATACCCAAACATTAACAGACCCTGAAGTCGACGCTATCGTTAGCAGGCTGTTAAACCAATTGACCAATAAAATGAATGCAAAGCTGAGGGATTGATTTATGGCATTAACAAAAGCAGATTTTGCCGAAAGGCTGTTTGACGAGCTAGGCTTAAACAAGCGCGAAGCAAAAGAAATGGTGGAACTTTTTTTTGAAGAAATCAAAAGCTCTTTGGAAGAGGGTAAGCAAGTAAAAATTTCCGGTTTTGGCAAATTTGAATTGCGCGATAAAACCAGCCGTCCGGGCAGAAACCCAAAAACGGGTGAGGAAATTCCCATAACGGCACGCCGTGTGGTAACATTTCGTTCTGGACAAAAACTTAAAGCCCGAGTAGAAGCCTATGCTGGAGCCGAGCAACAACAATGAACCCCCGCTGATACCCGATAAGCGTTATTTTACTATCGGTGAAGTCAGCGAGTTGTGCAATGTCAAGCCGCACGTCCTACGTTATTGGGAGCAGGAATTTACCGAACTGAGCCCCGTAAAAAGGCGCGGCAACCGCCGTTATTATCAGCGCCACGAAGTGCTGATGATACGGCAGATACGTGCCTTATTGTATGAACAAGGCTACACTATCGGTGGTGCTAGGGCGCATTTGCTGAACGGCAACAACAAAGATGATGCAAGCCGGACTAAGCAACTAATCCATCAAATGATTGCTGAACTGGAAGATATACTACTAATTCTCAAATAAGTTTATAACGCCCAGCCTTATAATGGGGTATAATGATCGGCTAGTTATCAAAGGGCTTGTGTTCGCAAGCTTTCCAGTTTTACACGATTACATCAATGTCGGGGCGTAGCGCAGCTTGGTAGCGCACTTGTCTGGGGGACAAGGGGTCGCAGGTTCAAATCCTGTCGTCCCGACCAATTGATTCAAAGAGATACAAAATCTTGCTCTAGTAAAAATAGAAAAACTGCTTTTTGGGATAACGTTTGGGATAGCAATTAAATGATTGCCAGAAATAAGTAGTTTTGTTCCTCGATACATCTCCTCCATAACGTTGATTGTTAGTGGCCTTAGCGCACACTGGCAAGAACAAAAGATGCAATGGTCACAACAAAGCCAACTACCTTGAGCGCGGAATGCCGCTGATGCGCTGGTGGAGTAATTGCGTAGATAAGGCCGCTACTGGCAACACATTCCATCAAAACGGACACAATAAACCTATTTCCCCGCGATTTTCTTGGTTAATTGCATGATTTTAAAAATCTGCATCAAGGTAATGGGGCTTGCACTTCTTTAATTTTGGCAATCAGTTGTTGCATTACTCGCATGGTTTTTTTCCTAAAATCATACATTCAAAACAAAAATTACTCACCGACTTGCTTTAAAAACTGCGTATAAACTGCTTCACTATACCAACGACCTTTCTTTATCAGTTCATCAAGCAAAGGTTTTACATTTTTAATGAGTTGTTTTTCCTTGGCAACCTGCAAAACGGTTAATGTGCCTATGCTATAGAGGCTTTGTGATTGTGCAATTTTATAGCCCATACGTTCATCAATTATCAATATTTCGGCCTTGATTTCTTTGGCTAAAAAAATCGCTTCCGCTTCGCCTTTGTCGAGTTCATTTAATAAAAATCCCAGATAATCATTGCCCTGAATACTCACGACTTCAAAATCAGGATTATCTATTTCCTGATAGCCATAGGATTTTTTTGACTTGATTTCGTCATGTACTGCTTGCGGAATGTAAATTTTTCCAAACAGTTCAGGTAATAAAGAAAGTTTACCGATTGAAGCAAGCGAAATAATAGGCGTGGTATTGCTAACGACTTTCATTTTTCAGTAAAGCTAAAGTTTGTTGGGCGTTGTTGACCATTTCATTAACTAATTCAGGTTCGTAATCATAGATTGCTTCATTTTCAAGTTGTAACTTTTGAATGAAGGTCAATCGGTCATAGCCTGCCAATTCGGCGGCTTTGCCTAAGCTGAGTTTATTTTTTCGATAAAGCATTAAAGCGTGGTTAAACAGCATGGTCTTAATAAAGTCTTCCTGTTTTTCTTTGACAGAAATTAGGAAGTTATCCGGTATGGTTATCGTCAGTTGCATTTTTTGTCTCCTAAAATCAATTTTTCAACTCTAGTGTGTAATATCCAAGTTAATGATAATTAACTCGTCGATAGGATTAAAATCAGAATCGAAGGTTGCCAGCGGGATATTATTGACAATACAGGTCGCAGCAATCCAAATATTATTCTCAGGAGTCGGTTTTACTTTGTTTTTTAATGCCTTACGTGTCGTTGCATAGGCTTCGGCAACCAATTCATTAATATTCAACAAATGGCAATTGCTGATGAAGTCATGGCAATTTGTTTATTTTCTTGGCTTCTGGCTGAATTTTTCGCGCCAAACAACAGCTCGCCGCAAACGGTAACGGGCAAGTAGATGGTTTGGTACTGGTTTAACAAAGTGACGGCATGGTGCTTATTGTTGAAAATAGCTATCACGACGTTTGTATCCAGGGCGATTTTTTCTTTCACCATTCACCCTCGATCTTGTTAAATTCATTATCAACAATGCCTCGCATCTCTTGGGCATCGGCATCATTAAGACAACCTGCAAAACGGCTTATTAATGTGTTGCGCTTTCCTGCATTTTGCTTGATTAACTGCATGATTTCAAAGAGCTGTACTAACGTGATGGGGTTGTCAATTTCTTCAATTTCGGCAATGAGTTGTTGTTTAACGGTCATGGTATTTTTCCTTAAATCAATGGTTAAGGTTGGTCTATGTATCAACTGAAATTGATTAATACAGAATCAGAATGACCAATTTTTCAGAAAATAAGTCCTAATTCGTTATTTTGCATACCATTGATACTTATGCTCAAAATCAATGTAGCCATAGTATTTTTTTTTGAATGCAGTCATCGCAGCTTCATATTGCGACAAAATTAATGTAATGTCACTTACTTGAGGAATATCATCTTCGTCAAGAAGATCTAAAAACTCAATAGACTCTTCATCATTCAGTACAGTTCTTACTTTTGTTAGCAGTTGGTTGGTAATATTGATCTTGCTTTTGTTTACGGCGGCATCGGGTTTTTTCTTGGATAAATCCTTAAACTCCATGTACATGGAGTTTAAAAGCTCCACGGTCGTTTTGTAAGCCAGAACCTTATCGGTAGTAATGTAAGCCTGTTCTTTGTCCATATTTATTCCTTAAACCTTTTAGGTTTCACGGTTTTTATTTTCACCATTCCGTTTTTATCTACATTATCCTCATCGCCACCCTTTACTTGCCAATACCAAGCACTGAGGCCTTTCACAATATTATCCGAACGTAGCTTTTCAAAGCACTGAAGATATTGGGATAGGATAAATACAACGTCACTGTTATGTGGCACGTCATCTTCATCAAACAAGTCGAAATCATTAAAAGGCTTATAAGCATCTGAAAGATATCCGTTACTTTCACTAATTAATTTCAAGCTGGTCTTGTTCCGCTAAATGTATCAGCGTGGTTTCTAACTCTGGTTCAAGGTCGATGGTTAGCAAGGGTCTCGTTAAACGATTAAAGTGGATTTACCAAATACAACGTAATTTAGGAATTGCCCGAAGTTTCTCATCGGCGGTAATCAGTGCCGCACGATGAAATAATGCAGTTGCACCAATAAGACGGTCGGCGGGATCGCCATGAATAAACAAATCGCTTTGTGCCAATTCGGCAATGGCGGGCGTAATGGGTAAAACGCTCACATCCAAAGCGAGCAAAATATCCTCAATATAGGCGGTTGCCGTGACTCCCGCATGATTATTGATTCTGCCGCGAGCATACAGCATAGCGATTTCCCAAAGGCTAATATCCGCACAGGCTAAATTCCCCATGTCCAATGCACTACGCGCTTTTTCAGACAAACGCGCAGGATTGTCCGCCCAAAATAGCAAAATATGCGTATCACAAATGGTCAGCATCGCCCGTCCATTCGGCATTGAGTGGTGCAAGAATATCACCCACTAGCATCTTGCCGCGCAAGGCTTCCAAGCGTTTTAGTGCGAGTTCGCGCTTATTGTTTGGCTGTTCAGGAATAAGGCGGGCAATACTTTTGCCGTGCAAAGTAATAATAATTTCTTCACCTTGCTGAACTTGTTTTAAATAATCGGGTAAATGCTGGCGTAAATCGGTGACGTTGACTGAAGTCATCGCTTGCTCCATTCTGTACAAAAATAACGTACATAATGCCTAGTCTATGCCAAATAAGCAAAGCCTTGTTGGATTGCGTTATCCATTTCTTTATAAGTAGAGCCTACTCAATAAAGATAACAAATTGATTAAAAACAATTATATGAATAATTTTGCTATATGGTGCACGTAAGCTGACGCTTTCCCATCAAAACCCGTGCACCTATGATGATACGAACACCCAGATCAAAACAACTAACGATTACAGAATTTGATTGGCCTTTTGAAACCGTATTGGATAAACAAGGAAAAGCACTTTGATAGTTTTTCACATCTTCACGATTTACTTTCGGCATAGCAACACGCATTCCGGTGGGAATGCAGCCCCAGACGCTCCAACGTCATCTTAGCTTTAACTTACTAACATTTTTGTAATGCAGGAGCTTTGCCGGATGAATTCCCACGCAGAGCGTGGGAACTATAAAGTTTCTAGCGCAAAACCGCACTAAAGTTTGGTAGACAAGCAGAGCTTGAGGGTAGGCATTCCCAAGCAGAGCTTAGGAACGAGAAAAATATATCCCGCCTTAAAGTGGGTTAAACCAAGCGCATATACGCATTTTAAACACCAATAGGTGGGTTACATCCCATTAACCCTTAGGCGGAACATATCCCTCAGGCATGTCATCATTGCCTTCAAATAAAAATTTCTCCCGTTCCGCTGCCAGAAAAGCCCGGGCCTTGGGGTCGTAGCTGGCCAGTTTGTTTTCATTGATTAACATGGTTTGCTTGCTTAGCCATTCTTTCCAGGCTTGCTTGGATATTTTTTCCATGATTTCTTGGCCTTTGGGGCCTGGAAACGGTGGTTCATCAAAGCCTTCTGCTTCTATGCCCAGTTTTACACATTTAACCATTGTAGCCATTGTTATCCTCTGTCTGTTGTTGCAATAATTGTTTGATCGGTGCGGGCAAGCCCAGTGTGTGGGTCTGTCCTGATTTATACCAGACCCATCGGCTTGCTTCCATCACAAAATTTATGGGGTTTTTGGTTTGAATGAGCAGCGGGGTGTAATCTAGGTGGTAATGGGAAAAGGTATGCCGCTGGGTTGGTAAGGTTTCTGCCGTAATAATCCCGGTATTGTTAGCCGTACACCAGTCTTGCGCGGCCGTTATGCTGTCAAATTCAGGCAAGCTCCATAAGCCTCCCCAGATGCCGGTGGGCGGCCTTTTTTCCAGTAATGTCCCGTGCTGGCTGTTATTCAGCAAAAGCAGGCACAGCTGTTTGACGGGTAAGGTTTTGGCGGGTTTTCGGGTTGGCAGTTCCGACACCCTGCCTGATTTAAGTGCCAGGCAATGGCTGTTAAGCGGGCAGTGACTACAGGCGGGTTTGCTGCGTGTGCATACGGTTGCGCCTAAATCCATCATGGCTTGGGTATAGTCGGCTACGCGTTCTATTGGGGTCAATTCGGCACTGGCCGCCCATAAGGCTTTATTGACAGGGCTGTTGCCCGGCCAGCCTTCAATTGCCTTATAGCGGGCCAACACTCGTTTTACATTACCGTCCAGTATCGGGTGGCTTTTTTTAAAGGCGATGCTTAATATGGCTCCGGCAGTGGATAAACCGATGCCGGGCAGTATAAGCAATTCTTCTAAGGTGTCAGGAAACGAACCTTGCTGGGCAATAAGCTGCGCGGTTTTATGCAGGTTGCGGGCGCGGGCATAATAGCCCAAGCCTGACCAACGGTGTAACACCTCATCGATGGGCGCTGCCGCCAAATCTTCCAGGGTAGGGAATTGTTCGATAAAGGCGTTGAAATAGGGGATGACGGTTGTCACTTGGGTTTGCTGGAGCATGGTTTCGGACAGCCAAACCCGATAGGGCGATGGGTTTTGTTGCCAAGGCAGGTCTTTTCGGCCTTGTTGGTCAAACCAATTGAGGACTTGTTGTTGGAAGTTTTTGGGATTCATAAGGTTGGCTTGGGGTATGGGGTGATTTCCCATGCGCTGCATTGGGTTTTAAAAACGGTGCTGATCGGCTATTATGGAACATCATGCAGCTCTTTTGCTAGCGTTAGGCTAGCCGTTCACAAGGGGTTGGGGACACATAATAATTAATGAGGGGTGGAATATGTTGTTTTTAGCGAAGCTGGCCGGCGTTTTGGTGTTGGTGTGGTTCTTTTTAAGTGCCAAAGAAAAGGGCGAGCCGCCTTATAAGTGGGCAATTATAGGTTTGGTGGGGTATTGGATTACCTGGTGGGCGGTTAGGCTGACTGTGGTTAATGCTTTGGCGGGTATGTTTGCGAAAAGTGCCACCATGACGTTTATTGTGATCCAGATTCCTGCGCTGTGTGCGATTGCCGCAGCGGTGTTGATCAGGAAAAAATTACTGGCGGATGCCGCTGAAAAATAACAGACCAGGCGCAAGTGCGGGCACTTGCGCCTGTTATTAATTACAACTTGTCTGCATTTTTATCCAGGTATTCAGCAACGCCAGCTGGGCTAGCGTTCATGCCTGCATCACCTTTGTTCCAGCCTGCTGGGCATACTTCGCCATGTTCTTCGTGGAATTGTAAAGCATCCACTACACGCAACAGTTCATCGAAATTCCGGCCTAATGGCAGGTCGTTAACCACTTGGTGACGGACTATGCCGCTACGGTCAATCAGGAATGTGCCACGGTAAGCCACGCCGCCAGCCGCTTCAACATCATAATCCTTAACAATGGAATGGGTCAGGTCAGCCGCCAATGTATAACGGACTGGGCCTATGCCACCTTGGTTGATGGGGGTGTTGCGCCATGCGTTGTGTGTGAAATGCGAGTCGATGGACACGCCAATCACTTCAACACCACGGCTTTTGAACTCGTCCATGCGATGGTCCAAAGCAATCAGTTCGCTTGGGCATACAAAAGTAAAGTCTAATGGGTAGAAAAACACCACTGCGTATTTACCGTTAGTTGCCTCAGAAAAGCTAAATGAATCAACTATTTGACCATCGCCTAATACGGCAGGAACTGTAAAATCAGGGGCTTGTTTACCGACTAATACGCTCATTGATTATCTCCAAAATTAGTGAAAAAGCAAAAGGTTATGGATTTGTGCCTAGCCACTGGGCCAGTGGCATACGCATATTCTACACTGACTTAGTAGGAAATTGTCCAATGTTGTTATTTTTAACTTGCATTTACTCAAGCTTCGGCGATAATTCGCGGTCAATGGATTAAAAATATAACAACTTAAAAAAGTTCAATGGAATGTTCAAGAGCCCTGCGGCATAGCTCCGCTGTTAAGCTCATATAACTATAATTCTTGTCGAGGGGGATTATGCTATGGCAAAAAACAAGCATATCACCGAACCGGATGTCTTCGGTTTTCAGGTGCGTATTGTTAGGCGCGGCAAAGAAAGTAGCCGTTATTTTTCACATAAGTTATGGGGTAACAAAAATAAATCCTTACAGGCCGCAATTACCTGGCGGGATCAAATGCTGGTTGCATTAAAAGGCAGTAAAACACGTTTTCTTAAACCCCCCAAAAATAAAACCACAACAGGGGTCACCGGAGTTTCCAGGACGGTCAAATATGACCATCGGAAAGATAAAAATTATCTTTGTTATACGGTGTTTTGGGTCTGTGATGGCAAATCCAAGAACAAAACGTTTCAAGTCGGCAATATAGAAAAAGTCTCGGCGGATGATGAGCTACACGCGTTCCGCACCGCCAAACTGTTCCGTAGTTGCTATGAGTTTTCCATTGACAATGATATTGATTTTTTTGATGACAAGTTTGCCGGCTGGAAAAAGTCACGGCTTTATGATGATGAAAATTTAAATGCCGTGTAAGCGGCAGCAGTAACCCACACACCGCCGATGCCCAATCCTGTGGGCATCGGCGGTGTGTGGCTCAATCTTGGGTGCTAAACTGCCCAATAATCCCATCTAATTCTTCTAGGCTGGTATAGCTAATCACCAGTTTTCCGGTGCCGTTTTCATTATGGTTGATAATCACTTTGGCACCCAGTTTTGCGGTCAGATTGCTTTGCAGGCGTAAAGTGTCGTTATCAACGGTCTTTACTTTGGGTGTTTTGGGCTCTTCATGGCTTTCTTTCACCAAGCGTTCCGTGGCCCTAACCGTTAGACCTTCTTTGACAACTTTATGGGCCAGTGCCACTTGTTTGGGGCCGTCCAAGGACAATAGGGCACGGGCATGGCCCATTTCCAGCTGGTTATTCAGCAACAGTTTTTTTACCTCCGGGTGCAAGTCCATCAGCCGCAAAAGGTTGGTGACCGTGGTGCGGGACTTGCCTATCGCCTCGGCGATGTGTTGATGGGTCATGTCAAACTCATCCAACAAACGCCTGAGTGCTTCGGCCTCTTCCAGGGGGTTGAGGTCTTCGCGTTGGATATTTTCAATCAGGGCCATGGCCATGGCGGCACGGTCATCAATGTCCCTGATGACTATGGGTACTTGCGACAAGCCAGCCAATTGCGCGGCACGCCAGCGGCGCTCACCCGCCACTATCTCATATTTTTCATGGCCGATTTGGCGCACAACAATAGGCTGGATGATGCCTTGGGCTTTGATGGAATCGGCCAGTTCCTGCAATTTTTCAGGGTTGATGTCCTTACGTGGCTGATACTTGCCGCGCTGCATATATTCAATGGGCAGCGTATGTAGCTGGTGTTTATCTTCTTTGACAGAGACATCACCTAATAAGGCGTCAAGACCACGACCTAACCCGCGTTTGTTTGAAGACATTTTTCCTCTTTATTTTTCAACGAGGCCAGCCTAAGCAATAGTCTGACCTTACCTGTGGGGTGGCAATTAAACAAATCCGTTATTAAAGTTGGCGTACCATGGCTTCAAATTCATCAATCAAGGCCCTTAAGGTTTCTGCTTCTTGCAAAAGGATTAAGTTTTCTTGTTGGACTGTTTCCAATAAAGCCAGTGCTATCGCTTCACGGTCATCCAGTTCTTTGATGATCACCGGGATTTCTTGCAGGCCAGCCAATTGGGCGGCTTGCCAGCGGTTTTCACCTTCAAGGATTTCAAAGTGGCTATCGGCCAGCCTACGCACGACAATCGGATCCACAGAGTCTGAGGCAATTATCGAATAGGCCAATTCCTGCAACTCGTCGGCATCCAGTGCGCTAGCCGGCAGATCGGCGTTTTGCTGTAGGGCATTGGTCGGCAAGGTTTGCAATAGTTGTTTGTCGTCTTTGGTGTCCACATTCACCAACAACGCTTCAAGGCCACGGCCTAATCCCCGTTTTTTTAAGCTCATAACTTGTCTTTTCTTATCATTTCACCCGCCAGGGCTATATACGCCACAGTGCCCCGCGAGGATTTATCGTAACTTAAGGCCGGCAAACCGTGGCTAGGTGCTTCGGCTAAGCGTATGTTCCTGGGTATGCACGTCCTAAACACCTTGTCCCCAAAATAGCGGATCAGTTGTTCGGAAACGTCTTTGGTCAGGCGGTTTCTGTCGTCGTACATCGTCCGCAAAATCCCTTCCAAATGTAATTCAGGATTGACGGAGTTTTGGATGTTTTGCAGGGTGCTCATTAATGCGGACAAGCCTTCCAATGCGTAGTATTCACATTGCATGGGGATCAACAGGCTATTGGCCGCCACCATCGCATTTAAGGTCAGCATGTTTAAGGATGGCGGGCAATCGATCAGGATGTAATCGTAATCGGCTTTTATCGTCAGCAAAGCATCTGCCAGCCGTTGTTCCTTACGCTCAGCTTGGATCAATTGCACTTCGGCGGCAGTCAAGTCGGCATTGCCGGGGATTACCGAAAACCCGATGTTAGGCAGATGGATGACGGTTTGGGCTGCTGGGACATCTTCCATTAATAAATCATAGCTGGAATATTTAACGTCCAGTTTGTCGACGCCACAGCCCATGGCGGCATTGCCCTGCGGATCAAGATCCACCAGCAATACCCGGCGCTTGGCGGCAGCCAGCGACGCAGCCAGATTGACACTGGTTGTCGTTTTACCCACGCCGCCTTTTTGATTGGTTACGGCAATTATCTTTCCCACGCATTTACCTCTAATTAGTTAAATCACTATGGCTAAGCCATGACATATACGTTTTTAAGTTAGCCCTGTCCTAAGCCCCCGATTTTCACCAAACATCTGGCGGCATCAATACCTGGCACCTTAACCGGAATCAGTGTGCTAGTGCCAGCTGCCACCGGGACATCCGGCGCGTGGCCTTTCATCGCCAACAACACCCCATCGGGGGTTAGCAAATGGGCGGTCATTTCCACTATATCAGATAATTCCGCAAAGGCGCGGGTAATGACGGTATCAAAACGGGTTTCTGGGCGGTAATTTTCAGTGCGGTGGTGGCAAACGTGGACATTGCCCAGCTTTAATTCCAGTATGGCTTGTTGCACAAAACGGGTTTTTTTGGCATTGCTGTCCAATAAGGTGAACGCAAAGTCAGGGTAATAAATTGCCAAAGGTATGCCGGGCAAGCCAGCCCCCGTGCCTATGTCGATAATGCGTTGGCCAGTGATGAACGGGGCCACTGCAAGGCTGTCCAGCAAATGCAGGCTCACCATCGCTTCCTTGTCGCGTATTGCGGTCAGGTTATAAGCTTTATTCCATTTTTCAATCAGTGCGATAAAGGCCAACAATTGCCCGATTTGCTTGTCGTTAAGCGCCAAGTTTAGCTCAGCCAAACCCGCTTCCAGCATTTTTTTACAATTTTCCATCAGGCTGTTTTCTTTTTCAAATAAACCAATAACAAAGAAATTGCCGCCGGGGTCATGCCAGGGATGCGCGAGGCTTGGCCCAAGGTTTCCGGGCGTTGCGACTTGAGTTTTTGGCTGACTTCGTTCGATAAGCCGGGCACACCGCTATAATCCAACGTTTCTGGCAACCGTAAATGATCATAGCGCAACGCTTTGTCGATTTCGGTTTGTTGCCTGACAATGTAACCGGCATATTTGGCTTGGATTTCCACTTGTTCGCCGACTTGTTCGTCAATCTGGTCGCCGCCGTCCAAAAAGCCCAATAAGCGTTGCACATCCACTTCGGGACGGCGCAGCAATTCCATTAAACTGGCTTCTTTTAACAAGGGTTTGCCCCAGATGGCTTCAACCTGTGTTGCTGCTTCGCTATCGGCGCGTACCCATTGTTTTTTTAGGTCATCTTGCAATTGGCCGATTGCGTTGCGTTTGCTTTCAAAGGCTTGCCAACGTTCATCATCGACCAAACCGAGTGCGCGGCCTTGTTCTGTCAGGCGCAGGTCAGCATTGTCTTCACGCAGCAATAAACGGTATTCGGCGCGGCTGGTAAACATGCGGTAAGGTTCTTGGGTGCCGCGCGTGATCAAATCATCAATCATCACGCCCATATACGCTTGGTCACGGCCAGGACACCAGCTGTCTAGCCCTAGTGTCAAGCGCGCGGCGTTTAAGCCCGCAATCAAGCCTTGTGCGGCGGCTTCTTCGTAACCTGTAGTGCCATTGACTTGACCGGCGAAAAACAGGCCATCCAAATGTTTGGTCTCCAGTGACATTTTTAAATCCCTAGGATCAAAAAAGTCGTATTCAATCGCATAACCAGGGCGCACGATTTCAGCATTTTCAAAGCCCGGCATGGAGCGCACAAACTCATACTGCACATCAAACGGCAAGCTGGTGGAAATGCCATTCGGGTATATTTCGTGGGTGTCCAGCCCTTCCGGCTCGACAAAAATTTGATGGCTGTCCCGGTCGGCAAAACGCACGATTTTATCTTCTATCGATGGGCAATAACGCGGCCCTATGCCTTCAATAATGCCTGAATACAAGGGCGAACGATCCAAGCCGTTGCGGATGATGTCGTGGGTTTTTTGGGTAGTGCGGGTGATATGGCAAGGGATTTGCCGTGGGTGCTGTTCGCGTTTTCCCAAAAACGAAAAGACTGGCACAGGGTCGTCGCCGTGCTGTTCTTGCAATTGGCTAAAGTCGATAGTGCGGCCATCGATACGTGGCGGTGTGCCAGTTTTTAAACGGTCAATGCGGAACGGCAATTCGCGCAAACGGTCGGCCAAGGCCACCGAAGCCGGATCGCCTGCACGGCCACCGCTATAATTTTCTAAACCGATATGGATTTTACCGGCCAGAAACGTGCCGGTAGTCAACACCACGGCCCGCGCCATAAAATCCAAACCCATCAGGGTTTTAACCCCAACGACTTGGCTGCCAACCACGATTAAATCGGCGACGGTTTGTTGGAACAAAGCCAAGTTGGGTTCGTTTTCGAGCGCGTAACGCACGGCTTGTTTGTAGAGTTTGCGGTCGGCTTGCGCACGGGTTGCCCGCACCGCCGGGCCTTTGCTGGCGTTTAAAGTACGGAATTGGATGCCGCCCAAATCGATGGCTTTGGCCATAATACCGCCCAAGGCATCGATTTCTTTAACCAAATGGCCTTTGCCGATGCCGCCTATCGCCGGATTACAGCTCATTTGCCCTAGGGTTTCGATGTTCTGCGTCAACAACAAGGTCTTGGCACCACAACGCGCTGCCGCCAAAGCCGCTTCTGTGCCCGCATGGCCACCACCCACCACAATCACGTCAAAATCTTTTTTGAATTTCACAAGCTTAATTTACTCTTAGTAGTACACTATTGTATGCTGCCGATGCGGCAGCTTTTTGACTATTATAAGAGGTAAACTATGAAAAAACGTAAAAATCCACACAAAATAGATTGTGTGGCATTACAAAACCCCGTCGCCAAGTACGCGCGGCAATTTAATAAAGCGCAAGTGTATGCCGATAAAAACAGCTATCGCCGCAACGCCAAACACAGGAAGCAGGAGGCTTCTTTAATCACCTTGTTTAAGGTGATTAAAGAAGCCGCTTGGTTCATGGCAAGTTTTGCCCATAACGCTTATGCCCGTCCTGATAACGCCGTAAAAAAACTAGGGATGTGGTGGTTGCTGTCACGTTCTTGCTTTGCATAAAATTTGGCTATCGCTAAAGTCAATTGTTCTTCAAACCGTTCTTGCGGTATGCCGCTGTTAGTTGGTGGGGTAAGGGCTTGCCAATAGCGTTTCACCTGATGGATGCTCAGGAGTGCGAGAATTAATTCGTGTTGGCTTGATCCAGTCGCCACGTCAAACGCCTGTAACCAGCTAGCTTGTAGTGTTGTGATGTTAGTAAAATCCAAATCGACACAATGGGCAATCCTTTCGCAAGCGCGGGGGAAGTGCGTGGGTTGCTGGATATTGCGATCCTCATGCAAGCTGTCCAGCATGTCCCGATAAATGGCCTCTAAATTGACTAAGTTGTTTTTGTAGTGGACAGGCGTTGCATAAGTATCAAAAACCGTTTGTAAATCTGGGATCAGAAAATAGCCTTCCTTATACATCAAGCCAGTGATAAAAATCGTCTGTTCGGCAAGTGCTTGTCGGTTGATTTTACCTTGTTGATAAAGCGTGTGGAATAAGGTTTCGCTGTTTGTTACGCAATGGCCATCTGCAAACTCACATAAGGGCAAGTCGAGGTCAATGATGGCAAACAACTTGGTTTTATCAAAACGTGACCCCTCGCAATCGCTATTCAGCAACTTAAAATAAGTGTTGACCACATCCACCCTATCGCCACAGACAAAAAACTCAGGGCGTTTTTGTTGCCACCAATTAGGCACACAGGCTTTATAAAAATTGGCATCAGGCAGTTTTTCCAATTGCCGATATGACGAAGGCGAAGCACATCCTTGGACGGCTTGAATATTGCCCTCACACAAAATAACCACTTTATTTTGGGCGCGCGGCGAGCCAATAATCGTTTGGCAATGCAGTTGCAAAGCGTTGGCAGAAAGGCTCATCGTTAGTTTTTGACGAGTTTCGGTTCAAGTTCTTTGACGTGCGCTGGGGTGAGGGCATTACAAAGCTCGTAAGAATGGGTAGCCAAAATATATTGGTTAGAATCTCCCCATTCAACTAAATCGCGCACGATTTGGTATTGCCAATCGGGGTGGAAAGCGTTTTCTATTTCATCCATCAGGACTATCGAGTTTTGAATGTCGAAGTATTTAAATAAGACAAAAATAGCCAGCCTTTTCAATTCACCGTGACTTAGATCTTCGGGATAAATTTCTTCGCCTGATGGCAGTAAAAAGCCCATGCTTTGAATGGCATCTTTGGTGTGGCGGTTTTGTTCGATGGTTAAAGGGACGATTTTTTTGCCATCGATAAAGAGGCTGTTAATCCCGTTTTCTAATTGTTCGTAATGAGTGCCATAAATGCCAGTTTTAAGCCTTTCGTCAAAATCTTTGTC
Organism: Methylococcales bacterium; assembly: GCA_026399075.1. GTDB lineage: Bacteria > Pseudomonadota > Gammaproteobacteria > Methylococcales > Methylomonadaceae > Methylobacter_C. The sequence continues at coordinate 107,005 of JAPLRR010000076.1, forward strand.
TCTAGCCAGGCGGCAAACTTCGGTTAACACATTAATAAAATCATAAGTAAAAAAACCGTGGTAGTCATTTTTTAGACTTTTTAACACTTGGTCATAAGATTTTTCATTATCCGAAGTGTATAACAAGCGCCTTCCTTCTTGGGGTGCAAATAGATAGCTTTGGTTTGAAGGGGATATTAAGAAAACTTGTTTACAGACATTACTTAGTATTCCCATACATTTGGATTTTAATGGCAAGTCATCTAAATGTTCACCATCTATAGCAGCGGTTGCTAAAAAACCAAAATTTATTGATCCGAGCGTACAGCGGAAGTAAGAAAGGGCAGCTAAGTTTTGTAAAACATTTGGAAAATCCGATAACTCGCCATAAAAATAGTTTAAGACTATTTTTTGACCCTGGTTGCTTAATAGTGTAATAGTTGCAAGTATTCTTAATTCATTTTTATGCCCGGCATCAAATGCAAGCTGTGACAATAAGTACTTAAAATAGGAATGCTTTAAGTTAGAGTTATTGCCAGATAAATCGGGTTCTAAACTCAATAATACAAAAACCAACTGCAAAAAGGTACTTTTCCCACCGCCATTCAAACTCCCCAACGGAAATACTTGCGGGGTAAAGTTCGGGTCAAAGCTAATGTCTACATCTTTTAATGCCCTGAACTCAGGGATTTGAACACGTAATAAGCGCATGGTGGATTCCTTTTAAGCCTAGTGGGGTGGGTTCTAGCACCGCCACTAGGCATGATGGGTAAAGAAGGTCTGCGTTGCCTGCCTTACTATCCTACCACTGCGATTCCCCAGTCTCTGGGTCGTACATTTCGTGGACAATTTTATGGCGGTTGGCGATGAGTTCTTCAATGCTGGGCGAATTGTTCATGGCCCTGGAAATTGCCAGTTTCATGGCTTCGTAGTTGGTACGGTATAAATCCTTACGATCCACTTCAGGGTTGGTGGCGCATTCGGGGGCTATCCACAACATGGCGATGATGCACAAATCATTGGCTTGATCAGCGGGGATAACACCGTCTATCACACTGTCCAGCACCGCGTCGGCAACGGCAGATTGTACGGGGCCACCAAACAAGTTCACATAAGCCGCCGATTTAATCGTCACTTTAGGTACGATGATGGTCGCAGGGCGGACTTGTTGGTTGGTGGCGCGGATGGCAAACATGCGGGTGTGGCCTTCTGTTTGCCCCATCAAGGTTGCAAATGCTGTTCCGGCAGGGCCTTTAACACTGCCTATCAATATTTCCGGCATGGCATCAGTGCCTTGGCCGTCGCTTGCAAATACGGTGGCTTCACCGGTTCTAAACCAAATCGTGTCGGACATTTATCAACTCCAGAGTGTTAGGTAAAACCTGCATTCTATGATGTAAGGCCAAGGCGGGCAAATTTTATGTCCGAGTGCTGGACTCGTCATGACCAATGGACTGGCCTGATTATGATAAACTGCGTCCCGTTCATGGCTGATTCAGCTAAACACATCCACACTTAGGAAAAGTACGCCGTTATAAAAAGTTGGCAGTGCCATTTGTAGCCGCCCCAAGAGCTTTTCCCCAAACACCCGCCCTATTATTTTTTGGCCATGTTAAAAAAATTATTCCCGCTATTTTCCACTACCCTATTTTATTTACTGTATTACCTGATCAGCACTTTTAAGTTTGATGTGCAAATAGATTTATCAGCCATTTTCTACGATTTTCTTTTGCAGTTGATTATTGGCTATTGCCTGTTTGCCTTATCAAAACGGGTATGGATTTTTCTGATCATCCAGGCGTTGGTGATGGGGCTTTTATATGTGGGTAATGCGGTCAAAATCGCCTTTTTTGGTGGGCCGATTATGCCGGATGATGTTTTTGCCTTACGGTCTTTGTTGTTGATACTCAATGGTTGGCAGTTTTTTGCCGCCGCGATACCTTTGGCGGCCATAGCCAGCTTATTGTTGTACAATTTTTCGATGCGCCACTGGAGCGCCTATCTTGCCAGCTTGGTGCTGTTATTGACGGGGATTACCGTGGTTTATAAGCCCGTGGTGATTTTTGGGGCGCAGGATAAAAGCATGGGTTATTTGACGTGGGATCAGCGCACCAATTATTTACGGCGCGGGGCAACTTTATATAGCCTGCAAGAAGTGGCCCGTTTTTTTGCCACCGCTGACAGGCCGCCTGACCAAGATGCCGTGCAGATGGCCGCAGAGCGATTATTAAGCGCAGTGCCAGTGGCAGATCCGCAGATTGTTCCTAAGCCGTTTACGCCGCGCAATGTGCATATTGTGTTGCTTGAATCGTTTTGGGATCCGGGTGAGTTAAAAAAGGCGGGTTATAACCAGCCCCCATTGGCGCCGGAATTTAGGAAACTCTGGAAAAGTGCGGGCTACTCCCATGCCTTGGATCCGGTGTTTGGTGGTTATACGGCCAATTCTGAATTTGAAGTGTTGTGCGGGTTTCCAGTGACCAAGGACACGGTCAAGTTTGAGCGCCAGTTGCTGAATGATGTGCCGTGCTTGCCTCATTTGCTGGCCGATGAAGGCTACCGCACGGTTATTTCCCATCCCAATGTACCGGTATTTTGGAACCGGGTTAATGCCTACCGCAACGTGGGTTTTCAAACCTATTGGTCAATACAGGATTTCGTCCAAGATGATATGAACCGCGAATTTTTGGCAGATTCGTCGCTTTATCGCCAAGTTTTGGAAAAAATTTCCGGTTCGTTGATGGCGAAGCAACCCATTGTAGATTACATTGTCACGTATTTTGGGCATTGGAATTATCCGTTGAGCGCCAGCCGCCCTAATAAGATAAATTCCCGTTCCAAGGTTGACGAGGTGTCTTCTTATGCCAATACCGTCTATTATAAATCGCGTGAGTTTATGGGCTTTTTGGAACAACTCAGGCAGCGCGACCCCGATGGCATTATCGTGGCGTTTGGTGACCACCTGCCGTTTTTGGGCGAGAATTTTGCGGGCTACGTGGATTCCGGGATGCTGACGCCTAGCCGTAGCGACTTTACCCCGGCCATGTTCAAGTTTTATGTGAGCACACCTTTGATTATTATTGACGGCAAAAACGGCCCGCTGAATGTCGGTAGTATGCCGCTTTACCAAGTGCCCAAACTATTGCTCAAGCTGCTGCATTATAACGGGACTAGCATTATGGATTATGTTACGCCTTTGCCTGATATGCGCATAAGGCCTTTGCCAGGGCTGCATTTTACCGTCTCAGATGCGGGCAAAACCGAGCTTTGCAAAGAACCGCCTTACTCGGATGACTGCCAAAAATCAGCACAATGGATAAATGACGTGTCGGTGGTCAGCAACGATTTGTTCATAGGCCGCCAATATACCCGCCCCAAACAAATGCCCAAGCAAGTGATAGCGCCAGCTGCCGTCGCTGAGCCACCGCCAGCTGAAGGCCAAAAATAAGCATCCCACCTAAGTTTTTTAATATGAATTAACCGTGGGAGCGGCTTTAGCCGCGACGATCCAGTTAAACCAATTAGATTTTTTGGAGAAACAGAATGAATAAATATTTGCTCCCTAGTGTTATCAGCCTGATGCTTACATTTGCAAAAACTGGTGCTGCCGAGCCTTTTTCGCTGCCGGTAAAACTGGACTATAGCCTGATCAAAAGGGCGCTGGTCACCCAAGTTTATAAAGGCGATGGTACTACCGCCGAGCTTTGGAATGACAAGCATGGCTGTAGTTTTTTAAAACTGTCCGACCCACGGGTCAGTGGGCAAAGCGGCCAGATTAAATTGGTCAACAACCTACAGGCACAATTCGGGGCGAGGATAGGTGGGCAATGTGTCACCTTGGCTGAATGGGCGGGGGTGCTGCAAACCTTGCAAAAGCTGACTATCAACACTGACCAGTCAATTTTGAGTTTGCCCATCACCGACATTATCGCCGTTGATCAAGCGGGGCGCACAGTTACCAACGATAAAATCCAAAATCTGATCAAGCGTTTTGCCGAACCGCAGTTGTCTGCCGTCAAGGTGGATTTGAACAGCTCCCGTCCAGATATTGAAAAAGCGGTGGCCGAATTTTTACCCAAAGAAAATGCCGCCGATGTTAAAGCCATCCTTAGCACCCTAAAGTTTAGTAGTGCAGAAGCTGATGACAATGGTGTCGCCATCAACATGGCGTTCGATGCACCTACGAAGGCAGCCGCCAACAAACCCGCTGCGCCTTTGACCCCGGCTGAACAAAAACAATGGCAATCTGCTTGGAGTGAATGGGATAAAGCCTTAGGTAAAGCCATTAACAAAGCCGCTGCCGACACCCATTCCCCTGAATTGCGCAATACCTTAACGGCAATCTTGCATGATGCGGGTGGTGCATTCAAAGCTGGGCTAAAAGCCCAAGATGCCAATGCCGATGACCCGGTCAGGGTGTTTTTTGTCGATACGTGGCAACGCCTGGCCCCACAGTTAAAAACTTTGGCCAAGGATTTGCCGGAAATACAAGGCTTGCGCTACATGACCTTTATAGCGGCCACCGACGTGCTTTATGAACTCGAAAGCCGTGGTGCGCCATTGGGCTTGTCAGTTTCATCAGATGGCTTGCGCCGTCTGGCACGGATGCTGATCAATGGCAAGGAAGCTCAGGCAAAAGCCAAGTAACCCTTGTATTACCGATCAATAACTGCACAAATCCTAACGCCGTCATTCCGGTAGGGAATCCAGTGCCATGGATGGCTGCTTTGGTGATTCGTAAGTGATTAAAGGGTTAATGCAAATCCGCCCCCTACAAATGCCTAAGAATCGGGTGTGGTTTGGTTACCAGTGCAAGGCCCTTAAGCGCGAGAACTTTTTCCTTTGATGCTCATGCATGCGCACCATAACGTTCACCAGTGCTTCTATGGCATCGAGAATATAAGGGCCTTTATTTAACATGACGCATTCTGCCCTGACTGCCATGGCGGCATCTGTAAATTCCGGCCTGGATCGGGTGCCTTTTTTGGCGATGGATTCAAGCACCTGGGTTGCCCAGATGACAGGGACATGGGCTGCCTCACACAACCACAGCATTTCTTCCTGAATTTCAGCGAGTCGGGCGCTACCTAACTCGACGGATAAATCCCCCCGGGCAATCATGATACCGAGCTTATGTCGGCCAATAGTCCCCAAGATAATATCGGGGAGGTTTTTTACGGCGCGGTTGGTTTCAATTTTAGCAATTATCGGCAGTTCTGAGGCATTCCGTTTGGCCAGTTCGGACATCAAATACTCCATATCCGCCAGCGTTTCCACAAAAGAAAAACCGACCATGTCGGCATGGGCACAAACAAAGTCCAGATCGGTTAAATCTTTCTGTGTGAGCGGGGGTAGATTAAATACGGCTTCCGGAAAATTAATGCCTTTGTCACTTTGTATGCGGACACCACTGGCTTTTGCCACCGTCACCCGTAACATGGCCCCCTGTTTAGTCACTGCTTCGACAACGGCCCCCAGTTTCCCATCATCAATCCAGACAGTTTGGCCTATTTCCAGTTTTTTTATGAGCGATGAAAGTGTGCAACCTATCTGGGCATGGTGAACCAAAACACCGTCACTATCATATTTGGCGGGTTTACCGTCAATATCCCCAGAGGTCAACAACAGCAATTGGTTTTTAAAAACACGGATATCCAAAGGGTCGCCTGCAAACTCCCCTAAGCGATATGGGTCAGCTGATTTTTTGGGTTTTATTATTTGACTCGCACTAGTCAGTGTTAATGGGCAACCGGAAACAAGATAAGCGGTTTTATCACAGCTCACCAGCCAATCCGTCTCAGAGATTGCCTTTTCTACTTTAAAGCAACGTTTCTTGTTTTGCGCATCGATAAAGTCAAGGGACATGCCTAGGGCGAGTTGCTGATGAAGTGGCAAAGGGATCGACACCCTAAATAATGAACTTTCGACAACCGGACTTTCAGGCTTGCAGGTTAGCACTAACTGTCCGGGCGCAATGACCTTGCCGGCCAAGTTTTTTTGGACACGGATGTGGTGGATAGCAGGGCCTAGGACAATCGGTCCAGTGCGGATCTTGTGCCCGGCAAGATCCATTAGAATTCGGCAGGAACGGTTCATTTCGGTTTCGGCTCGACGGATATTTTCTATCATCCCCTGCCAGCTTGCCGGGTCATCATGGGCACAATTGATGCGGGCACAGGTCATGCCTTTTTCAAGTAAGGATTTTACGAACAGATAATCCGTGGCGGCTTCTGTGCCAAAGGTCACCATGACATGCGCCCTACCGAATTCATTCTGTTCATGGAAGGGACCGAACAATTCAAGGGTATGCTGTTCCAAAAGTCGCTGGCCATTATTAAAACCGTAGCCATTGGGATTGTTTTCAGTCCGCACATAGTTTTTATCTGTTGCCCGTTTCAATAAATCGATCAACGACGCCAAAGTCGATAATACCGATGCTTCAGCCCTACCTAGCGAAGATAAACCAAGCTGGGACAATCGATCCTGTAAATGACGCAAATCATATTGCCGCATGGCGAGATAATGGGCAAGATTTCTGGCGCCTTCAGAAAAGATACCGGAATGGAAATGGTCTTGGTAGTTTTGTAGGCGTTGGTTGGCATTTATTTCAATTTGTTGCCGTAATTCGAGTATCTCTGTAAGGATTTGTTTTAGGACAACTTCGTAGGGGTCTTGATTGAATCTATTTGTGTCTACCATCTGATCAGTCTGAATTACAAAACAGTTTTATATATATATTCACGCCAGCCATCCCTGGTTTAGTTAAGGGAAGAGCACAATCTGAATATTACCTTTAATACTTTAAGCATTAAGTTTGCCAAAAAAATGTAAATATTTGATGAAAAATATTTTTAGGGAAAAATAATTGTTTGCGTAGTCAGCATAAGTATAGGAGCCGAAACTGGTAAAGCGACATTTGAAATACCCTCACCCTAACCCTCTCCCAAAGGGAGAGGGAACCTTGTGTCGCCTTACCAACTTCGTACTCTATATCTGCCAAATCGGCTACCAACTTAATGCGGGACAGTTTAAGGTTAAGCCGTTCGTGGTGAGCCCTTCGACTGCGCTCATGAGAGCCTTGTCGAACCATGAACGGCTTGACCGTCCACCCTTCGACAAGGCTCTCATGAGCGCAGTCGAATGGCTCAGGGCGAACGGTTAAGCTTCGTGTATGTCCCGCATTAAGTTGGTAGCCGATGCTTCATAAACATTAACTTAAAAAACTTTTCTTAACCCGAACTCGGGTTTTTTTTACTGATGAATAGGCCAAAAAAAGGGCAGCCTAGGCTGCCCTTTTGGTTAATGGCCTATGCGGTCATTTTTTGGGTTGTGTAAAAGGTGTGTTTCTAAAACTGATTTTTTGGTTATGGCAATCAGTACAGTTTACAAACGCCCCCGCTTTTATCTTAACCGTCTTCTTTTTGCCTTCTATAGTCATGTCTTTAAACTCACGGTCTATTGGGGCTTTTGCCAAACGGTTGGCGGTTTTACGGTCTGCACCATGACAAGCGGCACATTGGTCTTCGCCGTTTTTACCAGGGATTTTTGCCGAGGCCGCGTGCCAGCCACCATTAACCGGATAGCTGGGTGCCTTATTATAAAAGTTAGGGTCGTTAACTGGATGCAAGCCATGCGGCCCGGCCAAATAAGCTTTGGGGTTGTCCGCACGTACCCGTCCACCGACTAAACGGCTGCCATAAGCAACTGGCTCGGTGTTGGCCAATTCGCCGTCAGCAAAGCTGTTATTGCCGTGTGAGTCTTTAGAATGGCAGACATCGCACTCCATAATTGTGCCGTCGTAACCTTGCAATTGTTTGGCAGTGACGTTGTCGTTGGCATTGGTGTCAGCAATCGGCCAAGTGGAATGCGAGCCACCATGGCAAGCGCCACAGGCAACATTACCGTGGGCATCGGCACTTTTACGGAACAAGGGCCCTACGGTATAACCGGTTAGGGTTGGTTCCGCGGCTGCCGCCGCAGTCGCCGCTGCTGCTTGGCTTGTTTTAGGGGCTGCATGGCCGGTAGGCGGTGTCGTGCTGACGGCTTGTTTACACTCTAATGTACCAAAGCACACATAACGCGGTGTTGTCGTACCCGCCGTAGCCAATAGCACACTGGCTTCGGTATAGGGTAATACGGCAAAGCGCATGCCTTCAGCAGTATGGATGGGCAATGTGGACGCTGATTTGTCCGCAGGGTCGAAGGCTTTACGCAATATCGCTTTGCTGCCATCATTAATATGGCAAGAGCCGCAATCCGGTTCGTCAAATATGGCTTCGCGGAACGGGTCGGTTGACGCCCGGTGGGCGCTGGCTGTTCGGGGGTATAGGCTACCCGCCGCTGACATGTCGCCATGGCAGTCGTCACATTCCAGGCCCGCACTAAAGTGCACGTCGCGGTAAACTTTTTCAGTTTGTCCAGCGTGGCATTTTGTGCATTCCTGCATAGTGACTTTGTCACCGGCGGGGAATAAAAACTCGCCATTAGGGTCAGCGGGGAACAGCTCGGGTGAGAAATTGTTTTTCATGCCGTCATAGCCAGAGCCAGTGCCGCCAGGGGCGATAGCCACCAGGTCATCTTTGCCTTCTGGATCCCAGCCACGCCCGCCTAACAATTTATGGTGGCCGCGGGCATCACGGATGAGTTCACCTTTTTTATGGGCGACACCCGCAATGGTAATGTCCGCTTTATAGACTTGCATACGGCCATGGAAGGCATGTTCGGCGCGGGAATAGTCGCTTTTGGATGAGCTGGACGTGCCTCTAAGCCCTGCGTCCTCCAAAGTGTTGACCCCGTGGTGGCCGACGCAACCGATGGCATTGGCGCGTGAGGCTTTCACTTTGTCTTCCACTATATCCGTGTATTGGGTTTGAAAGTTTTTGCCTGTGCCATATAGCACCATGTAATCGTGCATCAAGCCCAGATTTTTTAACGCCGCATATTCTTGTGCTTGCCATGTGTCGTTTTCGGCATCAAAAAAGCGCAGTTTAATTTGCAGTTTGCCATCCACCCAACGGGCCGCCGTCACACGGTCGCCACGGATTAGGGTGCCTTCTTTACCCGCTGGCGCTGTGCCGGATGGGGTAATCGGTTGGTAGGCCACTTGTGGGTCTACATCAGAGCGTAAATATTCCAAGCTTGGGTCAAACTCGTTAAGCATGTCCAAATTGCCTTTCGCGTTCTTTTTTAACTCGAAACGGTTATGGATGGCACCCGGCCAAACTTCGTTGTCATCATAAGCGGTTTTACCTTTGTCGGGCCGGTGCGTACCTAGCCCACGCGCCTCCAGCTTGTCATCCAAGGTAACAGGGGTACGCCACACTTCACCATCCGAGCCGATTTTGCCTTTGGCATGGCACTCGCGGCAACCAAATTCCGAAGAGCTAGTGACTACGGCATCGGTGGCGGCAACAACCGCACCGCCTTTTTTAGCCACCACCCGCATGATCGGGAAGGGGTTTACCCGACCTTTGTCATCGACATCGGTAATGGGCAACATGGGGGCACTAAAATAACCTAAGGGGTTGTAGGCTTTAAGCTGTTGGGGATCGTTCTTTTGATAAGGCCCAGCAATACCAGGCATGGCGCGGACAGCTGCGCCAGCATCGAGTTTATGGCGGATGCCTTGGTCTAGCTTGGTCAATTCAGAGCCCGTTTTTTTAAAGGCAAAGCTGGCAGCAGAAGAGCCGTTTTTATCCGTGTTGATTAAGCGATCCCAAAAGCCTGATTTCTTTATCACGGTTTTGGTGTCTTCCACACGTTTGCCAGGTAACAGGGCGGTTTGGCCTTTGGGTGATTTGCCATCATTGACGGTGGCAACGGATAGATCAAAGTTTGCCCCGGCGCTGCTGTCATCAAACCAGTTTTGGCTGGTTGAGTTGATGGAGTCTGCGCCTACCGGGTCGGTGGGATTGACGGCTGCTGAATAATAAACGTCCAAACTTGACAAGTCTTGGGCGACAGGCTTTTTTGCATCTTTGACATAAACCAAAGCGTTTAGACCTTGGCTAGGGATATAGGCGCTGTATGGTAAGCCAATTTGGCTGACCCCCACTTCACTTTTTTCATTAAACGGCAAAACCACATAGTCACCGCCCATGCCGCTTGCTTTGGCGGGTCTGGGTGCGGCTTCCTGGACTGAAGGGGGAATGGTTGGGGAGTTCGGGGCGACTGATACAACAATAGTCTGTTTACACGTGTTGCTTGGGTTTTCCGCCGTAAAGGTCACGGCATATCGCCCGACATTATTAAAACTGGTGGAAAATTTGGAAAGGCCTTTTTTATCGGGAGTGGCTTTGCTGTCTACTGCCACCCCATCGCCTTTGTTCCAAAATGCGGAACTTGCCTTGCCTTTTATAGTGGCCGTTAAATTAACGGTGTCACCCAGTTTGATGGCGGATTTGTCAGCGCTTACTGTACATACCAAAGCTGTTTTGCAAGTCTTGGGGGCACCCGTTACCGCAACCGGTGTGGAAATGGTGTTGCCCGCTTCTGCACGTATTGAACAAGGTATTGAAGTGGCTGATGTACCCAGTAATTTGGCTGTGTATGCCCCTTTGCTATTGGTTTTTACGGTGTATAACACGGTATTGGTGCTTGCATCATAAAAGGATACGGAGGAATAGGGCTGTATCGCAGTCGTGCTGCCTTTGACAATGACCACGCCGTCCTTTTTGGAAAAGGCGGCGCTGGCAGTTACTTTGGCAATGGGTGCGGCAAATGCCGAACCTGCCGTTAACATGAACATGAGGGGGGGGAGTGCCAGCTTACACGTGTAGGTTTTTTCACTCCGCGCACCCAACCGCAGTAACCCAAGCCGCCTGATTGATTCCCGGTAAGCTAGGCCACGCCTCCGGTCGGCCAGGTTTGACAGGGAGCAGTTGATGGTTAAGCAAAGCCGCAAT